>NZ_JBBALW010000012.1:0-81261 GCF_040402835.1 Flavobacterium sp.
TTTTTTTGCCACAGATTCACAGATTAAAAAAGATTTTTGAAAATCTGTGAATCTGTGGCCGTTATTTCACTAATACCTCTGGGGCTCTGCCCCGAGGCAGTTTATTTTTCTAACAACCAGTTTTTCAAATCATAAAAACTTTGTGGGGAAACTCCATGACCAATTGGGTATTCTTTATAGGTAGTTTTTATTCCTAAACTTTCTAAAATAGCGGGTGCTTTTCGTGCCCAATCCACAGGAATTACTTGATCAACCGTTCCGTGGTAAGCAAATATTTTCAAGTTGCTAAAATCATTATTTTGATAGTTTTCTTTAATTATATCTAAGTTTAAATAACCGCTCATAGCAGCTACTTTTTGAACTTTTTCAGGATAAGAAAGTGCAATTGAATAACTCAAAATAGAACCTTGACTAAAGCCAATTAACGTTATATTGGATGCGTCAATTGGATAATTAGCAATCAATTCATCAATAAAATTCAATACTAAATCTCTTGAAATTACTGCTTGGTCGTGGTCTGAAAATTTATTCTGATCGGCATCAAAGTTGATGGCGTACCACGCATAACTTCCATATTGCAAATCATAAGGTGCTCGTGCCGAAACCACATAATATTCGTCAGGAAGTTCTGCAGCAAACGAAAATAAATCGGCTTCATTGCTTCCGTAACCGTGTAATAGCAACAATAATGGGTTTTTGTCAGCTTTTATTTTTGGTTCTCGAATTTGATAAACTAATGATAATTCCATATTTATGAGATGCTTTTAAACCATTTTTGAAAATAATTACCCAATAAAGGTATTGGTTTTGTAGTTCCATTTATGGCGCTGAAAATCCCATAACTCCATAAAACAGAAACAGAAATCCACATTGGCGCTGAAATCATAAGGCTGTCAAAATTACAAATTATTAATCCCAAAGAAATAAAAGTCAATGAAATTCCTAATGCTTGACGAATGTGAAACGATGCAAATGAATTTTTATTTTCACTGTTCATCGACATTGCTATAAAAACGCCAACTACTAATACGTAACTTGTTATAGCGGCTATTTTCCCTTCTTCTACTGAGTTTTCCATACTATTATTAAGCTAAAACTAATTGTCCTTGATTGTAAATTCCGTAAACTTTCCCTTTCATTTCAATTCCAATAAAAGCAGAATTTTTCGATTTTGATAAAATATTTTCTTTGTTGAAAGTCCAAGTTTCCTTTGGATTAAAAAGTGTAATATTTGCGATTGAACCTTCTTTTATTGTTGCGTTTTCAATGCTAAATGTACTTTTTCCAGCGGTTAATTTTTCAATTACTTTTTCAAAATGCAGCACTGTCGTCAACGCTCCAAAAGCAGTTTCTAAACCGATTGTCCCATTTTTGGCTCCATCAAATTCCATTTTTTTATGTTCAATATCTATCGGATTATGATCTGAAGTAATCATATCGATGGTATTGTCTAAAATTCCTGCCAATAAAGCTTTTCGGTCTGCTTCGGTTCTCAAAGGCGGTGAAACTTTATATCGGGTGTCAAAACCATCTAATTTTTCATCGGTTAAAACCAAATTATGGACGGTAACACTACAAGTAACTTTCAATCCTTTGGCTTTTGCATTTTTAATTAATTCAACCGATTTTGCTGTTGAAATTGTTGGAATGTGTATTTTTCCACCTGTATATTCTAATAAAAACAGGTTTCTTGACATTTGAAGTTCATCGGCTAAATTTGGAATTCCTTTCAATCCTAATCTCGTAGAAACAACGCCTTCATTCGCAACTCCATTTCCTTTTATGGTTGCATCTTGGCAAAAAGCAAGTAGCAATCCGTCAAAATCTTGAACATATTGCAATCCTATTTTCAGCAGATTGGCATTGTCAGTATTTTTATTGTAATCCCCAAAAGCAACTGCTCCCGCATTTTTCATATCGAATAATTCCGCCATATCTTTTCCTTCGCTTTCTTTTGTGAAGGCGCCAATTGGAAATAATTCTGTTGCAAATCCATTGGCTTTATTTCTCACGAAATTGATTTGAGATTGATTGTCAATAATTGGGTAGGAATTGGGTTGCAAAGCAATTGCAGTAAAACCACTTTTTGCTGCAACATTAAGTCCGTTAGCAATGGTTTCTCGGTCTTCATAACCTGGTTCTCCAAGCGAAACACTACTGTCAAACCAGCCTTCAGAAAGATGAAGGTTTTCAAGTTGTATTTCTTCAAAACCAATTTCTTGAGGAAGATTAGTTCCAATTTTTTCAATAGTTCTTTCATTAATTTTCACATCCACAATTTGGTTGTGAAAAGGACTTTTTGAGTCAATAATTCTCGCTTCTCGGATGATTAGTTTCATTTTACAAATTTTTGAATTACTATTTCTAAAGCTAAAAATAATAGGGTTAATAGAACAAACAATTTCCAAATTTCATTATTACTTCGGTCTGAAAGTAAGCTGTTAAATACAATATCAACCGAGTTTACGACTTTATAATCGGATAATAAATTGCTATTGGCTAAAGCTAGATTTCCTTCAGATCGATTGTAGTTAAAACTGATATTTCGTATGAAATCATCTTGTTTGTAAACTCCAAAATTCCCTGCAACAGTTGGATAATCGTTGAATAAAAGTTTGACTTTGTTATTCAAGATTTGTTGAATTGGAATGAATTTCTCGGATGTATTTTTCACATTTATAATTTCGTCTTTTGATAAATTGGTAGCCACTAAAAACGGTTGGTTTTCACCAATTGTTATCGCATTTACGCCTGTTTTCTGTGCGTTTTGCGCCATATTATAGAATATCGGAACAATCAATGGTGAATTCTGAAAATTAGAATTTACTTTGTTTAAAGGCGCCGAAAATACATAAACAGCTGAAATTTGGTTTTGCAAAGCGGTTAAAAATACACTCTGATCTTCAAAACTCAATATGGGAGGATTTGGACTTGTTATTTCAAAAGACTGTTTCGTATTTGGATACTGAAAATTGACTATTTTTTTCTCAAATACCGATTGGAACAATGGATGTTGAAAGGCAATTTTCGTAATTAATTTATTGGTGTTTTGCAAAGCTCCAAATTGGATTTTTCCGAAAAATCCCAAAAAGCGATTCAAATCAGAAGTTGCATTTTCATTGGAAGGAATTACAACCAAATTACCGCCTTTTTCAACAAATGATTTTAGGTTGGTTTCCAAAGCTTGCGGGATTTTCTCTACTTCGTTCAACACAATTACATCTTGCTTTTCAATGGCATTGTAATCCAAAGTTTCAATTGTTGAATTGGAATAATTGAATTCCGAAACGGTATAAATCCGTGTTAGGAAGCTGTTTTTTTCTGATTTTCCAATACTAATTACATTGGTTTTCTCTGGTTTTGAAATGCTGAAATAGAACGTATTATCATACGATAAACTGGCGTCATATATAGAAACATAACCGTTAAAATCCTTTTTAGGAATGGTAAAATTGATAGTATTTTCTTGGGTTTCAAATTTCACTAAGGTTTTAGCAATCAGCTTATTTTCATTGTACAAAGCAATTGGAATAGCATTTTTTTGTTCGCCGTAGGAATTCAATTTTACGCCAATTTCATAAAAATCATTTAAGTTTTGCTGGATAAAAACACTGTCAATTGAAATATTATTTTTCTGTTCCGCTTCAGGATTTATAAAATACGTATTAAAATTGGAATCGATGCTTTTCAATTGTTTTTGTTTCAATCCAACAGCATCTGTAATAATAATTACGTCTTTGTTGAACGGCGTTTTGCGAGATTTTATTTTTGCCATAGCGCTTTCAAGTTGAAATGGCAAAGCGCTATAGGTAAGATTTTGAACTTCTTTTTGAATCGATTTTATATCAGTATTCCAAAACGTTTCCGAATTGGTAATCAATGAAAAAGTCTGTTTTTCTGGAGTGTTTTCTAATAATTCCTGAACGGCACGTTTCAAAAGTTCGCCTTTTTTACCTTTTGCTTGCATTGAAAACGAATTGTCTAAAACAATATACATTTCATTGGTAGCATTTTTCTTGTCTTTGGCTTGAAAAAATGGTTGTGCAAAGGCTATGATTATTGCTGCCAACAACAACATTCGCGTAATTAAAAGGAACCATTTTTTGATTTTTGAACTCTTCCGAGTTTGAATTGAAAGCTCTTTAAGGAAGCGAACATTCGTAAAATATTCTTTTTTGAAACGTCTTAATTGGAACAAATGAACCAGGATTGGAATTACCAGTAATATGAGGAAATAGAGTATTTCTGGATGTTTAAATTGCATTCTAATTAGCGTTTGTCAAAAATAGCAATCAATTATCAATTATCAAGTATCAATCAAGAATTATTTCTTGTCTTTTCGTTTTTTATCTCTCGTTTTAAGCATATTTCTATTCACAGAACCCGAAACTTTCTTTTTGGTTTTTGATGGTCCTCCAAGATTTACTTTTTTATTCTTTTTTGATTTTTCATGAAAAGCACCGTCACCGTCTAATTTTGGTTTTTTAAGCAAAAACTTAATCGGTTGTTTGTCTTTTTCAGGCTCAATTAATTTAGATGAAATTTCTACAACTTCAGGAAATTCAACTATTTCAAGCACTTGTCCCATCAATTCTTCCACTTCATTTTTGAAATCTTCTTCCCGTGGCGTAATAAAACTAATGGCGGTTCCCGTAGCATCGGCACGACCCGTTCTACCAATTCGGTGCATATATAATTCAGGCATTTCGGGCGCTTCAAAGTTCACAACGTGCGAAATATTGGAAATATCCAAACCTCTCGCCATAATATCGGTGGTAATAATTCCTCTCAAATTTCCTTCTTGAAATGAAGCCATCGTACTCAAACGATAATTCTGAGATTTATTCGAGTGAATAACCCCAAATTGTCCGTCAAAATGTTCCTCAATTCGCTCGTGAAGCATATCCGAAATCTTCTTATTGTTCACAAAAACCAAGATGCGTTCCATTGATTCATCGGTTTCAAGCAAATGAATTAATAGGTTTACTTTCGTGTTAAAATTCGGAACGTCGTAAGAAATTTGTTTGATGTTTTCTAACGGAGTTCCCGATGCAGCAAGCGTAACTTCTTCAGGAAAATCAAAAAAGTCATTCAAAATCGCATCCACTTCGTCGGTCATTGTAGCCGAAAAAAGAATGTTTTGACGTTTATTTCTCGTCATCATTGCCAAAATTGAAGTCAATTGAACTCGGAAACCCAAATTCAACATTTCGTCAAATTCATCAATAACTAATTTTTGTGTATCGTCAAAACGGATTACGCTGTCCAAAGCCAAATCCATTACTCGTCCAGGTGTTCCCACCAAAATATCAATTCCTTGGTACACCGATTTTTTTTGCGTGTTGATATTCACACCACCAAAAATCCCGATGGTTCGCACCGACATATATTTCGTTAATTTTTCCACTTCTTCCACAACCTGCACCACCAATTCCCGCGTAGGAACTAGGATTACAATTTTCGGAGTATCGGTTGGAGTAAATTTGTATAATTTCAATAAAGGAAACAAATACGCAAAAGTTTTCCCCGTACCCGTTTGCGCAATCCCCATCATATCGCGCCCTGACATAATCACAGAAAAAGATTTTTCCTGAATTGGAGTAGGCGTCACGAATCCTAAATCGTCAATTGCTTTTTGAACCGATTTTGGAAGATTGAATTGCTCGAAAGTAGTCATAAAATGTAAATTTGCTGCAAAGATAGGTTTTTTAGACGGGTACAAAAAGTTTCCAAAGTTCAAAGGTGGAATTCATAGAAAATAGTATTTAAAAAATCCGCTTTGCTTTCACAAAACGGATTGATATTGAAATTTATTTCGAGTATTACAAGTGAATTACTTCGCCATAAGCTTCGGCTACGGCTTCCATAACTGCTTCGCTCATAGTTGGGTGTGGGTGAATGGATTTTAGAATTTCGTGTCCTGTAGTTTCCAATTTACGGGCTACAACTGCCTCGGCAATCATATCGGTAACGCCTGCGCCAATCATGTGGCAGCCCAACCATTCGCCATATTTGGCATCGAAAATTACTTTTACAAATCCATCTGGTGTTCCCGAAGCTTTTGCTTTTCCTGATGCGGTGAATGGGAATTTACCCACTTTTATTTCGTATCCTTTTTCAATTGCTTGTTTTTCGGTTAATCCTACGGAAGCAATTTCTGGACTTGCATACGTACAACCTGGGATATTTCCGTAATCGATAGGATCGACATGCAATCCTGCGATTTTTTCTACGCAAGTAATTCCTTCGGCAGATGCAACGTGCGCCAATGCTGGGCCTGGAACGATATCGCCAATAGCGTAATAGCCAGGAATGTTGGTTTGGTAGAAATCGTTTACCAAAATTTTATCTCTGTCGGTTGCAATTCCAACTTCTTCTAATCCAATGTTTTCAAGGTTGGTTTTGATTCCCACAGCTGAAAGTAAGATGTCGGCTTCAAGAATTTCTTCTCCTTTTGCGGTTTTCACATACGCTTTTACGCCAGCTCCTGAAGTGTCAATTCTTTCTACGGAGGAATTGGTCATAATTTTTACGCCCGCTTTTTTCATCGAACGTTCCATTTGTTTAGAAATGTCTTCGTCTTCTAAAGGAACAATATTTGGAAGGAATTCAACGATGGTTACATCTGTTCCCATTGCGTTATAAAAGTGTGCAAATTCAACTCCAATAGCTCCAGAACCTACCACAATCATTGATTTTGGTTGTTTTTCTAATGTCATTGCTAGTCGGTATCCAATTACTTTTACACCGTCTTGTGGCAAGTTTGGCAATTCGCGAGAGCGCGCTCCTGTTGCAATAATGATATGATCGGCATCATAATCGGTTACTTTTCCATCGGCTGCTGTAACGGCAACTTTTTTCCCAGGTTTCATTTTTCCAAAACCATCAATCACATCAATTTTATTTTTTTTCATTAGGAATTGAACACCTTTGCTCATTCCGTCAGCAATTCCTCGGCTACGTCCTACAACGGCGGTGAAATCTTTATCAAATGATGAAACAGTCAAACCATAATCGGAAGCGTGCTTCAGGTAATCAAAAACTTGTGCTGATTTTAGTAATGCTTTCGTTGGAATACAACCCCAATTTAAACATACACCACCTAAGTTTTCTTTTTCGATAACAGCTACTTTGAACCCTAATTGTGAGGCTCTAATTGCGGTTACATATCCACCAGGACCACTTCCTAAAACTATAATATCGTATTTCATTTTTTTATGTGTTTATTTTTTTAGTTGTAAAAATGCAGTCGCAAAAGCTCGTATCATTTTAGTGTATTTCTATGTTAAAATTCTGATGCGAATTTAAGAATTTTTTTTTATTTGATAATAGCAAAAGTACAATTAGTTATTGCTTATTGTACAAATCAATATTTATGTATTTAATATAAACTGAGAATCGTATAAATTCTTGTAAAACCCTGTTTTTTGACTCAATAATTCTTGGTGCGTTCCTTGTTCTACAATAATTCCTTGATCCATAACTACAATTTTATCGGCGTTGATGATGGTTGCCAATCGGTGTGCGATGATAATTGAAGTTCGTCCCGTTGTGATGGTTTCGGTGGCACGTTGTATTAATTCTTCAGAATACATATCGATTGATGAAGTGGCTTCGTCCAAAATCAAGATACTCGGATTACTGACATACGCTCGTAAAAACGCAATCAATTGGCGTTGTCCCGAAGATAGCATTATGCCTCGCTCTTTCACATTATAATCGTAGCCTTCGGGCAAACTCATAATAAAATCGTGCACTCCAATTTTTTTGGCTGCTGCCACTACTTGTTCTCTTGAAATATCAGGATTATTGAGTGTAATGTTGTTCAGAATGGTGTCTGCAAATAGGAAAACGTCTTGCAAAACGACTGCGATTTGTTTTCGAAGGGAATTCAAAGTATAGTCGTGAATGTTTTGATTGTCAACAAAAATAGTTCCGCTATTGATTTCGTAAAACCGATTTAGTAGGTTGATAATCGTTGATTTTCCTGCACCTGTAGCACCAACAATAGCGATGGTTTGACCCGATTTGACTTTTAAATTAATTCCTTTTATGACTTCTTCATTTTCAATATAACTGAAACGCACGTCTTTGAATTCAATTTCGCCTTCAAAAATTGGGGCTTCAATTGTTCCAATGTCTTGGATGTGTTCTTTGGTATCTAAAATTTCAAAAACACGGTTGGCAGAAATCATTCCCATTTGCATTTCGTTGAATTTATCTGCAATTTGACGCAAAGGATTGAATAGCATTCCAATGTACATGGTATATGAAAATATATCTCCAAAAGAGGTTGAGTTGTCGCCATCTAATATCCTAAAACCTCCATAAAGCACAATGAAACCGAGCGTAAAAGAGGAAATAATATCTGCAATTGGGAAAAAGATAGAGTTGTAAAGTATGGTTTTTATCCACGCTTTTTTGTGTTTGGCATTGATGTCATTGAATTTTTCAAACTCGGTATCTTCTCGATTAAAAAGTTGCACGATTTTCATTCCCGTAACACGTTCTTGCACAAACGTATTTAAGTTGGCAATTTGGTTTCGAACTTCTTCAAAGGAAACTTGCATTTTTCGTTGAAATATTCTGGTGATATAGACCAAAATGGGCATTGCTACAAAAACGATACAAGTTAATCGCCAGTTTTCTTTGAGCATAAAGCCAAGAATTACTACCATTTTCAGTAAATCGCTACCAATCATAAAAAGACCTTGACTAAAAATTTTAGCGATAGATTCCATATCCGAAACCGAACGCGTAATTAATTGACCAACAGGCGCTGTGTCATAATATTTCATTCGGAAACTTAGCATGTGTTTGAAGAGTTTCACACGTACGTCTTTCACGATGTCTTGTCCCAACCAATTCGCCCAATACACGAAGAAAAAGTTGGATAGTACTTCAAGAATAAGGATAATTCCCATTAAAGTCACATACCATAAAAGTCCATTTTTATCGTGGGTTTTTATGTAGTCGTCAACGGTTAGTTTCAATAGATACGGGCGTAAAGCAGCAAATATCGATAAAAATATTGCAAATAGAATTACGCCGTTGAACCTCATTTTATAAGGTTTGGCATATTCTAAAATCCGTTTGAAAACGGTAGTATCGAATGCGGTAGCTTTCATATTTTTGTTACTGCGATTAGGCAAGTTGCTATTCCGTTATACATAATCATATTCTATTTTTGTGAGATATAAACCTTGTGCTGGAACGGAAAATCCTGCTTCGTTTCTATTTTTATTTTCTATAATGGTATTAAAATCGGATAATGATATTTTGTGTAAACCAATATTTACGAGCGTTCCCACAATTGCGCGAACCATATTCCGAAGAAAGCGATCGGCGGAAATGGTAAAAATTAATTGGTTGTTTTCTTGGATCCAATAGGCTTCAGAAATAGTACAATTGAATGTATTTACATCGGTATTTACCTTTGAAAAACATTGAAAATCGTTGTGATTTAATAGCAATTGTGCTGCTTGATTCATCAAATCGATATCTAAATTTTGGTGGTAATACCAACTCCCATCTTGTGAAAAAGCATCTTTATAGGTGGAAATGTAATATTGATAGCTTCTTTTTTTTGCGTCAAAACGGGCATGCGCTTCATCAGAAACAGCAAAAATTTCAAAAATCACGATGTCTTTTGGAAGATAGGAATTGAGTTTATGAACGATAAATTCTGTTTCAAATTTAGGTTCGTAATCAAAATGAGCAAACATTTCTTTAGCATGAACGCCAGTGTCTGTTCGCCCGGCTCCCATTATACTAATATCAGAATTCAAAATTACAGAAAGTGCGGTGTTCAAAGTTTCTTGTACAGACGAAGCATTCGGTTGAATTTGCCAACCGTGGTAATTAGTTCCGTTGTATGCCAATTTTATGAAGTAGCGCAAAGTTTGATGGTTTTCAAAGTTGCAAAGATACTTATTAAAGTAGGATTTTTTTAATTTGATTTTGTAACAAAATGTTAATTTGAATTGGAAGCAAATAGTTAAAGGTACAAAGGTTGAATTTGATTTTTTAATTGGAATTGGAATGTTTAATTTTACCACAAAATCCTAGCCCAGATTGCAGCGGAAATCCCACGCTTTTTTGCGTGGATTGAAGCGGAAAGCTGGAAATAGCTCCAAAAAAAACAATTTTGAAAAAAATACTTTTGCTTTCTGATACGCACAGTCACATTGATGTAACGATTTTGAAATACGTTCATCTTGCCGATGAGGTTTGGCATGCGGGCGATATTGGAGATTTGGTTGTTACGGATTCCATCAAAAAATTGAAGCCGTTGCGTTGTGTTTTTGGGAATATTGACGATGATAAAGCCCGAATGGAATTTCCTTTGCACAACCGATTTATGTGTGAAGGTGTGGATGTTTGGATTACGCATATTGGCGGTTATCCGGGGAAATACAATCAAAATTTGAAAGTTGAAATGGCTACAAATCCTCCGAAATTATTCATTTGTGGGCATTCTCATATATTGAAAGTTATGTTTGACAAGAAAAATAATTTGTTGCACATGAATCCGGGAGCGGCTGGAATTAGTGGTTTTCACCAAATGCGAACGATGTTGCGATTTGTGATTGATGGCGATAAAATTAAGGATTTGGAAATTGTGGAAATAGGGAAGAGGTGAAGAAAAAAGATGACAGATGAAGATATATTAGATGAAAGATGATAGACGAAGAGATGATAGAGATAATAGCCAATGATTTACAGATTTTTCTTTGCGAACTTTGCGTAAAACCTTTGCGATATTAGCCGTTAAAAAATAATAAACGAAAAAAAACCCAAACTTTCGTTCAGGTTTTTCTTCGCATTAATAAACTAAGTTTATAGGTTTATCTCAAACGATCAGCAGATTTTACAAGATCTTCATCCTTCTTGATGGCTTTATTGGCTAATGCCAAAAAAACGATAGCAACAATTGGAAGAAACATCCCAATACCTTTCTCAGAAACCACCATAGTTTCTCCAGATAAATTTAGCGAACGATATACAAATAATCCTAATAAAATTAAATTCAATATGATAGACAATCTGTTAATTACAAATTGATGTTGTCTTTTTTTGAAATACATAATACTAACCAAAGTCAGAGTAGTTGTTAAACCAAAAAGAATCGTATAAGTAGCATCGCTCATAAAGTGAAATTCCTTTCCGTCACTCAAAGTCCACAAGGGAAATACATACGGAAGTACTCCAGAAATTACTAAGGCAATTAATAAATAGATGGTTTGAATTCTTTGAATCATAATTCTAAAATGTAAAAAACAAAAATATTATTTTATTTTAAAAAAAACACTATGATTATTAAATATTATTTGTATTATTGCAAAGCAAATGCGTAAGTGCTTCATCCTTTGGAGATTTCATTTATACAAAAATCACACATTCTTTATCATTATTCCTCAACAACTAAATTCAAATAACATTTTATGTTTGAAATTTCTATACTAAAAGAAATGAAGCTTTCTGAGCTTCAAGAAATTGCGAAAGCAGCAAATATTACAAAAACAACGGGTGTAAAAAAGGAAAGTTTAATCAATCAGATTTTAGAAATTCAAGCATCAAATTCAACGAATAGTTCCAACTCTCAAGTTGATAACGGTACTGAAGCTAAGCCCAAAAGGGCTAGAATGACTGTTGATAAAAAGCTAATTGTTCAAAAATCAGAGCCTATTTCGTTATTTTCAGAACCTGCAGAAATTTCAGTGGAAGAAATGAAGGAAGTTTCCGAAAAAAAGGATAATCAGGCTACTATTTCTGATGAAAATTCTAAGGAACCAATTGAAATTGAGCAAAAAGAACGTAAGGTAATTAAGTTTAAAAAAGCTGATTTTGAAGCTAAAGTTGCAGCAAAAGCAGCTGTAGAAAGCAATATTCAAGAAAATACCTCACTTCCAATTGATAATAGTATGCCAAGTTGGGTTACTGAAAATCCATCGGTTGAAAATTCTACAAATCCGAATCAAAAACAAAACCCCAACCAAAACCCTAATCAAAAACAAAACCCAAATCAGAATCCTAATGCAAATCAAGGACCAAATGGGAATGTAAATCCAAATTTTAAAGCAAAGAAAAGTAATTTTGGACATTCAGATTTTGAATTTGATGGAATTATAGAAAGCGAAGGAGTATTGGAAATGATGTCTGAAGGATATGGTTTTTTGCGTTCTTCAGATTATAATTATTTGGCTTCTCCTGATGATATTTATTTATCAACGTCTCAAGTTAGATTATTTGGTTTAAAAACAGGAGATACAGTTAAAGGAGTTGTTCGTCCTCCAAAAGAGGGTGAAAAATTCTTTCCTTTAGTTCGTATATTAAAAATAAATGGTCACGACCCACAAGTGGTGCGAGACCGAGTTTCATTTGAGCATTTAACACCTGTTTTTCCATCGGAAAAATTCAGATTGGCTGAAAAACAAAGTACTATTTCAACTCGAATCATAGATTTATTCTCTCCAATTGGAAAAGGACAACGTGGAATGATTGTGGCACAACCAAAAACGGGTAAAACCATGTTGTTGAAAGACATTGCAAATGCAATTGCTGCGAATCATCCTGAGGTTTATTTGATTGTTCTTTTGATTGACGAACGTCCCGAAGAAGTTACCGATATGCAACGCAGTGTTCGTGGAGAAGTTATTGCATCAACATTTGATAGAGAGCCACAAGAACATGTTAAAATTGCAAATATTGTACTTGAAAAAGCAAAACGATTAGTAGAATGCGGTCACGATGTTGTGATCTTATTAGATTCAATTACCCGTTTGGCAAGGGCATATAATACTGTTCAGCCTGCTTCTGGAAAAGTATTGAGTGGTGGTGTAGATGCTAATGCTTTACAAAAACCAAAACGTTTCTTCGGAGCTGCTAGAAATGTTGAAAATGGCGGTTCTCTAAGTATTATTGCTACCGCATTAACAGAAACAGGTTCTAAAATGGACGAAGTGATTTTTGAAGAATTCAAAGGAACTGGAAATATGGAATTGCAATTGGATAGAAAAATTGCTAACAGACGTATTTTTCCGGCTATTGATTTGACTTCATCAAGTACGCGTCGTGATGACTTGCTTTTAGATGAAAAAACATTGCAACGCATGTGGATTATGAGAAAATACCTTTCGGATATGAACCCAATCGAAGCAATGGATTTTATAAATGATCGTTTTAAGAAAACTAAAAACAATGAAGAATTTTTGATATCTATGAACAATTAGAATTCAAAATAGAAGGAAATAAAAAACTCCGATGTAAATTACTATATCGGAGTTTTTATTTAAAATAAGATGGGTATTAATTCACACTAATCTTTTTAGTAATTGAATTGTTATTTGAAGATAATTTCAAGAAATAAAATCCTTGAGGTAAATTTTCTAACGAGTAGGTTGCATTTGTAGAAATAGGCTTCCTAATTTCTTGAATTATTTGACCATTAACAGTTATTAATTGGATATCATCAATTATTGCAGTAGTTCCAATGGCAATGGTGTGGTTGTTCGTTGGATTTGGAAAAATAGAAACTCCTGAAGAAAAATCAAAACTAGCATTGCTTAAAGAAGTTCCCCAAATAGTATAAACCCATTCTGGATGATCTATAAAAGGATTTCTGTTCCCTTGAGCTGAATAAACAGCATTATTACGGTCGTCTTCTTTGCGGCTCACCGGATCTGCAATATGCCAGCTGTAAAGCATATTTAATGACCATTGTTCAAAAACTCTAGTGTTTGTTCCATCTAGAAATGCAGCTCCATTAGCATTATTGTTTTCCCAACCTGCAATTAAGTCTTGATAACAAGTAGCCATATAAAAATAATTACGGGCGATGTCGCCTTTGTATTCATCCGCAGGTTCAAAAACAGTTAAAGTAGGTCCGTTTGGTGCAATATTATTTCCTATTTTACAACCGTTTGAAGATGTATAAGTAGCAGTTCCTACAATACCATAAGCATTATTTCCCCTTAGCCCATTCACTTTTTTGTCTGTTGGCATTACATGAAATGCATCAGAATACATTGCTGTTCCCGTAACTCCACCAAACCAACTTTTAGGGAAAGTATGTTCTTTATTAAAAAACTGACATTCAGAAGTGCCACCCGAACCTTGGTCTTGATTGCCTCCAACTCCTGTTCCGAAAGTAAAATTGCATGAAGTGTAAATGTCCCAAACCTTCCCGTCTGCTCTTACGTCACTAAGAGGATATAAATTCCATAATCCAGGAGAATAACTTACGATCGTATGAGGATTTATTATGTTGAATAATTGTGTTTTCAATGTGTATCCAGTTCCAGTAGCAGCATTATAATATCCTGATGGGATTTGAGCAGAAAGGGTCGTTATAATAAATAACGTAAATAATATGAATATTTTTTTCATTTTAATATCTTTGGTAAATAGTAATTTTATTTTTTAGTTCGGGGCGACAAATCTAAACTATATTATTATAATATAGTTTAGATTTTGATTTTAATTGTTGTTAAAGTTCTATTTCGTAAAAAAAACTCCAAATCAAAATCAGGAGTTTTCTTATTTATAGAAATTTAATTATACTTTTCGCTCTAGCAAAGCCATGTAAAATCCATCAAAACCAGATTCAGAGGCTAGAATTTTAGCTTCTTTCACAAATGTAAAACTTTTCCCAGTTTCTGTATTCGTTAGAAAGTTTTTTATTTGTTCTTGGTTTTCCGATGGAAGTACCGAACACGTAGCATAAACTAATTTCCCGCCAGGTTTTACAATTCGGGAATAGCTTTCTAAGACTTCAGCTTGAATTTTTTTTATATTTTCGATGAATTCAGGTTGTAATTTCCATTTCGCATCAGGATTTCTCTTCAGAACTCCCAAACCGCTGCATGGTGCATCAATCAAAACTCTATCGGCTTTTTCTTGTAATTTTTTGATAACTTTAGTAGAATCAATAATTTTATATTCAATATTGAAAGCACCATTTCTTTTGGCACGTAATTTCAATTGTTTTAATTTGCTTTCATATAAATCCATTGCTATTAACTGTCCTTTGTTTTCCATCAATGAAGCCAGATGCAAGGTTTTTCCACCCGCACCAGCACAAGTATCAACTACTCTCATTCCCGGTTTTACATCTAAAAAAGCAGCAACTAATTGTGAATTGGCATCTTGAACTTCAAACATTCCCGCTTTAAAGGCATCTGTCATAAAAACATTAGCTCTTTCTTTCAGTACTAACGCATCTGGTTGTTCTTTTAAAAAAGTTGTTTCAATATTCAAATCCATTAAAAGTGCGTGTAATTTTTCACGGGTGGTATTTAAGTTATTGACTCTTAAAATTACTTTTGCGGGTTGATTTTGAGCAGCGATTTCTGTTGACCAAACTTTTTCTCCCAATTCTTTAACGCCCAATTCATCCATCCAATCCGGTATAGATTCTCTCAAAGCTCTGATTTTTGATAATTCATCAAAACGGCCTTTAATTTTTCTTTCTGGGGTACCCTCTAATTGTCTCCAATCGGGAATTGGATAGCCACGTAATACTGCCCAAACAGAAAACATTCTCCAAATATTATCTCTGTCAAACGGTTCTTTTACTTCTGCAATTTCTGCATATAATCGTTTCCAACGCACCACTTCATAGATGGTTTCGGCAACAAATTTACGATCGGAACTCCCCCATCGCTTGTCTTTTTTTAAAGCGCGTGCAACCACTTTATCAGCATATTCCCCTTCGTTGAAAATTGCATTTAAAGAATCGATTGTGGTGTAAACTAAATTTCTGTGTAATCTCATTATTTGTAATTGAGGGGCAAAGGTACAGTTTTTTTCAAAAGGAATTTAAGTGTATTTTACGGTTTATTAATACATAAACTAAAAGTTGGTTTTACTGGAATTTAGATATGAATCTTATGTGAAAATTAAGATTTTTAGATAAATATTTTTTTAAATTTGTATTTCAAATCTTTTTAGAAGTTTAAAATGAGAGTAAAATAATTATAGTTATGAAGCAAATTTTTATTAGAATTCTTATTCTTTTACTTTTTTCAAAGGGTTTTTCACAATCTTTGAAAGAGGAATATAGAGATTGTGCTTTGCAAAAATATTATTCCAAAGACTTTAAAGAATCCATAGATTATTTTACCAAAATAATAGAAATTAATCCAAAAGATTCAGTTGCCTATAATGATAGAGGTTTAATGAAAGAATTATTGAAAGATTATTCTGGGGCTATTAAAGATTACACTATAGAAATTGCAATCGATACAATGTTTGCCGATAGTTACTTTTTTAGAGGTATGGCAAAGAGTAAAATAATGGATTTTGAAGGAGCTATTTTAGATTATAAAAAAGTAGTATTTCTTGAAAATGACAATGCGGATGCCCATTATTTTATGGGTTTAGCAAAATTTGAACTTAAGGATGTAAAAGGAGCAATTATAGATTATAATGATGCAATTAGTATAAGAAATAATCATAATGAAGCTTTCTTTAGTAGGGGTTTGGCAAAAGAACAACTTAAAGACTATAAAGACGCCTTAGAAGATTATAATTCAGCAATTCAAATTAATGCCACAATTCCAGATTATTATCTTAAAAGAGGTACTTTAAAAATAAAAATGAAACGCCTAAAAGAAGGGCAAATTGATTTAAAAAAATATAACGAACTGTTTTTGGTTAATAAAAACAATAAATAAAAGTATCAAAAATTGAATTGATTATGAAAAAAACGACTTATTTATTTGTGTTTTATATTTTGAATACAATTTCAATTTATTCGCAACAAGAACCCATTTTAATTGAAGGAATCGCTCAAGGTACAACGTATCATATTACTTATTTTGATAAAAAAAATAGAAATTTACAACCTCAAATAGATAAAATTTTACGTGATTTTGATTTATCGGTTTCCACTTACATTCCAAATTCTATCATATCTAAAATTAATTCTAATGTTAAGAATGTAAAAGTGGATATCTATTTCAAAACGTGTTTTAATAAAGCCAAAGAAGTCTGGAGAAATACCGACGGAGCTTTTGACCCCACCGTTTATCCGATTGTAAATGCTTGGGGATTTGGCCCAGGCAAAAAGCAAAAAATTGAAAAGCAAAAAATTGACAGCATGCTTCAGTTTGTAGGTTTTGAATTAATTGAGTTGAAAGCAAATAAAATAATAAAAAAAGATTCTCGTGTTGCATTAGATTTCAATGCTTTTGCGCAAGGATATTCTGTTGATGTGGTTTCAACATTCTTAAAATCTAAAGGGATTACTTCTTTTGTTGTAGAAATTGGTGGTGAGGTATATGCTAATGGAAGAAATCCAAATGGAGACTTTTTTAAAGTGGGAATTGAAAAACCAATTGACAATAAAGAAGATACAAATCCATTGAAAGCAATTGTGAAATTAGAAAATTTAGCGGTTGCCACTTCTGGAAATTATAGGAGATTTGTTATAGAAGACGGAATAAAATATGCTCATCATATCGATCCTAAAACCGGTTATCCAACAAAAAATAACATATTAAGTGCTTCAATTTTTTCTAAAGAATGTATTACTTCAGATGCTAATGCGACGGGAGTTTTAGTTATGGGACTTGAAAAAGCCAAGACTTTTTTAAGTTTACATCCTGAATTGCAAGCGTATTTGATTTATTCAGATGATACTGGGAAATATCAAGTTTATGAAACGCCTGGTTTAAAAGAAATAGTTTCAGAAGTTGTTGAACAAAAAAAGTTTTCTTTATTTAAAGAGAATTAAGATTTAAATAATCTTTAAAGATTTCACTTTTCATAAATAATAAACATAAAAAAAGCACCCAATTAGGTGCTTTTTAAATTGTATTAAGAAATAAATACTATTTATTAAGTATAATTTTATAATTAGAAGTTCCATTTTCATTAGTAACAGAAACAATATAAACACCATTTACTAAGTTTGATAAATCTATTCTTTTTGTTGTAGCTGCATAATCTGTAGTTACTTTTTCAGAATAAACTACTTTCCCTAAAATATTAATTATTCTAATTTTATTTACATCATTTTTAAATTCCATAAAAAAGTTACCACTGGTAGTTGGATTTGGATAAATAACTACTTCTGGTTTTACTGAAAATTCGGGGTTAGCTAAAATCGCGGTAATATTTGTAAAGTTTGAGTCATCTGCATAAGATGGATTTGTAGCATTAGGACCTTTTACAAAAGGGAAATATCTAGTTGCAGTTCCTGTAGAACCATGATTCCATGTAGATTGTATTACAAATTGATAATTACCATCTGCTACAAGTATACCAGATGCATCTTTACCATCCCAAGTTACCGTTTTTGTTGACCATGAAGCCAATGTTGCCCCAGTAGTAGCTGTTGCTACATTACAAGAAGCGGAATTAGCAGTCGTAGTTGCCCCAGCACTGGCTTTTGATGCCCAAGTCGGTAAATGATCACTAGTAATTGAGCCAACATATCTATATTTGGTAGCTATAAAATTACCTGGTGAACCTGTACCTTGTTCAATCCAAACGGCTAAAACATGTTGAAAATTACCATTGTACGTAATTGCCTGAGAAGCTTCAGTAAAAGTAAAAGTTCTTGACTGAACCGTTTGTGCATTAGTAGTTTTAACAAAGAATAAACTAAAAAAAATTATTAATAAAGATAATTTTGTTTTCATATTTTTTTTGTAAAATTACAAATTTTAAAACTTAATTTTTAAAAATAATTTGGAAATTAAGTTAACCTTAACCCTAGTTTAAGTTTAAA
This sequence comes from Flavobacterium sp., assembly GCF_040402835.1. GTDB lineage: Bacteria > Bacteroidota > Bacteroidia > Flavobacteriales > Flavobacteriaceae > Flavobacterium. The sequence goes on from NZ_JBBALW010000012.1 coordinate 18,737, forward strand.
TTCTCTAATAAACTAACTAATTCTATTCAAATGGATTTTTTCTGGTGGGTGCAAAACCATTGGAAATTTCTCTATTTTTACCGAGCTACTGTCCAATCCAAAGGCTTTTTCCTCAGATAAACTGAATTTTTTAATTAAGAAATAGGTATTCATAACAATTTTTTCATGCCATAATAAATCACTATCATTTGATAAGAATTTTTCTAATAAAACGAATTTGAAATCACCAAGAATATTGTTTTTATTTAATGATTCATAACGGCTTGTAACATCAACTTCACCATTACTTACCATATCTTTCAACACTTCTTTGAACATCAAATTAATTTTTGTAGGCTCTCTGAAACCTAAATTAAAGTCAACTCTAAACAAATCATCTTTTATAATTTCGGTAACTTTATATTCAGTTTTATAGGGTTCACTAAGAATATTAACGTGAACAAACCAATATAAATCGGCTCTTTTCGGTCGTTTTTGTAATATGGAATACATTACTTTTTCTTCAATTTCATCAATACGATTGGCATTGGTCATGTAAACCAAATGCGTCGCATATTTTGGAATAGTTAAATCGGCACTTAATTCTGCTAAAACTTTTCTATAGGAATCAATTTTAACAAATTTGGTATAATTTCTACTAATTTTCTTAGCCAGATGCCAAGTTGTCATTATTCCAATTAAAATTGTTGCAATAAATAAAGTTACATAACCACCATGAATGAATTTATTCAAATTGGCAATTAAGAAACTTATTTCAATAACTAAATAAATAAGTATTAAAGGTGTTATTATGAACCAAGAAATCCTTTTAATAATCATAAAATAGGTGAGGAGCAAAGTAGTCATAATCATACAAAGTATAATAGCTAACCCATAAGCACCCTCCATATTACTGGATTCTTTAAAATGCAAAACAATCATAACACAACCAATAAAAAGCAACCAATTTATAGATGGAATGTACAATTGTCCTTTTAATTCTGTGGGATATTTGATTTTTACTTTTGGCCAAAAATTCAAACGCATCGCTTCATTTATTAATGTAAATGAACCACTAATTAAGGCTTGAGAGGCAATTACAGCAGCAAGAGTAGCGATTACAATTCCAAAAGGTAAAAACCAGCTTTCCATAATTAAATAGAAAGGGTTTCCGTTTTTTCCTCCTAAAGTTTGTAATGTTTCTCCTTCATGATGAATTAAATAGGCAGCTTGACCAAAATAATTTAAAACCAAAGTTGTTTTTACAAATATCCAACTGATTCTGATGTTTTTTCTACCGCAATGCCCCATATCCGAATACAACGCTTCTGCACCAGTAGTACAAAGAAATACAAATCCTAAAACATAAAATCCTTCGGGGTGTATTGACAATAAATGAAATGCATAATAAGGATTTAATGCTTTTAAAACTTCTATATGGTTTGCCATTTGTATAGCTCCAAGAACTCCTAACATTCCAAACCAAATGAGCATCATAGGAGCAAAAAACTTGCCTACTAATTTTGTTCCAAATTGTTGGATAGTAAAGAGTACAAATAAAATTCCAATTACGATTGGAATGGTATTTATATCAGGATAATACGTTCTAATTCCCTCAACTGCCGAAGCTACGGAAATTGGTGGGGTGATTATTCCATCTGCTAAAAGGGCACTTCCACCCACAATTGCGGGGACAATTAACCATTTTACCTTCGTTCGTTTTACTAAAGCATACAATGCAAAAATTCCACCTTCGCCATTATTATCGGCACTTAGCGTTATCAAAACATATTTGATGGTAGTTTGTAAAGTTAAAGTCCAAAAAATACAAGAAACTCCACCTAATACAACTTCGGCATTAATAGCGTGAAGCCCAATGATTGCCTTCATTACATACAAAGGAGAAGTTCCAATGTCGCCATAAATTATACCTAAAGTAATTAATAATCCACCTAAAGTTAATTTACTATGTAAATCGTGATGTTGAGCCTTCATAAAAATATCTTAAAAAAGAGAACAAATTTATTACTATTAAATTTAATATTTATGAATGATTGCGTTTTTTTTATTTTTAGATAAAAATATTTTGTCAAATAAAAAAGCACCGACAATTGGCGGTGCTTTTCATGAGTTTTATAAAAAATTATCTTCGATTATTTCTCGAATCTCTGTTTTCATCTCTTTTTTCGTTTTGCGTTTCGTTTCGCGTTTCGTTTCTCGGTGTTACATTTGATCTTGAGTTGCCTCTCGGAGTTTCCTTTTGCGTTCTATTTCCTCTTGGAGCTTCACTTTCCGGTCTATTATTTCTTGGTGAAATGTTCTCGGTTCTATTATTTCCTATTGGTGAAACAGAATTATTAGAATTAGTTCTCATTCTTGTAGAAGCTCTATTTTGGTCTAATTCATAGCGATTGTTAACACTTGAATTTCGTCTTTCAAAGGAACGTTCAGGATTTCTAACTTCATAACTATTTGCTCGTAAATTCAGATGTAAATTAATCGCCACAGCACTTCGTCTAACATTTACATAATTGTAATGATTGTTGTAATTTATCCAACTACGAACATTTCTATGGTATCTGTAAATTGGAAAAGGATGCCAATAGGAATAGAACCGTGGATAAAATCCCCAATTCCAGCTAGAACGATAAGGTCGGTAATTTGATGCCCAAAAATACGTAAAAATAACTGGCGAATGAACATAAATTGGTTCGTAGATATAGTTATTTCCATACATATACACATCGCCAACTACTTGAACTTGCAAGCGATTGTTATTGTCTTTTTCAACTTCAATTGTGGCAACATCTTGAAAAATGTCTTTTTCTAAAACCGCTTGAATAATAATTAAATGAGTTCTACCTTCAACAGATTCAATTACTCGCAAATAGTCAACTTGATTGTCATTGTTCAAATCTAAATTAGAAATTTTCAATTTAGGATCGTTCAAACGTCTTTCAAAATCTTCTAAATTATTAGAATCTCCAAAAATAGATGCAACCGCTTTTAAATCTAAATTATCACTAATATCAGAATTACTTGCGTTGACTGTCGTTTTGTCTTGAGCAAAAATGGGATTTGCAAAAAGGAAAGCAATAAAAGCAAAGGAAATGATTTTCGTTTTCATGGTATTTTTATTTTAAATTATTACTATTTCAAGAATATTCAATTACTATGCCAACAATTTAAAATTGTATAATTCGGATTTTATTCGGAAGAATAATTGTAAATTAGCAAAGGTAAATGGAAAATAACATGAAAAATAGTGTCACTTTTTTAATTCTTATGGTTTTGATTTTTTCTTGTAAATCAAAAGTGGTGAATCCTCAAAACGACAATCCAAATTATAATGTTACTGTTTCATTGGATACAATTTTTACTGATAAAATAAGTATTCGAGCCATTTTAATTGATAAAAATAAAGTTTGGTATGCGGCTGATAAAAATAGATTTGGCTATTATGATTTGAAGAAAAATAGGCGAGTAGAGCGTAAAATAAGCAAAGATTCCTTGCAATTAGAATTTAGAAGTATTGCCCAAACGGAAAAGGCAATTTTTGTTTTGAGCATTGGAAACCCGGCATTAATGTTTAAAATCAATAAGAAAGATTTATCCGCAGCATTAGTATATAAAGAAAGCCACGAAAAAGTGTTTTATGATGCGATTCAATTTTGGAATAATAAGGAAGGAATTGCTATTGGCGATCCAATTCAAGATTGTTTTTCTATAATAATTACTCGTGATAGTGGTAATTCGTGGAATAAAATTCCTTGTCAAAATTTACCTAAATTAATCCAAGGCGAAGCAGCTTTTGCGGCTAGTAACACCAATATTTGTATTAAAGACTCTAAAACTTTTGTAGTTTCTGGCGGAACTAAATCGAGGGTTTTTGTTAGTGAAAACAAAGGAATTTTTTGGAATGTTTATGAAACTCCAATTACCCAAGGTCACGCAATGTCAGGAATTTTTTCGGCAGATTTTTTAAATGAAAATACAGGAATCATTGTAGGCGGTAATTATGAAGAACAATTAGATAAAGCTGCCAACAAAGCAATTACTAACGACGGTGGAAAAACCTGGAAATTAATTGGAGTAAATGAAGGTTTTGGATATGCTTCTTGCGTTCAGTTTGTGCCACATTCTAATGGAAATGAAATAGTTACAGTAGGAACAACTGGCGTTTATTTTTCAAATAGTCAAGGAACTTCTTGGGAAAAACTATCAGACGATAAAGAACTTTTCACCCTAAGATTTCAGAACGACACTACTGCTTTTGCAGTGGGTAAAAATAAGATGATAAAAATTACCGTACCCAAGCACTAAAAAATTTAATTTTCAGAGTTGTTCAAATTATAAAAAAAAGGAGTTTAAAAAAGCTTGTAAGCAATTTTTAAACTCCTTTTTAAATTAGTAAATCAATTTCTAACTCAATTTTTTCGAAATCAAACTAATGAATTCTTTTCTTGTTTTGTCTTTTTCAAATGCACCTGTAAAAGAAGAGGTTGTTGTAAAAGAATTTTGTTTTTGAATTCCTCTCATTTGCATACACATGTGTTGCGCTTCAATCACAACTGCTACTCCAAGTGGACTTAACGCTTCTTGAATACAGTTTTTTATTTCATCGGTTAGGCGTTCTTGGACTTGCATTCTTCTTGCAAAAGCATCAACAATTCTCGGAATTTTACTCAACCCTACAATTTTTCCATTTGGAATATACGCTACGTGCGCTTTTCCAAAAAACGGCAACATGTGGTGCTCACACATCGAGTAAATCTCAATGTCTTTTACCACAATCATTTGTTGGTGATCCTCTGTAAACAAAGCAGACTTTAATATTTCTAACGGATTCAAATCGTATCCGTGTGTCAAATATTGCATCGCTTTTGCAACACGTTCAGGAGTTTTTTGAAGTCCCTCGCGGTTTACATCTTCACCTAAATTTTCAATAATGGTTTTGTAATTTTTCGACATTGATTCAATTAATTCCGTGTCGTAAATTTCAATTTTTTCGTAACTTTTCATCTATTATTATTGGGGGTTTTTATTTAAATTTTAAAACTAACTATACCATAATCCATTTCAAAAACTTGTCCTGAAATTGATTTTGCATTTTCTGAAATTATGAATTCCGCCATTCCCGCTACTTCTTCAGGCTTCAAATATCCTTTCATTGGATGACGCTCCACCATATTTTCTTTCATTCTGTCGTTGCGAAGAATATTTGCCGACAAAGAGGTTTCCGTAATAGTAGGAGCTATTGCATTCACCCGAATAGTAGGAGCTAACTCAGCACCAAGAGATTTCACTAATCCCTCAACTCCTGATTTTGCTGTTGCAATACTGGCGTGAAATGGCATTCCTAATTTTGCCGCAACGGTACTAAACAATAAAATAGAAGGATTATTTCCTTTTTTTAATGTTGGTAAATACTTCTGAATCGCTTTCACAGCACCGATAACATTGATTTCGAAATCATTTCTAAAATCTTCAACACTTAAGCTCATAATTGGCTTTAAGTTGATAGAACCTGGACAATAAATCAAGATATCTATATTCTCAATTTCTGGAAGTTCGTCTTCTAAAACGTTCAATTCGTAGTGTTTTAAGTTTGGATGGGTAACAGTTGGCGCACTTCTACTAATATTAATAACTTTATTTTCACCAACCATTTTTGATACTATTGCATTTCCAATTCCTTTGGTACCGCCTATAATTACTATATTTTTCATATTTTTTATTTATAAATTATCTTTTTGAAATTTTATTATTATTAATTTGTCTTTGCATCGTACATTTAAATCTACCTTCTCTAAAATCTCTTAGTTTTTCGTGTTTTGTTTTCCGACCCTGAACTCTTGCGCGCCACATCCTGAAGCTTGACGCTTTCATTTCTTTACGCATCAAGTCGATTACTTCTTGCTCTTTTAATCCAAATTGTAATAATATCGCGTCAAAAGTGGTTCTGTCTTCCCAAGCCATTTCAATAATTCGGTCGATTTCTAATTCTGTAAATTCTTTAGTCATAATTTGCTATTTATGATTCGTTATTGTTTGCTCTACTCATCGTATGTAATTTTAATATCCTGAAACTCTCTTCCTTTACCAGAGGATTTTTACGCATTTCCCATAAGAAATCACTTGCAAATTTCCGAGTTCGTTCCATATTTATAATAGGATTTGGATAATTTATACCCAATTCAAAATTGTTGAATTTTTGATCTAGATAGGTCATTTTGTAGGGTTCGTGAATAAATTGTAAAGGCAAATTTTCCAATTCTGGAACCCAACGTTTTATAAATTCTCCTTGAGGATCGTGTTCTAAGCTATTCTTTATTGGATTATAAATTCGTAACATGTTTACACCCGTTTCTCCCGCTTGCATCTGCAATTGTGGAAAATGAATTCCTGGTTCAAAATCTAAAAACATTTGTGATAAATGTTGCGTTGCACTCTGCCAAGGCTGCCACAAATTATGAGTAAAAAAAGAAACAACCATCGCGCGCATCCTAAAATTTAAGTAACCTGTTTCATTCAAACACCGCATACAAGCATCTACCAGTGGAAAACCAGTCTGGCCATTTTGCCATGCTTTTATATAGTTTTCATTATTTTTTTTCTTCAATTGATGAAAACCTTTATTCACACTTTCAAATTCCATTATTTCTTCCATTTCAAATTTCTGAATAAAATGGGCTTGCCAAGTTAGTCGAGAAGTAAAAGAATCGATTTGTTTTTTGTCTTTTACTGTTAATACAAAATCAGCTGCTTTTTGCAATATTTGTCTGGTTGATAAATTTCCCCAAGCAATATATGGAGATAATCTGCTGCAACTTTTCCTTGCTAAAGTTGGTTTTGATATGTTGTAACTGTAATTATGATACCGTTCATCAAAGAAAGTTTTCATATATTTTAAACCCGTTGATGTTCCTCCTTTTTGAAAAACGGAATTTAAATTAGTATTTAAATTGACCATAGTCATATTGGATTCTAATTCAGTAATGGCTTCAATTGAAAATAAATTTTCAGAATTTGGATTGAATGTAAATTGTTTTGCATTCATGTATTTTTCCCATTTGGAAACCCAATTCGTTCGGTTTTCTAAACCTCTAAAAATGCCATTATTAATGTTTTCTTCCCAATGAATCATCGTGTTTTTACAAAATCTTTTGAAAGTTTTATCTCTTTCGTACGTTATTTTCAAACCAGTTTCCTGATGTGAATAAACGGTATCTATCTTGTAAAATTCTTGAATAATATTAAATGCATTAATAGTTTCAGACGAAACGATTAATACTTTTGAATTATGAATCAATAACTGATTGTTGATGTCAACTAAGGATTGTTTGATAAAATCCCAATGGCGTTGGCTGTAATGACCGTCATTTTCCAACGAAGGCTCAAAAACATAAAGTAATAATGTCGGTTTATTTGATTTTAAGCCGTTGAAAATGGCCTCGTTATCTTGTAAACGAAGGTCTCTTTTAAACCAAACTACATTGATATGTTTTCTATTATCGCTCAATATTTATCTTTAATTTTATGATGTTGGCACTTTTCATCACAATATTTAATTTCATCCCAAATCTTTCCACAATTTAAAGGACTATTGCTAACTAAGCGCTTTATTGCGGGTAGATTTTTCTTCAATTAGCTGTATTTTTGATACTGATTAACCACAATTCTTGCTTTTAAATCAAACATTAAGTTGTACAATCCAAAAAAAGTTCGGTTCATATAAATGAAATGTTTAGAACCTCGATTGCCATTCATTTTTCTAAGATTGGTGTCTTTTGCAAATCTTTCTCCCAATTTTGCAATATTTCCAAAGAATTCAGGATCTGAAAAATCAAAATGTTCTGCTTGAAAAGGCTTTGTAAATAAGGACAACAAATCATAAAACATATCCGTAAAATAAATTACTTCGTCTTTTGAATCGTCAGTTCTCAAGATTTCTAACTCAAATAATTTAGCACTAAATAATTTTGTGTTATTGATGACTTTTTTGTCAATCAGCTCAAAATAAGGAATATAAAACTCATTTGGAATTTGTTTCATACAACCAAAATCCAAAGCTACAAGTTGATTTTCGTCATTGACTAAGAAATTTCCTGGATGTGGATCGGCGTGTACTTTTTTCAAAATGTGAATCTGATACATATAAAAATCCCACAAGGCTTGACCAATTTTATCTGCAATTTCTTGATTTGTGTTTACAGCTGTAAATTCCGAAAGGTGTTTTCCAGTCATCCAATCCATCGTGATTATTCTATCAGAGGAATACTCAGGATAATATGCTGGAAATACTAAATTTTCAATTTTTTTACAGGCTTTTACTACTTCTTGACTTTGATTTAATTCCAATAAATAATTGGTTTCCTCAATTAATTTGTCTTCAACTTCTTTAAAATATTTATCAGAATCCTTTCCTTGAAGATTAAACATTCGAATAGCAATGGGCTTTACCAACGCTAAATCTGACGAAATACTATTGGCAACTCCAGGATATTGAATTTTTACTGCTAATTTCTTTCCGTTTTTAATCGCTTTGTGTACTTGACCAATACTTGCTGCATTTACAGAGTTAGCATTGAATTCATCAAAAATATCAAACGGTGATTTCCCAAAATTTGTTTTGAATGTTTTCAATACCAATGGCGCTGAAAGTGGCGGAACAGAAAATTGTGATAATGAGAATTTTTCAACATACGCTTGCGGCAAAAAACTCTTGTCCATACTCAACATTTGAGCGACTTTCAAAGCGCTTCCCTTCAAACTTTTCAGTCCATCATAAATATCTTCTGCATTATTTTCATTCAGTTTATCCTTATTTAATTCAGGATTCACCATTTTTTCTCCATAATATTTCAAATAATTAACACCAACTTTTGCTCCTGTTTGTACTAATTTTGTCGCTCTTTGAATTTTGGATGTAGGTATATAATCTATGGTTTTCATTATTTTGAGTATATTTTTTCTTTGAAGATGAATTTTCCGAAATCAATTAGGCTATCAATTGGGGCAATATTCATCAATTCAAAAGTTGCTTTTATTGATTTTTCAATATAAATATCTGTTTTTTCAAAGGCTGGAGAACTGTCATCTAACCAGAATTTCATTGTCAATAAAAGTTGAAACCAAGACGATTCTTGAAATGCTTTTTCTTGAAAATTTTGAAATTGTTCCTGTTGAGTTCTGAAGTCTTCTGTTATGATTTCTAAAACAAATTTTTTGTAATGCATTCTTAAACTGGACAATTGCATCAAGCTTTTCAGCTGATTTCCGTGCTCTTTTAAACTCATTACAACATAACTTCTATTGGCTGTTAAAAGCTCGAAAAAAGTAAAATTGAAACCCAATAACTTACTACGCATATCATACGATTCATATTCTTTATCTTTTAGTAGCAATTCAATCGTTTTGTCATAGAACATTTTGAAAATTTCCTTCTCCACGATTTCTATGGTTCCAAAAAAATTATAAAATTCTGTTTCCGATATTTCATTTACTTTTGTGAATTTGTAAACCGATTTTGGCTTTTCATTATTTTCTAATGTATAATCCATATACATTGATACTATTTTTTCTTTTGTAACTGCCGATTTTTTAGTTGCCATAATTAAGTATTTTTGAGGGTATAAAGATACATAATGTTTAACTATAATCAATATTCGTTAAACAAAATAATTTGTTAATGTTTTGGTCTTATGATAGTGTCTAAAACTGTCCTTTTATGATTTATTTTTCACTTTAAATAACATAAGTTTTTTTTTAAATTTTAATTTAATTTTTTAATGTACTTATCTATTTAATAATCCCAGTCAGTTTTTTTTATTAACCGTAGATTTAATTATTCACTATTTTATTTTGGTATTCTAAAAAGTATTTAGATATTTGCCTAATTATATAAATCTAAACACTTATGAATGCTATTTTCAAGGCATTGAACGATGTAACAAGAAGAGAAATTTTGGAGCTTTTGAAAGATAAAGATATGACCGCAGGAGATATTGCGGCTTCTTTTGATATTTCAAAACCAAGTATTTCGCACCACTTAGACATTTTGAAACGTGCCGATTTAATAGCTTCTGAGAAAAAAGGGCAATTCGTTATTTATTCCATAAATACGACCATAATGGAAGACGTTTTGCAGTGGATTTTAACTTTTAAAAAATAAAAACAATGAACGAATCATTAAAAAAAGAATTGCCAATTATTGGAATCTTGTTATTACCAATTATTTATTTAGGCTCTGTGTGGAACAGTTTGCCAGAACAAGTGCCGATGCATTGGAATTTTAAAGGCGAAATTGACGATTTGGGAAGTAAATATTCGTTGATTGGATTGGTGTTTTTATTGCCAGTTCTTACGTATATTTTGATGTTGGTTGTACCAAAAATACATCCCAAAAAACGCATCGAATCAATGGGTGGCAAATACAATCAGTTCCGATTTATTTTGGTAGCTTTTATGTCGGTTTTAGCACTTTTTATAATTTATATTTCTAAAAACCAAAAAATTTCAAGTCCTAATATGATTGTAGTTTTAGTTGGAATATTGTTTGTGTTTATGGGTAATTATTTCAAAGTCATAAAGCAAAATTATTTCATTGGCATCAAAACTCCGTGGACATTAGAGAGTGAAGAAGTTTGGAAATTAACGCATCTTTTAGCCGGAAAAATGTGGGTTATCGGCGGAATTGTTATTGTGATTTGTAGTTTTGTTTTGCCTGAAAATATCAATTTTTACTTTTTTATTAGCATTACTTCGGTGATTTCGATTGTGCCAATTGTGTATTCTTACCTTATATATAAGAAGTTGAAAAATACAAATGAATAGTTTTTAGTGATTAAAGCAATAAAGTTATTTTTTGCAGTTATTTTTGTGCAAAATTAGTTCATTTGAAAACCAACGTTTTTATCATCACGCCTCCGTTCACGCAACTGAATACGCCCTATCCAGCCTCTGCGTATATAAAAGGTTTTCTGAATACCCTTGCCGTTCAAGCCGTTCAAGCGGATTTGGGGATTGAAGTGATTTTGGAATTGTTTTCGAAGGAAGGCTTATGCCCCCTAACCCCCAAAGGGGGAATTGAAAATTATTCGGATAATTCTCAACGGATATTCTCACTTTGGAACGAATATATAAAAACGATTGATGCCGTTATTTCTTTTTTGCAAGGAAAAAATCCAACATTAGCGTTGCAAATATGTCAAGATGATTATTTGCCTGAAGCGTCTCGATTTGCACAACTCGAAGAATTAGATTGGGCTTTTGGTACGATGGGAACGCAAGACAAAGCCAAACATCTTGCCACTTTGTACTTGGAAGATATTTCTGATTTTATTGTAGAATGTATCGACGAAAATTTTGGTTTCAGTCGCTATGCGGAACGTTTAGGACGAAGTGCCAATTCTTTCGATGAATTATACGATGCTTTAAATCAGGAAACTACCTATATTGATAAGGTGTTGCTTTCGATTTTGAAATCCAAAATTGAAACGATTCAACCTACTTTATTTCTTATTTCTGTTCCCTTTCCAGGAAATTTATATTCGGCTTTTCGATGCGCACAATGGGCAAAACAGCATTATCCAAATATTAAAATTGCGATGGGCGGCGGTTTTCCAAATACTGAATTGCGTTCGCTTTCTGACAAACGAGTTTTTGAGTTTTTTGATTATATTACGCTTGACGATGGCGAATTGCCTTTGAAATTACTTATTGATAATTTGAATTCTACTTCTAATTCCGAATACAAAAGAACGTTTCTTTTAGAAAATGGCGAAGTCGTTTACAAAAATAATTCCACTAAAGCTGACTACAAACAAGCGGAAGTGGGAACGCCAGATTATTCGGATTTGTTATTGGATAAATACATTTCTGTAATAGAAATTGTAAATCCAATGCACCGAATGTGGAGCGACGGACGCTGGAACAAACTCACTATGGCGCACGGTTGCTACTGGGGAAAATGTACGTTCTGTGATATTTCATTAGATTATATAAAACTATACGAACCTGTTGCCGCCAATTTATTGTGTGATAGAATGGAAGAATTAATTGCACAAACTGGACAAAACGGGTTTCACTTTGTTGATGAAGCGGCACCTCCAGCATTGATGCGCGCTTTGGCATTGGAAATCTTACGCAGAAAAATTTCCGTAACGTGGTGGACCAATATTCGATTTGAAAAAAGCTTTACCAAAGATTTGTGTTTGTTATTGAAAGCGTCAGGTTGTATTGCGGTTTCAGGCGGATTAGAAGTAGCTTCAGACAGATTATTAAAACTAATTGACAAAGGCGTAACGGTAGTGCAAGTGGCAAAAGTCACTCGGAATTTCACCGAAGCTGGCGTTATGGTTCACGCGTATTTGATGTATGGTTATCCAACGCAAACCATTCAGGAAACTGTTGACAGTTTGGAAATGGTTCGTCAATTGTTTGAAATTGGGATTTTACAATCGGGTTTTTGGCATCAATTTGCAATGACAGCGCACAGTCCCGTGGGAATGTATCCAGAAAAATTTGGAGTTGTCAAAGAAACCGAAGTCCTTGGAACATTTGCCAATAATGACATTAATTTTATTGATTCAACAGGAATTGACCACGAGCTATTTAGTTTTGGTTTGAAGAAATCGCTATATAATTTTATGCACGGAATTTGTTTTGACTATCCATTGCAAGATTGGTTTGAGTTTAAAATACCAAAAACAAAAATCTCGGAAGACTTTATATTCAATGCACTTTCTGAAGATAATGATCTTTTTATAAAACCCAATTCCAAAGTGGTTTGGCTAGGAGGAACCCCAAATGTTTCGTGTTTTATAAAAACTAAAAAAGGAAGTTCTTGGGAAATGATTACGTTGACCTTCCACGATAAAAAAGAAACTTTTTCGATTCAAACTAATAAAGAACACGGCGATTGGCTGCTGGAATTACTGAATAAATTAGCGGTATCAAATACTAAAATTCATACTTTACAAGAAATAAAATCCGACTTTGAAACTACATTTGAAGATTTTGAATTGTTTTGGTTTTCTAAGCCAATAGTAACTTTGAGGGCTTATGGGTTGTTATGTTTGTAATGAAAATGCAATTAAGTGAATCTTAAGGTTTTTAGGCACATAATTTGATATAATTTTATAAATTTGAACAAATAAAATTAAAATAAAATGAGTAAAAAAGCAAAAATAATAGGACTACTGATTGTAATATCTTTACTAGTAGGATTTTCTGTTTTTTACTATGTATTTCATTTTGGCGCAAGAGATTTAGCTACTGAAGAAGCTTTATTTACTGTAACTTCAAAAAACATTACAGCAGAATTTGCAGCGAATGTTCCAGTTGCTACCAAAAAATATTCTGATAAAGCAATAGCCGTTTCAGGAATAGTAACATCCGTTACCGATAGTATAGTTACAATTGACAATACTATAATTTGTAATTTTAAATCCCCAGACAGTACCATTAAAAACAATCAATCGATTACAGTAAAAGGGCGTTTGGTTGGATTTGATGATTTAATGGGAGAGTTAAAATTAGATGAATGTGCTATTAACAAAAAATAATTAAAAATGAAAATTAAGAATTTATTACCCATCTTATTTGTCTTTTTTGTGGTTGGATATGCTACCGCTCAAGATGATTTATTAAACCAGTTGGACTCAGGTAATACTAAAGAGAAGCAAATTACACCTTATGCTTTTAAAGGACTTCAAATTTGTAACATGCAATCTACAAAACTACCTGTAAAAGGGGAATGGTACATATTAATTTCACACCGTTTTGGTAATTTAGCAAAAGGATTGGATAATTTCTTTGGTTTAGATCAAGCTTACGCAAAATTAGGTGCTATTTTTGGAGTAACAAATTGGTTATCTTTAGGAGCTACAAGACAAACACATGGTAAGATTTATGAAGTTGCGGCAAAATATAAAATGGCAAATCAAGAGGACAGAGGTTTTCCTGTTACAATTGTTGGGTATAACACAATGGATATAAATAGTGAATTGACAAAAGACGCTACTTTACCAGGATTGAAATTTAATCATAGATTGGCGTACACTACCCAATTATTGATTTCTAGAAAATTCAATGAAAATTTTTCGTTAGAAACAGCACCAATTTACGTTCATAAAAACTTATATGACGGGATTGAAGACCAGAAAGATTTATTCCTTTTAGGAGCTGGCGCTAGATATAAATTATCAAAAAGATTGAGTTTAAATTTAGAATATGCTGCTCGTATGAATTTACCCGAAGGAGCAACTTCAATTTATCATAATCCACTTTCAGTAGGTTTAGATATTGAAACTGGTGGTCATGTTTTTCAATTGGTGTTCTCTAATGGACAAACTATGAATGATGTTTCTATGTTTTCTAACACAACAGGACGTTGGGATGGTAAACAAGAGTTGTATTTTGGGTTTAACTTGTATAGAGTATTTTAATAAAAGATAAGATGAAAAAAATAAAAATAGTTTTACTAGCAATTAGTGGTTTGTTTCTTGTTTCATGTGAATCATCCACCACTCAAGAAATTTCGGCAGTTGTTACTAATCCAACGTATAATGCAAATGTAGCTTCCGTTATGTCAGCAAAATGCACGGGTTGTCACGCTGGAGGAAATCAATATCCTAATTTAGAAACGTATGCGCAAGTTAAAGATGCCTCACGTAATGGTAATTTATTATGCAGATTAGTAGCTTCTTGTGGCAATATTATGCCCCAATCAGGAGCACTGCCAACTGCAACAGTTACTATGATTAATACATGGGCTGTAAATAACTTTCCTGAAAACTAAATTATGAAAAAAATAATTGTTTTTTCGATTGTATTATTTTTAGCAAATGTTACTTTTGCACAAAGAGTAATTACCCGTTCTGGCACGATTAAATTTGATGCTTCAATGCCTAATTTAGTTGAGATTGTTGGAAAAAGCAACACTGTTTCTGCAATTCTTGATGGAGCAACAGGAAACTTTGCTACGAGTGCCATTATAAAATCATTTCGATTCAAATCGCCCTTAATGGAGGAGCATTTCAATGAGAATTATTTGGAATCGTCTAAATTTCCAAATTCAACTTTTAAAGGTAAAATTGCAGGTTTTGATGCTAAAAAATTATCTGCTGTAAAAACTGCTTATGATATTGAAGGCGATTTGACATTGCACGGTGTGACTAAGAAGATAAAAACTAAGATTTATTTAGCATCAGAAGATGGTAAAGTTGCGCTTACAGGAAATTTTTCTGTACATGCGCAAGACTACACTATTGAAATTCCAAATTTAGTAAAAGATAATTTTGCTGATCAAATTAAAGTTGTTTTGGATTTTAATTTAGAGGTAAAGTAGAGGTTTTTTCCACAAAACGCTACAACACTATAGGAATCAAACAAAATAAACAAAGAGATAACAGACTTAGGACGGTAGAAATTAGTTCGATTTAATTACTACAGTTTTATTATAAAGCGTTGTATTTTAAATATTTATCTGCCTTTTCTTGACATTGCTTCTTGTTGTTTTTTTGCGTCTTCGGAAAGAAGCTTGTATTTTGCTTTTTGTTCTTTATCTAATAAAACAAGAATATCCAAATCTGTTTTTTCAACTATTGCCTTAAGTTCATCTGTTTTTTCTTCATTTTTAGATTCTTTTTTCAAAATAGCATTTTGTTTTTTCATATTATCAGTGATGATAATTCCAATCGCAATTACTTGAAGTTCATCTAATGTTAATTGCGTTTTGAGTTTGTCAACTACTTTTTTCACAGTTTCTTCAATAGGAATTTCTTTTGCTGTATCAGGTCTGTTTTGGTTGTTCATTTGTTGGTTTTGGCGTCCCATTTGGTTTCCTCCATACCCCCCTTGACCATATCCATTTTGACCATATCCGCCCTGACCGTATCCCCCTTGACCATATTGAGCCAAAAGTGTTTGCATTGAAAATAGCAAAATAAATGAAGTAATAATTTTTAGTGTTTTCATATTAATTTGGTTGTTGTTTGTTGGTTAATATCTTAGCTAAATTATAACCGAGACCAAAGCTAAAAAATAATTATGAATTATAAATTATAAATAAGTGGATTTATCTTCTTTCATTCGACTTTCGACTTTCGACTTTCGACTATTTTTCAGGTTCTCCATACAAATCAAATTCTGTAGCCTCGATAACCTTAACCATCACAAATTCACCAGTTTTCACATAATGTTTTGTGGCATCTATTAAAACTTCATTATCCACATCTGGGCTATCAAATTCTGTACGTCCCACAAAGTGACCGCCTTCTTTTCTGTCAATGATACATTTAAAAACCTGACCCACTTTCTCCTGGTTCAAATCCCATGAAATTTGAGATTGCAATTCCATAATTTCCTCCGCTCGTGCTTGTTTCACATCCGCAGGAACGTCATCTTCAAGCAAGTAAGCATGCGTATTTTCTTCATGAGAATAAGCAAAACAACCCATTCTGTCGAATTTCATTTCTTGAACAAAATCCTTTAATATCTCAAAATCTTCTTGTGTTTCTCCAGGATAACCCACTATTAAAGTAGTACGAATTGCCATTCCGGGAACTGCAGCTCTAAAATCTTTTAATAATTTAGTAGTTTTTTCTTGTGTTGTACCGCGACGCATCGATTTCAAAATAGAATCTGAAATGTGTTGCAACGGAATATCAATATAATTACAAATTTTAGGTTCGCGCTTCATAATTTCCAAAACATCCATCGGGAAACCTGTTGGAAATGCATAATGCAAACGAATCCATTCAATTCCTTCTACTTTTACTAACGCTTCGAGTAATTCGCCAAGATTTCTTTTTTTATAAATATCAAGACCATAATAGGTCAAATCTTGGGCTATCAAAATTAATTCTTTAACACCATTTTTCGCCAACCCTTCTGTTTCTTTAACCAATTTTTCAATGGTTTGTGAAACGTGTTTTCCACGCATCAACGGAATGGCACAGAAACTACACGGGCGGTCGCAACCTTCTGCAATTTTTAAATAAGCATAATTTTTCGGAGTGGTCGTTAAGCGTTCCCCCAATAATTCATGCTTGTAATCGGCACCTAAAGCCTTTAATAAAGCAGGCAATTCAGTAGTTCCAAAAAACTGATCTACATTTGGAATTTCTTTTTCTAAATCGGGACGGTAACGCTCCGATAAACAGCCGGTAACAAAAACTTTATCAACTATTCCACGCGCTTTTTTATCGGCATATTCTAAGATCATATTCACAGATTCTGCTTTGGCATTGTCTATAAATCCACAGGTATTAATTACTACAATATTTCCTTCTTCTTCATGCACGACGTCTTTTCCACTGGCACGCAATTGCCCCATTAAAACCTCACTATCGTAAACGTTTTTGGAACACCCAAGAGTGATCACATTGATTTTATTCTTTTTTAACGATTTTGTTCTCATATATTGTAAATCCTTAATACTCTAGGGATTTTGCAAAAGTACATTATTTAAAGTAATTATGAATTATAATTTATGAAAGAGTGGTTTCCTTATATTATCTCTTAGATTGTAATTTGCTAATTTTAAATTGGTTTATACTATTTCAAGACTTTTGACTTTACGACATTAAAATTTTCGACTTATTTATCTATTATCTTTCATCTATTTATCAATTTTACAACCTTCAACTCTCGATTATTTCGTTTTTTTGACTTTTTTAGTACTAATAATTACAAAATACCCTTCTTTTTTTGAAATAAATACTCCAAATAAGCACTTATAAAAACCGTTAAAACAGATAAAGCTACACTTATTCGCAAATACACCCGTCTATTACTTAGTGTTTTAAGTAATTAAAATACGATTTATATTTGCAAACAATTTTAAACTGTTTGGTTGAATTATTAGATAAGTTTTTTTTAACACACAGATTTGTAGTTGATAAAAATTTTAAAATTTTAAAAAATAGTTTAGAGAAAAGAGTCGGTTTTAAAACTCACAGGAATAAAATGTACCATCAAAAATGAATAATGTTTAAAAATATATTTTGTATCGCAGTTGTAGTGTTTTCTTTAAATGTGTTTGCGCAAGTCAAAATTGGTGACAATGTTACTTCTTTGAATAGCTCTTCACTTTTAGAATTAGAATCTACTACTAAAGGGGTTTTGTTTCCGCGAGTTGCATTAACCAGTACAACTTCTTATTCTCCATTGTCTGCGCACGTTGCAGGGATGACAATTTACAATACCGCTGCTGCAGGAGACGTAACACCGGGAATGTATACGAATGATGGAGCAAAATGGGTTAAATTAGGAGCAACTACAAGTACAACAGCGCTTAATATTACAGCGGAACAAACAGGTAACTATACCGTTTTGGCGACCGATGATATTATTTTATTGAACGTTAATACAGCTGGTATTACAATGGTATTGCCCACTTCAGGAGTGCCAATAGGGAAAAAATTCTACGTTACTAATAAAGGAGTAAATGGTATTGATGTTTCTCCTTTACCAAGAGAAGCGGCAAATCAAACATTATCAGGGGTACAAGGATATATTTTGATGTATTTGGGTGGCACAGGAAATGGTAGTTATTCGGTAATTTCAGGATATTAAATAAAGAATTAAATGAATATAAATCTTAAAAATATACTTATCTTAATAGGACTAACAGTGGTGGTGAAAGTTAATGGTCAAGTCAGAATTGTTAATTCAATCAACAATAGTGTTGCGTTAAATAGTTCTGCTTTTATTGATGCGTCTTCGAATAGTTCCATTAATAATTCAACGAATCTCGGTAAAGGATTGCTTTATCCGAGAACGGATTTAACAACTTTTGCAAATTTTGGAGGAAGTCCAATAGGTGTGGGCACGAGTTATCCAACGCGTTTTGATGGTTTGTTAGTGTATAATACCGGAACAGGGAATACATTAGCATCAGCAGCAGATGCAATCGTAGCAGTAACTCCAGGTTTTTGGTATTATGATAATAAAAGCACCACATTAAAAGGTGGTACATGGAAACCAATTGCAACTACTACTAGTGGCTCTTCTTCAAGTGATATTTTAAAAGAAGATGCCATTAATAAAAGTACTGATGGCACTTTTAGTTCTAATTCGGATATAAAATTTCCTACAGAAAAAGCCACTAAAACCTATGTAAAAAAACTGACAGACTCCAAGATAAATATTGGTAATGCAGCTAATGTAGCTTCAGAAGTAGTAGTGAGTGGTGATGCAAGTATTAATAATTCGGGCGTATTGACTATAAATGATAATGCAATTACTACCTCTAAAATTATTGACGGCACCATTATAAATTCAGATTTGAACAAACCAACTATTCCAATTAGTGGATTTGGACCAGCAGTAGCTAATATTGATGTCTCGGGTTTCATAGTGTCTGGTTTAGCACTCCCAATAGACAATAATGATGCTGCTAATAAGCAGTATGTTGACGAACGAATTGCAAGTGCCACCACAACGAATACTACAGTATTGAGTATCAAAACTAGTAATTATACTATAGTAAATTCGGATTATACTATTCTTTGTAATGCAGCCAATTCCGGTTTTACGGTAACATTACCTGACGTAAGTACAAGTATAAACAAAATATTAATCATCAAAAAAATTGATGTAACAAACAATATAATCACCTTTGCACCCAATATATACATAACTAATTCAGAAACTATTTCTGAACTTAATTATCCAAAATCAATCAAAATACAATCTAACGGTACCAATTGGTACATAATTAATTAAATTATGAAAATTACTAAACAAAAATTTTATTTACTTTGCATCGCATTTCTATTTGTTACATCTTTTATTTCTGGACAAACAGTTCAAAAAGTAGGGGTTAATGCCATGACTATTGATGCTAATGCAGTCTTGGAACTACAATCTGATAAAAAAGGTTTGCTATTACCAAGACTAGCTTTAACGGCTACTGATAGTGCTTCACCTATGACAGGATCAATCACTCCGGGTATGACGGTTTATAATACTGCTAGTGCAGGAACCGCAGGTTCAACTGAGGTTACTCCAGGTTTTTACTACTGGGATGGCACACAATGGGTTCGTGTTGCGGATGCTGCTAGCTCCAATACTCAGACTATTACTTCTAAAGTAGCAAATTACACTGCTTTGTATAGAGATAATACTATTTTATTTGATTTAACTGGTGTAACAGCAGGTGCAACTATAACATTACCTAATCCTTCAACTAATGCAGCAGTAGTAGCAGATTCGAGTGCTAATCCTGCTATTATTGGTAGTGGTGCATTTAATTGTACAGGTAAAATATACACCATTCGTAAAGTAGATGTCTCGAATTATGTGTTAACTTTTAGCCGAGTAATTACTACTGTTACTGGTGATACTTTTACAAGTTTAAACTATTCTAAAACGATTAGAATACAATCGGATGGCACTAAGTGGAATTTAATTGATTAATCATTAAGAATTAAAAATATGCTGCAGTTTGTTTCCTTAATGAAATAAACTGTAGCATTATACCAGAAAGATTAGACAAATTAATAATTGGAATAGGTAGTACATCATGAATATTAAAATAGGTAATAAAGCTAAAATAAATATTTACATATTTGTTTTAGCTTTAATTTCCTCCACATTAAACGCGCAATCAACTGCTAAAATTGGTGCTGGATCTACGAATATAGATTCTAATGCCGTCTTGGAACTAAATTCTCCTTCTAAAGGTTTGCTATTACCACGACTAGCTTTAGTGGCTACTGATAATGCTTCACCTATGACGGGAACAATTACTGGCGGTATGACGGTTTATAATACTGCCACTTCAGGCACAGGAGCAACTGGGGTTACTCCAGGTTTTTATTATTGGAATAACTCGTTATGGATTCGTATTGCGGTTACTGATTCACCAACATTTACTGGCGTACCCATAGCGCCTACCCCAATTGCAAATACGAATACAACACAACTAGCTACAACCGCCTTTGTTTTGACCAACTCCGATAGATATTATTCGGCTACTAGTGCTACAGAGATAAATACACGGACCACTTCAGATGAAGTAGTTCCCGGAATGTCATTAACATCAGCATTGGGTGGTACTTATGCCGTTTCTTTCAATGCACAATATGAAATTGACCCTAGTGATAGGACTTCGCAAGCCTCTGTAGATATGCTTGCTGGCTACGATGAACTAATGGCAATAGCTTTTACCGAGACTATTGCAAGTGCTATTCCAACGAGAACATTTACACCGGGTGTTTATAATATTGCTGCTGCGGGTACAGTTGCAGCAGGAGTTGTCATCACTTTGAATGGTTCAGGCACCTATATTTTTAAGTTTGGAGCTGCATTAAGTATGGGAGCTGACGTTTCAGTTGTTTTGCAAGGAGGCGCATCCGCCTCAGATGTGTTTTGGATTGCCGAAGGAGCAGTAGCAATTGGTGCAAATGCAAAAATAAAAGGAAGTCTTATTTCTAATAGTGGAGCAGTTGACTTGGCTGCAGGCTGTACTTTAACTGGAAAATTATTAGCTATTAATAGTGGTGCCATTAGTATATCTGGTTCTAACGTTACCAATACTGGAAGTACATCTGCAGTAAATTGGGGATTGATTGTATCCTTTTCTATTTTTAGTAAAGGAGGAGTTATTTCAAATGCAGGAGCATCGTATGTTACTGGAGACATTGGAACAAAAACAGGAAGCATCACAACGGCTTCGTTTGCACCCGCAACGGTTACAGGAACTTTCTATACAGCATTGGTGGGAAGTGCTTTAGCTACATTTAGTGTCTATCAAAACGGGACATTAATTGCAAATTCCAAAAGAAGTAGATCTAGTACTTTACATACTGTTGATTTTACTTTACAAGCAATAGCAACTGTAGGAGCAGGTCAAAGTGTTGACATTAGATGGAGTGTAGATTCCGGAAAAATAACACTAAAAAACAGAATATTAACACTCATTAGTGTTAGATAATTCCTTTTTGGTTATTTGCTCGTCGTTTTTTAGCTCGGTTTATACCAATCGTTTTAATTAATCCAAACCTTCTTGTATAATACAGCAGTTTATTTCATGTAAACAGTAAGTGCGATTAAGTGTCGTATTATAAAACATATAATTTTACAATAGACTGATTTTAATAGTTATTTACTATTTATAGACTTTTACTTACGACATTTAAACTTTCGATTAACTTAAATTATCGTTTCAATGTAAAATGTCCTTTAGCAGTTCGCCCATCTTCAAAATAAATGGTATACCAATAATCGTCTGCAGGCATAATTCCACCGTTAAATGTACCGTCCCATCCTTTGCTAATTGGGCTTAGTTGTTTCAATAATTTACCATAGCGATCAAAAATGTAAATAGTAGTATTGTAATTTTTTGTCGTAGTTAGCCCAAGTACATTCCACGTATCGTTAAATCCGTCAGCATTTGGAGTGAAAAATTTTGGTATTCCAATCACATTTATAACTTGCGATGTAGTTCCACAACCATCTAAATCTTTAACATATACCGTATGAACTCCTGGAGCGACATCTGTAAATATATTAATGGTTTGATAGGCATTTGGGAAATCTAAACTATATACATAATTTCCTAGTCCTGTGGCGTTTACAATAACTGTATTATTATCGCTTAAATCCATTATGGTTGGCATTTGAAATTGTGCCGCATTGGAGGCAATAACTGTAATTGTTCTTGTTCTAAAACAGCCCAACGAATTTATAACTTTAACGGTATATATTCCTTCAGCATTTACATTTAGCGTGTAGGAAGTTGCGGTTGGAATTACTACGCCATCTTTATACCATATATATGTATAATTGGTAGTTGGCGTACCATCAGTTATACCAGCATCTAATAATGCAAAGAATGTAGGGTCATTACTACAAACCAATGTTGACGCTTCTAATTCAATTATAGGCACAGGATTCACAGTAAACGTAATGGTTTTTGTGATTTTACAGGTTGGATTTATTGGATTGTATACTACGATAGTTATATTTTTTGTTAATGTAACTGGCAATGGATTTGGAAGAGGAGTTGACAATAACACATTGTTTTCATCATAATATTCGTAAAGTAGTCCAGAGGGCTGACCAAAAGTTACAATAGTATGAATCGCTAGCGAGTTTGTGAAATTAAATTGTCCATTTTGCAAAGCAGGATCCGTTTCATCATCACATGAGGTAGTTAACGCTGCAGGAATTGTAAAGTTAATAGGAGATTTATCTACTATAAATTGAATTGTAGTATCGTACCAACACGCTTGTGGCGTAGTATTAGTTACCACCGCTCTAATTATTTGTGATGTTGATGAGAATGTTGCGGGAAATGGGCTTCTAATTAAATTATTATTGGAATCTCTCAACGGATTGTTAGAAGAATCGAAATAAGTAACAGCCACGCCAGTTTGTCCTAGTAATAAATCACGTTCTAGGTTTGCCGTATTAAAATTGAAAATACCATCTAAATTATCATCACATTGTCTCGGTATAGAAACGGTGTGAGCAAATGGTTTTGCTTGTACATTTAAAGTAACCCAAGGTCCTAATCCATAACATGCATTGGAAATATCACTATCAATTCTGACCCAAATATTCTGCGTTGAAGGATAGCCTATATTTCTATAGTTAGTAAGATTTGTAATTACATTTTGTTCAGCCAATGCATCTGCTTTATTTCTATAATATTTAATGTAATATACACCAGTTGTAGGTAATAAAGCTCTAATTGTAGGTTCTGTTGAACTAAAATTGAAGGTTGCTATTCCATCGCGATCGTTATTATTGGCATTATTATTTCCGTTGGTATCTAAAAAGTCATCACAAACAGCTGGCATAGTAATATTATAGGTACTTGGAATATTTGGTGCGGGAACGCGTAGCGTTATTTTTGCAACTCGATAACAGCCATTTACAGTAGTGACTCTAGTCCAAATGTACATTAGGGTAGGGGTTGTATTTGTGAAAGCTAGTGGATTGGAAATTACATCAAAGGTCGGATTGGCATTAGCACCGGCAAAAGAAGTATAATAAGTAAAGATTTCATTTGAAGCATTCGCAGAAATTAGATTATTATTTACGGTCAAATTAAAAGCAGTTATTGCATCTAAATCATCATCACATTGTACAATAGTAGTTTCATTTATTATTGGCAAAGGGTTTACAATTACTTCAGCAATATTGGTAGAAACCGTCCCACAACCTCCATTTGCATAAGTTGCTATACAATAATAATATAGGGTTCTCACCACAGTAGTAACTGGAATATAACTTAGGGATCTAGCGCCAGTAATTACTGTGCCTCCAGTAAATGAATTAACAGTATTAGAGTACCATTGAAATGTTGGAATTCCAGTTCCATTGATAAAAGCAGTAGTTAAAGTTATTGGGGTATTATTGATACAAATGGGTTGACTCGCTAAAGGCTGAGTACTTACAGAAGGATTATCAACTACTTTTACGCTAACCACTGCACTTGTAACTGAACATGCAAGCCCTGTTTGAGTGATAACACAGTAATAGGAAAGTGTGCCAACTGAAGTTGTTGCCGGAGTGTAATTAGCTGTTGTAGCTCCAGCTATAATTGTGTTAGCAGGAGAATTGTACCATTGGTAATTATAAGTACCTACACCTCCTGAAGGAGTTACTACTAAATCTGTTGGGGTAGTTCCTTGACAAATGATTTGAGTATTTGGGGTAATGCTAACTATTGGGTCGGGTACAACGTGAACTAATGCAGTACTACTAGCAACACTTATGCAACCAGAACCTGATAAGGTTACTGTAGCATAGTAGTTATAATCCCCTACTGAAGTAAATGTTCCAGGAGTATAAGAAGAAACCGTTGCTCCTGAAATTAGTATTCCACCTGGATTGCTATACCATTGGTAAGTAGCAGTTCCTACTCCGCCTGTATAACCTACAACTAATGGTGCTATAATACCTCCAACACATATATCTTGACTAGCTAATGGTTGAGGTGTTACAGTTTGAATTGGATTTACAATGACTTGTGCAATGTTTGAAGTCACTAAACCACATCCACCATTGGCATAAGTTGCAATGCAATAATAATAAATTGTTCCTGTGGCCAGAGTTAGAGGAGTATACGTAATAGCGGTAGCTCCTGAAATTGAAATCCCTCCAAGTGCATTAACGGTATTAGAATACCACTGATAAGTAGGTGTTCCTGTTCCGTTCGATAAAGAAATAAATAAATTTATTGGTGCGCCATTCAAACAAACTGTTTGAGTTGCTAAAGGTTGTGTACTTACCGATGGATTATTCACTACTTGCACGCTCACTACTGGGCTTGTTATAGAACAAGCCAATCCTGTTTGTGAGATAATACAATAATAGGATAATGTCCCAACAGTTGCTGTTGAAGGGGTGTAATTTGCACTTGTAGCACCAGCAATTACTGTATTTGACGGAGAATTGTACCATTGATAGCTATAAGTCCCGACTCCTCCCAATGGTGTCACCACCAAATCTGTCGGGACAGCTCCTTGACAAATAATTTGAGTATTTGGGTTAATGCTAACTGTTGGGTCTGGAACTACATTAACTAATGCAACATTACTCGCCACACTACCACAATCTAATCCTGAAAGTGTAACTTTAGCATAATAGTAATAATTTCCTGGAGTATTAAATGTAGGTGGAGCATAAGATGAAGCTGTTGCCCCTGAAATTGCGGTACCACTCGAAGTAGTATTAGTGCTATTGCTATACCATTGTAAAGTTGCTGTACCCAATCCTCCAGTATAAGCTACTGAATAAGCAGGAACAGTACCTCCAACACAAATATCTTGAGTTGCTAAAGGCTGAGTTGTTATGGTTTGAATAGGATTTACAACAAGGTTAAAAGAGGTAGTCATATAACATCCTGAAGTTGCCATTGTTAATCTTACGTAGATAACCCTATTTGCAGTATTTATAGATGTAATCCCGTTTTGACCTAAATTAGCATCATTTTGAGTTGTGTGATACGTTACGTTAACTCCAGTTTGAGTTCCTAAAGCCTCGCTATTTTTTAAAGTTAAATTAAATGTAGCTAAACCATTAGTATCGTTACCATCTAAAGCATCATCACATTTAGCAAAATTGCTGATAGTATTTATTACAGGGACTACTGAATTATTAACATTTACAGTAGAGGAAACGGCTAGGCAAGCTCCCGTTGCGGCAAAACTATAAGTATAAATTCCCCCAGCATCAACGGCAGGATTAAAAACTCCTGTTCCAGAGGCTAATACTGGACTCCATACACCGCCAACCTCTGCAGTACTTCCTAATAAACTAAATAAAT
Source organism: Flavobacterium sp. (assembly GCF_040402835.1). Taxonomy (GTDB): domain Bacteria; phylum Bacteroidota; class Bacteroidia; order Flavobacteriales; family Flavobacteriaceae; genus Flavobacterium. The sequence continues at coordinate 45,006 of NZ_JBBALW010000012.1, forward strand.
TATAGGAAGGCGTTGTTACACACGAAGAAGTTGTAGTACTAACCCCTGTTTTATTAATTTGTTGGATAGCAACAATTACTTTAACACTTATTGTTGTAAGCGAAGTATTACATGATTTAGTAAAGGTGTAAATATATTCACCTGGTAAATTAATCGCGGGATCAAAAATATTTCCAGTTAATGGGCTGCCGCCTGTTGGGACAGACCAAGTCCCACCTGTTCCTGGATTTCCTGTAATTACAGTGAATAAATCTTTTGTGGTATTTGAACAGATGCTTATATTGGTATCTTGTGGCGTACTACCAAAACCAGAATAGTAGCCGGCGAATCCAACCGCTGTACCCTGGAATCCAAAAACTCCAACCGCTAGTGGTCCAGTAGAAACTACATTAAGATTTCCAGTTTGGTTTCCAACTCTGTAGGATACCCAGTCGGTATTTCCTAATACAGCCTGTGCTTGTGTTGTAGGGACAGCAACTCCATTAATAGATATCGTCGCATTGGAGTAGGTCAATATCATTAAATCGGCGGTATAGGTATTGGTTCCAATTTGATTTACGTATGGAATATTTACAGAATTTTGAAAAAAGCAACTCAATGGTGGAATAAAATTTAGCCCAGAGGTAGCTGTACTCGATCCACCTCCTAAAAATTGATAGGCATAAACAGGTTTACCAGCCCTGACATAAATATTTTTATTATTGGTACCTTGATAATAAGAATTTGGTACTAAATAATATTGACCTGCATTTATTGTGGTAACAGGTGTTGCCCCTCCATTAACATAAATTTCTGTTCCGTTTTCATTAGCAACAATTAACGGATTTTCCATTGTAGAAACTCCATTTCCTTGAATAAAAATATAATCAGTACCAATTTGGGTTGCTGATACAATTTGGTCTAAAGTTAAATCAGCTTTCCCATTTTCTATTCCCCCAAGTGCATTTCCGGTATTAACAGCTACAGGTTTATTTGAAGTTACTAAACCACCAATTATTCCATCTAAATTTGCAATTACATTACTATAGCCACTAAATACAATACACTGACCTGCATTTAAAGTATAGGTTTGGGTGTCAGCAGTAATATTTCCAGTACCGCTTGCAAAAATTACACCTGTATTATAATCTGATAATGTTACAGTAGTATTATTTTCAGTAGCCATAACGCTGGCTACAAAGTTCTTTCTAGCGTCTTGATCTTCATTAATTAAACAACCCAATCTAAAGCTTGTTCCTATTCCAGGCCTTCCCTTTGAAATAATAGTTTCCGCGTGACTTGGATGACGCATTCTAAAACTCACATAAAAATCTTTTGGTCCTTGAAGCATTACTCCTTTTCCAGAAACAACGGTATTTACATCACTTAAACTTAGAAACATTTTTGTCGGTTGTCCTGTCCCAATTGTAAATGACGCTGGAGTTGCTGCGGATATTGTGAATGGTGATCCAACATAAGGGGTGCCATTGCCATCAGTTGCAGTTACCTGAAACGGTGTAGTTTCATTGGTAGACATATAGATATATTGATCAGAAATAGCAGTGTTGTCTCTTGAATGTAATGGTGGTATCCAGTGTCTGTTACTTAACTGAGAAAATGAATTCAAGGAAGATACCAGAATAAACAGTATGGCTATTTTTTTCATAAATTAATTAATAAAGTGTAAAAATAGTATATTTATCTCAATAGCGCAAAGTGCCCTTTGATAATTCTATCGTTATTTAATATTATTGTAAACCAGTAATCATCTGCTGGTATTTGTTGTCCATTATAGGTGCCGTCCCAGCCATTTCCTTTTGGATTTACTTGTGTTATTAATTTTCCATATCTGTCAAAAATATAAAGTAACATATTCGGATATTTGGCACTATTTTTTATTTTCCAAAAATCATTATAACTGTCTCCATTGGGTGTAAAAAATCTTGGGTAATCCAAAACATAAATTCTTGTGGGAGTTGGTATGCCGCAACCATTTATATCTTTAATATACACTAAATAATCTCCTTCAGGTAAATTTATAAAATAAGGACTGTTTTGATAATGAACCCCATCAAGTGAAAATTCATAAACTCCAATTCCTGTATAATTGATTAATACAGAGTTTTCATTTCCAGAAAAATCATTAATTTCTACAGAAGTTATTGTTCCAACTCCCGAAGTCATTGCAATAAATTTTTTGGTTGCAATACATCCTTCTGCATTAGACGCAGTTACGGTATAATTTCCCGTGGTAGCAATTGCGGTAAAAGATGTTATTGCTCCATTACTCCATAAATAACTCGAAAAACCATTTGCAATAGCAATTCTCTTCGGATTTCCGTCACATATATAGACAGTTTCATCATTAAAATTTGCAGGTGTAAACACGACAACTTTTAATTTTATTGGAGTAATTCCGAAACAATCAGGGCCATTTACAATTCGGGCATAGATTATTTGTTCATTTACAGTAGTATTTGTGTACGTATTTGATAACGGATTAAGTTGTAAAACTGCATTATTAGCAGTAAGATAATATTCAACAACAAGACCAGAAGGCAAGCCAGATAAAATTTGTGGGGTTACATCTGAATTTAAGTTAAATGCTATAAAACCGTCTTGATTAGCATCGGAATCGCATTTAATAATTGGATTTTGTGTGGCAATCATATTATTAGCAATTTGAAGGTTTACAGTCGCAAAAGCGGTACACCCAAATTGATTAATCACTTTTCCGTAAACGGTATTTGATGTTAGATTTTGATAATTTGTAGGATTTGGAATGGGATTTATGTCCGTTGGATTTTTAAAATAAACTGGAACGCTTAATTGTGAATTTCCACTTGTAATGATGCTGTTCACTTTTGTTAAATCAAAAGTAGTAATGCCATCATTATTATCATCACATTGAATCAAAATAGTGTTTGTTAATACTGGTTTTGCACTATATTCAATAGTAACAGTTCCAGTTGCAATACAGGCAGTACCGTTTAAAGTAATTTCAACTTTGTAAACTCCAGAATTTCTCACGGTATAAATTGGACTTATTTCACCAATAATTTCAGAATTATTACGAAACCATTTATAGGTATTGTTACCCGATTGCGTAGCATTTAAATTATAGGTATTTCCATCACATATTGGATTATTAGTAGCAATCAATTTATTTTCACCTAAATCGGCACCAACATTAAAACTCCCACCACTTAAAAAAATAGCAGAATCATATCGATAATTTCCTTCATCGGCAATTACTAACTTAATATGATAGGTTCTGCCTGCTACAACAGTAGCTCTCGCAGTCATAGCAACTGTTTGCCCATTATAATTTGTAGGATATTCCATTCCGTTAAATGCATCAAAATAGTACTCATTTATAGCGGGACACCCATTAGCACCCGGAATTAGCGGATGAACTGAAGTGACTTTTACAGGGGTTGTAGTATTAGGTACTAGTGCTAAATTTTCATAACGATCCTGTGAATTTGCTTCCTTGAGTAGAAATGCAAAACCGTCAGAATAGCGGCACGAAGCATTGTCGTGGTATTCTTCGGAAGCAAAGATATAGTCAAAACTTAAATTGCTTGATAATGGGACAAAGTCAAATTCTAAGGATGTTGCATTTATACTCCCAGTTATTCCTAATGCTTGTTCCAAATCGAAATCTCCAGCCCAAGAAGTTGAACCTTCGTCTATTAAGCTTGAATTTGGACCTTCTGCTTTTTTCGCTCTTGATGTTGTTAAGATTATTCCGCTTGTAAAAGGGAAAATGACGGTATTGTTAGTAAAAAAACCATAGCTGTTTTGGATGCCACTAAAAGTATCTCCACTAACTGAAATAGTACTGACATTAACGCAAGGGCTATTGTTTACCAATACGTTTTGAACTAATTGTTGTGCGGTATACGTATCGTCAACTTGAATATACTGCGCATTCATTACCCATGAAGAGCAAACAAGTAAAACAATAAAGAGGGAATTGGGTAAAATTTTCATAGCATCACAAAGATACTATAAATCTCGTTTTTTTAGTAATTTGTAGGACATTAACATAAAAATAACAGTCCACGCTAAAACGATTAAAATGGCTGTGAAATGAACGCTGTAGTCTTTGCCGTTCCCCACGCCACCAATGGCAGTTTGAATATTTTTCACAACTGATAATCTCGAAAAAGGTTCAACTATTAAATTACTCATTGACTCTAATGGTAGAAATTGCGTAATATTTTCAGCAGTTTTACCTTCAGGAAATACTTTAAAATTCAAAATCCCTTTTAAAATGGATTCTAAGATATTCCAAACGAATAAAAATCCAATTGCAAATGCCGATCTTTTTACCAACATTCCTAAAAACAGACAGATAGAAAAGAAGCCTATTAATTTAATAAAATACGCCAACAGGTATTGTAAATCACTGAAAACAATACTAAATTCGGTATAGGACGAAAAGCTATAACCTAGTATTAACGACATTATAAAAACAAAAATAGTAGATACAAAAGCGAAAACAACAACAGTTAAGAATTTTGATAAAATGAATTCTTGTTTGCTCATTCCGTCAATTAAATTTTGTTTTAAGGTGCCATAACTGTATTCGTTCGCCATCATTGAAACAATTACAATTGCCAAAAAGAATTTTAAAATTGCCGCAATATATGTGTTGAAATGCCAAATATAGGGGAAGTTGAAAATTCCTTGCTCTGCAATATGCAATTGAAAACTACCAATATTAAATTTTATTGAGGCTATTAAAGCGATAAAAGAAAGCAAAAAGAAATAACTAATTGTTAAGATTCTACTTGATTTGCTGAGCCATATTTTTTGTAATTCTATATAAAGTAATCGTTTCATTTAGATTTGGGATTTGAGATTTGAGATTTTAATTTTTTAAATTGCAGTTGTTATTGATTTTTTGTCAATTCCAAAAACTGTTCTTCCAAACTTGTTTTGCGTTTTACTAAATGATTTAAAAAGATGTTTTTTTCAAATAAATAACGATTTAATTCGGATGCTTCCAAAGGATTTTTTAGATATACCAATACTTTTCCTTCCTCAAACACTACTTTTTCGATAGCAGAATGGGTACTTAAAATGGTTTTTAAGGCTTCATTATCGTCCGATTGCAATTCGAAGAATCCCTCATTTGCAGTCATTCCATCGACAGTTCCTGAATAAAGGATTTTCCCTTTTTGCAAAACCAAAACGTGTGAACATACCTTTTCAACTTCATCTAACAAATGCGATGCCAATAAAATAGTAGTTCCTTGTGAAGCAATTAATCGAATAATATCTCGAATTTGGTGAATTCCTTGAGGGTCTAAACCATTTGTAGGTTCATCTAAAATAAGAATTTCAGGGTCGTTCAGCAATGCCGAAGCAATTGCCAAACGTTGTTTCATTCCTAACGAAAAAGTACTGAATTTGCTGTCTTCTCGTTCAACCAATCCAACTAATGTCAGTTTTTCCCGTACTTTGGAATAGTCGATATTTTTGATTTTACAAACCAATTCCAAGTTTTGCTTGGCGGTCATATACGGATAGAAATTAGGGCGTTCAATAATTGCCCCTACTTTTTTTAGTGCCTCGTGTGTTTCAACTTTTCCATCAAACCAACTGTATTCACCAGAAGTTTTGTTGACTACATTCAGGACAATTCCCAAAGTTGTAGATTTTCCACTTCCATTTGGTCCCAAAATCCCATAGACATTGCCTTTGTGTATTTCTAGTGAAACATCGTTTACGGCGTGAACATATTTATTGTAAATCTTATTTAGATTTTTTATCGATAATATAGTTTCCAATAGCTTTATATTTAGTTGTAAATGTAAGACGTTTAATAGAATAAAATGTTACAAAATAACTATTAAAAGGAAGACTTTTAATTTTTAATATAAAAACTATTTTTTACTTTTGTAAACTACAATTTAATAATAATGTACAAAATAATAATACGTCCAATACTTTTTTGGTTTGACCCTGAAAAAGTTCATTATTTTACTTTTTCTTTAATACGGATTTTATCCAAAATCCCGGGAATTTCATTTATTTTTAAATCTATCTATAGTATTGAAGACGTTAGATTAGAAACAGAAGTATTTGGATTAAAATTTAAAAATTCAGTAGGATTAGCGGCTGGGTTTGATAAAGATGCTGTTTTATTCAAAGAACTCTCTAATTTTGGTTTTGGATTTATAGAAATTGGAACCTTAACACCAAAACCGCAAGGGGGAAATCCTAAAAAACGATTGTTCCGCCTTAAACAAGACGGTGCTATAATCAATCGAATGGGCTTTAATAATAAAGGAGTCGAAAGTGCGATTCTACGATTAAAACAGAATAATGGGATTTTAATAGGAGGAAATATTGGTAAAAATAAAGCAACTCCAAACGAAAATGCAGTTGACGATTATCTCATTTGCTTTGAAGTATTATACGATTATGTTGATTATTTTGTAGTAAATGTAAGTTCTCCAAACACCCCAAATTTAAGAGAATTACAGGAAAAAGAACCGCTAATGAAATTATTGCATACACTTCAAACGGTTAATGAATTGAAAATAGGTAGCAATAATAAAGTAAAGCCTATTCTATTGAAAATCGCACCAGATTTAACAAATGAACAACTATTAGATATTATAGATATTGTAAATACTACTAAAATAGCAGGTGTAATTGCTACTAATACAACTATTAATAGAGAGGGATTGCAATCTGAAAACAAAGTTGAAATGGGCGGGTTGTCAGGAAAACCGTTATCTAATCGCTCAACTGAAGTAATCCGATTTCTATCTGAAAAAAGTAATAAATCCTTCCCAATAATAGGAGTAGGAGGGATTCATTCAGCGCAAGATGCAATTGACAAATTAGAAGCAGGTGCAAGTTTAATTCAACTGTATACTGGTTTTATTTATGAAGGTCCAAGTTTGATCAAAGAAATCAATAAAAAAATATTGGAGAATTTACCTCTTAATTAATGATTTCGTATAGCAAACGCTTTTACTTTTTCCCTATATTTGTTTAATGAAACCAATTAAACCAATAAAAATAATAGAATGTCCGCGAGATGCGATGCAAGGAATTAAACAATTTATACCTACAGCACGAAAAGTCTCCTACATTCAATCTTTATTGCGAGTTGGTTTTGATACCATCGATTTTGGAAGTTTTGTTTCCCCAAAAGCAATCCCCCAAATGCAAGATACTTTCGAAGTATTATCTCAACTCGATTTGTCACAAACACAAAGCAAATTATTAGCTATAATTGCCAATACACAAGGCGCCATAGCTGCTGCACAGCACAAAGAAATTCAATATTTAGGATTTCCATTCTCAATTTCTGAGAATTTCCAAATGCGAAATACCCATAAAACCATCGCAGAATCCTTAATTACGTTACAAGAAATTTTAGAAATCGCCGATAAAAACGGGAAAGAAGTAGTAGCCTATTTATCAATGGGATTTGGAAACCCTTATGGCGACCCTTGGAACGTTGAAATAGTAGGAAATTGGACGGAGAAATTATCCAATATGGGTGTCAAAATCTTGTCGCTTTCAGATACCATTGGAAGTTCTACGCCGGAAGTTATCAATTATTTATTCTCTAATCTAATTCCAAAATATCCCGAAATCGAATTTGGAGCGCATCTTCACACCACTCCAGATAAATGGTTTGAAAAAATAGAGGCTTCTTTTTCTGCAGGTTGCCGAAGATTTGACGGCGCGATTCAAGGTTTTGGGGGATGTCCAATGGCTACAGATACACTCACAGGAAACATGCCAACAGAAAAGTTGCTATCCTATTTTACGGCTAAAAAGGAAAATACAAACACCGGTCCTATGAGTTTTGAAAGCGCATACAACGAAGCTACAAAACTGTTTGGAGAGTTTCATTAATTGAACTCGAAACGTTTTTAGCTTTAATTAAAAACTTAAAAATCATTTGTCACATTTAATATAATTTGCTACCTTTGCACGCAATTCAACTACAAATTGCAATGATCGCACACAACACAAAAATTATTGGAGAAGGGCTTACTTACGACGACGTATTATTAGTTCCAAATTATTCCAATGTACTTCCTCGTGAAGTTAGTATTCAATCTAAATTTTCTCGTAACATTACCTTAAATGTTCCAATAGTCTCCGCAGCAATGGATACCGTTACTGAAAGTTCTATGGCAATTGCCATGGCGCAAGAAGGAGGAATTGGAGTGTTGCATAAAAACATGACTATTGCACAACAGGCTGCTAAAGTCAGAAAAGTAAAGCGTGCAGAATCAGGAATGATAATTGATCCAGTTACTTTGCCGTTAACATCTACAGTTGCAGACGCTAAAAATGCAATGAAAGAATTCGGCATTGGAGGTATTCCAATTGTCGATGATAATAAAATCCTAAAAGGAATAGTAACCAACCGAGATTTGCGTTTTGAGAAAAACAATACAAGACCAATTGTAGAAGTAATGACTTCTAAAAATTTGGTTACCGTTGCCGAAGGAACTTCTTTAGAACAAGCCGAAGTGGTTTTACAAGGCAATAAAATTGAAAAATTACCTGTTGTAAATGCTAATTATAAATTAGTTGGTTTAATCACTTTCAGGGATATCACCAAATTAACACAAAAACCAATTGCCAACAAAGATGTTTTTGGACGTTTGCGCGTAGCAGCAGCCATTGGTGTTACAGGCGATGCCGTTGAAAGAGCAGAAGCATTAGTAAATGCTGGTGTTGACGCCATTATTATTGACACCGCCCATGGACATTCACAAGGTGTTGTTAATGTTTTAAAAGAAGTAAAAACTAAATTCCCTAAAATAGATGTAATTGTTGGAAATATTGCAACTCCGGAAGCCGCCAAGTTTCTTGTTGAAAATGGTGCTGATGGTGTAAAAGTTGGAATTGGACCTGGTTCCATTTGCACAACTCGAATTATTGCAGGCGTAGGTTTCCCACAATTTTCAGCAATTTTAGAAGTTGCTGCAGCCATAAAAGGCTCGGGAGTTCCTGTAATTGCTGATGGTGGAATACGCTATACAGGCGATATTCCTAAAGCAATAGCTGCTGGTGCCGATTGCGTTATGTTGGGTTCGCTTTTAGCAGGGACCAAAGAATCTCCGGGAGAAACCATCATTTTTGAAGGTCGAAAATTCAAATCTTACCGTGGAATGGGTTCTGTTGAAGCGATGCAAGAAGGTTCAAAAGACAGATATTTTCAAGATGTTGAAGACGATGTCAAGAAATTAGTTCCCGAAGGAATTGTAGGTCGAGTTCCTTATAAAGGCGAATTAAACGAAAGTATGCAACAATTCATTGGCGGACTTCGAGCAGGAATGGGTTATTGCGGTTCAAAAGATATCCAAACATTGCAAGAAACAGGAAGATTTGTTCGCATTACTGCCAGTGGAATCAACGAAAGTCATCCACATAATGTAACTATAACCAAAGAAGCACCTAACTATTCTAGGTAGAATTGAAGTCATAATTAATTAAGGGAATAAATTATAATTGAGTTTTAGCTTTACTTATTTGAAGGCAAAATAAGAACTATTATTGCTATCAATTTAAATTTCTAATTTTTACTTGAATAAAATCCCCAAATTTTCCAGGCTTTTTCTGCCTGAAAAACTAACATTTCTAAACCATTTTTGCTTACGGCTCCTCGTTCTTTTGCCTTTTGAAGAAATAAGGTTTCAGAAGGATTATAAATCAAGTCAAATGCAATGTGATTGGAAGTGAAATATTGATATGGAATATCCGGACACACATTTGTATTAGGCATAGTTCCTAAAGGCGTGCAATTGACAATTATTTGGTATTCTTCAAATGTTTCAGCGGTTATTTGGCTGTAGCCAATGGCGTATCCAGATGAAGTTCTGGAAACATAAGTAGTAGCAATTCCCATTTGATTTAATGAATATGCCACGGCTTTTGAAGCACCACCCGTTCCTAATAGCAATGCTTTTTTGTGATGGGATTGCAATAGCGGTTCGAGTGCTTTTTGAAAGCCATAATAATCAGTGTTGTAGCCTTTTAATTTTCCGTTTTTAGTAATGCGAATTGTGTTTACAGCTCCAATTTCTGCTGCTATTTTAGATAATTTATCCAAGTAGGGAATAATCGTTTCTTTATAAGGAATGGTTACGTTTAAGCCTTTTAAATTTGGATTTTTTTTTAGAAAATTAGGCAATTCTGAAATGTCTTGAAAATCTATATTTTCGTAGGAATAATCCAATAAGTTCAGTTCTTCAAATTTTTTTGTAAAATGTGCTTTTGAAAATGAGTAATTGATATTTTTTCCAACTAAACCAAATTGGTGCTTTGCCATTTAGATTTTATTTTGACACTTTATTGATTGCATTTTGAACCATTTTGCGTGCCCAAACCACAGGAAATAACTCTTCAAGAAGCGTTTTGTTTTTGAAACTCAATCGAAGTCCGTTGCTTAAATGAAATTTTGCTTTTTTGTCATCGTGAATCATAAAGTACAATCCTGCCAAACGATATTCAACTTGATATTCTTCTGGGAAATATTCTGAAGCTTGCAATAATGTTTGTATAGCGCTATCAAATTCTCCTAAAAATTGAAGAATGTCAACCCAAAACAACCACGTATCCAATTGATAATCACCAAATTCAACTGCTTTTCTGTAGCCAAATTCTGCTTCTTCAAAAAGATTTAATTCTTTGTTTATTGTTGCAAATCGTTTCCAATACAACCGATTTTGATTGTCGATGCTCAAGGCTTTGTTTACATAAAACAAGGCTTTTTGGTACTTTTTTTGACGAACGTAGAAATCAGTAATTGCAATCCAACCTTTGTCTAAAAGCGGGTCTTCGTGAACGGTTTTGTTGAAATATTTGAGTGCTAAAACTTTGTTTCCAATTTTCTCGTAACATTTCCCCATTCGAAGTAATGCATAAGAAGTTGCGTCGTCTAATTCAATAGTTCGAGTGTAACTTTCAATGGCTTCTTCGTATTTTTTTAGTCTTTCTAATGCTTTTGCTTTTTCCATAAAAGCACCCAAAAATTCATCGTCAATTAGGGTTGCAAATTCAAAAGCACGTAAGGCGTCTTCATATCTTTTTAGTCCGTAATTTAATCTTCCGATTTGGTGCCATGCGATTTCGCTGTACGGATTTCTGTCGATATATTTGTTAAGATAAACAATGGCATCTTCATTTTGGTCTAAAAATTCAAAGCAATATACCACGTTATATAAGGCTGCTTGATCTTCGGTATCTTCTTCAAGACATTTCATAAAATTGTATTTTGCCAATTCTAAATTGTCCATAAAAAGGTGTTCCATTCCAATTAAATTATAAACATCGGCAAAATCATCAGTATATTTTAGTGCAATTTGCAATAATTCTACCGCTTTTTCGTGATTGTCTCTTTTGGAATATATATTTGCTTTTTGGATGTAAATTTCTTCGTTTGTAGGTTCGATTGCATACAACTCATTTAGCAATTTTTCTGCTTGTTCGAGTTTGTCTTCATAAACCAACATTTCTACTTGAACTAATTTTAATCCAGTTGATTTTGGGTGTTGTTCAAGCGCTAATTTCAAGGCTTTTTTAGCCAAGGCAGCTTTTCCCATATCGAGGTAATGAAGAATAATTTCTTCAAATTCTTCGGAATCAAAAAAGAGCACTTTGTTGGTTTTCAACATTGACTCAAATTTCGATAAGGATAAGTTGTAGTCTTCTTCGTCGTCGCTTATGTGCATACTGTTTTCTTTAATTTATCCTGAGATAAAGGTAACGATTTAATTTTATTTTGTGAAGAAAGTGCTTTTTTTTGTGAACAATTTAATTAACAAATAATCGTCTTGAAATCCCGAATGCCCTAGCCCTGATGGAAGGGAAAATCCCGCTTTGTTGCTCGGCACGAAGCAACAAAGCGGATTGGAATGAAAGCAGGAATAGCTCCAAAAAAAACTAATTTTCGTTTAAAATTTCGTCCATTGCTTCGAGAATTATCTTACATCCTTCTTCAATTTCTTCGTTTGAAATTGTGAGCGGCGGTGTGATTCTGATGGCGCAACTTTCAAAGAGTAACCAAAACAATATCAGACCTTTATCCTGACATTTGAAGATTACTTTGTTGGTAATTTCGGCGTTTTCGGTCATTGCTGCCAACATTAATCCTTCGCCTCGGATTTCCTTGATTAATGGGTGTACCAAAAGCGTTCGTAAAAGTTTTTCTTTGGCTAAAGCGTCCGTCATTATTGAGGTTTCGGTCAATTCTTGCAATGTTGCCAAACACGCTGCGGCGATGACGGGGTGGCCGCCAAAGGTTGTGATGTGCCCTAATTTGGGGTTGTCGCTCAATAAATCCATATTTTTTTGAGATGCCGTGAAACCGCCAACGGGCATTCCGCCGCCCATTCCTTTGCCCATAATTACGATATCGGGAACGACATCATAGTTTTGAAAACCGAATAATTTCCCTGTTCGCCCAAAGCCAGGTTGGATTTCGTCGAGAATCATTATGGCGCCAACTTCGGTGCATCGGGCACGAACTTTTTTGAGAAATCCGTCGTAAGGTTGAATAAATCCAGCTCCGCCTTGAATGGTTTCAAGGATTATTCCAGCAGTTTTTGTAGTAATTTTCTGCAAATCGTCTTCGTTATTGAAGGTGATAAAATCGACATCGGGAACTAATGGACGGAAGATTTGTTTGCGTTCTTCAAATCCCATTACGCTCATCGATCCCATTGTATTGCCGTGATAGGCGTTGTGACACGAAATTAATTGGCTTCTGCCGGTGATGCGTCGGGCTAATTTTAATGCGCCTTCGGTGGCTTCGGTTCCTGAATTGACCAAATAGGTTGTTTCTAATGGATATGGTAGGTGAGTGGCTAAAAGTTTGCAATATTCGACAGCTGGACTTTGAGAATATTCGCCATAAACCATAACGTGCGAATATTTATCCAACTGATTTTTGATAGCATTATTCACCCGTGGATGTTGATGACCGAGTGTGCAAGCGGAAACGCCAGCCACAAAATCCAGGTATTTTTTGTTGTTGGTATCGTAAATGTAAGACCCAATGGCGTGCGAAACTTCCATTCCGAGTGGATAAGGTGACGTTTGTGCTTGGTATTTTAGGAAATCGTTGTTCAAAGTATTCTGGTTTATTTCAATAATTTACTTTTCTTTATATTCCAATGTCTCTTTTCGGACTTTCATCGGAACATCTTCTTTGGCTTTTTTGGCGTTACTTTCCTTGATGATTTTGTCGTTCATTTCGTTTTCTTCCGCCGTAAACAAATCTTCTTTTGTTTTTATTCGTTCGTCGCCACGCCAAATAAAACCTCGTAATTTCCTTGCATTTTCTGGCAAATCCTTTTCGGGATAAATATCGCTATCCGGTTTTTCAAATAATGTTAGCGTGTCAATTCTATTTTTATCTAATGTCAAATTGATTTTACTGCAAACACTTTTATTGATTCCAATGAGTTCGTGGTAGTCATTTCGCATATAATAAATGACTTCGGTATTCTTCACAATATCAACATTATCAAGGTTTTTATCTTTGAATTTCCCATATAGATTTTGCCCTTTCACCTGATTATATCCTGTTCCAATTGTGTCTTTTGAAACGATAAAAGCATTGTTTAATACCTTCAAAGAATCCAATTGTTGGGTTTTATTATTTCCAATAAGATGCATCAAATCGCCTGTCATTTGGTTTTCAAAATTCCATAGAATTGGTTTTCCAATGAGTTTTGTCAGTGCTATTTTCTGATTGGAATGAATAGAATCGCACTTGCCGCTTAAATTGAGTTTGTAGAATTTTGCGTCTTTGAAACCTCGAATGATCCTATTGTTTTCTTTTCCGGTAATCATCAATTTCTGAGCGTGAATATAAACGGAATCTTTTTCGACAAGACTAATTGCCAAAGCTCTTTTGGTCACATAAACCGAATCTTGAAACTTGTAAATTTCAGCATAATGCCCTTTCACGATAATTTTATTGATGGTATCGGTGATTTTTACATTATTTGTAGCCGAAGCAAAACCTGTTTTTTTATTATAAAATATGCTATCGCCTTCTATCAAACGATTGTTGTATTCTATTTTGGAATTTCTTTGCAAACGCGCAATGTCTTTTTTGGTGTCGTAAAAACCATTTTCTGTATATATTTTATTGTCTTTTCCTATGATTGTTGAAGGTCCTAAAAGATACGAATGCCCTGAATTGGTGTAATAATCCAAGTGATTCGATTTGATTGTATTTTCAGGTGTTTTTACTGTGACGGCAGTTAGAAACTGGTATTTTTTTTCGGCAACATAATATTTTCCTGACTTACTTTTCAGCGTATTTCCTTTATTGGTTATCAATCCGCCCGTGGAATAAAAAGCCTCTTGACTGTTTCTATTGAAATTCAAAGTATCTGTAACCAATGACATATCTGGTGATTTCAAAATTACATCGCCAGTTGCATACGCTTGTTTGATATTTCCGTTGTATTCGGCATATTTACTTGTCATTGTTAGCGTGTCACCTTGAATAATTTGCACATTTCCAAAGGCTTTTATGTAGTTTTCTTTTTGAAACCAATAGGCTTTATTGCAAGTCAAAATGGCGCCATCGTGGTTCACACGAACATTTCCTGTAAGTAATGCGGCATCGGGTATTTGTAGTTGATTGATGTCTGCAAAATCAGAATGTTCAATGATAATTTTCTTTGGTGTTTGTGCCAATACCGTATTGAAACTGAATAGAATGATACAAATTTTGATAAGAAATAGGTGCTTCTTCAAAGGTTTAATTTTTGCCAAATTTAAGAAAAAGGATGCAATGCTACGGCAAATTATGATTTATTTATTAATTCAAGTAATTGCTCTTATTTGTTTGGTTTCAATGTCAATTTCAAAATAACAAAACCCGTTATTGCTGCAATGAATGAAGCGATTAAAATGGCAATCTTGGAATTTACAATATCCGAATCAGTATCAAATGCTAAAAGTGTAATGAAAATGGACATTGTGAAACCAATTCCTCCTAATATTCCTGCTCCGAAAATGTTTTTCCATTGCAATCCTTTTGGCAAATTGCAGAGTCCTAAAGTTACTCCTAAATACGAAAGAATCCATATTCCTAGAGGTTTTCCAATGATTAATCCAAGAATAATTCCGATGCTATTGGTGTGTGATAAACCTTCATACCAATTGGAATTTATAATAATGCAGGTATTTGCTAAAGCAAATAAAGGTAAGATTATAAAAGCGACTGGTTTATGCAGAAAATTTTGCAATTTATAGGATATTGATTTCTTAGTTCCATCACCAAAAGGAATTACAAATGCCAATAAAACTCCCGTAATTGTTGCGTGAACTCCAGAATTTAGCATAAAATACCACATCAAAATACCCCCAATAATATATGGAAAAAGAGTGTTGACTTTCAATCGGTTCAGCACAAATAGAACTCCCATTATTCCCAAAGCAATTCCTAAATTCAAGAGTGAAATTGTAGAAGTATAGAAAATGGCAATAATTATAATTGCGCCCAAATCGTCGATAACGGCTAAGGCAGTAAGGAATATTTTTAGAGAAGTTGGCACTCGATTTCCCAAAAGTGATAAGATTCCAATTGCAAATGCAATGTCGGTTGCCATTGGAATTCCAGCCCCAGATTGCGTTGTAGTTCCGAAATTAAAATACAAATAAATAAGTGCTGGTATGACCATTCCGCCTAAAGCTCCAAATAATGGTAAAGCCGCTTTTTTAATCATTGAAAGTTCACCAATATAGACTTCTCTCTCTAATTCTAAACCAATTAAAAGAAAGAAAATAGTCATTAAACCGTCATTAATCCAATGAACAAGGCTGTGATTTCCAATTGCTATGTTCCAAATTTGAAGGTATTCTGTTTGAAAAATAGAATTTGCTAAAAGCAATGAAAATAAAGTGGCGAATATCAAGATAATTCCACCTGCTTTTTCACTTTCAAAAAAGGATTTAAATAAATTGTTTTCTTTCATAATTATATGATTCCAAAGATAAAACGCCTTGATTTCTCAAAGCGTTTCCTTAATTATTTTGTAATTGTTTGTTTTCGATCAGGACCAACAGAAATAATTTTTATTGGCACTTCAACTTCTTTTTCAATGTAGTCAATATATTCTTTTAACTCAATTGGCAATTCGTCATACGTTGTCATTCCTGTTAAATCTGCTTTCCAACCTTTGAATTCTTTATAAATTGGAGTTACATTTTCAGGTTCTATATTATATGGTAAATGCGCAATTTTTTGACCTTTATATTCGTATTCTGTACAAACTTTCAAGGTTCCAAATCCAGACAAAACATCGCCTTTCATCATCATCAATTGTGTTACGCCATTCACTTGAATTGCATATTTTAAAGCCACTAAATCCAACCATCCGCAACGTCTTTGTCTTCCTGTAACCGAACCAAATTCGTTTCCAACTCTTGCCATTGTAGCGCCATCTTCTTCGAAATCTTCTGTAGGAAATGGACCGCTTCCAACACGAGTGGTATAGGCTTTGAAAATTCCGTAAACTTCTTTTATTCTATTTGGGGCAATTCCTAAACCCGTGCAAGCTCCCGCTGCTGTTGTGTTTGACGAAGTTACAAATGGATATGTTCCAAAATCAACATCTAACAAAGAACCTTGAGCCCCTTCACATAAAATAGATTTTCCTGCTTTTTGAGCTTGGTGCAAATATTCTTCGCTATCAATAAAGGTAAGTTTTTTCAAGTCGTCAATGGCTTCAAAAAACTCAACTTCTAATTCTTCTAGGTTGTATTGAATGGCTACATCGTAAAATTTTATCATTGCTTCGTGCTTGTCAGCCAATGCTCTGTAACGTTCTTTGAAATCTTCCAATTCAATATCGCCAACACGAATTCCATTTCTACCGGTTTTATCCATATAAGTTGGTCCAATTCCTTTCAAAGTAGAACCAATTTTAGCTTTTCCTTTTGATGCTTCAGAAGCTGCATCCAATAAACGGTGGGTTGGTAAAATTAAATGTGCTTTGCGAGAAATGATTAATTTGTTTTTAATATCTAAATTAAATCGTGCCAATCCTTCAATTTCTTTTTGAAAGACTACAGGGTCAATTACAACTCCGTTTCCAATAATATTTAATGAATTTTTATGAAAAATCCCTGAAGGAATAGTTCTTAAAACGTGTTTTATACCGTCAAATTCTAAAGTATGACCTGCATTTGGACCACCTTGAAAACGGGCAATTATGTCATATTTTGATGTAAGCACATCAACAATTTTTCCTTTTCCTTCATCGCCCCATTGTAATCCTAATAATAAATCTACGGTCATTATGTGTGTTGTTTGTGTGTTGTTTTTATTCTAATTTGGAATAGTTCTTATTTTATTTTTTTGGAACCATATAAATATAAAGAGTGATTGTGCACTTCTATATCAAATATTTCTTCGATTGTTTTTTTAATCATTTGTATTCTTGGGTCGCAAAATTCAATTACTTCGCCCGTATCTGTCATTATTAAATGATCGTGTTGCTTGTCGAAATACGACTTTTCATAATGCGCTTGATTTTGACCAAATTGGTGTTTTCTAACCAATCCGCAATCCAATAAAAGTTCAATTGTATTATAAAGTGTGGCACGACTCACTCGATAATTTTTGTTTTTCATCTTCAAATAAAGATGTTCTACATCAAAATGTTCCTCGCTTTCATATATTTCTTGAAGAATCGCATAGCGCTCAGGTGTTTTCCTGTGCCCTTTATTTTCAAGATATAATGTAAAAACATTTTTTACAATTTCTTGATTCTTACTGTTATCAACGGATATTAGTGTCATATCTTGCAAAGATAAATTATTATTTTAATTATTAAATGTTTCAACTTGAATGTTCAAAAAATTTAATTTTTATAAACACGGGTTACTTTATCTATACCGTCAATTTTTCTAATTTTCGCCATCATTTTTTCAAGAATTGCATTGTTTTTTACAATTACCGCTACTTTTCCGTTGAATAATCCAGCTTCTGTTGTCAACGAAATACTTTGAATATTGATGTTCATATTACTCGAAATAACTTTTGTAAGTTCATTTGTAAGTCCCAAAAAGTCCATTCCGGTAATGATCAAAATGGCTTTAAATTCTTGTTGTGACGAATCAATCCATTTGGCTTTAATAACTCTGTACGCATAGTTAGATTGCATACTCAAAGCATTTGGACAATCTTTTTGATGGACTTTAATCCCTTCATTTATGGTTATAAAACCAAAAACTTCATCCCCAATTATTGGATTACAACAGGCGGATAATTTGTAGTCTAATTTATCTTGTTCTGCTCCAAAAACGAGTAAATCATAATTGGTATGAATTTCCTCTTTCGAAATTTGTTCAGAATTTGCAGAAGGTGATCTTTTGATTTTATTTTTAAAGAAATTGATAATTGTATTGCTTTTTAATGCAGCAAAATCTTTAAGTTGTTGGTTTTCTATTGAGCCAATTCCAACTCTATAAAACAAATCTAAACTAGTTTTAAGTTTGAAATACACTACCATTTCATTAATGGTTTTTTCATTTAAAATAACTTTTAGATGTCGTAATTTTCGAGTTAAAAGTTCCCTTCCATCTTCGGCAACTTTCTTAGTATTTTCATTTAAAACATTCTTGATCTTCGTTTTTGCGCGAGAAGTTGTTACATAATTCAACCAATGCGGGGTTGGTTTTTGATTGACGGAAGTAATAACTTCAATTTGATCGCCACTTTTCAATTCAAAATTTAGGGGCACCAATTTTCCATTTACACGAGTTCCTCTTGTATGAACTCCAATAGCGGAGTGAATACTAAATGCAAAATCGAGTGATGTAGCACCTTTAGGTAATGATTTTATTTCTCCAGTGGGTGTAAAAACGAAAATTTCTTTAGAATAAAGATTCATTTTAAAATCTTCAACAAAGTCAACCGCATTTTTTTCTTGATTTTCTAATGCTTCCTTCAATAGATTCAACCAAACATCTAATCCGCTTTCTTCGGTTGCCCCTTGTTTGTATTTATAATGTGCTGCATATCCTTTTTCTGCAATTTCATCCATTCGTTCACTACGAACTTGAACTTCAACCCAACGTCCCAAAGGTCCCATAACAGTGATATGAAGTGCTTCGTAACCCGTTGATTTTGGTGATGAAATCCAGTCTCGCAACCGGCTTGGACTTGGTCTGTAATGGTCTGTTACAATCGAATAAATCTTCCAAGCGATAAATTTTTCATCGTGTTGATTTGATTTATAGACAATTCTAAGCGCAAATTTATCATAAACCTCATCGTAACTCACATTTTGAGCTTTCATTTTTCTACGAATAGAATAGATTGATTTTGGTCGCCCTTTAATAACATATTCAATACCTTCAACATCCAAAGATTTCTTTAAAACGTCAGAAATATTTTCTATATATTCATCTTGTTCTTCCTTTGTCTCTTTTATTTTAGTTACAATATCGTTATAAACGGTTGGCTCTGTATATTTTAATCCTAAATCTTCCAACTGCGTTTTTATATTATATAATCCCAATCGGTGGGCAAGAGGGGCATAAATATATAATGTTTCTGATGCAATTTTGGTTTGTTTGTATTCCTCCATCGAATTCATGGTTTGCATATTATGGAGACGATCTGCCAATTTTATCAAAATTACTCGCACATCATCATTTAATGTAAGAATCATTTTTCTGAAATTCTCGGCTTGCATCGAAGAATTTAAATCTTTTTGGATTTTGGAAATTTTGGTCAATCCTTCCACAAGTTGCGCTACTTTTGGATTGAACATTTTTTCTATATCTAGTACACTAATTTCAGTATCTTCAACAACATCGTGTAATAAAGCTGCAGCGATTGAAGTGGCACCCAAACCAATTTCTGAAGCTACAATTTTCGCGACTGCAATGGGATGAAAAATATAAGCTTCGCCAGATTTTCTTCGTTGTTGCTGATGTGCATCAACAGAAACATCAAAAGCTTTTCGGATTAATTTTTTATCTTCAGGAGTTAATGTTTGATAACTTATTCGGAGAAGTTCCTTGTATTCTCTGGCTATAGCCTTATTTTCTTTTTCTATTTCAATTTCTGTCATAGCTATTTTCATTCAATTTCTAAATTTATGAATAAGTAATGAGATGTGCAAACGATAGGTTATAAATGTGATACAATTTTAACTTAAAAAATTAAAATCCTCTTTGCCTTTTCGCTTCAAATATTAATATGGCGGCGGCTACGGAAACATTCATAGAATCGATTTCGCCTTGCATTGGAATAATGATGTTTTGGGTCGCTGCATCTCGCCATTCTTGAGTCAATCCAGTTGCTTCAGTTCCAACAACTAAAGCGGTTGGCGTGGTATAATCTTGCGTATGATAGGACGTTGAATTTTGTAATGTAGCACAATAAAAATTGATTTTTCGCTCTTTCAAATACGTAATAATTTCAGATGTCGTGCCTGTCGCAATTTGATTGGTAAACAAACATCCAACGCTGGAACGCACCACATTTGGATTGAACAAATCGCCTTTTGGATTAGCAATAATTACGGCATCAAGATTGGCGGCATCTGCGGTTCTCAATAAAGCACCAATATTTCCAGGTTTTTCGGGTGCTTCAGCAATCAAAATCAACGGATTTTCTTTCAGTTTTAAATCTGATAAATTCAAATTTTTACTTTTTGCAATTCCAATAATTCCTTCGGTTGTATCTCGATACGCCAATTTTTCAAATACTTCTTTATTGATTTCAATCAAGTTAAACGGCTGCTTTGACAGTTGATTTATTTCAATTTCAGAAATCAATTCAGGGTAAAACAAAATCGTGTCAATTTCATATCCGCCTTTTATTGCCAAAGAAATTTCGCGTTGCCCTTCAATCAAAAAAGTCCCCGATTGTTTTCTGGCTTTTGCTTTTTCCTGTAAAAGTACCAATGACTTTATATATGGATTTTGAACGGATGTGATTTGCTTCAAAATAGTAGGTGTTGAAAAATTATGCTACAAATATAATGAGAGAAATTGATGTAATTTAAAAATCAGGAAATATACTTTATAATTCTTGACTTTTTAAATAATAATAATTTGAAGTATGACATGCAATTAATTCTTAAAGGTAATAAATCGAATAAATTAAGTTTGTAATATTAGTTAAAACTAAAATCTAACTCTTTTCTTCTTTATTGAAATAAACCAAATAATAATACATTTGCTTTTCTTCATCCCAGCCTTTTTCAACATATTTTTCAGCACTTTCAGGGTTAATGAAATCCATTTTTATCTGAATGTGAGTATCTAAATTAATTACGTTTTTAATTGATTTCCGCGCATCCGAAACTGCTGCATTTGCAATTGGAAACGTCGTAATATCTTCAATGCTGTATTTCTCGCCTTTGTCAACTTTATAATTTTTAAATTCTGGAATCAAATCTGGATTATCCAAAACCTCATTCAAGAAATTAGTTTCTTCAAACTGATCATTTTTAGCAAAATAATTCACTGAGCGGTTCATAAACATCACTTCTTCTTTCTTATCTTCAGCAGGAAAAACAACGTCTTTGGCAAATCCTTGACAAAATTTCAAGTATTTTTTTGTGATAAAATTCTCGTCTTGAAAGGCATCAACCGAAAGGAAATGTTCCAACCAATATCTCGCATCATACCGATTGCTATCCACCGTTAATATTTTATAACCTTCTTCCTTTTTGTAATTGAAAATCAAACATCCTTTGTCCAATTTGCTGAGATTAATTCCCTGTTGCAAAATCATTTCTAAGGCTGTTCCTTTTTCTTCAAACTGTAAAAAATCAGATTGCACCTCACTTTTGAAAATCCCAATTGCATCAACTACATTATTATCAATGTTTATATTGGTCAAATACGTCACATAAACTTCCCCGTTTTTAATGTGCGGATGATTTGATTGCTCAAATAAATGGGTCGTAATTTTCTTTGAAACGTCGTGCAAATTATTTGGATTATCAAAAACTTCTGAAGCAAATTTGAACATTTCATTGTAATCCAAATCAACTTCATGAGCAAATTGAAAATAATTTTCTTCTTTTTCTCTAAAAGGTCTGAAGAAATATTCTTTCATCAAAGGCACAATCTCGTCATTCAAATTAAAGGGTTGCTCCGATAAAAATAGTGCTTCGTTGCGGCTTTTATTTCCAACTCTGTGAATCGACAAAGTCTCAATATGGGTATTAAATAAGTTTATCATAGTAAATTTTCCTCTCCCCCAACCCTCTCCAAAGGAGAGGAAGACGAGATGTAAAGGTTAGTATTTAATTAGTTTTTTATTTTTTTCTCCCGAACAAAAAAGGAAGAATTAAACATTTTTCAAGTTTTTTTATTCCGTTTGTCACCCTCTCCTTTGGAGAGGGCTGGGGAGAGGATTAATTCCAATTCTCTTCCGTCCCGTAATCCTCAAAACTGTCATCACCGCTGAACATATCCAAATCATCTTCGTCCAAATCATCCTCAAATTCACCGTAAATATCATCGTGCATATCCGCTTCAAAATTCTTTTCCATTGCTTCATCAGGCATCTCACCGTGGGAAAAAATCGTTTCAGGATAAAAATTCCCAGCAATTTTTTCTTCCACCGCAGCCAATTCCACAAGAAAAGTCCACATATTTATAAAATCATAAACATATATAATCTTAGTATTTTGCTTGTCCAACAAATCCGATAATTGATAATTGCTCATCGTTTTTTGCTCGCCCGGAACATCCCCAGCGTCAAACATCGGAATCTCATCCTCCTGATTCCACGTATCATCACACGTATAAAACGAAGCTACCTCCATACCGTCAAACCCAAAAGAATTGAAAATAGCATTGTGAAAATCCTCCAAAGTATCTTCCGCAAGTATCGAAATATCTCTAAAAATGTCCTCTTCTGTGTCTAAAATTACTCTAAATTTATAAACCATATTCTTTATTTTTGTGAAGTAACAAAGGTAAAATTTAATTTTAGATTTTAGATTTTAGATTCCAGATTTGTTAATAAGATTTTTTTTAGAAGCTAATCCGTCTATCATTCCAAATCCGCTTTATTGCTGCTGTCGCGCAACAAAGCGGGATTTTCCCTTCTATCCGGGCTAAAAAGGAGTAAATAAGAGCGTTTTTGCGGTGTTTTTACAATTCATCCCAAAAATCCGACAATTCAGTAAATAATAAATAGTTATCTTCAACATCCGAATTACATTTGTATCAAATAATAAGACTTATGAAAACATTTTTG
Source organism: Flavobacterium sp. (assembly GCF_040402835.1). Taxonomy (GTDB): domain Bacteria; phylum Bacteroidota; class Bacteroidia; order Flavobacteriales; family Flavobacteriaceae; genus Flavobacterium. The sequence continues at coordinate 68,239 of NZ_JBBALW010000012.1, forward strand.
ATGTACAACCTAACATGGATTCCAATTGATGGAACTAATATTTACAATTATTCATTTGCTCTTATAATTTTTTGTTTTATAATTTTTAAAATATATCAATCCAACAAGAATATTCAAGAAAGAAAAGTCAAAGAGCAAAAAATTATTGCTGGAACAGCATCTGCAAAGTTTGAAACGCTAAAAAACCAAATCGACCCGCATTTTCTTTTCAATAGTCTCAATGTTTTGAGTTCTTTAATTGAAGAAAATCCCGAAAATGCACAACGGTTTACAACTGCTTTATCTAAAGTGTATCGGTATGTTTTGGAACAAAAAGACAAAGACTTGGTGCCAATTGAAGAAGAATTGGCTTTTGCAAAAACTTATATGAATTTGTTGCAAATGCGTTTCGAAAACAGCTTAACCTTTGAATTACCTCCAAATTATGATGAGATTGCTTCGTCTCTCGCAATGACAGAAATGAAGGTTGTGCCACTTTCATTGCAATTACTTTTAGAAAACGCCGTAAAACACAACATCATAAGCGAACAAAAACCATTGCACATTCAGATTTATATCGAAAACGATGTGTTGGTAATTCAAAATAATTTTCAAAAGAAAGCCGTATTGCAAGACGGACAAGGCGTTGGAATTCAAAATATTATTAGTCGCTACCACATTATTACAGACAGAAAAGTTTCAATTGAACAAAACGAAAACACATTTACAGTTAAATTACCAATACTAACAAAACAAATAACAATTATGGAAAATTCAAATTACGATTCAGAAAACGGTTACTACAAAGCAAAAAGACAAGTTGACGAACTAAGAAAATTTTACACTAGTTTGATTTCCTATTGCATAGTAATTCCGTTTCTCATATATATAAATCTAAGATTTAGTCCACAATTTCAGTGGTTTTGGTTTTCTATGTTTGGATGGGGATTGGGTTTAATAATGAAAGCACTTCGGGTATATGGTTATAGTTCAAATTGGGAAGTGCAAAAAATCCAAGAGCTAATGAATAAAGAAGAAAACAAACAAAATTGGAGATAATAGTAAATAAAAACAAAATGGAAAATCAAATTCAAAAAGACGAGCGTTATTTTGCAGCGCAAAAAAGAGTAAAAAGTATTAAAGGATTTTACATGCACTTATTAGTCTATATTTTAGTGAATATATTCCTGATTATTCAAATATATTTGGAGAATAAAAATGATTTTTGGCGTTGGGAAAGTTTCTCGGTAGTTTTGTTTTGGGGAATCGGAATTATATCTCACGGAACAGGCGTTTTTGGTAGCTACCTTCTGTTTGGTAAAAATTGGGAAGATAAAAAAATTAAGGAATTTATGGAAAAAGATAGAAATTCAAATATATAAATTTCTTTTGAAAATTTAAAATCAGTAAAATGAAAACCATAATAATAGAAGACGAAAAGCCAGCTGCAAGATTATTGCAACGCAAACTAGAAAGGCTAAATATTCGTGTAGAAGTAATGCTACATTCTGTTCAGGAAGCTATCGAATGGTTTTCTAAAAACGAACATCCCGATTTGATTTTTCTAGACATACAATTGTCAGATGGATTGTCATTTGAAATATTCGAAAAAGTGGAAATTAAAAGTGCTGTTATTTTCACAACTGCTTATGATGAATATGCATTAAGAGCTTTCAAATTGAACTCAATTGACTATCTTTTAAAACCAATTGACGAAGTCGAATTAGAAGTTTCAATTTCGAAATTCGAAGCGCATTTTCAAAAATCAAATGAAGGAATTTTTACGAGTCAAATGGACTTTGAAAAAATTAAAAAAATGTTTCAAAATTCATTTGAAAATCATTTCAAAAAACGGTTTACAGTGAAAATAGGGCAGCACCTAAAAGTAATTTCAACCGATGAAATCGAATGTTTTTTTAGCGAAAATAAAGGAACCTATATTCATACTTTTGACAATAGAAATTACTTGATAGAATCTACATTAGAAGTTTTAGAACAAGAATTAGACACCAAAGATTTTTATAGAATAAGTCGGAAATTTATAATTCCGATGAAAGCAATTAAGGAAATTGTGGTCTATAGTAACTCAAGATTGAGGATTATTTTACCCACTTTTAAAGATGATGAGGTGATTGTAAGTCGTGAAAAAGTAGCTGATTTCAAAAATTGGATTGGATAAAATACAATTATATTTTAAATTTAAGTAATTATATTTAAATAATTGATAAATAATATTTTAACTATCAAGTATCGATTTATTCTATAGTGATTTTAAGCCTTAAAAACTGTTTTTCTGATGGCAATTATTACAAATATAAATAAAGTATAAACAATGAAAAATGGAATTATATATTCAATCAAATTCAGTGGCATCATAATCGCAATTAGCAACAATTGAAATCCCAATCCATAAATTGAAAGTAAAGTCATAAACCAATTTGGAAATGTTTTTACCTTGTATGCGTCTTGATCTAAAAAGTGAATTACCTTGTCAAAAATACCATAAACAAAGGTGTAAATTCCAAATAATATATCTACCGATTTTTGAGTTTCTCCAGGCAAAGCTCGTGGCGATTTGTACTCAAAAATTTTACTTGTTGTATCTCCACCCACCGATTTATTTCTTAGAATTACATAGTAATAATTGTATAATGTGCCTTGTAATTGAATGCCAATAAAGGCTAAAATAGTAAACCAAATTGTCGTTTTTGAGACATAACAAATGGTCATTAAAAACATAAAATTTAAGACAATATCAAAAACACTATCGAGGTATCTTCCTACATAAGAAGGTGTGTTTTTTAATCGAGCCAATTCGCCGTCAGCAGCATCAATTGCCGATTTTAAAATGATAAAAAAACCTGCCAAAACATACTGATTTTTCAAAATACAAACTATAGAAATTAGCCCTGTAAAACCAAATAATAGCGTAACGTGAATAGGGGTGAAGCGGGTATTTTTCAGCAAATTGGCAAACCATTTTCCAAAAGGTCTTCCATAATCTGATAAATCTAGGAATTTATCTTGAGCGGAAAGTTTAGACATTTAAAATAATGTAAACAATGAAATGCGACAATATAGTCAGGGGGCAAAGATAGTCTTAAATTTAAAAAGTTATTAAATAAACAAAAGTTTAGTTTTTGTTAAAATGATTAAATTAAATTTAAATTTTTATTAATTTTAAAATTTATAATTTAACTTACATAAATATGGCAGCCCTACGTTTAAACATAATTGAAGCACTACGAACTACTGCTAAGAAACTGGAAAATGGTCACCGTTACGAATGGGGACACATGGGAAATTGCAATTGCGGGAATTTAGTTCAAACTATTACTTCTTTTTCGAGAGCAGAAATTCAAGAATACGCACTTCAAAAAAGAGGGGATTGGTCTGAACAATTAATTGATTATTGCCCAACAAGTGGCTATCCAATGGACATGATTATTGGAAAAATGATTGAGTTTGGTTTCACAGCCCAAGATTTAAGAAACTTAGAGTGGTTGTCAGACAAGGCTGTTTTAGCCAAATCAGGTCGAGCCACTTTAAACCGTAATTTAAAGTCAGATACTATTTTATACTTATATTCTTGGGCAGATTTAATCGAAGATTCGCTTTTAAAATCGATTCAATTACCTGATATTGAAAAATTATTTCGAATAACAAAAATGAATTGTCAATTGTAAATGTTTAATTGATAATTAACTAAGTTTAGCTTCTTTAGTTTCTAAAAATAAATAGGTTTGTGTTCCAAAAAGTAGAGAAGCTATTACCAAGTGTAGGGGTTGTGATGCAAATGGAAAATCCAAATAATACATGGCCATTCCAGTAAGAATCTCGATTCCAATGATTCCTAAAACCCAGTTTGTCTTATCAAAACCCAGCTGGAATTTCCTATTTCTTAAGAACAAAAACACGTTCAATCCTAAAATCAATAGTGAAAAAGATCGGTGGATATAGAAAACCAAAATAGGGTTTTTTAATACCAATGCCATCTGGTCATAGCCCAAAAGTTTCATTTGATCATCTACATATTGTCGAACTTGAGTTCCTAAAACTATTTGAATAAAAGTTAAAATCAGCGTTAAAAGAACTATTTTTTCAAATAGGGTGTTCTTTTTGAAAATACTTATTTTTTCTTTAGAATTTTTAATAAGATAGAGTAATAATGCTACTATTAGTAAAGCAACCATCATGTGAATGGTTATTTTTACGGGGTTAAGAACCGAATAAACAACTCTTGCTCCAAGCCACCCCTGAAATCCTATTAGTAAAACAGAAGCCCAAGAAAGCAGTGTTATTTTTTTATTTGTTTTCCAATAGCCAAAAGAAAATAGTGCCATTAAAAAAATAGCAACTCCCGCCAATGCTCCTATCAGACGATTTAAATATTCTATCCATGTTTCGGTAGCATTAAATATCGCATAATCGTGTTTGGTGTATAATCTCCATTGCGATTTATCGAAGTTTATATTTGTTTTGAAAACCGATTTTGCAACCCATAATTTATCATCTTTAATAATAACTTGTCCTTCTTCAAATTCTCGATTCGGTGTCCAAGTAAGTTCCTTAATATCGGTTGGTGGAATATAATATCCGAAACATTTCGGCCAATCGGGACAACCCATTCCAGAGCCTGTCATTCTAACTAATGCTCCAGCAATTATAACTAAATAGACTAAAATTAGTGTTGTTTTTGCAGATTTGAGGAAGTACTTTTTCATTTTTTGTTTAAAGCGAATATTTATTTTAAAGGAAAGTTTTCAGGGTTTTGTCTGGTATCCCAAATGTCTAAGACAAATATAGTTAACGGTGTAATTTCAAAAATTAGATAATAGTCTTTAACTAAAATGGCTCTAATTTTTCCTGACTTAATAGCTATAGATGCTTCGGGAGAATTTTCGATGGTATGTATTGTTGTAGTAAATAATTGGTTCAATTTTTGGCTATAAACAGTTGATTTATTTCGATTATTCCAATAATAAAAAATATTTTTCTTGGTTAGAAGGGCATTTACTGTCCACCCAATCTTTCTTCTTCTTCTTTGAACCATATTTGAATTTCTTTTTCCGCTTCTTCATCAGAAATACATTCGCCGTTTTCAACTTGTTTTAATGCAATGTCAATCCGCTTTTGTTGCCATTCATTTAGAATAAATACTTTTTCAGTTTTAACATAAGCAGTTGTAGGTTCGTTTATTTCAAGAATGGATTGGTCAGAATTATTTAAAATAGTTTCAATTTTCATTAATGTTGCTAAATCATTAGTTGAAATAATTTGCGCAATCAATTCTAATTTTAATTCTGCACTTTTCATACTTTTTAATTTTTAGTAAAATTATATAAAATCTTTAAAAATTAGTATAAATATTCCCTAAACTTTCTTTAACCCCAACTTCTCCGCTTTCTTTAACACAAAAGTATATGCTTCATCATAATTATTCGTAATTTCACCCTCTAAAATAGCTTCTTTAACGGCCTCTTTTAATATTCCGATTTCTCGAGAAGGTTGTAAATTAAAAATCGACATAATTTCTTCACCCGTTATTGGAGGTTGAAAATTTCGTATGTGATCACGCTCTTCTACTTCCACAATTTTTTTACGAACAATTTCGAAATTTTTATGGTATTTCTTAAATTTATTAGAGTTTTTGGTCGTTATATCAGCTTCGCAAAGCGTCATTAAATGTTCCACATCTTCTCCGGCATCAAAAACCAAACGACGCAAAGCCGAATCAGTTACAATATCTTCAGATAAAACGATTGGTCTAGAACTAAGCATAACCATTTTTTGAACAAATTTCATTTTATGATTCAATGGCATGTGTAAGCGTTCAAAGATTTTCTTCGCCATTTTTCCCCCTAAAAATTCGTGTCCGTGAAACGTCCACCCTTGCTTTTTGTTGAAACGTTTTGTTGGTGCTTTTCCAATATCGTGCAATAAAGCCGACCATCTCAACCAAACATCATCGGTATTTGGACAAATATTATCAACGACTTCTAAAGTGTGATAAAAATTATTTTTGTGAGTATGACCATCAATTTCTTCCACTTGATTTAAAGCAGTTAATTCAGGAAGAATGATGTCCAAAAGCCCTGTTTTATATAACAATAAAAAGCCAATTGATGGTTTATCGGTTGAAAGTATTTTATTCAACTCGTCAACAATGCGTTCTCCTGAAATGATATTTATTCTCTCTTTATTTTGAGTTATCGATTGCAACGAATTTTCCTCAATCTGAAACCCTAATTGGTTGGCAAACCGAATGGCACGAAGCATTCGCAACGGATCATCTGAAAAAGTAATATCAGGATCAAGAGGTGTTTTTATGATTTTATTTTGCATATCCTCCAAGCCATTGAAAGGATCTGATAATTCACCAAAATTCGATTTATTTAAACATAATGCCAATGCATTTATGGTAAAATCACGGCGGTTTTGATCGTCTTCTAAAGTTCCGTTTTCTACAACCGGATTTCTACTTTCAAAGTGATAGGATTCTTTTCTGGCGCCAACAAATTCAATTTCGGTATCTTCAAAACGCAACATTGCAGTTCCATAAGTCTTAAAAACTTGGACTTTTGGTTTGTTTGGAAGTAATTGAGATACTTTTAAGGCGAGTTCAATTCCGCTACCCACGGCAACTATATCAATGTCTTTTTTTAAATCCCTACCTAAAATTAAATCCCGCACAAACCCACCAATCACATAACTATCTATGTTTAGTTGTTGGGAAGCTTTTGAAATTACCTCGAAGATTTTGTTATTTAATGCTATTTTGTAATTCATGTTTTAATTTTCAAATTATTATTTCCGAATAATCTTAACCTGAGAATCACTCGTCAATTTTATGATTGTTGACGGCTTTCCCCCAATTCTATCGCGGTGCAAATTTACAACATAGTCCACACCTTTTATAATTTCTGGGCTAATATCTTTGAAAGCAATTGGGGTGGGTTGACCCGAAATATTTGCAGAAGTGGAAACCAATGGTTTTCTCATTTTTTCCATTAATTTGAAGCAAAAAGGCTCCTTTACAATTCTAATTCCTAACGATTTATCTTGAGAAATCAAATTTGGTGCTACATTTCTAGGATTGTCTAAAATTATGGTTATTGGATTCTCGGATAAATCTATTAATTGCCAAGCTACTTCTGGAATGTCTTTGAAAACATTGTACATCATTTTTTCGCCATTCATCAGCACAATCATACTTTGTGTTTCTGCTCTTTGCTTGAGTTTATAGATTTTGGCAACCGCTTCAGAATTTGTTGCGTCGCATCCAATTCCCCAAACAGTATCTGTTGGATAAAGTATAATTCCGCCTTCTTTTATGATTTCGAAGGCATTGTGAATTTCTTGGTTCATTTTGTTTAGGATTTAATAAATAACTTTCTATTTTTGTGAAAATTAATTATTTTACAAAGATAGTAATTATGACAAATAAAAAAATGATTGCAATTATAACTACTCATTCTTTTGGCTATATTGATTTTTTGGTTGATAAACTAAACTTGAATGAAAATATTGATTTGACCTACATTAACATTGATAAAATCCCATTTGTATATAAAAATAAATTTTCAAGAATAGTTAACTTTATTTTAAAATTAGTTCTACTAACAGGTTTAAAAGAAAAAAACAGAACTAATCATATAAAAAAAATAATTTCAGATAAAGAGATATTTGATCAAATATTGATTATACGACCAGACAAACTTCATAAAGATTCTTTAGATTTTTTAAGAAAAAGCTCTGTTCAATTGACCTGTTTTTTATTTGATGGAATTGAAAATTTTAAAAACCAAAAAAAAACAATTACCTATTTTGATTCTATTTACAGCTACGATAAAAGAGATGTTGAAAAATTTAATTTTCAATTTTTAACAAATTATATTTATGATGATAAAATATCGCAAAATACTATTATTAATAAAGCTTTTACTATTTCTTCTTTTGATAAGAGGTTTCCGTTGTTGGAAAAATTAGCGAATTATTTAACTGTTAATCAAGTTCCTTTCCGATTTATAGTTAAAAAAAATAAATTGCTTAATCATAATACAATTGAAATCACGAAGAAATATTTTCCAATAAATGATGTTAAAAAAATAATATCAAGTAGTTTAGTCATGGTTGATTTACAAAAAAACAATCAATTTGGATTAAGTTTTCGAGTTTTTGAAGCGCTGGGTTACAGGAAAAAATTGATTACTAATAATCAAGACATTATCACTTATGACTTTTATAACAAGAATAATATTTTTGTTATAAACAATGAAAATATTGAAATTCCAATTGATTTTTTTGAAAGTGCATATGAAGATATTAATCCTTTAATTTTGAATAAATATAAATTAGAAAATTGGATTTTTGAAGTATTTAAAGTTTAATATAATCAAATAAGAGTTAGATAAAACTGATAGTAATTTTCCTCCATTACCTTTAAATCATGATTTTTTTTCACCAAATTAAAAGCATTGTTTTTTATATATTCATTTATAAAAGAATCCGATAAAATTCTCAAAACAGATTCTGAAAGTATAGTTGCGTCTTTAATATTTGCTAAAAATCCAGTTTCACCATCAATTACAATTTCTTGAATTCCACCTGCTTTTGTGGCAACAACAGGAACTTTACAAGCAAATGCTTCGTATATTGTTAATGGTAATCCCTCTGTAATTGAAGTATTAAGGAATATGTCGAATTCTGGAAGTAAATCAGCTACATTATTTCTAAAACCTAAAAAGTGTACGTCATCCGTTAAGTCATTAGTTTTAGCATATTCAATCAAATTATTTTTTAATGGACCATCTCCAATTATAATAAATTTTATAGATTGTTTAGTTTCATCTTTCCCCTTAATTTTTTTTGCAACATCTATAAACGTAAAAATATCTTTTTGATTTGTAAGACCTGCAATGTTTCCAATAATTTTAGTTTTAGGTGAAAAATTAAATTCACTATGAAGAAGGTTTTTATTATTTTTTTTTGCAAATTTTTCAACATCAATGGCATCGTATATCGTTACTAAACGATTCTTGTCAGTTATTATTTTTTCAAAAATTGATTCTACGGCTTTCGATACACAAATAATTTTCTTTATACTTGGATGCGAATATTTGTATCTATTCAGAAATTTGTTTTTAATGGTGTTGTTTCTTTTTCTACTTAAGATTAAAGAAGTTGATTTATTTATAAATTTCATAGCAATTAATCCTGCATTTAATGCACTTGAATCATGAATATGAATAATGGAAATTGATTCTTTTTTACAAATTTTTATAATTGCAATTAAAAGATTAAGGAGTTTTAATTTATTTTTTTTGTAAGTAAAAAAATTAGCGTTATCCGTTTTACACATTCCTGCAAGTACCGAATTTTCAGGACATAATATATATTGGGTTAAGTCGTTTTTGCTTTTCAGAATGTTATAAACGGAATACATTTGTGTGTCACCGCCTCTTAATTCAGTTATAGATGTAACATTTAATATCTTCATGTTGTAAGAAATTATAATTTTTTATTAATCTTGAATTTATTTTTATTTAAAGTAATTATATTGTTTAATGGACCAAACAAATATAGTTTATTTAACTTGGCAATAGAAATTTTAATATCTTTGAAAAAAATCGACTATGGATTATAAAAACAAACCACAAGGTTATTATGATAATATTCGATTTGAAATGCTTAAATATTTGCCAAAAGACGCAAAAAAAATAATTGATATAGGTTGTGGAAATGGATGTTTTGCCGAAGTTATAAAAAACCAAAATGACGCGGAAGTTTGGGGAATTGAATTAATGCAGTCTGAAGCAGATATTGCTGCAAAAATATTGCACAAGGTTTTTGCAGGTGAGTGTGAAAAACATTTGGATTCTCTTCCTGATAATTATTTTGACGCAATATATTTTAATGATGTATTGGAACATTTGATAGATCCTTATAGCGTTTTAAAAAAAATTAAAAGTAAATTAGCTTTAAATGGTGTATTGATAAGCTCTATTCCAAATGTCAGATACCACAATACATTTATGAGACTATTATTTAAAAAGGATTGGAAATACGATAGCTTTGGTGTTATGGACTTTACACACTTAAGATTTTTTACCGAAAAAAGTATTAAAAGAATGTATATAGAGGCTGGATATGAAATAAAATTAAGTGAAGGAATTAATAAAAGTCGTTCACTTAAACCTTATTTATATAACTTATTTGTTTTATTTACACATTTAGATATTCGTTACCTTCAATTTGCAACGGTTGTGACTAAAAATAAATAAATTATACTAGATGATTTTAAATAAATTTTTTTCTAAAAATTACTCAGATTTTAATAATGAAATTTCTAATTTAGTTTCTATTTTTTCAACAAGTGGAACTGTTTTCGGTGACGGTAATAGAAATGTAATTAAACTTTTCGATTTTGATTCAAAACAAATCAATATTAAATCTTTCAAAAAACCACATCTTCTTAATTCAATAATTTATAAATATTATAGAAAATCAAAGGCAAGGCGTTCCTTTGAATTTGCGAATATCTTGTTAGAAAATAAGATCGGAACCCCACAACCCATTGCGTATTTTGAAAACACAAACTTTTTAGGTTTAAAAGACAGTTATTATATTAGCGAACATCTTCAATGTGATTTGACTTTTAGAGAATTGGTTCAAATTCCTGAATTTCCTGAAAATGAAATAATATTGAGACAATTCACTCGTTTTTCTTATGATTTACATCAAAAAAGAATTGAGTTTTTAGACCATTCACCAGGAAACACGTTAATTAAAAAAGGGAATAATGGAAAGTATGATTTCTATCTGGTTGATTTAAATCGGATGTTATTTCATAAATCTATGTCTTTTGAAATCCGAATGAAAAACCTTTGCCGATTGACACCTAAAAAAGAAATGGTATCCATAATGAGTAATGAATACGCTATAATTTCGGGAGAATCTGAACAACTTATCTTTCAAACACTATGGAAAATGACTTCTGATTTTCAAAATCAATACTTTAGAAAGAAAAGATTGAAAAAGAAATTAAAATTTTGGAAGAAATAGTTATGAAAAAATAGTATTTTCACTTTTCAAAAGAAAAAATGAAAGTTTCAGTAATAATCACAACTTACAATGCCGTTGATTGGTTGAAAAAAGTACTTATTGGTTTTAGTGTCCAAACCGAGTGCGATTTTGAAATCATTATTGCTGATGATGGTTCTACTCCGGAAACCAAAGAAATCTTGTCTTTATTTTCTTCGAAATTTAAACATCCAATTGTGCATGTTTGGCAAAAAGACGAGGGTTTTCAAAAAACTAAAATTTTAAACAAGGCCATTCTAAATTCAAATTCAAATTATTTAATTTTTACTGACGGCGATTGTATTCCTAGAAAAGATTTTGTGTCAATGCATTTAAAATATAGGGAAAATGGATTTTTTCTGTCTGGAGGATATTTTAAACTTCCTCTTTCGATTTCAAAAATAATTTCTGAAAATGATATTTTGAGTTCAGATTGTTTCCAATTATCTTGGCTTAAAAAAAATGGTTTTAAATTAAATTTCAAAAGTAGTAAAATGACACAAAGCGTTTTATTTGCAAAATTCATGAATTGGATTACACCTACTAAACGGTCGTGGAATGGTCATAATTCATCCGCTTGGAAAAACGATATAATTGCAGTTAACGGTTTTAACAACGATATGCAATATGGAGGAGAGGACAGGGAATTAGGTGAAAGAATGTTTTATAACGGCATGCTCTCTAAGCAAATACGTTACAGTGCAATTTGTATTCATTTGGATCACACAAGAGGATATTCAACTCCTGAAATTTGGAAAAAAAACAGAGAAATACGAGAATACAACAGAAAAAATAAAGTAACTAAAATTGAAAATGGAATAAGTAAGTTAGTCGAAAGTTGTAATGTCGTAAAGTCAAATGTCTTGAAATAGAATTTTTTTTTTAAAATCAGTCAATTACTAAAAAATACATCTATTAAAACACGACACTTTATAACACTTACAACTTAGCCTTTAATTTTAATATTTTAGATTTTAAAAATTCCTCCAAAAGCGATTACGCGTTGAAAAAACATAAAATGTTGTGAAGCACTATCGGAATTATCAAATGTTGTTTTGATATTTGGCATGTTGATATAACCTCCTTTTAATTCAGCTTGAATGAAAAAGTATTTAAAGAAAGTTAGATTTAGCCCTGCTTTTGCGGAAACTCCATAACCAGCAACATTATAATCATCATGTCGTGGCTGTCCCATTAACATTACATTTGTTTTTGGATATAAAATTCCACCACCAACACCTTCTGTTAGACTGATTTGAAATTTATCGGTATTTCTGATTTTAAAAATTTTAGAAATGTCATCCACTCTCGAAATTTCGGTATTTACATAATTTAACCCATCAGTATGTTCAAAAGTTAAAAAGCTTTCGTCAGATAAATTTACTACTCCATTATTTATTACTGTTAAATTATATGAAGCGGGGTAATTTCCAGAAATCCGAACCGATTGATTTTGAAACATGACATATTTCATGTGATCAACACCAATTGAGATATTATAATGATCGTTGATGAAATAACCCAATCTAAAATTAGTTTGTGGAATGGTCATTCTTGAGGGGTTTATGTAATCAATATGCCACCCTTTAGGTTTATCAACAGCGGCAACATCATACAAAGTAAAATCGTAGTTATTGCCTTTAAAATGGATGTCAGAATTAGTATAACTGTCTCGGTTTCCACCCCAAAAAATATAAATTTTACCTTTGTTATGTGCCGTATATTTTTCCGAAATTGGCTTTAAATCTTGCGAAAAACCTAATGAAAAACTCAAAAGGCTAATTGTTATTAATAATTTATTCATTGTATAAATTTTTATATTAGTTTGATTTATTATTATATCTAAGTAAGTCGAAAGTTTTAAAGTCAAAAGTCTCAAAATAGTATAAAACAGGACAAAATCAGTCTGGATATGCAAATAAAACCCGCAGTATTAGTTAAGCAACATTTTTAAAATTATTT
>NZ_JBBALW010000013.1:0-73218 GCF_040402835.1 Flavobacterium sp.
TAATTTATTTATCAAACAAATATACAAAAATATGAGCAATTACGGATATACATAATAAAATAAAGCCAAAATTGCTTTAGAAAAAAGTAAGCATTAAGTTTTTGTTAAATCATCAATAAATAAAAAATATAGGAATGGATTTCTTTAGCTTTGAAAAAAAATCCATTTTTTATGAAACTTAAACTCGTACTTGCTTTCCTATTGTTTGTTACTTTTAACGGAATGGCACAAACTCCTTCGAATAACCCAAAAGCAGCTCAAATTCTATTACCCAATGGCTGGTCTTTAAGTCCGGCGGGCAGGTCCTTACCTTTAGGAGATTTACCATTAAATATTCAGATATCACCTTCCAAAAAGCTTTTGGCCGTGACCAATAACGGTCAAGGTATCCAAAGCATTCAGCTCTTTAATCCTAAAACTGAAACACTTTTGGATGAAAAAACCATTGGTAAATCCTGGTACGGTTTGGCTTTTAGTGCCGATGAAAAAAAATTGTATGTTTCAGGTGCCAATGATAATACCATCCTAATTTACCCTATTGTAAACCAGAAATTAGGCGATGTAGATACCATAGTATTGGGTAAAAAGTGGCCAAATAAAATCAGTCCGACTGGGATTGCCGTTGACGACCAAGCGCAGATTTTATATACGGTAACCAAAGAAGACAATAGTTTATATATCATTGATTTAAAGACAAAGAAAACCATTGAGCGAATTGATTTAGGTTCCGAAGCGTATGCTTGCCTCCTATCGCCAGATCAAAAGACCTTGTATATTTCTCTTTGGGGAGGCGATAAAGTCACATTATTTGATACCCAAACCAGAACGATTAAAAGCCAAATCCTAACCGGAAGTCATCCTAATGAATTGTTGCTGAATAAAAAAGGGACGCTACTTTATGTGGCCAATGCCAATGATAATTCCGTATCGGTTTTTAATACTAACAATCAGAAAAATATAGAAACCATTTCGGCTAGCCTAAGCCCTACCAAACTTTCGGGTTCTACCACCAACGGATTGGCTTTATCAGACGATGAAAAAACATTGTTTATTGCCAATGCAGATAATAATTGCTTGGCTGTTTTTGAGGTTTCGACAGCTGGAAACAGCAAAAGTAAAGGCTTTATACCCACGGGTTGGTACCCCACCAATGTGAAAAGTTTTGGGAAGAAAATATTTGTATCCAACGGAAAAGGATTCACCAGCCTACCTAATCCTCAAGGACCACAACCCATTAGCAAAAAAGACGACAGCGATTATCAGAAAAGCCCAACCGCAAAAAAAGAGGTGCAATACATTGGTGGCCTGTTCAAAGGAACGCTTTCTATCATTGATATCCCTAAAGATGACCAATTAGCCCAATACAGCAAACAAGTTTATGCCAATGTTCCTTCGAGAAAGGCCTCAACGAATATTAAATCAATTAAAGACAACCCTATTCCAATCCTTGAAGGCGAAAAAAGCCCGATTAAATATGTATTTTACATCATTAAAGAAAACAGAACTTATGATCAAGTTTTTGGGGATGTAAAAAAAGGAAATGGCGATAGCTCGCTCTGTTTATTCCCCGAAAGGATTACCCCAAATATTCATGCTTTAGCCAATGAATATGTTTTATTAGATAATTTTTATGTGGATGCAGAAGTAAGTGCCGATGGACATAACTGGAGTATGGCGGCCTACGCGACAGATTATGTTGAAAAATCGTGGCCAATTAGTTATGGTGGTCGTGGAGGTTCTTATGATTTTGAAGGCTCCAGAAAAATTGCTTACCCAAAAGATGGCTATATTTGGGATCATTGCAAGCGAGCAAATATAAGCTACCGCACTTATGGCGAATTTTCGGATGGTAAAACAGCAAGTATTACGGCTTTAGAAAATCATTTCTGTCCAGATTACGCCGGCTTTGACATGGACGTGAAAGATACTATCCGTTATCATGCTTGGGAAAAAGATTTCGACCATTTATTGGCGCAAAATGCAGTTCC
This sequence comes from Flavobacterium sp., assembly GCF_040402835.1. Classification (GTDB taxonomy): domain Bacteria; phylum Bacteroidota; class Bacteroidia; order Flavobacteriales; family Flavobacteriaceae; genus Flavobacterium. The sequence goes on from NZ_JBBALW010000013.1 coordinate 1,989, forward strand.
ACAGTTTAGTACTTTACGATTTTCCAACGACCATACTAGTGGTCAAAGAATAGGAAAACTGAGCCCTTATGCTGCTGTTGCGGACAATGATTTGGCTTTAGGATTATTTATTGAGCACCTATCACACAGCTCCATTTGGAAAGAGTCGGCAGTTTTTGTGTTGGAAGATGACGCTCAAAATGGCCCTGATCATGTGGATGCACACCGTTCACCAGCTTTGGTGATTAGCCCCTATACCAAAAGGAACGAAGTGGTGAGCACCATGTATTCTACCAGCGGCATATTAAGAACCATGGAATTAATTTTAGGCTTAGCGCCTATGAGCCAATATGATGAGGCAGCCTTGCCTTTATATGATTGTTTTACCAATGAGCTTAACTTACAGCCCTATACACATTTGAAATCTAATATAGATTTAAACGATAGAAACGTGGCCCAGAATACAAGTTCAAAAAAATCAGCTGGATTTAATTTAGCTAAAGAAGATGCCATTCCGGATTTAGAATTAAACGAAACCATTTGGAAATATGTGAAAGGCGAAGAATCTGTAATGCCTGCGCCAAAAAGAAGTGCTTTTGTTATATTAGAAAAAAAGAAAGTAAAAGACGCTGACGATAACTAAACAGCATTCAGTATAATTTACATCCTCCCCGCTCGGATATTTCCCCACAACTGATAGGGTGAATTTTCAATCCGTCCCCACAAAGACAATAGAAAATAAGTGATTTTAGTGTAAAAAATAGAATCTGAAATAAATTCAGATTGACAAATCATTAGGTTAAATTCAGATTTTTAAAATAACCGAATTAACGATTAACTTATTAAACAATTTTCTAAATCAAACTTTAATTATGAAAATATAAACGTGAAATATAGCCCCGATAGCAGCAATATCCCACGCTTTTGGGCGTGGATATAGCGAATAGCGGGTAGAATGGTGAGGGAAACTACAAACGTTCTGCTCCTAAAAACAGTCGAAAGTCTTAAAGTCGAAAGTAAAAACTACAATTTCACAAACTTATAAATTATAAATTTGCCTTGTGCATCTTAATCGTTATTCTCTATTTGCTTGTAGGCATCAATGACTTTTTTGACCAATCTGTGGCGTACAATGTCTTTGTCGTCAAGGTAAATTATCCCAATTCCATCGACATCTTTCAAAACCAACAAGGCTTCTTTGAGTCCGGAAATGGTGCGTCTTGGCAAATCGACTTGACCTGGGTCGCCCGTTATCATGAACTTGGCGTTTTTTCCCATACGGGTCAAAAACATTTTCATTTGGGAATGCGTTGTGTTTTGCGCTTCGTCAAGGATTACAAAGGCTTCGTCCAAGGTTCGTCCCCGCATGAATGCCAATGGGGCGATTTGGATTATTCCTTTCAATATGTAATCTTCAAGTTTTTCGTTAGGCAACATATCGCGCAAAGCATCGTATAAAGGCTGCATGTACGGGTCTAATTTCTCTTTCATATCGCCAGGAAGAAACCCTAAATTTTCACCCGCTTCGACTGCAGGACGGGTCAAAATGATTTTTTTGACTTGCTTTTCTTTCAATGCTTTTACCGCCATTGCCACGCCAGTATAGGTTTTTCCAGTTCCAGCAGGCCCAACCGCAAATACCATATCATTTTTGTTGATGGTATCCACCAATAATTGCTGGTTGGCAGTCATTGCTTTAATAATTCTTCCACCAACGCCGTGCACCAGAATGTTGTCTTTGGAATCCATACGTCGGTCGTCTTGAACATCACTTTGGATGACTCTTTCGATAACATTGGTGTCAATATTGTTGTAACGGGTGAAATGGAGCATCAATCGGTTGAATCGTTTTTCAAATTCATCAAGGGAATCTTTTTCGCCAAAAACTTTGATTGTTGTTCCTCTGGCAACAATTTTCAACTTTGGGTAATACTTTTTAATTGTTTCAAGATGAGTGTCTTGAGCGCCCCAAAAGTCTTTTGGAGCGATGTCGATGAGCTCGATTGTTCTTTCGTTCAAATGTGTTGTATTTATTTAAAAATTAGTCACTGATAATTATTAGCTTTGCATTTCAAAATTAATGAATTTTAGGTTTAAATCCTTCAATTAGTTATAAACAATTTTATGTCAATAATTACCCTAACTACCGATTACGGGCTCAAAGATCACTTTGTTGGTGCTTTGAAAGGTAAAATATTGACTGAAAATTCGGAAGCTACTATTGTAGATATTTCGCATAATATCGACCCATTCAACACTGTTGAAGCAAGTTACATAATTGGTGCTGCTTATATGAGTTTCCCAAAAGGGACTGTGCACCTCATTGGTGTTGATGCCGAATTGAATAAAGAAAACCAACATATTGCAATGCAATGGAACGATCATTTTTTTATTTGTGCCGATAATGGTATTCTAAGTATGCTTTCGCAAAAAGTGGTTCCACAGAAAATTGTCGCCATCAATATTCACGATAGATTATCGGAAGATGCAACCGATTTAGATGTATTTGTAACTGTTGCAAGTCACCTTTCAAAAGGCGGTTCGCTGAATGTTATTGGCAAAGAAATTACTGCTATAAAACAAGTTACAGAGCTGCAACCCGTTGTTGCTGCTGATAAAAATTCGATAAAAGGTTATGTAATTTACATCGATAATTTTGGAAATGTAGTTACAAATATCACTAAGAAACTTTTTATGGAAGTTGCCAAAGGAAGACCGTATGAAATTCCGTTATTGCAAAAGCGAAACCAAAAAAAATCGAGTCCAATAAAGAACATTTGGGCTAAATATTCTGATATTGCAAATGCGGGAAAATATCCAATTAAGAATTACGAAGGCGACAAATTAGCTATTTTTAACGAAGCTGGATTTCTCGAAATCGCTATTTTCAGAAGTAATCCTTTGAGTGTTGGAAGTGCTTCAAGCCTAATGGGATTGTATTATAGAGATAGTATTACAATTGAATTTATATAATTAATCTTAAATCAACAATCTAAAATCATAAATTAAAAATGTTCGTACGCATAGTAAAATTGAGTTTTCACGAGGAACATATTCCAACCTTTTTAGAAAATTTCGAAATAATGAAGGAGAAAATACGAAATGCCGAAGGAAATCGTTTACTTGAATTGTGTCAGGATAAAACCAATAAAAGTATTTTCTTTACCTATAGTTATTGGGAAACCGAACAAGATTTAGAAAATTATCGAAATTCCGAACTTTTTTATGACGTTTGGACTTTCACAAAAAAATTATTTAATGACAAACCCGAAGCGTGGAGCGTGGATAAAGTGGTCAGTTTACAGTAATAAGTGATCAGTTTCAAATAACCAAATTAACAAATCAACGAATTAACATAAATGAAAGCATTATTATTTAGAGAAATTAAATCCTTTTTTGGTTCGCCAATTGGCTATTTAGTTATCGCTATTTTCATAATTCTGAACGGATTATTCCTTTGGATTATTGATGGCGAATACAATATATTAAATTCTGGTTTTGCCGATTTAAGTCCGTTTTTCACGATTTCACCTTGGATATTAATTTTCCTAATTCCTGCCGTTACGATGCGCAGTTTTTCGGATGAAATGAAACAAGGAACCTTAGAATTGTTGCTCACAAAACCATTGAGTATTTGGCAAATTGTGAATGGTAAGTTTTTTGGTGCCGTACTTTTGATTGTAATTGCAATTATTCCCACCTTTATATATGTATATTTAATTTCAAGTCTTGGAATGCCCGAAGGCAATATCGATATGGGAAGTACCATTGGTTCTTATTTTGGATTATTGTTCTTAATTTCGGGATATTCGGCAATTGGAATTTTCACTTCTACCCTATCCAACAATCAGATTGTAGCGTTTTTACTTGCTGTGTTTTTATGTTTCTTCTTCTATTTCGGATTTGATGGCATTGCGACGTATCTTCCAAGTATCGAAAATTTTATTTCAAATTTGGGAATGAACAGCCATTTCAAGAGTATGAGCCGCGGTGTAATTGACACTCGTGACCTTTTGTATTTTGTGAGTATCACTATTTTATTCCTTTCGCTTACTGTTTTTAAATTAAAATCTTTGAAATTGTAATGAATCAAATTAAAAAAAATAATCTAAAAACGGTTTTATTTACCGTGGTAATTCTACTCGTTTTAAACGGGATTGGAAGTCAGTTTTTCCATAGGTTTGACTTAACAAAAGATCATAGATACACGCTTTCGCCAACTTCTTTAAAAATAATTCAAGACATTAAAGAACCTTTGATAATTGATGTATTCTTAAAAGGTGAATTTCCTGGCGAATTCAAGAAATTGCAAACAGAAACACAACAATTATTAGAAGAATTCAAAGCCTATAATTCTAATATTGTTTTTCAATTCATCAATCCATTGGAAAACGAACAAGAAAAAGATACGATTATGCAATCGTTTATGAATAGAGGCTTAACGCCAATAAATGTAACGTTGGACGACAAAGGAAAACAGACGCAAGAAGTGGTTTTTCCGTGGGCAATTGCAACCTATCACGGGCGAAGTGTGAAAGTGCCGTTGTTAAAAAATAGGATGGGTGCTTCCACCGCTGAAAAAGTGGTGAGTTCGGTGCAACATTTGGAATATGCTTTTGCAAATGCGTTCAATACCATCGCTAAAGCAAAAGAAAAAAAGGTTGCCATCATCAAAGGAAACGGTGAATTGCAGGATTTATTAATGGCAGATTTCATCAAGCAAGTCCGCGAAAATTATTATATAGGAACCTTCACTTTAGATTCTGTAGCCAAAAAACCGAATGAAAGTTTGTCGTATTTGAAAAATTATGATTTGGCTATTATTGCAAAACCAACCGAAAAATTCTCTGATGAAGAGAAATTAGTCTTAGATCAATTTGTGATAAACGGCGGAAAAACATTGTGGCTTGTAGATCAAGTGAATATGGAAATGGACAGTTTGTATAATGATTCCGGAACGACTTTGGCATTTCCAAACAACTTGAATTTGAATGATATGTTGTTTAAATATGGCGTGAGAATCAACCCTGATTTGGTGAAAGATTTAATGGCGACACCAATTGCTCTTGCCACTGGTGATAAAGGAAGTGCCGCACAATACACACAATTCCCTTGGTTTTATTCGCCAATGATTTATCCATCGGCAAAACATCCAATTGTTAGCAATCTTGATGCGGTGAAGTTTGAATTTGCAAGCGGAATTGACACTTTAAAAAATGGAATTAAGAAAACGGTATTGTTGCAATCTTCGCCTTATTCTAAATTAGTTGGTGCGCCAGTTGAAGTAAAATTAGATATGGTTCAAGAAAGACCCGAACAATCAGAATTCAAAAACAAAGGCAATATTCCCGTAGCCGTTTTATTAGAAGGCGAATTTCATTCTGTTTTTGAAAACCGTGTGATGCCTTTTCAGGAAAAAACATTTGAATCTAAAGGAAAAAATAATAAAATGATTGTTATTTCTGATGGCGATGTTATCAGAAATCAATTGGATAAAAATTACCAACCTTTAGAACTTGGTTATGACAAATGGACCAATAAACTATACGGAAATAAAGAGTTTTTGATGAATTGTGTCAATTATTTATTGGACGACAACGGACTTATTAACATTCGTAGTAAAGTGGTTGATTTGCCTATTTTAGACAAAGAAAAAGTATATGAAAATTATACAAAGTCACAGATTATAAGTGTTGGATTACCAATTATTACGCTGGTTATTTTCGGATTCCTATTCACTTTTTTACGAAAAAGAAAATACAGCAACTAATTGTTAATAAAATTGTTTTCACTATTTGATAAGATTAAGATATATTTGTAGGATGAAATAAATACAATTCTGAAAAATTCAGTTTTGTAATTGATTAAAAAAACAGCCAAAGATGAAGTTTATAGTATCAAGTTCGTACTTATTAAAACAACTACAAGTGTTGGGAAGTGTTATTAACAGTAGTAACACCCTTCCTATTTTAGATAATTTCCTATTTGAATTGGACAGCAAAACGTTAACCGTTTCTGCTTCAGATTTGGAAACTACGATGTCTGCAACTTTAGAAATTGATTCTGAAAGTAAAGGAAGTGTAGCCGTTCCTGCGAAATTATTGTTGGAAATCTTAAAAACTTTTCCTGAACAACCGCTAACTTTCACTGTTGAAGAAAATAGTACAATAGAAATTAGTTCTAATTCTGGAAAATATGCTTTGGCGTATGCACCAGGAAATGAGTTTCCAAAATCAGTAAATTTAGATGATCCCTCTACGACTTTAGTTCCATCAGATGTTTTGGCAACTGCAATAAGTAAAACAATATTTGCAGCTGGAAATGATGATTTACGTCCAGTAATGTCAGGGGTTTTCTTCCAATTTTCACCTGAAGGATTAACATTTGTGGCAACAGACGCGCACAAATTAGTAAAATATGCAAGAACGGATGTAAAATCGTCTGAAGTAGCTGATTTTATTATGCCTAAGAAACCTTTGAATATCTTGAAAAGTATTCTTGGAACGTCAGATGCAGAAATCAAAATTGAATACAACGATAGTAATGCAACCTTCTCATTTGACAATTATATCTTAATGTGTCGTTTGATTGATGGAAAATATCCAAACTATGAAGCGGTAATTCCAAAAGAAAATCCAAATAAATTAATGATTGACAGAACTCAATTTTTGAACTCTGTTCGTCGTGTTGCCATTTTCTCAAATAAAACTACACACCAAATTCGTTTGAAAATTGCGGGTGCAGAATTGAATATTTCGGCTGAAGATATTGATTATTCAAATAAAGCTGAAGAAAGATTGACGTGTGATTATCAAGGTGATGATATGCAAATTGGGTTCAACTCAAGATTTTTAACAGAAATGTTGACCAACCTACAATCAGACATGATTATGTTGGAAATGTCGTTACCAAATCGTGCTGGAATTCTAACCCCCGTTGATGGACTTGAAGAAGGCGAAACCGTTACAATGCTTGTTATGCCTGTAATGTTAAACAATTAAACCAACCAAACCACTATTTTTATAGCATATAAAAAATCGCAATTTCTTTATTGAAATTGCGATTTTCTTTAATTACAAAAGCAGAAATACAAGAACTAAAACCCAAAATTTAATTGTAATTTTAATTTTTTTGATTTACAACTTATGATTCAAAATGATACTATTGTAGCTTTGGCCTCCCCTTCTGGTGCGGGAGCTATAGCGGTTATTCGCGTTTCTGGAAGTAATGCAATTGTGGTTTCCAACTCGACTTTCAATTCGGTTTCGGGAAAGGACATTACAAAACAGAAAACACACACGCTGCATTTGGGTCATATTGTGGACGGAACAAAAGTTATTGACCAAGTTTTACTTTCTGTTTTTAAAGGTCCAAATTCCTATACAGGAGAGAATACAATCGAGATTTCGTGTCACGGTTCAACCTATATTCAGCAACAAATTATTCAATTATTATTAAGAAAAGGCTGCCGTATGGCAAATGCAGGGGAGTTTACTTTACGTTCTTTTTTGAATGGTAAAATGGATTTATCACAAGCCGAAGCTGTTGCCGATTTGATTTCTTCAGATAATGAGGCGTCTCATCAAATTGCGATGCAACAAATGCGTGGCGGTTTTAGCAATGAAATCAAGGAATTGCGACAAGAATTATTGAATTTTGCTTCGCTTATAGAATTAGAATTGGATTTTGCTGAAGAAGATGTGGCTTTCGCCGATAGAACGCAATTTCGAGAATTGTTGAACAGAATTGAATTTGTGTTGAAACGATTAATCGACTCGTTTGCGGTTGGAAATGTGATTAAAAATGGAATTCCTGTTGCTATTGTGGGTGAACCCAATGTGGGAAAATCTACTTTATTGAATGCTTTATTGAATGAAGAACGCGCCATAGTATCAGAAATTGCTGGAACCACGCGCGATACTATTGAAGATGAATTGGTTATAGGCGGCATTGGATTTCGATTCATTGACACGGCAGGGATTCGGGAAACAGCAGATGTAATTGAAAGTTTAGGGATTCGGAAAACATTTGAAAAGATAGAACAAGCGCAAGTCGTACTTTATTTAGTTGATGGTTCTCGGTTGTCGGTTGATGGTAAATTAGAAACTTTATTATTTGAAGTTGGAAAAACAAGAAACCAGTTTCCTCTAAAACCAATTTTAGTAATCATCAATAAAATGGATTTGATTTCGCCAGAAAACATATCAATTATAGACAAAAAACTAACAACCAACAACCAACAACTAACCACCATTTACATTTCTGCAAGAGAAAATATAGGCATAAATGAACTCAAAAATCAGTTGCTTTCCTTTGTAAATACAGGTGCTTTGCGCAATAATGAAACGATTGTAACCAACACGCGTCATTATGATTCTTTGCTAAAAGCTTTGGATGAAATTCAGAAAGTGAATTATGGTTTGCAAACTAACATTTCAAGTGATTTAATGGCAATTGATATTCGAGAAGCTTTGTATCATTTTGGGATGATTACTGGGGAAGTTACAAATGACGAGTTATTGGGGAATATTTTCGCGAATTTCTGTATCGGAAAGTAAGTATCATTCACTGTATTATATAATTATGCCCAAAAATTGTAAGAGACAAAACTTAATCAACTATTAATTTAACTTTAAAAATAATTTCAGATATTTACAAAAAAAAATTATGAAAAAATTATTATCAATCTCATTAGTAAGTTTGTGCATTTTCAATTGTTTTAGCCAAGATTATCATGTTGCTAAAAAAATAAATGTAGCAGGAGACGGAGGCTGGGATTACTTAGCAGTTGATACTATTAATCAACATTTATTTGTATCGCATGGAAATGTGGTTAATGTAATAGATTTAAAAACCGATAAAACCATTGCAACAATTCCAGATACAAAAGGTGTTCACGGCATTGCAATTGCAAATGATTTGAACAAAGCTTTTATAACTGACGGAAAAGACAATGCGGTTACAATTGTCAATTTACAAACATTTGAATTAATTGAGAAAGTTGCCATTAATGGGCAAAAACCAGACGCTGTTTTATATGATGAATTTTCTCATAAAGTTTTCACCTATAATGCTAAAAGTAATGATGCAACTGTGCTTGATGCAATTACCAATAAGGTTATAAAAGACATTCCGTTAAACGGAACACCAGAATTTTCTGTTACCAATACAAAAGGTTTGATTTATGTAAATATTGAAGATAAAAACCAAATTAAAACTATCGATGCAAAAACACTTGAAGTTATTGCAACTTGGAGTATTTCCCCTGGAGACGAACCTTCTGGATTGGCAATGGACATTGAAACAAATCGATTGTTTTCGGTTTGTGGCAATGCTTTAATGATTATCGTTGATGCTTCAAATGGGAAAATAATAAAAACATTACCAATAGGCGAAGGTTGCGATGGAGTAGCATTTGATGCAAAAAAGAAATTGATTTTCAGTTCTAATGGAAGTGGAACAATTACTGAAGTAAAAGAAGAAAACGCATCAGAATTTTCGGTGGTTGAAACCATAAAAACGCAAAAAAGTGCCCGAACAATTGCTTTGAATAAATCAACACATCAATTGTATTTATCATCTGCAGATTATGGTGTAAAACCAGAGCCTACAACAGAAAATCCAAAACCTCGTGCTTCAATTGTACCAAATTCATTTTCAGTTTTAGTTGTTGAAAGTAACTCAAAATAATTATTATTGATGAGAGTAATTTTAAGTTTCATTTTTGTTGCATTTTGTTTCAATTCTTATTCTCAGGAAAAAGATTTGAACTATTTTATTGCTACAGCAGAAAAAAACTCACCTCTTTTAATAGATTACAAAAATCAAATTCAATCGGCAACACTTGATAGTTTACTAAATTTAGCTTCCAGAAAACCTCAAGTTAATGGTGTTTTATTTGGAAATTATGCCCCCGTAATTAATGATTTCGGTTACGACACGGCATTGAGTAATGGGCAACTGATCTCAGGATTAATAAGCGTTAATCAAAAAATTATTGGAAAAAATAGAGGTTCAATACAATCTCAAACTTTTAAATTAGCTAAAGAGGGTTTGATTTCAAATAGAAAAATAGCGCTTAAAGATTTGAAAAAAGTCATTGTTTCACAATACATTACGGCAGTTTCAACTTCAGAACAAGTTGAAAATAATATAAAAACAGCTTCTCTTTTAAAAGACGAAGCTTTAGTTTTGAAAAAATTAGCTCAAAATTCTGTTTATAAGCAAACGGATTATTTACTATTTACAGCCACTGTAAAGCAACAAGAATTGACAGTGCTTCAATTAAAGCAACAATATCAAAATGATTTGGGACTGCTACATTATTTATCAGGAGAAACAGACACTACTTTTGTACATTTGAAAACGCCCGAAATTACATTAAAAAGTAATTTGCAAGAGGCTAAAATAATGTTCTTAAAATCATTCGAAATTGATAGCTTGAAACTTCAAAATCAAAAAAGTTTAATTGATTTGGCGTATAAACCCTCTTTTTCATTGCTTGGAGATGCCGGATATATGTCCACTTTTACATATTTACCTCACCAAAATTTTGGCGTTAGTTTGGGTTTTGGACTTTCAATTCCAATATATGATGGAAATCAAAGAAGCTTGCAACACCAAAAAATAACAGCCGCTTTAGCAACAAATTTAGCGTATAAAAACAACTTCAGTAAACAATACCAACAACAATTATTTATTTTAAAGCAACGGTTAAATCAAGTTACGGAAATTGAAAAGGAATTGCAATTGCAACTTTCAATTGCAGAAACATTAATAGAAGCCAATAAAAAGTTATTGCTTACGGGTGATGCTCAAATTACAGAATTTGTCATTGCAATTGGAAACTTAATAACGATTCAAAATAATATTTCGCAAAATAATATTAATAAACTTCAACTTATAAATGAAATTAATTATTGGAGTTTTAACGACTAGTTCAATGAAAAAATCACTATTATTAATATCCATAATTGGTATTTTTCTGGTTTCTTGTAAAAAAAACAATGAAGCAGAAGAAGCTATTAATGTAACTGTTCCCGTGACATTGACAACGATTGATACGTCTGGTGTATCAAGTTATTCCGATTTAAATGCCACAGCAACTTATTTGGTAAAAACAATTATAAAAGCGAATGCAACCGGTTATTTAACTGCTGTTAATGTCGCTTCAAATGACTTTGTCACTTCAGGAAAGGTATTATTTACATTGAAAACTCGGGAAGCGAAAGTATTGGGAAATACTATTAATAAAATAGACCCAACTTTGAATTTTGGGGCGGCAATTCCTGTTTATGCAACATCAAATGGGTATGTAAATTCTGTAAATGTGCAACAAGGAAACTACGTTCAAGATGGGGATATTTTGGCTACAATTAATGATACAAATAGTTTTGCAATCGTATTAAGTTTGCCGTATGAATTGAAAAAATATGTTGCAATTGGAACTACTCTTGATGCTATTTTACCCGATGGAACTGTTATAAAAACAAGCGTTCAAAAATTTATGCCTTCCGTTGATGCTACTTCTCAAACACAAAATGTGATTTTGAAAGTTATTGGAAAACGTGACATTCCGGAGAATTTAATTTTAAAAGTTAGAGTACCAAAAGCTACTAATTCCAAAGCTATTTCTTTACCAAAAGAAGCGGTTTTAAGTAATGAAACAGAAACAGAATGTTGGATAATGAAACTGCTTAATGATGATACAGCCGTTAAAATTCCAATTAAAAAAGGAATCGAAACTGCAGATAAAGTTGAAATAATAACGCCAATTTTAACTTCTAAAGATCGTATTTTACTAACTGGAAATTATGGCGTTGCTGATACTATAAAAGTAAAAGTTATAAAAAATTAATCCTATGAATAACTTTTTTGTAAGACATAGAAATGGATTAAGCACACTTGTATTCCTAATTATTTTAGGTGGTTTTTTTGCATATTCAAATCTGCAAACCAGTTTATTTCCCGAAATTACTTTTCCGAAAATTAAAATCATTGCCGATGCAGGACAACAGCCCATCGATAAAATGATGATTACCGTTACAAAACCATTAGAAAATGCAATTAAAAAAGTTCAAGATTTAAAAACGGTTCGAAGCACTACAAGTCGGGGAAGTTGTGAAATTTCTGCTTTTATGGAATGGGATTCTGATATTGATTTAGGCAAGGAACGAATTGAGTCCAAAATAAATCAGATTAAAAACGAATTGCCTCCTGACATTCAAATTACAGTTGAAAAGATGAATCCATCCATACTTCCTGTAATTGGATATGCGATGGAAAGTAATGGAAAAACAGCAATTGAACTCAAAAAAATCGCCAATTTTACCATTAAGCCTTTTTTGTCTCAAATTGATGGGGTTTCAGAAATAAGAATTATTGGAGGGAAAGAAAAAGAATATTGGATTTCACTTGATTATACTAAAATGGCAGCGCTTGGGATTACTCCAAATGCCATTTCCCAAGTATTAAGCCAGACGAATTTTATTAAATCAAATGGTTATTTAGCTGATTATCGCCATTTGTATTTAACAATAACAGATGCGCAAGTTTCAAAAAAAGACGAGTTAGAAAACTTAGTAATCAGTAATAACGGCAAAGGAATTGTGACTTTAAAAGACATTTCCGAAGTTGAAATAAGAGAGGCTAAAGAATATATAAAAGTTAATTCTAATGGTCGAGAAAGTATCTTAATTGCAGTTTTAAAACAACCCAATTCCAATTTAATTACTATTTCTGGTGCGATGCACGATAAGTTGATTGAATTAAAAAAAAATCTACCAAAAGACATCAAAATTACACCTTATTATCAACAAGCAACTTTTGTAAATGATGCTGTGAAAAGCGTTACCGATAGTTTATTGATTGGATTGTTATTGGCAATAATAGTGGCTGTTTTATTCTTGAAATCTGCAAAAGCAAGCATTACCATTTTAATAACTATACCAGTAACTTTGGGATTGACATTGATTGTTTTATACCTAACGGGGAAAACTTTCAATATTATGACCTTGGGTGCAATTGCCGCTGCGTTAGGATTAATTATTGATGATGCGATTGTGGTTGTAGAACAAATTCATCGAACGCACGAGGAACATCCTAACGAACCCACTGTTTCCCTTTTACAAAAAGCAATTCACTATCTATTTCCAGCAATGGTGGGATCTTCATTGAGTACAATTGTGATATTTATTCCATTTGTATTGATGAGCGGGGTTGCAGGTTCTTACTTTAAAGTGTTGACCGACACAATGATAATCACGTTGGTTTGTTCCTTTTTTGTAACTTGGTTATTACTTCCAGTTATTTATTTACAACTTTCTAAAAAAGACAATCCTGAAAGTAAAATTGAGCAAGAAACTGAAATTATTGCTGTTAAAAATCAAAATTGGGTGTCCTATTTTATTCAAAGACCTATAATAAGTTTGTCCTTTTGTTTGCTATTAATAGCTTCCATTTTTTTAATACTACCTAATTTAGAAACTGGTTTTTTACCCGAAATGGACGAAGGAAGTATCATTTTAGATTATCAATCTCCATCGGGAACTTCGCTTGAAGAAACGGATAGAATGTTGAAAGAAGTTGAAAAAATAATCGTGAAAATTCCAGAAGTTGAAGCCTATAGCAGGCGTACTGGAACACAAATGGGATTTTTTATTACAGAACCCAACCGTGGTGATTATCTCATTCAATTAAAAAAAGAGCGTTCCAAAACAAGTGAAGAAATTATTGATATCATTCGTCGAAAAATTGAAGCCACGCAGCCTGCTTTACGAATTGATTTTGGACAAGTTATAGGCGATATGTTGGGTGATTTGATGAGTTCTGTTTCTCCAATTGAAGTTAAAATTTATGGAAATAACCAAGCAGAATTACAAAAAATTTCAAAAAACATTACTTCAATAGTTGAAAATGTAAAAGGTACAGCCGATGTTTTTGATGGCATTGTGATTGCCGGACCATCGGTAAATATTACGCCAAATTATAAAATGTTGGCACAATACGGAATCACTCCCAATGATTTACAATTTCAATTGCAAAGCGCACTCGAAGGAAATGTAATTGGCAATTTGTTAGAAAACGAACGAGTAACCCCTATCCGATTGATTTATAAAAACTCTGAAAAAAGAAGCTTAGAAGATTTAAAAAAGCTGAAATTATTCTTACCAAATGGGCAGTCTATTCCAATTTCAAGCCTTGTAGAAATTAATACCCAAAAAGGGACTGCTGAAATTGAGCGAGAAAATCTTCAAATGATGAGTGTGGTTACTGGGCGATTGAACAATCGTGATTTGGGAAGTGTGATGCAAGATATTAAGGAAAAAGTTACCACTACAATTCACCTGCCTATTGGTTATTATGTTGAATATGCTGGTGCTTACAAAGACCAACAGCAATCTTTTAAAGAACTATTACTTATCTTGATTACTTCCTCTTTGTTGGTTTTTGGCGTTTTACTATTTTTATTTAGAGATTTCAGGGCAGCTATTGTATTGCTATTTATTTCTGTTTTGGGGATTTCTGGAAGTTACATCTTATTGTTTTTAACTAAAACCCCTTTGAATGTTGGAAGTTATACTGGAATAATTATGATTGTGGGGATAATTAGTGAAAATGCCATTTTTACATTTCTTCAATTTCGGGAAACTTTCAAGGTCACACATAATGTAAATCAATCCTTAGTTTATTCAATTTCTACGCGTTTGCGACCAAAATTAATGACCGCTCTTGGGGCTATAATTGCACTTTTACCTTTGGCAATTGGAATAGGAACAGGATCAGAATTGCACCAACCATTAGCAATTGCAGTTATTGGGGGATTTATATTTGCAATGCCTTTATTATTGATTGTATTGCCAAGTTTATTATCATTGGTCTATAAAAATGAAAGTCATTTTAAACATTTGCATTAGCAGAAAAGATTGATTTTTAAATTTTATTAAATAAAAAAAGCCTGTAAAAATTATATTTACAGGCTTTTATTCTTTAGAAATCTTTATCTATTTCCAACCTCCTCCAAGTTGTTTGTAAATGTGAACTATTGAATTCAGTTGTTCTTTTTTAACATCAACCAATTCAAGTGTGGTTTCCAGTGCATCACGTTGTGTCATTAACACTTCAAAATAATCCACACGAGCAGACTTAAATAAATCATTTGAAATATCAATTGAACGTTTTAAAGCTTCCACTTGTTGTGATTTCAAATTATAACTTTTATCTAAATTACTAATTTTAGATAGTTGAGTCGCCACTTCCAAATACGCATTTAAAATGGTACGCTCATAATTATACAATGCCTGAAGTTGGCGTGCATTGGCGTTACTATACTCCGCTTTAATTGCGTTTCGGTTAATCAACGGTCCTGCAATATCTCCAACTAATGAATACAGCAGCGATTCTGGTAAGTTAACCAAATAGGATGATTTGAATGCTTGCAAACCAACAGATGCTGAAATAGCTAATGAAGGATAAAATTCGGCACGAGCTACTTTAACGTCTAATTTGGCAGCCACCAATTCTAATTCTGCTTGTTTAATATCAGGGCGATTTGCCAATAGTTGCGATGGAATTCCAGAATTTACAACCGTAGCTTTTAAACTTAAAAAATCGGTTTTATCTCTTTTTATTTCTTGTGGGAAACGACCCAGTAAAAAGTTAATTCTGTTTTCAGCTTCATTTACTTTTTGCAATGTTTCAAACTCCATATTTTGAGAAGCCAACACTTCAGCTTGGAATTTTTGAACTGCTAATTCAGTTGTTCTTGCTGCCTCTTTCTGAATTTTTACAATTTCTAAAGCATTACTTTGGATTTTAATATTTTGTTTTATAATTTCTAATTGGCTATCCAAGGACAATAATTCATAATAATTATCCGCTACTTCAGAAATTAAATTGGTCACTACAAAATTCTTCCCTTCAATCGTTGATAAGTACCTACTAATAGCTGCTTTCTTAGAATTGCGTAACTTTTTCCAAACATCAACTTCCCAATTTGCGTAGGCTGCAATTTTGAAATCAGTTAAGGGATCAGGAAATTCTTCAGCACTTCTAGTAGCAAAATCACCCGCTCCTTGACTGGTATATCGTCCTACTTTTTCAACGCTTGCTCCAGTGCCAATGTTCACCGAAGGAAGTAGTCTTCCTTTTCTGAATCGAATATCGTTTTTGGCAATTTGAATTTCCTGTAAGGTAATCATCAATTCCTGATTGTTATTTATAGCAATATCAATCAAATCTATCAGATTCTTATCCTTAAAGAATTTTTTATAAGGAATAGTAGACATGTTGGTTGTGTCTTTACTATTGGTATACGATTCAGGAACGGCTTTATTTGCTGGCATCGTAACAATTGACGGTGTTTTGCAACTTACCACTGCCAAACAAAAAATCAAAGCAATAATGAAATTATATTGTATTTTAAATCTATTCATCATAATTAATATCTTCAGTTAATGGATTTTGGTCTTGTTTTTTGACTAATTTAATTTTTGCTGCAATACTACCAAATATGTAATACAGTCCTGGAATAAGCAAGACACCAATAATTGTTCCTAAAAGCATTCCTCCCAAAGCGGCAGTACCAATAGTACGATTTCCAATTTTTCCAGGTCCGGAAGCAAATACCAATGGAATTAATCCCGCCGTAAAGGCAAATGAGGTCATTAAAATGGGTCTAAACCTAATTTTTGCACCTTCCATTGCAGCATCAAGCACTGACATTCCTTCTTCGTGTTTTTGTACGGCAAATTCTACAATTAAAACCGCATTTTTACCTAACAAACCAATTAGCATGATAAAAGCAACTTGCGCATAAATATTGTTTTCTAATCCACATATTGAAAGTAATAAAAAAGACCCAAAAATACCAGCTGGGAGTGAAAGAATTACAGCAAAAGGCAAAACAAAACTCTCGTATTGTGCGGCTAAAACTAGATATACAAACAACAAACAGATGATAAAAATCCAAATTGCCTCGTTCCCACGACCAACCTCATCTTTAGAAATTCCAGCCCAATCGATATCATATCCCCTTGGTAAAGTTTTTTTGGCCACTTCTTGTATCGCTTTAATGGATTCACCACTACTATATCCTGGAGCTGATTGTCCACTAATTTCAGAAGCATTGTACATATTATGTCTGGTAATTTCGGACAAACCATATACTTTTTCCATGTGCATAAATGCCGAAAACGGAACCATTTCGTCTCGACTGTTTTTTACGTACAATTTCAAAACATCTTCTGGTAAGGCTCTATATTCTGGACCTGCTTGTACAATAACTTTGTATTGACGGTCGTATTTAATAAAACTAATTTCGTAGTTACTACCTAATAAAGTTGAAAGTGTATTGGTAGCATTTTCAATAGTAACTCCTTTTTGTTGCGCTAAATCATTATCAATACGCATCATAAATTGTGGAAAACTCGCACTATAAAACGTAAAAACAGAGGCTAATTCAGGACGTTTGTTTAACTCTTTTACAAAATTAACACTTACTTCCTCCATTTTTTTAAAATCACCAGAGCCAGCTTTGTCTAACAAACGACATTCAAAACCACCCGCTGCACCGTAACCTGGTACGGCTGGGGGTTGAAAAAACTCTAGTGTTGCTCCTTTAATATTTTTTGATTTCTCCTCTAACTCTTTCATTATTTCATTGGCAGATTGATTTCGATCTTCCCAATTTTTAAGATTTACCAAACATGTTCCAGAATTAGAACCAGTTCCTTCAGTAAGCATTTCAAATCCTGCCAATGACGAAACCGATTTAACACCATCAATTCCTTCGGCAATTTTTTGCAGTTTAGTAGCAATTTCATTAGTACGTTCTAATGTAGAACCTGGAGGTGTTTGTATAATAGCGTAAAACATTCCTTGATCTTCATTTGGAATAAAACCTGTAGGGAGGGAATTGTTTATGAAAAATATTCCGATACAAAAAGCAATAAATAACCCAAAAGTAATGCTTCTTTTATTGACAATTTTACCAAGTATATTTTGATATTTTCCCGTTAAATTATTGAATTTATGATTGAAACCATCTAAAAAAGAGTTCAAAGGTGTCTTTTTTCTTGCTATTCCATGATTATTTTTTAGCATCATGGCACAAAGGGCTGGAGTTAGCGTTAAAGCCACAATACCTGAAAGGATAATTGCAGTTGCCATTGTGATTGAAAACTGACGGTAAAAAATACCAACAGGTCCCGACATAAAAGCCAACGGAATAAATACTGCCGCCATTAAGAATGTAATGGCGATAATAGCACCACTGATTTCGCCCATAGCTTTACGGGTAGCTTTTAATGGTTTTAGGTGTTCTTCTTCCATCTTAGCGTGAACTGCCTCGATGACGACTATGGCATCATCGACAACAACTCCAATAGCCAAAACCAAAGCAAATAGTGTTACAATATTTATTGTAATGCCAAAAATTTGCATGAAAGCAAATGTACCAATTAGCGAAACGGGTACAGCAATTGCTGGTATAATGGTGGAACGCCAATCGCCTAGAAATAAGAAAACGACTAATCCTACCAAAATAAAGGCTTCTATCAGCGTGTGAACTACTTTTTCTATTGAAGCATCAAGAAACTTAGAAGCATCATAACTAATTTCATAATCAATTCCTTTTGGAAACGATGCTTTTAATTCAATTAATTTTGCTTTTATATCTTTAATAACTTGGCTAGCATTACTACCATAAGATTGTTTGATGGCTATTGCCGCTGATGGTCTTCCGTTCAAGCTAGAATAAATATCATACATAGAGCAACCAAATTCTACTCTAGCGACATCTTTCAATCGAAGAATTTCACCATTAGGATTTGCTTTAATTACAATGTTTTCATATTGCTCATTGGTAGTAAATCGACCTGGGTATTTCAAAACATATTCGAAAGATTGAGATACTTTTCCAGAACTTTCTCCTGTTTTTCCCGGAGAGGCTTCCAAACTTTGTTGCGACAAGGCTTCCATTACTTCATCGGCAGAAACTTTATAAGCAAGCATTCTATCGGGCTTTAACCAAATACGCATAGCATATTCCCTGTTACCAATAATATCAGCATCACCAACACCATTAACACGTTTCAAATCAGAGAGCATGTTAATGTCAGTAAAGTTAAACAAGAACTTTTGATCCATTGTTGGGTCTTTACTGAATATGTTAATATACATCAAATTATTGGATTCTTCCCGTGTAATTTTAACTCCCTCACGAACAACAAGTGGGGGAAGTTTATTGATTACAGAAGCCACTCTATTTTGGATATTAATTGCAGCTTGATTGGGATCTGTACCTAAATTAAAAATAACTTGAATATTTGCTTCGCCGTCATTTCCAGCACTAGAAGCGATATATTTCATTCCAGGGACACCATTAATGGCTCTCTCTAGAGGAATAACAACAGCTTTAATTAATAACTCATTATTCGCTCCTGGATAATCGGCTGTTACATTTACTTTTGGAGGTGAAATAGAGGGCAATTGTGTTACAGGCAAACTAGTCATTGCCAATACCCCAAGCAAAACAATCATCAGCGATATCACTATAGATAATACTGGTCTTTGTATAAATTTACTAAACATTTTTTTGAGATTTGATGATTAAATTTAGTTTGCTTGTATTTTTAAATGAGCTAATACATCTACTGGTTTTACGTAATCGTATTTGATTTTATCATCATCTTTTGCATTCTGAACACCCTCAAGTAAAAATTTTTCGGCTGCAGAAATACCGCTTTTTACAATATATAAATCAGGTAATTCACCAATAACAGTAATTTCTCGAGATTTTACAACATTATTTTTATCGACTACAAAAACATATTTTTTATCCTGAATTTCGTAAGTAGCTTTTTGCGGAATAACTAAAGCATTTTTAACTGGTATAGTCATCATAATTTTTCCAGTTTCTCCGTTCTTAAGCAATTTGTCAGGATTTGGAAATTTAGCTCTAAAAGCAATATTACCCGTTTCACTATCAAACTCACTTTCAATTACCTCTATCTTTCCTTTATATTTTAAAAGTTCATTGTTAGCCAAAAGCAAACCTACAGTATTATCGCCACGTCCTTTAATATTTGTTTGATAATCAATATACTCTGGTTCTGAAACATTAAAATAGGCAAATATTTGGCTGTTATCAGATAGGCTCGTCAATAATTCACCTTCATCGATAAGACTTCCTAATTTCTTTGGAATACGATCAATAGTTCCATAAAACGGTGCTCTTATTTCGGTAAATGATAAATGTAATTTAGCAATTGAGACTTCCGCTATGGCTTGGTCTAGTTTAGCTTGTGCCAAAGCCTGTTCATTTTTGGAAATTATTTTTTTATCGGCTAAAGTTTTAGCATTCAATAATTCTATTTCTTGACCTTTTACTTCCGCTTCCGCTTTTAGTAATTCCGCCTCATACATTTTAGGCATAATTCTAAATAATAATTGCCCTGCTTTTACAGATTGACCTTCATCGACATAAATATTTTGAAGATACCCTTTTTCCTGAGCTCTAATTTCTATATTCCGCACAGAACGAATTTGAGAAACATATTCTTTGGTAAATGAAGTGTCAATTATTACAGCATTCGTAACTGTAAACTTTCCAGCTTCTTCTTTTTCTTCTTTTTTCTTTGAACAACTAATTAAGCTCAAAACGGCAATAAAGCCAGTAAAAATCATGATTTTTTTCATAGTATTAATAAATGAAATTGGGGGGAATGAACGCTATTGATTACAATAAAATTATTTGATAAAAAGTAAGTTAATCTAAAAAAAATCTACATTAAATTACAATAAAAAAATTAGTTACTAGCTTACTATCAGTAACAAAAGGATACAATCAAATTCTTAAAACTCTTTGGATAAGGTATATAGGTGTAGATTGATCGTAAAGGAAGGATTCTGTTTTAAAATAATTAGTTTTGTAAGCTACAATCTTTTGATTACAAAATAATGAATACCATTTATTCAGTAATCTATAATTTGTGAGAATAAATTTACAGTCATTTATACTTTTTATATCATTATCTCTTGCAAATTCCTCTTCTAAATCAATATCAGACTCTTCAATTAAAATAAAATTATTTCTTTCATTTGTAATTTTTACATGCCTGTTATTTGAAAAATTTTGAGAGGAAGAATATGAAATAGGACTGTGAAAGTTAGTAGCATTAGAATGATGTCCGCCACCAAGCAGAAAAAAACATAAAAATATTATAAAGGTAATTACTTTCATTGCGCGCAAAAGTAATTAAAAATTAAAAACAAAAAAAGAGAACATAGTTAAGAAAATGATAAACTTACGAAAATGTTTTAGTTTATTAAAAAAGATATAAAATTCAAATTTTACTTCTAATTAGTGATTAAATACAATTATAAATCTCACCATCAAGACAATACCCTTTTTTATCATCAAAAATAAACGTGGTTATTTCAGGAAGAATATAGAAATCATTGTTTGAAACAGTATCATTAGCTTTAAAAATTATTTATTTTTCGATGCAATTGATTTAGTAATACTTGATACCGACTAATTTCCATTAAGTCATTCTCATCATCAGATAAATCTAATAAATCATCCAATTGTTCACTAACTTCCAGTAATTTATTATTAGCCGTATTGAAGTTTTTAGCAGCTATAGCATCAATTATTTCTTGAACTTTTGCTTTCAAGTTTTCAAATTTATTACTTTCCATAAATTAACCTTTTGATTCAGCGGATAAATCCGAATTGAACTTTTTTACAATTTGCTTCAATTTCTCTTTACGGGCAATTTCGGCACTTTTTACTTTTGACTGTGCTTTATGAAGCTTATCATTGTGCTTTTTGATATTTTTTTCGGTATTTCTGCTCATTATCGGATTCCTTTATGATTGTTGGACTTCACGTTTTATTACCTCTAAAGTTTTATTGGTAAAAACCAATTCTTGAATAATATTTTTTCTTAATTCTTGTAAATCATTATATTCAAAATACTTAGCCCAAGAAGTTAAACCTTGTAAATTTCGAATTTGCTTAATCCTTTTTGTGGTTTCAAAACTAGTTCGAAGTACCGCTTTGTTATCAAATTCAGGACTGTTTTTATGTTGGTAATTAACCGTATTGTCAGTGTAATTTGGCTGAATAAAATACAATTCATCAATAGCATTATCAGGATAAAAGGAAGTCCAAGGTGCAAAACCCCATTTGTATTTAGATGTAGTATCAATTACTAACGGTATTAGACGCCATTTGCTATTGGCCAATCGCCCCCAATGGTCAGACAATCGATACATCCCAGCTTTAGTAAAATAGTAGCAACTCCCCGACTTACTTTGATAATCGTATTTTTGATTTTGAATATCAGGCTCAATAATTTCATTAAAAACACAAAAAGTATTCTTAAAAGAACCTGCTGGCAATTGAAATTTTTCGTCCATTTTTCAAATATAGAAATTTAAACCAAAAATTAATTGATAATCAATTTTTTTATAATTGTCTTATTTTCTGATAAAATTTTAGCAAGGTATATGCCTGATGCTAAATTTATGTCCAACTGAGTTGTTCCGTTAAAAGTTGCCGTCTTTAATTTCATACCAGAAAGGTCAAAAATTTCAAAAGTACTTTCTTGATTTAAACCAGAAATAGTTATTTGATTCTGAGCAGGATTTGGATAAATTGAAACATTTAAATCGTCAAAGTTATCTGTAGAAAGAGCAAAAGACCATGTTTGTCCTGTTCGAGTTCCCCAGATATAATCTGCTAAAAGAGGGTAATCAATAAATGGATTTCTATTCATCTGCCAAGTATAAACCACATTATTTCTGTTCATTTCATAATCGTCTGAAGCATCCGTTGCGTTCCAAGTCAACAAAGTTGCTAAGTCACCTATATGACCTGCCGGAGTATCCGATGGATTCCCATTTTCTACATTCAATCCATTGTATCTTAGTGCCATATAAAAAACGGAACGAGCTACATCACCGTGCCAACTCCCTAATGATCCTGAGGGTCCGTTATAATCTACCCCATAATTTCTATTATTTCTAGAACTATTTTCCTGACCACCAACAGCCCGAATGTGATGGGTATCATCGTGACTGGCTTCTATATCATTTAAACCCGTAGTTAGTCGCCAAATATTTATTCCGTCTGAAGTTCCATTAGGTGAAAAGGTAGATGGAATTCCTAATCTAGATTGACAATATACATGTTCTCTATTCCATTTACCAATAATACTATTATCTGTTTGATAATCAATTTTAGAGATGGGTTGTTCATCATATATCATCCAAACCTGTCCACTATTTTCTGGATTTTGGTCTGCATCCTTTAAAACGGCATAAGCATCCCCATAATTTTGAACACGTACTAGATTTGGATTTGAAATAATATCTTGAATAGCTTGTTTTAAAGCCAATCCTGATTTTCCTTCCAAAGTACTGTAATATCCAACTGGAGCAGTACTTATACATAATCCGTGCGTTGGATGTATAGGTGTTCCCCACGCACGAACTATAAAATTAATATCGTGAATTCTAATTGAAATGTTATTGTTTAAAATCACATAGTCACTTGGAACCACTCCAAGTGTTATTTTCATATTTTCGTCACCTTCGTTAACTCCATCATTTAAAATTTGAATAGTTGTAGAAGCAGAAGTAGTGCCTACAGGAATCGATATGTTTAAATTTCCTGAAAAATCTGCAGCATTAAAACTTCCATTGTTCAAAGAGATTGAAAAATTTAATGTACTTAATACTGGTGTATCTGTTGAAAATGTAATATTAAAATTCTGACCTTCAGTAATTGAATTTGAAGTATAAGTAACTGTAATTCCATTATATATAATTCCAGAGCCATCATTATTAGCTCTTGGAGTAGGTACTTTTACTTCATATGTTCCATCCGATTTTCTTTGAATAGATTGAGTTGATGCCAATCCATTAACATTTTCATTGTAACAAACAGTTTCTCCCAAAATTACCATTAATGCTGTTGGTGAAGTGGTTCCACTATTACTGTAGGCTAATGCATCAATTAAATTAGTAGCAGTTGCTAAAGTATTTATTGGAAAATCTGAAGCATTACCTAAATAAATTGCTACTGCATCTGGTCCATTTTGTATTGTGTTTTGAGGAATAATATAGGATGCCGAGGGAGAAACCTGAAGATTTCCAAGTAAAATAATACCATTTATATCAGTTACTAAACCGTCTAAATCTATTGCATAATAACTTGATGTGCCCGAATAAGGACTTGTGCTCCCCGCATTGTAAAAAACAATTACATAACCATCTAATGCAAAATTAGGAGTGTTAGATTTTAATTCGATAAATTCTTTTACATCTGTTGAGTTTGTATCCGGGTCTAATTCATTAATAACGACTTGACTATAAGTAAAAAAACTCCATAACAATGAAGTTACAAAAAATGTGTTTTTGATCATTTTGAAAATTTTAGCATTCAAAGGTAACATTAAATACATTGATAAATGTAATAATGTTTATAAACACCCATTTAAAATCATAACCATTTTAGCAGAAAATTTTAGAGACACAAAAAAACCCTCACATTCAAACTGAATTTATTTCAGTTTCCTGCAAGAGTTTGTCTAATTATCTCGAAATCTAACTTTCTAAGAAGTCTTGATTAATATCTGTAATACTCTGGTTTAAATGGTCCTTCAACGGGAACTCCAATATAATCAGCTTGATCCACACGTAAAGTTTCTAATTCAACACCTAATTTAGCCAAGTGCAACATTGCCACTTTTTCGTCCAAATGTTTTGGTAACATATACACTTCATTGTTGTAAGCCGCGCTGTTTTTCCACAATTCAATTTGAGCTAAAGTTTGGTTAGTGAAGGAGTTACTCATTACAAAACTTGGGTGACCTGTAGCGCAACCAAGGTTTACCAAACGACCCTCGGCTAAAATGATAATATCATTTCCAGCAATGGTATATTTGTCCACTTGTGGTTTGATTTCCACTTTTGATGCACCGTGGTTTTTGTTCAACCAACCCATATCTATTTCGTTGTCAAAATGCCCAATGTTACAAACGATAGTTTTGTCTTTCATTTTCTCGAAATGAGAACCCAAAACAATATCTTTATTTCCAGTAGTGGTAATAATAATATCTGCAGTTGCAATAACCGTGTCTAATTTTTTAACTTCAAAACCATCCATTGCCGCTTGAAGCGCACAAATTGGGTCAATTTCAGTAACTGTTACTATAGATCCAGCGCCTCTAAAAGAAGCAGCTGTTCCTTTTCCAACATCGCCATATCCACAAACGATTACTCTTTTTGCAGCAAGCATAATATCAGTTGCACGACGAACCGCATCAACTGCCGATTCTTTACAACCATATTTATTGTCGAATTTCGATTTTGTAACCGAATCATTCACGTTAATTGCTGGCATTGGCAACGTTCCCGCTTTTACTCTTTCGTATAATCTGTGAACTCCAGTGGTAGTTTCTTCAGACAATCCTTTGATTCCAGCAATCAATTCTGGGTAACGGTCAATAACCATATTCGTTAAATCTCCACCATCATCTAAAATCATATTCAAGGGTTTTCTGTCTTCTCCAAAGAACAAAGTTTGTTCGATACACCAGTCAAAATCAGGTTCGTTCAACCCTTTCCAAGCATAAACCTGAATTCCTGCAGCAGCAATTGCAGCAGCAGCTTGATCTTGAGTAGAGAAAATATTACACGAACTCCAAGTTACTTCCGCACCCAAAGCAATTAAGGTTTCAATTAAAACCGCAGTTTGTATTGTCATGTGCAAACATCCGGCAATACGAGCACCGGCAAGCGGTTGTTCGTTTTTGTATTCCGCACGAAGCGCCATTAAACCTGGCATTTCAGCTTCAGCCAATTCAATTTCTTTTCTTCCCCAAGCCGCTAGAGAAATGTCTTTTACTTTGAAAGCCACATAAGGCATAGTTGCTGTACTCATTTATAGTATATTTGTAATTATAAAATTTTCGCAAATTTACGTATTAACTTTGTGAATTAATAATTTTCATAAATATTTATGAAGTGTTTATTTTATAAAGAATTGAATTTTAATCAACTAATAGAAACAATACGATTTTTTTGCAGCTACCGGCAGTCAGGCAGGTCAGGGATAAAAATCAGTAGTAATTATGAAATTCATAACTCATAACTCACAATTCTTAACTCATAATTCTTAAAATGCCACTTTATAAAACCATCAATTACAGTCCAACAACCCAAATTCTCGTTTGGAAAATAACCGAGTCTTTGGAACAATTGCGCAACGAAGTAACTTTAAATGCAACAAACACAATTCGGTTCAACGGAATGAAATCGGAATTGCACCAGCGTGCTTTTTTGAGCGTACGCAAATTATTACAAGAAAAAGGCTACACCGATTTTGATTTGGAATACGACGAATTCGGAAAACCACATCTCAAAGACGGAAAACACATTTCAATTTCTCATTCTCACGAATTTTCGACAATCATAATTAGCGCCCAAAAAGCGGGAATCGACATTGAATTACAAAGAGAAAAAATAATCAAAATCGCAGATAAATTTCTCCTTTCAGAATTTGACTTCCTTGACAAAGAAAACAAAGAAAACTATATCAAGAAATTAACCGTGATTTGGGGAGTCAAAGAATCAATTTTCAAAATCTGTAATGAAACCGGAATCAGTTTCAAAAACCACATTCTAGCAAAATCATTTGAAATAAATGATAAATCAGGGAGTGCAAGTTTACATTTTCAAAATAAAACAGAAGATTTTTCGTTTCATTTTGAGGAAATTGAAAATTTCACTTTGGTATTTGTATTCGAAAAAAACTAATTTTACAATAAAACAAAATGATAGAATATCTATTTCATCAATATAAGGATTATCCCATATTTGAAATTTATCTTGAAATTACAGCCGTAATTTTTGGATTATTAAGTGTTTGGTATGCTAAAAAAGACAATATTTTAGTTTTTCCAACAGGAATAATAAGCACGTCAATTTATGTATATTTGTTATGGAAATGGTCATTATTAGGCGATATGATGATCAACGGATACTATTTTATAATGAGTATTTACGGCTGGTATTTATGGACTCGAAAAAAGGAAGGAGAAGATGAATATCCAATAGCTACACTTTCAAATAAGGAAAAATCTATTGCATTTATTATTTTTATAACAACTATCGTATTTGTGGTAGTAGTGTATCTATTTTTTAATAAATTTACAACTTGGTCGGCGTATGTTGACACGTTGGTTACAGGGATTTTCTTTGCAGGAATGTGGCTCATGGCCAAGCGTAAAATTGAAAATTGGATTTTGTGGATTATTGGAGATATTATCTCAATTCCAATGTATTTTTTCAAAGGATATACATTTACAAGCATACAATATATACTATTTACAATTATTGCCTTTTACGGCTATTTAGAATGGAAGAAAACCTTAAACAACTCCAGATTACTGGAAACGAAATAGTAAAAATTGCGATTTACGGACCTGAAAGTACAGGAAAAACTACATTAGCAAAGCAATTAGCCAACCATTTCAACACGGTTTGGGCTGCCGAATTTGCACGCGATTATTTACAGGAAAAATGGAATACTAAAAAAGAAATTTGTACCGCCGAAGATTTATTGCCCATCGCAATTGGGCAAATGAAACTCGAAAATAGCGCCTTGCAAAAAGCCAATACCTACCTTTTTGCCGATACGTGCTTAATGATTACTAAAGTTTTCTCTGAGATTTATTATGGATTTTGCGATTCAAAATTAGATAAAGCTGCTAGAAAACATAAGTACGATTTATTTTTTCTTACCGATATTGATGTACCTTGGGAACAAGACGATTTGCGTGATACTCCAAATAATAGAGTTGAAACTTTTGAGAAATTCAAACAAGCATTAATTGATAACAACAAGCCTTTTATTGTGCTTTCCGGCAATCCAAAAATGCGATTTCAAAAAGCAATTGCAATTATTGAAGAGCTTACTAAAGCCATGGAACTAGGTTTTTCGGGTCAAGATTACCTACAAATTTTAGAAACGGGAATCCCACTTACTACAATTGAGAAGCAGTTAAATGTTTTCAAAAATGGAATTGCTAAAGCAAATTTAAACCGACCAGCAGTAATAAATGATGGAATTCTGAAATTGACAAAAGAAGAATTTCAAAAGTATTCAAATTATTTTGACACTAAAAAAGACAAACTAAAACTAAAAAAGTTTGTGCCTGCATCAGGAGCAGCCAGTAGAATGTTTAAATTTTTAAAAGAATTTCTGAATGAATTTGATATCGAAAATGAATCTATTAATGCTTATACTAATAGAAAAAAGGCAAATAATTTGTCACTTTTTTTAGCCGGATTAGAGAAATTTCCGTTCTTTAAAACAATTGAAAAACAACTTCGAGAAACGCATATTGATTTTGATTCTTGGAATAAAGACCAAAAAAATTATAAGTTCATAAAATTTATGTTGGATGTAGAACATTTTGATTACGCTAATAAACCGAAAGGTATTTTACCATTTCACAATTACAAAAATCATGTTGCAACTCCAATAGAAGAGCATCTGATAGAAAGTGTTTTATATGCGAGTTCCGACGGAAATGCTAATCTACACTTTACGGTTTCAGAAATTCATAAATCCCAATTTGAAAAGACATTAAATAAAGTCAAAAGCAAAATTGAACTTGAACACAATATAAAAATTGTAATTAATTTTTCGCATCAAAAGTCAGAAACAGACAACATTGCTGTTGATTTGAACAATATTCCTTTTAGAGACGGTTATGACAAATTAGTTTTTAGACCTGGTGGTCACGGTGCTTTAATTGAAAATCTAAATTTATTGGATGCGGATATCGTTTTCATAAAAAACATCGATAATGTTATTCAAAATGAATCGGAAGTAATAGCATTATACAAAAAAGCGTTGGCTGGAATTTTGATTGAATTGCAACGAAAAATAGCCAATTATTTGTCGAAACTTGATAAAATATCTGAAAATGAAATTGATGAAATCGAGATTTTTTTAGATAAAAAGTTAAATAACAAAGTAATTTCAGACTTTTCAAAATATGCTTTAGAACACAAAATTATTTATTTGAAAGAAGTATTGAACCGACCAATTCGTGTTTGTGGAATGGTAAAAAATGAAGGCGAACCTGGTGGCGGTCCATTTTGGGTAAATAATTCCAAAGGAAATGCAACTTTGCAAATTGTGGAAACATCACAAATTGATTTAGCCAATGAAAATCAGGCTTCAATTGCTAAAAACGCAACTCACTTTAATCCTGTAGATTTGGTTTGTGCTATCAAGGATTACAAAGGTTCAAAATTCGATTTGAGAAACTATATAGACGTAAATAGTGGCTTCATCGTTGATAAAAACAAAGATGGAAAACCGCTAAAAGGCTATGAATTACCCGGATTATGGAACGGCGCAATGGCTAATTGGATTACTGTTTTTGTTGAAGTTCCATTGATTACGTTCAATCCTGTGAAAACGGTAAATGACTTATTGAAAGCCGCACACCAACAAAAATAATTAAAAGCTATCCGCAATAATGGAAAAAGACAAATTAATTGCAGAATTGCAGTTCAAAGCAGTTAGAAGCAGCGGTGCAGGTGGGCAAAATGTAAATAAGGTTTCCTCAAAAGTGGTTTTGTCTTTTGATTTAAAAAATTCTCAAGCCTTGTCCGAGGAAGAAAAATGGCGCCTTGAAACGAAATTAACTTCAAGATTGACCTCCGATTTAGTTCTAATTCTAAATTGTGACGAGGACAGAAGCCAACTCAAAAACAAAGGAATTGTTATTAAACGATTTTTATCGATTATGGAGCAAGGATTGCATATTCCAAAAACAAGAAAGGCTACTAAAATCCCTAAATCGGTAATTAGAAAACGGATTAAAGACAAAAAAAATCTATCCGAGATTAAGAAAAATAGGAAAAAACCAGAATTTTAAATTTTTTGCAATTCTTAATTCATAATCCACAATTTATAATTAATTTTGCTCCGTCTCAAAGGGGTGCTAGATTCCAGAAATGGATTGACAGCTGAGATTATACCCAAAGAACCTGGGCAGGTAATGCTGCCAAGGGAAAAAATGACAAAAATAGCGTGCACACTATTTATTTGTCATAAGAACAACCAATTTAATTTAACAAAAGAATAATTCCCCCCTTGTTATTCGTAAACAATTTACGAATGAAAAACGTTATCAAATTACAAACAAAAAGAACGAAACCTACTAATCTATTATTTTTTCGTCTCTTATCTTTTATCTTTTTAAGTACTACTTTCTTCTCTTTTTCTCAAGAAATTAAAAAAGACACTACGAAAATCAACGAACTCGACGCTGTTTTAGTTTCAGCAATTCGTGTAGATTCAAAAACGCCCGTAACATTCAGCAATTTGAACAAAAAAGAATTGAAAACTCGAAATTTAGGGCAGGATATTCCAATTTTAATGAATTATATGCCCTCGGTTGTAACGACATCAGATGCAGGAAACGGCATTGGTTACACAGGAATTCGTGTTCGTGGAAGCGACGCAACTCGTGTAAATATTACTATAAATGGGATTCCATACAACGATTCTGAAAGTCAAGGAACGTATTGGGTAAATATGCCAGATTTTGCTTCGTCGCTTGAAAGTATTCAGTTGCAGCGCGGGGTTGGAACTTCAACGAATGGTTCGGGAGCATTTGGCGCAAGCTTAAATATGCTTACGGATAACTATTCCAAAGTGAGTAGCGGTGAAATTTCAAATTCAGCGGGAAGTTTTAATTCAAGAAAAAATACTGTAAAATTCAGCACGGGATTATTAAATAATAATATTGAAATTGCAGGTCGTTTGTCTGTTTTGAAATCTGATGGCTATGTGGACAGAGCAAGTTCTGACTTGAAATCTTATTTCCTTCAAGGGACTTATGTTGGAAAAACAACCTTAATAAAAGCATTGGCTTTTGGTGGAAAAGAAAAAACGTACCAATCTTGGAATGGAATTGATGGTGAAACATTAATCAACAATAGAACTTTCAATTCGGCAGGAATGTACACAGATCAATTTGGTAAAACTCGATTCTATGACAATGAAACAGACAACTACCAACAAGATCATTATCAGTTGCATTGGAATGAAAAATTCTCAGAAAAATGGAATACCAATTTAGCGTTTCATTACACCAAAGGCAAAGGATATTATGAAAATTATAAAGAAAATGCTGCTTTTTCCGATTATGGCTTAGTTCCCGTTGGTTCTGAAGTTTCAACTGATTTGATTCGTCAAAAATGGTTGGATAATGATTTTTATGGTACTACTTTTTCATCGAATTATAAAGATGAAAAGCTGAATTTGATTATTGGTGGTGCTTATAATAAATACGAAGGAGCTCATTTTGGAAAAGTTATTTGGGCTCGATTTGCTTCTCAAAGTGAATTAGGAGATCATTATTATGACGATTATGCGAGTAAAACAGACGGAAACATATTTGCGAAGGCAAACTATCGAATAACTCCAAAAATTAGTCTTTATGGCGATTTACAACTCAGAAATGTTCATTATAAAGCCAATAGTTTAGAAACGGGATTAGTAAATGACAATTTCAATTTCTTCAATCCAAAGGCGGGTTTAAATTATGATTTGAATTCTAAAAACTCCCTATATTTTTCTTTTGCACGTGCCAATAGAGAACCAAACCGTGATGATTATGCAAGTGGAACGCCAAAACCAGAGCAGTTGAACGATTTTGAATTGGGGTGGAGATTAAATTCAGAAAAATCAAAATTGAATGTTACGGCTTATTATATGAAATATAAAAATCAGTTGGTTCTAACGGGTGCTTTGAATGACGTGGGTTCGCCTTTGCGTGAAAATGTTGGCGACAGCTACAGATTGGGATTGGAAATTGATGCGACTTTGTATCTTTCAGAAAAATGGTTGGTACGTCCAAATATAGCATTTAGCGAAAATAAAAATCAAAAATATTATTTTAAAAAAGATGGTATTTTGCAGAATTTCGGAAATACAAATATCGCTTTTTCACCAAATGTTGTGGCGGGAAACTGCTTGACATTTGCGCCAAGCGGAAACTTGCAATTTAGCGTTTTGTCCAAGTTTGTTGGCAAACAATTTATGGGAAATATAGATTCTAAAATATCTGAATTAAAAAGGTATTTCGTGAATGATTTGAATGTAGCCTATGAAATCCAAACAAAAAAAGTGTTTAAATCAATATTATTTTCAGTTTTAGTAAATAATTTATTGAATTATAAATATGTTTCCAACGGCTATTATTACACCTATGACGATACTTGGACAAGCCCAGGAACAACAACTACAGTAGACGGCGCAGGATATTATCCTCAGGCAGGAATTAATTTCTTGGCAGGAATCACATTGAAATTTTAATAACCTGAATTCGATTAATAAAATTTTGATTTTCAATAAGTTTTAAGTCCTGCAAGGTTTCAAAAACCTTGTAGGTATATGATTTTCAAGTATTTTATACCTACAAGGTCAAAAAAAGACCTTGCAGGACAAATACATAAACTTAAATCGTTGATTATTAATGCAATAATAATCGAACTCAGGTTAATAGTAAAAATCAGCTTATCAAAACCCTTGTTAAGTAATTTTCAAGGGTTTTTTTAATTATAAATTCTGATAATCGTGCCATTTGTTTCCACGCGATATGGTTTCATTAGATATTCTTTCCCTGAACATTGCCCAGAAAACAGATTGTATACGGCATTATCACAACTGCAAAACGCATTTATTCCACGAACGGACATCGTCGAACACGAACTTATCGCTTGATTTGGACACGCAGCATCATAAGCAACATATCCATTTCCATTATTGAAAACGATAACGCCACGAGCACCTGCATTTGGAATATATTTGCCGTTGCTCACAAATTTTAAGCTGTTATACGTAGGTAAATCAGTGTTTATTTCAACGGAAAAACTATAATTAGGAATATTTGGATTGTGATTATTGAAGGTTCCACTATCGCAATTCCACAGAATAGGTAATAAAAGTAGGAATATGTATTTTTTCATTTTTTAAATTTTATTAAAAGAATAGTTGAAACAAATTTAATTTATTTAACTTTGAATTATATATGATTAACATATATTTATTTGACTAAAAGAAATAACAACTATCTTTGCAAAAAGAAATCCCGTCCTGATGGGATTTTTTCTATTTTATATAAATTATGAAATTATGAGTACAGTATCGTATTACACCGCAGAAGGATTAAAGAAATTAAGAGAAGAATTAGATTATTTGAAGAGTGTGATGCGTCCAAAAGCATCCGCAGATATAGCAGAAGCACGAGACAAAGGCGATTTATCAGAAAACGCTGAATATGACGCTGCCAAAGAAGCGCAAGGAATGTTAGAAATGCGAATTGCTAAAATGGAAGAGGTGCATTCCAACGCCAGATTAATCGATGAAACGCATTTAGATGTTTCAAAAGTATTGGTTTTGTCGAATGTTAAAATCAAAAATTTAACAAACGGAATGGAGATGAAATATACCTTGGTAGCAGAAAGTGAAGCCGATTTAAAAACAGGTAAAATATCTGTAACTTCGCCAATTGGTAGAGGTTTGTTGGGGAAATCTGTAGGTGAAGTAGCAGAAATCACCGTTCCAAATGGTGTTTTGAAGTTTGAAATATTAGAAATTTCGAGAGATTAAATAGTTGAATCGTTTAGTTGTTAATTCGATTAACCGTTTTTACAACTAAACAATTAAACAGTTAAACAATTTAACATTTCTTCTATGTCAAGTATTTTTACAAAAATCGTAAACGGTGAAATCCCGTGTTATAAAATCGCTGAAGATGAAAATTTTCTTGCTTTTTTAGATGTAAATCCAAATGCGATTGGTCACACTTTGTGCATTCCAAAGCAAGAAATCAACAAAATTTTCGATTTGGACGATGCCCTTTATTTAGGATTAATGAAGTTCTCGAAAAAAATTGCAATTGCTCTTGAAAAAGCAGTTCCTTGCAAAAGAATTGGCATGAGTGTAATTGGTTTAGAAGTTCCCCACGCACACGTTCATTTAATTCCGTTGAATGAAATGGACGAAATGCGATTCCAAAACAAAGTAAGTTTGAGTAAAGAACAATTTGAAGCTTTGGTTAAGAAAATACAAGAGAATTTATAAAGATTAAGTTTCAATTTATCGCTTTTTAAGCCTTTCTAAAACTAATTTGCATCGTTGTACCCTTATTAATTTCAGATTGTAAGACTTTTACTTTTCCATTGTGGTATTCTTCTACGATACGTTTTGTTAGCGAAAGTCCCAATCCCCAACCTCTTTTTTTAGTTGTAAATCCAGGTTCAAATACGGTTTTGAATTGATTTTTTGGGATTCCTTTGCCTGTATCGGACACTTTTATTTTTACAAATTCCCCTTCCAATTCAATAACTACGTTTAATTTTCCTCGCCCTCGCATTGCGTCGATGGCGTTTTTTACTAAGTTTTCAATTGTCCAGCTAAACAAAGCCGGATTAAGCGATACTGAGATTGGAAATTCAGGAGCGGTGAATGAAAAAATGACTTGTTTTGAAAATCTAGATTGCAAATAAGCGAATGATTTTTCAGTTTCGGAGATAATATCTTTCTTTTCTAATATAGGTTCGGAACCAATTTTTGAAAATCTGTCCGTGATGCTTTGTAGTCTAACTATGTCTTTTTCGATTTCTAAAACAGTAGTTTCAGCAATAGTATCCGATTTTAATATTTCAAGCCAACCAATTAAAGAGGAAAGTGGCGTGCCAATTTGATGTGCAGTTTCCTTTGCCATTCCAGCCCAAAGTTTATTTTCTGTTGCCATTTTTGTGCTGCGATAAAAATTGTAAACCAGTAAAGCAAACAAGACAATAATCAACAAAAAGGCAATCGGAAAATAAATAAGATTGTTTAAAAGTTCTGAATTCCCGTAATAAAAATATTGAAATTTTCCTGGAACATATTGCAATTTTATGGGTTCATTTTGATTTTTTAGATGCTTGAGATAATCTGCTACTTTAACTTTATCTAAAACAATTTCTTTTGGAATATTTGTTGTGTTAATTATCGAATCATTTTCAATAACTATAATTGGGATGTTAGTATTTGTAATAATCTTTAATGGAAGTTCCGTATTTGCATTGACATCGCCATAGTTGAGCGATTTAATAGCTTCCGCCCAATATTCCATTTTTATTCGTTCTTCATTTTTGAAAATTTGAAAAAAGTTGAACGTATTCCAAAGAATAAAAATGATAATTATAAAGGAGGAAAAAATAATAATCCACCGTGAAAAATTCCATTTGATCGAAAACTGCATAAACTTATTTCTAAAGTGATATTCAACGATAAATATAATGAAATATTATCATTTTGAATGCAGAAATATAATATTGCCATTTAAAGTATGAATATTAGATTGTAAAATTCTGAATTTCTGAATCCATTTTATTATATTTGTTCAAATTGATTTTTATGATTAGCATCGAACCAAAAGACATTTCATCCGCAAGATTACAGGGCTATTTACAAAGTTCTGTAGGGCCTCGTCCTATTGCTTTTGCTAGTACAATCGATAAAAATGGTAAGCCAAATTTATCTCCTTTTAGTTTTTTTAATGTGTTTAGTGCGAATCCACCGATTTTGATTTTTTCACCGGCAAGACGTGTTCGTGACAATTCTATCAAACATACTTTGATTAATGCCGAAGCGACTCGCGAAGTAGTAATAAATGTTGTGAATTTTGAAATGGTACAACAAACATCATTGTCAAGTACTGAATATGCTGAGGGTGTAAATGAATTTTTAAAAGCTGGATTTTCCGCAATTCCATCGGATCTTGTAAAACCTTATCGTGTGGCACAATCCCCAGTACAATTTGAATGCAAAGTCAATGAGATAATTAGCTTGGGAACTCAAGGTGGTGCTGGAAATTTAGTGATTTGTGAAGTCGTTAAAATTCATATTCATGAGTCCGTTTTAGATGAAAATGGAAACATTGATCCCTATAAAATAGACCTGGTTTCAAGAATGGGCGGCAATTGGTATTCCCGTGCCAATCAAGGATTATTTGAAGTGGCAAAACCATCAACAACATTAGGAATTGGGGTAGATCAAATACCAGATTTCATTAAAAAAAGTACTGTTTTTGACGGTAATGATTTAGGTAAATTAGGAAATATAGAAGCATTGCCAACAACAGAAGAAATTAATATATTTGTCAAACAAAATTTTGCAGTAAAAGGGGTTTTAAGTGCAGATGATATTTTGAAACAACACCAAAAAGCAAAGGAATATTTAAACCAAAATGACGTTGATTCTGCTTGGAAAGTATTGTTAGCCAATTAAATACGAGAATAAAATAATAATAAAAATAGTTAAGATGGAAGTATCAGGAAAAATCAAAATGCTTGGAGAAGCAAAAAATGTAGGGACTGGAAGTTTCCTAAAAAGAGAATTAGTTGTTACAACTGACGAACAATATCCGCAACACATTTTAGTTGAATTCGTTCAAGACAAATGTGATTTGTTAAATAGTTTTAATGTTGGTGAAGCAGTTAAAGTTTCAATCAATATAAGAGGTCGCGAATGGGTTGATCCCCAAGGTGTGACTAAATATTTCAACGCAATTCAAGGTTGGAGAGTGGAAAGATTGGCTGCTGCTGCACCAACTCAAGCGCCACCAATGCCAGCTGCCGAAGCATTTGCACCAGCGGAAACATTCAAAGAAGAAGAGCACGATGATTTGCCTTTCTAAAAAAAGTTAAATTGGATTTAAAACCTGTTTAAACTCAATTTTTAATCAATAAACCTATACCATAATTTGTTCCAATTTGAGGATAAATGAAGGCGTGGGTTTTATTTTTGCCTAAAGTAACCGATTTAAAGGGACACCAATAGGAAACAGCAAGTCCAACAGCTGTTCCAATTCCTGCACCAGCAAGAACATCTGAAGTGTAATGTTTGTTGTTTGCAATTCTTAAAAATCCTGTTGCTGTTGCAAATAAAAATCCACTACTCGCATACCAAATATTAGCATCTTTATACTCGTAAAACAACAAGGAAGCATTTGTAAATGCAGTAGCAGTGTGACCAGATGGAAAACTAAATTCGTCACTTCCGTCTGGGCGTTCTTCTTTGAAAGTGTGTTTCATAGTTTGAACAATTCCACCCATAATTGCATTTGAAATCGCAATATTTATCGTTTGATGAAGAAAATCATTCTTTGGTTTAAAACCTAAATATCGACCACAATAAATTTGAAGTACTGCTTCATATTGTAAATAATTATCCGCTTGTGTATGGAAATCTGTTCCTAAAATAGCTCTAAAATTACCTTGTAAATTGTTATTCATAGGTGTATTTTTTAACAATAATCCACTTGAAATTAGTGCTGCAGGAATTATAAAATGCTTGTACGATACGTTATCTTTAATAGAAGAAATGCTGTCTTTTTGTTGTGCATTTCCAGTTAAAGTTAATAAGAAAATGAGGGCAATTAAAAATTTTATTTTCATTTTTGATATATTAAAAAGATACAGTCGCCCCAATTAAATTAAAACCAGATTTTCTGGAAGCATTCATATTGAAGGTATATTTTTTTGGGGAATCTAAAGGAGAATTACTTTTTATGATTTTACTTTTCACGATATTTTTACCTATAATATAACCCATAACCATTGCAATTGGGTAGTCTGAATACCAATGAACATTGGCTTGAACCATTTCAAACCCTAATAACCCAATTAAACTATAACCAACTGGTTTTATCCATTTTTTATCTGGATAATTTCCAATAATAACATTCAAAGCAGCCGTTGCAGTCATCAAATGACCTGATGGCATAGCGTCATATTGAGGAGTTCTTGATGAATAGGCACTAAAACTCGGAAAAGGACTCCAATTACCTCCTGGATTGCCATCTATCATTGCTGGTGCTGGGCTTTGTCTTCCGGTAATACGTTTTATAGTTTGACTAAAAATGCCACAAACTGCTAGACTTTCTACAAGTCCAGTTGCTGTATTTAAGGAGCGATAATCCTTATTTATTAAACCAAAAGTTGCAAATCCCATACTCAATAATAATGGGGTTGTACCATTTCCAATCAAATAAATCCCTGATGTTATATTAGGAGGAATGTTACTTAAAGGACCAAAATTATTATATCTAGCAACATCTTTTAAACCTAATTGTTCGCCTAACAATCTTGAATTGTCTAATAAATATTGATCTGCGGGGAGTAATGCTACTGTTAAAACCGTTGCGCCACCTAAAGCAATTAAGTTTTCTTTTATGCCGAAATCTTTAACCGTTCCATATACATCGCTAGGAACATGAGTAATTATTTCTAAAAATCTTGGCTTTTTATAGGTATATATCTCTCCATTTGAATTAGTATAACTTTGAAAGTCGGATTTGTTAGAAATAGTATCTTTGATTTGAGAAATAATAAACTGAGAAGTAAAGATTAGTGTTAGCAGGATTACTAATTTTTTCATTTAAACAAATTTTCGCCAAAGATATTGTAAATTTAGCTTAATTTTATTTTTTGCTAACAAATTATACTTAATTTTTACTTGTAAATATGTACCTGATTTCAGATGTCCTTTATTTCCCTTCTGTAACTCAGGCCACGTCTGAAGGAATACTTGCTGTTGGTGGTAATTTATCTTCTGATAGATTACTATTAGCTTATAAAAGCGGCATTTTTCCGTGGTTTAATCATGGAGAACCTATACTTTGGTGGGCTCCGAGTTCAAGAATGGTTCTATTTTTCGAGGATTTAATTATTTCAAAAAGTATGCGAAATATCCTCAATAGAAATGTTTTTAAAGTAACTTTTAATCAAGATTTTAAAGCGGTTATTTCCAACTGTCGTTCTATAAAACGAGAGGGGCAAAAAGGAACTTGGATTAGTGATGAAATGGTTGAAGCTTACTGCAAACTTCATAAATTGGGCATTGCTAAATCTGTTGAAGTTTGGCAAAATGAAGAATTAGTTGGCGGATTATATGGAATTGATTTGGGACATGTTTTCTGTGGCGAAAGTATGTTTTCCAAAGTGAGTAATGCTTCCAAAGTGGCTTTTATTACTTTAGCAAACCAATTAAAAAAGGAAAATTATAAAGTATTAGATTGTCAAGTTTATAATGATCACCTCGAAAGTTTGGGTTGTAAAGAAATTGAAAGAGAAGATTTTATGCTGATTTTGAACTCCGATTCTTAACTCCTTTTCCAGCAGTCTTCTACGTGGTCGTTTACCATTCCCGTGGCTTGAATATGAGCATAAACTACTGTTGACCCCACAAATTTAAAGCCTCTTTTTTTTAAATCTTTGCTAATTGCAACCGAAAGTGGCGTGGTAGCGGGAATTTCTTTCAGCGTTTTAGGGTTGTTAACAACAGGTTTTCCATCTACAAAACCCCAAATGTAATTGCTGAAACTTCCAAATTCTTCCTGTATTTTCATAAATAAAATAGCATTTGAAACAGCAGAACGAATCTTCAATTGGTTGCGAATAATTCCCGGATTTAGGATTAATTCTTGGATTTTTTTTTCAGAATATTGTGCTACTTTTGAATAGTCGAAGTCGTCAAAAGCCAATCGAAAGTTTTCTCTTTTTTTTAATATTGTAATCCAACTCAATCCCGCCTGAAAGGTTTCTAAAATAAGAAATTCAAATAATTTTTGGTCGTCGTAAACAGGAACTCCCCATTCTTCATCGTGGTATTTTTCGTAAATATCGATTCCTACACACCATTTACACCTGATTTTTTCTTCCATCGTATTTATTTTGACAGTTTCAAATATAAAAAAATTCCATTTCAAATTACTTCAAAATGGAATTTTAATTTATAAATCTAAACTCAGAAATCTAAAATCTAAAATTAGTTTTATCCTAATGCTGCTCTTTTGAAACCTGTAACCACTAAGTTTTTATCTAAAGATTGAACATAAGCAGCAACGCTCATTTTGTTGTCTTTGATATAATCTTGGTTTACTAAAGTATTGTCTTTAAAGAAACGTGCTAATTTACCTTTTGCAATATTTTCTAACATAGCTTCTGGTTTACCTTCTTGGCGTAAAACATCTTTGGCAATTTCAATTTCTTTTGAAATGATATCCGCATCTACACCTTCTTCGTTCAAAGCGATTGGAGACATTGCTGCCGCTTGCATAGATACGTTTCTAGCCACTTCGTCAGCTCCTTCAATATTTGCAGATAATGCAGTTAAAGTAGCAATTTTATTTCCAGAGTGAATGTATGATCCGATGAAAGCACCTTCTAATTTTTCAAAAGTTCTGATTTCCAATTTCTCACCGATAACTCCTGTTTGCTCGATTAATTTATCAGCAACAGTAATTCCGTTGAAATCAGCTGCTAAAAATTCTTCTTTAGTATTGAAATTCAAAGCCAAATTAGCCATATCAGTAGCCATTTTCACAAAGCTTTCGTTCATTCCTACGAAGTCAGTTTCACAGTTTAATGTGATAACAACACCAGCAGTTTTTGCAGCATTTACAACTGCAATTGCAGCTCCTTCAGTAGATTCTCTGTCTGATCTGTTTGCGGCAACTTTTTGACCTTTCTTACGAAGGTTTTCAATTGCTAAATCAAAATCTCCATCAGATTCTACTAATGCTTTTTTGCAGTCCATCATACCTGCACCGGTGATTGTTCTTAATTTATTTACGTCTGCAGCAGTTATAGTTGCCATAATTTTTTAATTTAAAGATTAAAAGACTGAAAAATTTAAAGAATAAAAATAATGCTAATTTTGAATCAACACATTAAGTAATCTTTAAATCTTCCAATCTTTAAATATATTTTTTATTCTTCAGTTGCAGGAGCTTGTGTTTCAGCTGCAGGAGTTTCCACTTCTGCTTCAACAGCTGGAGCAACAACCTCAACATCTGCTACAGGAGCAACTTCTTCAACTACGGTAGCAGGAGCTTCAACAGCTTCTACTTCAGCAGCAGGAGTTTCTGAATCCCCTTCTTTATCAGAAGTTCTGTTAGCAAGTCCATCAATAATGGCAGCAGTTACTAAAGTTAGAATTTTATCGATTGATTTTGAAGCATCATCATTTGCTGGAATTACATATTCAACCTCTCTTGGGTCAGAATTGGTATCAACCATTGCAAAAACTGGAATGTTTAATTTTTGAGCTTCTTTAATCGCGATGTGTTCTGCTTTAATATCAACTACGAATAACGCAGCTGGAAGTCTTGACATATCTGAAATTGAACCTAAATTTTTCTCTAATTTAGCACGAAGACGATCAACTTGCAAACGCTCTTTTTTAGAAAGAGTCATGAATGTACCATCTTTCTTCATTTTATCAATAGTTGCCATTTTTTTAACGGCTTTACGGATAGTTACGAAGTTAGTTAGCATTCCCCCAGGCCATCTTTCTGTGATGTAAGGCATGTTTGCAGCTTTTGCTTTTTCAGCAACGATATCTTTTGCTTGTTTTTTGGTAGCAACAAATAATATTTTTCTACCTGATGCAGCGATTTTTTTCAAAGCGTCATTCGCTTCTTCAATTTTTGCTGCAGTTTTATATAGATTGATAATGTGAATACCATTACGTTCCATATAAATGTATGGAGCCATATTTGGATCCCATTTTCTAGTCATGTGTCCAAAGTGAACACCTGCTTCTAGTAATTCTTTTACTTCTACTTTGTTTGACATTTTTTCTTTAGTTTACGTTCTGTTGATTAGCAATGTGTTGTAAGGTTATTCGTTATTCGATATTCGTTATTCGTTTTTGGCTAATTCATACAATTTGTATTTACCAATAAACTTCTAACTTCTAACTTCTAACTTCTAACTTTTTTACCCATTTAGATGCTAAACTAATTTCAAGCCTCAGCTTGACAACAACAACATTGTTTTAAATTTATTAAATAAACGATGCCTTGTTCCAATAGAACAAGACAGGCACTATTAACGTTTAGAGAATTGGAATCTCTTACGAGCTTTCTTCTGACCGAATTTCTTACGTTCAACCATTCTTGGATCTCTTGTCAATAAACCTTCTGGTTTCAAGATGGCTCTGTTTCCTTCGCCAACTTCACACATAACTCTTGCAATAGCCATTCTCACAGCTTCTGCTTGACCTGTTGAACCACCTCCGTAAACATTTACTTTTACATCATAGTTAGAAACATTGTCTGTTAATGACATTGCTTGCAAAACTTTGTACTGTAAAGTAGCTGTTGGAAAATAAGTTGCAAAAGGTTTTTTGTTTACAACGATAACTCCTGTTCCTTCCGAAACATAAACACGTGCAACAGCGGTTTTTCTTCTACCGATTTTGTGAATAACTCCCATTACTTAAGATCGTTTAGGTTAACAGTTTTAGGTTTTTGAGCTCCTTGTTTGTGCTCTGAACCTACAACAACATTTAAATTTCTAAAAAGTTCCGCTCCTAATTTGTTTTTAGGTAACATTCCTTTTACAGCTTTTTCTACTAATAATGCAGGGTTTTTTGCTTGCAATACTTTAGCAGTTAAAGTTCTTTGTCCTCCAGGGTAACCAGTGTGACGGATGTATGTTTTTTCATCCATTTTTTTACCTGTAAGGTTAATTTTCTCTGAGTTGATAACGATTACGTTATCTCCGCAGTCGACGTGTGGTGTGTAACTTGGTTTGTACTTACCTCTCAAAATCATTGCGACTTTTGAAGCAAGACGACCCAAGTTATGCCCATCTGCATCAACAATGATCCACTCTTTTGTAACGGTGGCTTTGCTTGCTGATTGTGTCTTGTAGCTTAATGCGTCCATAATATATTTTTAATTAAACATTCCATCCCCAATAAAGGGGTTGCAA
Organism: Flavobacterium sp.; assembly: GCF_040402835.1. Classification (GTDB taxonomy): domain Bacteria; phylum Bacteroidota; class Bacteroidia; order Flavobacteriales; family Flavobacteriaceae; genus Flavobacterium. The sequence goes on from NZ_JBBALW010000013.1 coordinate 44,844, forward strand.
AAGTACAATTAATTATTTTAAATTCAAATACCTGATTAAGATTATTTTAAAGCTTCATTTATTACGCTTTACTATTCTTTAAATTAAAGTCGTGCAATTATAAATCAACTCTTAATTCTTTCCAATTTCAACGAATTTCAGCATCTATTTTCTTAAATATTTGATTTTTATTAAATGCAAATGTCGTTTTTACAATAAAAAGCCGTTAACATTTCATTTTTTTTAAATTATTTGGTCCATTTTTCATACTTTTACATTTAATTACATTTATAATGAAATCCAAAGCTACCTTAAAACAAATTGCTAAAGAACTTCTCGTTTCTGTTTCTACGGTTTCGAAAGCATTAAATGATAGCCCTGAAATTAGTACTCAAACTAAAATCAGAATAAAAGAATATGCAAAACTCAAAAATTACAAACCCAATGTTATTGGTGTCAATCTAAAAAGTAGAAAAACGAAAACTATAGGTGTAATTATTCCGAATATATTAAATTCTTTTTTCGCCAAAGTTTTCACTGGAATTGAAAAAGTAGCCGAATCCAAAGGATATAACGTTATTATGTGTATTTCGAATGAATCCATTGAAAAAGAAATTCACGCCCTCGAAATTTTGAGTAATGGAACTATTGATGGATTTATTTTGTCGATTTCTGAAGAAGCTCAAAAATTACAAGAATACAGCCATTTCAAAGAAATCATAAACGACGGAACACCAATTGTTATGTTTGACAGAACTACCGAAGAAGTAGATTGCGACAAAGTAACCGTTGACGATTTTGATTCTTCAAGAAATGCTACCCAACATTTAATTGATTTAGGATGCAAAAATGTAGCGTTGTTTTCTTCTATTGATAATTTAAGCGTTGGAAAATTGAGATATGAAGGCTATCTAAAAGCATTGGAAGACAATAATATTTCCATCAATCAAAATTTAATAGTCAGAACCGATTCTGAGGTTGATTTAAATCAAAAAATTGAAACTGTTTTTGAGAATAATACCATAGATGGGATTTTTGCTTTAGACGAAACCGACTCCGTTGCTGCCCTGAGAATTGGACTTAAACGAGGTTATAAAATACCAGAAAACCTTTCCATAATTGGTTTTGCAGATGGTATTTTGGCTTCAAGACGTTTGTCTCCAAGTTTAACTACGGTGAGTCAGCACGGTCCAGAAATTGGGGAAGCCGCTGCTAAATTGCTTATCGAGAGACTCGAAAGTAAAGAAGAAGAAAATCCATACAAAACTACGGTTATTAAAACTGAATTACGAGAGAGGGAGTCTTCGAGAAGGGTTTAGGTTAATTGTTAAAATCGTTAATCGCCTTTTGAATCGAAAATTTAATTTCATTCCAATCTAATTTTTGAAAAAGAATTGGAATTTCTTCACTTTGGGCATCTTCAAAATAGGTTAAACTCTTTAAAACCATAAATTCAGAACCATCTGCGTATTTGGTATTATAAAAGGCAATCATTTCTTTAAGTGAATATTTTTGAAGTAAAAAATGCAAATCAATAAAATCTTTTCTACTTCCTCTTCCAGCAATAGCGTTCAACTTCATCGCTGCAATATCTTTATCTGAGGCTAAACGAATGTTTTCGACAATTGTTATTTCTTCAAGTAATGGATATTTATAATTTACAAAATCTACTTTTATACCATTAACAGATAAAATTAAAACGTTTTTACTTTTCTTAAGTACAGTAACTTTTCCAAAGTTAGAAAGTTCATCCACAAATTCAAATTCATCGATTTCTCCTTTACCAAACATATCAATGTCAACCGAAAAACGGTGACCAATTTGCAAAGCTAAAGAGGTACCCCCAACAAGATTAAATCCATTAAAAATGGAAGAAGACATTATCTTCTTTAATAATTCCAGAAGTTCTGGTTGGATTGTTTGAGTTTGTAACATCTAAATTCTGATTTATTGATATTAAATAGAGTAGCTAAAAAGGAAAGTGTAACTACATCCAAGTTTCGGAATTCTAAAGAAACGGCTTTAATTGTTTCTAAACTATATATTTCTTTGATGATATTCCAATCCTTAATAAGTCCAAATTCTACTACTTTATAAATAATTTGTTCTTTTGAATTTTCAAAACTTAACATAGAAATATCTACATCCCAAAATAGATGTTTTGACAAATCATTTACCGAATAGTTAGTTTTCATTTTTCAAAGTTAATGAAATTAGTTAATTTTAAAGAGTTCCGAACACTAAATGCTGAGCACTGAATCAATGTGCCGCCAACCAATCTTTTCCCTGTCCGATTTCAACAATCAACGGAACACTTAATGTAAATGCATTTTCCATTTCATACTTAATCATCGGTTGTATTTTTTCTAATTCAGAATTGTGAACATCAAAAACCAACTCATCGTGAACTTGCAAAAGCATTTTACTTTTCCAATTTTCATCCGTTAGTTTTTTGTGAATAGTAATCATTGCAATTTTAATAATATCTGCAGCACTACCTTGAATTGGTGCGTTTACTGCATTTCGTTCCGCACCACCACGAACAATGGCATTTTGCGAATTTATATCTTTCAAATAACGACGTCTTCCTAAAATAGTTTGTACATACCCGTGTTCTCTCGCAAACTGAATTTGCTCATTTATATAGGATTTCAATTTTGGATAGGTTTGATAATATGCTTCAATCAATGCCGCACTTTCTGAACGAGAAAGCGATGTTTGATTACTCAATCCAAAGGCAGAAACACCATAAATAATACCAAAATTCACTGTTTTAGCGTGACTTCTTTGTTCGCGAGTAACCTCTTCCAAAGGCACATTGAAAACTTTTGAAGCCGTAGCCTTGTGAATATCTTCATTGTTAAGGAACGATTGAATCATATTTTCTTCGCCACTTAAAGCCGCAATAATCCGAAGTTCTATTTGAGAATAATCTGCAGAAACCAAAGTATAATTTTCATCCCGAGCCACAAATGCTTTCCTAATTTGACGGCCTCTTTCTGTTCGAATTGGAATGTTTTGCAAGTTCGGATTGTTCGAACTCAACCTTCCAGTTGCCGCAACAGTTTGCATATAATCGGTGTGAATTCGGTGCGTAATCGCATCAACTTGGTTTGGCAACGCATCAACGTATGTATTTTGTAATTTCACTAATTGGCGCCAATCAAGAATTGCTTTTACAATTTCGTGCTCGTTTACTAAGTAATTTAAAATCTCTTCACCAGTAGCATATTGCCCTGTTTTTGTCTTTTTTTGTTTGGCACCACCAATTTTTAATTTGTCAAATAAAATATCCCCCAATTGTTTCGGGGAAGCCAAATTAAACTTTTCACCAGCAATTTCATAAATGGTAGTTTCTAACTTTTTGATGTCATTTCCTAAATCGTGTGACAACGATTTCAAGAAATCAACATCTACTCGAATCCCTTCTTTTTCCATATCGGCTAAAACTTTTACCAACGGAATTTCAATTTCTTCAAAGAGTTTTTTGGTTTCTGTTTTTTCTAATTCTATTGTAAATAGCTCTTTGAGTTGCAACGTTACATCCGCATCTTCAACGGCATATTCTTTGATTTCTTCCAATGCCACATCGCGCATCGACCGTTGGTTTTTCCCTTTTTTTCCAATTAAATCTTCAATAGATTTTGGAGCATATTTTAAATAGGTTTCCGATAAAATATCCATATTATGGCGCATATCAGGATTAATCAGATAATGTGCAATCATCGTGTCAAACAGTTTTCCTTTTACAGAAATAGCATAATTGGAAAGTATTTTTAAGTCGTATTTTAAGTTTTGTCCAATTTTTTCAATGCCTTCATTTTCAAAAAATGGAATGAATTTATTGACTAAAATTTGTGCTTCTTCTTGATTTTCTGGAAAGGGAACGTAAAAACCTTTTCCTTTTTCATACGAAAATGAAATACCCACTAATTCCGCGTGCAAGGCATCTAAACCTGTAGTTTCAGTATCAAAACATACCGAAGTTTGGGTTTCCAAATTTTGCAATAGCAATTTCAATCCTAATTCACCTTGAATAATTTGGTAAAAATGGGTTGTGTTTTCTAAAGTATTGTAATATTGATGGCGTGTTTCATCGGAAGTTTCATCGTGAAGCGTACTTCCAAAAAGGTCAAATTGTTCTTCGTTTTTAGTGCCGAGAGCCTTTGGGAGCGGTTTTTTGTATAATTTGGCTTCGTCAATAGGATTCATTTGTGTTGAAGTACCGCCTTTTCTAAAAATAGCATCAAATTGTTCCGCCATTCTTCTAAATTCCAATTCATTGAATAACGCATCTGTTTTATCAACATCTGGAGTCGATAATTCATAATCCGTTTCATTAAAAACAACTGGGCAATCCAAGAGAATTGTTGCCAATGTTTTAGACAAAATTCCTTTTTCTTTATTGGCTTCAATATTCTCTTTCATTTTCCCTTTTAGCTTATCGGTATTCGCCAAAAGGTTTTCCATTGTGCCAAATTCTTTCAATAATTTCTTGGCTGTAACTTCACCAACACCAGGAAGACCAGGAATATTATCGGCTGCATCGCCCATCATTCCTAGAAAATCAATTACTTGATCTGGTCTTTCAATTTCAAATTTTGCAAGTACTTCCGGAATACCCCAAATCTCTATTCCATTTCCCATTCGGGCAGGTTTGTACATAAATATGTTTTCGGAAACCAATTGCGCAAAATCCTTGTCTGGCGTAACCATAAAAACCTTAAAATCCTGTTTTTCCGCTTGTTTGGCAATTGTACCAATTAAATCATCGGCTTCATATCCTTTTACCTCGATAATTGGAATGTGCATCGCCTTTAATAATTCTTGAATATAGGGAACGGCAATTTTAATAGCATCAGGTGTAGCTTCACGATGGGCTTTGTATTCTGGGAAAATATCGTTTCTCAAATCACTGCCGCCTTTGTCAAATGCAACCGCTAAATGATCTGGTTTTTCACGTTTAATGACATCCATCAACGAATTCATAAATCCCATAATGGCAGAAGTATCCATGCCTTTTGAATTAATTCTTGGGTTTTTTATAAAGGCATAATAACCTCGAAAAATTAGAGCATAAGCGTCTAATAGAAACAATCGTTTTTGAGCTGACATATAAAATAAGGTATAATTTAATTTGTAAAAATAAACAAACGAATTCTAAAGTTGACTTCTACCGTTAAAATTTAATTAATTTATTTCAATTTAAAAATCAATGCTTCAATAAATGAATATTTTTACAAAGGTTTAAATCAAATTTTTATATGAATATTCTCATCGTTGAAGATTCCCAGGAATTAGCTATTGAAGTTTTAGATTATCTTTCTAAAAATGGCTACTTGTGTAAATGGGCGAAAAATTGTGAGGAAGCATTAGAGGAAATTAGCGTCAATAATTATGATGCAATGCTTCTTGATTTGGGTTTGCCCGACGGAAGTGGTTTTGATATTTTGAAAACTATTAGAAAAACAGAATCTAATATTGCGGTAATAATTTTGACTGCTCGTGGCGAATTGGACGATAGAATAAACGGATTGCAACTTGGCGCCGATGATTATCTGACAAAGCCGTTCGCATTAACAGAATTGGGCGCTCGCTTGTTTGCAATTATCCGAAGAATGAGCGGTTTTACCATTAATGAGTTAAAAATTCACGGATTTGTTTTGCAAATGCAGGATTACAAAGTGAGTTTTAATGGCATTCAGATTAAATTGACCAAGAAAGAATTTGATGTTTTTCAATATTTAGTTTTAAATAAAAATCGGGTAATTACACGATTACAATTAACGGAACATATTTGGGGCGACATTCTTGAAGTCAATTCAGATTCCAATTTTATTGATGTTCACGTTCGAAATCTTAGAAAAAAATTAGACAAACACACTTCTTTGGAATGGTTTGAAACGGTCAGAAATGTAGGTTATAGAATTAACGTTTAAATCATTTATTGTGAAAATAAAACTTCAACTTGCTATATTTAATGCCCTTACCCGATTAATCGTAATTTTAGTTTTATGGTTTACACTTCCAATATTAGTTGAAAAAGTAATTTATCACAATGCCAATAAAGATTTAATAGAAAAAAAGCAAAAATTCATTAGCCATTTAGACAAAGAAGAAATCTATAATTTTATAGAACGAAATGACAAAACGGAAACGTATGCCAGTTTTTCAACTTTGCACAGTGAATTTCTACAATTGTCACGATTGCCAAAACAATTTGCCCCAAACAAAACCATTTTCATTACCGAACCCCGAATAATTGAAGAGGAAGAAAACGATTATAGAATTTTGCAATATGATTTTATTTATGAAAAAATGGCGTACCGATTAGAAATCGGAAGTAGCTTGAGTGAAATTAAAGATCTTACATTTACCATTCGATTTTTTATTCTAATTGTACTTTTCATCATCTTGGTTGTTACTTTTTTGCTGGATACGTTTTTCATTGAATACCTTTTAAAACCATTTTATAAAATCATTGACACCAAAATAAGAAGGGTTAATGAACCAGATATTTTTGATCATACACCAATAAAAACACATTCGACCGATTTTCAAGAATTGGATTCTGTATTGAATCAAATGATGTACAGAATTAGTGAACTTTTCAAAAAAGAAAAACAGTTTATTGCCAATGTTTCCCACGAATTATTGACGCCAATTGCCATTTTGAAAAACAAATTTGAAAACTTACTTCAAAACAGTTCTTTGGATGATAATGCAATTGATAAAATTGCTGGTTCATTGAAAACATTAGATATGTTGAAGAAAATCATCAATAATTTACTGCTCATTTCAAGAATAGAAAACCATCAATATGTCGCCAATGAAATTATAAATCTGAAGGAATTACTATTTGAATTAAAGAACGATTTAAAAGACAGAATCGAAGAAAATGAGTTGACTTTTTCAATAAATCTTGAAACTAATTTTGAATTTTTAGGCAACAAAACCTTAATTCACATCCTTTTATTTAATTTAATTGTCAATGCAATCAAATACAATAAAAAACTAGGAAGTATAAAAATAAGCGATGCGTTTTCAAATGAGAACTACATAGTTTCCATCTCTGACATGGGAATTGGGATGAATGAAAAACAAATTAGCAAAATATTCAACCGATTTGCTCAGATCAATTCAGAACAAGAAGGGCACGGACTTGGATTGGCCATAGCCGATAGTATCGCGCATTTTCATCACATTAAAATTGAGGTAAATTCAATGCCGGACGAGGGAACTACCTTTCAATTAATTTTCCCAAAAAAGGTAAAATCATAAATAAAAGTTAAACTTTTTTTCAAGGGCAAATCTTCATTTAATCTTCATTTTACGAGCCTACATTTGTATCATAAAATAATCAAATTATTAATTTTTAAATCTTACATTATGAAAAAAGTAATCATGTTAGTTGCCGTTCTTTTAGGAACAACTGTAATGGTAAATGCTCAAACTGAACCAGCTAAAGCTGCTCCAGCTAAAGAAGTAAAAGTAGCTAAACACGCTAAAAAAGTTGCTAAAACTGAAGCTCCAAAAATGGAAGCTACTAAAGTTGAAGCTCCAAAAGCAAAAAAATAATTAAACACTTTTTTGCTGAGTTTACTCAAATAAAACGTTAATTATTGAAAAAGCTGGTAAAGAAATTTATCAGCTTTTTTTGTGGTTTCTAATGGCATTATAAGGCTTCGGCTACAATTTGAGTTAATTTTTATTTAACAAAAGTATCTTTTTCCTAATTTAGTCGTTATTTTGTATAAAATTTTATTTAGATGGTTTTTCGCATACTTTTTCTGTGTCTAATTTTATTGATTATCGACATTTACACCTACCAAGCATTACGAACTTTACTCAAGTTGAAATGGATGCTGGTTTCCTTCCAAATTATCAGTTTTTTTCTTCTAATTTATATCGTTTATTCCTTTATGCAATTTGATCGATCGGTTGGTCAAACCAAGCAAACGATGTTCACAATGGGACTTCTTTTATTGGTTTACGTTCCAAAAATCGTAATAGCATTAGTATTAATTGGGGAAGATATTTTCAGAATTGGAGTCGGAACGGTGAATTATTTTTCAAATTACAGTAAAGATGTAGATTTCTTTCCTGAAAGACGAAAATTCGTCAGTCAAATTGCTTTAGGATTGGCAGCAGTTCCTTTTTTATCTTTAATTTATGGCGTTACAAAAGGAAAATACAACTATAAAGTAATTAAACAGCAAATTTTTTTCCCCGATTTACCTGATGCTTTTGATGGTTTCAAAATCACTCAAATTTCGGATGTTCACAGCGGAAGTTTCGATAATCCTGATAAAATAAATTACGCTATTGATTTGGTAAATGAACAAAATTCAGATATGATTTTGTTTACAGGTGATATTGTGAATACCGTTGCCAAAGAAATGCACCCTTGGATTGACACTTTCAAGCGCATCAAAAAACATAAATACGGGAAATACTCCGTTCTTGGAAATCACGATTATGGCGAATATGTAACTTGGCCATCCGAAAAAGACAAATCAGATAATTTTGATGCAATAAAAGATTTATACGGACAAATTGATTTTAAACTTTTATTGAACGAGCACACGTTTATCCAAAAAGGAGAAGACAAAATCGCCCTTGTAGGAGTTGAAAATTGGGGAAATAATTTCAAAAAAGTTGGTGATATTAATTTGGCTTCTGCCAATTTGACTAAAGATGATTTCAAAATTTTAATGAGTCACGATCCGTCACATTGGGAATATGAAGTGAAAAATCACGAAAAACATTTTCATCTAACTTTATCTGGACATACACACGGAATGCAATTTGGTATCGAAATACCAGGATTTATAAAATGGAGTTTGGCTCAATATGTCTATAAACAATGGGCTGGTTTATACGAAAACAAAGGAAGATACGTTTATGTGAACAGAGGATTTGGGTTTCACGCTTACCCAGGACGTGTTGGAATAATGCCGGAAATTACTGTAATAGAACTAAAAAAAGGAAAATATACAGTGTAATTTGGTAAATTCCTTATATTTGTAACGTATTATCTCTATTCAGAAGTCTAAATTATATTAAATTTTTGGTTTTATGTCAAAATTTGGAGAACTTATAAATACTCAATTGCCAGTGCTAATTGATTTTTACACAGAATGGAATGAGCCTTCGGTTTCCATGCACCCTGTTATTAGAGATGTGGCCGCAGCCCTTGGTGACAAAGCAAAAGTTATTAAAATTGACGTTGACAAAAATCAAGAATTAGCGGATGCTTTACGAATTAAAGGACTCCCAACTTTAATGATTTACAAAGAAGGTCAGATGGTTTGGAGACAATCTGGTGAGCTTGATGCCAATACCATTATTGGTCTTGTTCAAGAGCAACTTTAAGCTCGAAAATTCCCTTTTGCAGTATTATTTTATCCTTTATTTGAAAAAATAATTCCTTTTTCATTCTAATTTCTATTGTTTTTCACTTTTTTTAGATTTATTCCAATATATCAAAAATAAAGCCTTTTTCTTTCAAGAATTCTAACGTTTTTGGTAACGCATATTCTAAATTTCTGAATGCTTTTTTACTGTCGTGAAATACAATAATACTTCCAGAAGTTACATTTTTTAATACATTCTGCAAACATTGTTCTGGTGTTACGTTAGCGTCAAAATCGGCAGTGAGAATGTCCCACATAATAATTTTATATCCCAAATTGCGTAATTCTTTCGCTTGATTGCATTTTATTCTTCCGTAAGGCGGTCTGAAAATTGCAGGTTTTAGATTTACTATTTTAGAATGTTTAGAAATTGCGTCTTGACAAAGTGCTACGTTTTCAATGTATTCTTTAGTGGAAGTTTCCCAACCTTTCAAATGATTGAAAGTGTGATTTCCGATAGAATGTCCTTTTGAAAGTACCGAATTAAAGATTTCTGGAAATTTATTTATGTTGTCACCAATGCAAAAAAAGGTGGCTTTGGCTTCAAATTTTTCTAATTGTGATAAAGTCCATTCGGTGATTTCAGGCGTTGGCCCATCATCAAAAGTGAGATATACTTTCTTTTCATTGTTCGAAACATCCCAAGTGTATTTTGAGAACATTTTCTTAACTATGAAATTTGTTTTTATCCAATAGAAACTCATAAAACTTGAATTTTATTTAAAAAATAAGCCACGAAGTAAAAGTAGCATAAACACAGATTTCACAGATTTACACAAAAAAATCTGTGAAATCTGTGTTTAATTTCTTCTGTTTTTTATTCCGAAGTTTCTATTCATTATCACGACCAAATCGCTCAAACATTTTATTATACATATTGAAAACCTTTTTGTTTTCGTTGTAAAACGACATGTCGTCACTGTTTTTCATTACTTCCAATAAACTTCTGTAACGCTCAATATTAGTGACCACTTCCATCGCTACAGAACCTAAATCCGATGGTTTGTAAGTGCTGTAATATTTCAGTTGTTCTTTGTATTTTGCCGTTAATTCATTGAGCAATTTACGTGCTTTTTCCTTTTTGCCAATAGCGTAATAACCACTTGCAAAAGGCTCAACCATAGTATAATAATCGTAATATTTCAATGGCATTTTCGTCATTGCCAAATCAATTACTTTTTCCGCTTTCGCAAATTTACCTTCGTTAATCAGCTGTTCCATCAACCTCGAAATGTTGGTTCTGTAGGAAATACTATTTCTACGCGTTTCAGGATCATGGTAAATTTTTGAACTTTCACCGTTGCCCCAATCCCATTTCAATATCAAATTGTACATCACATCAGAATCAATTGAACCCATATCGTGTTGGCTTGCCTCCTTTGGAAGCACAGTTTTTACGGGAACTAATTTGTAAACCATTCCGTCTAATTGAAGGTAATTTTTCATCCAAATATAATCATCATCGCCAAAACTTCCAGGCGAAAAATAGATTGGTCTTTTCCAATTGTTATTGGCAACAATGTCCAACATCATCAAACGATTTTTGTAAATCGCTTTCCCTTTTATGTCAATATCAATATAAGGAACAATGGAATCATAGAATTTTGGATTGACCACTTTGTTCTTAATAATGTTGTTTTTGTCAATTAGAAGTCGGATTTTATTGGTTGGATAAAAATGAACTTTTTGTCCATTTTGCATATCAACAATTGTTTTTGGATCGTTGCTTTTTGCAAATTCCATAAAGCTTTTAATATCCCAACGCGCTTCCGTTAATTGATTATAAACGATAAAATCTAATTTATCGCCCACATATTGATCGTGTGTAAACGAAATTGGCAATCCATCAGATTTATACGATTTGCTTTTCATTTGATCAATATACCAATCCGTCATAAACAAACTCGTATTTACAATTTTGATGTCCGTTCTCACATTCTCAATTTCTTGAGCGTACCAAAGCGGGAACGTATCATTATCACCAATGGTAAATAAAATCGCATTTTTATCACAAGAATTTAGATAATTTTTTGCCAATGCAATCGCCGTGTATTTTCCAGAACGGTCGTGATCATCCCAGTTTTGTGTTGCCATTAAAACTGGCGCACCAACCAGAGTTACAGCAAGAACAAGCGGTCCGGCAATTTTTGGTTTCAAATAGTTTTTCAAATAATCATAAATTGCAAAAACGCCAATTCCAATCCAAATAGCAAAAACATAAAACGATCCTACCAAGGCATAATCTCTTTCACGAGGTTCAAACGGTCTTTCGTTCAGATACACTTTCAATGCCAATCCCGTGAATAAAAACAAGACTAAAAGCACATAAAAACTTTTTTGGTCTTTTTTAGCGTGGTATAATAATCCGATGATTCCAAGTAAAAATGGAATGAAATAATAGACATTTCTACCTTTATTGTTCAAAGTATCCGAAGGTAAATCTACTTGCGAACCTAAATGTGCTTCGTCGATAAAATTAATTCCGCTCAACCAATTGCCGTCTATTGTGTCATAATTTCCTTGATTGTCATTTTGACGACCCGTGAAATTCCACATTAAATACCTCCAATACATGTATCCAAATTGGTATTCAAACATAAAGCTGAAATTGTCAATTGTGGTTGGTTTTTCAATGATTAGGTAATCACCATAGCTTTTCAAGAAAGAAATATAACCTTCGTTATCGATTTTTTTGGCAGCATAAGCAACTCTAAATTCCGCAACAGTTTTCTCAACTTCATTGCGTAATTGTGCCGTCGCTTTTCCAACTTCCTCTTCGGATAATTTATTTACATCAATTCCATATTGCCCTAGTTCGTCTTCATACGGATGATTTGGATCGATTTTAAATTCCAACGGATGCGTAAAATTCATATAATTTTCTACGTGTTCCGTGCTCCATAATCGGGGTAAAAACGCTTTGTGATTATCGTCACTGTTTTGTTCTGCGTTTTTAAAATTGTTGGTAATGATGTATTTTCCCGTTTTATAATCTCTTTCGTAGTTGGGTGCTTTGTCTAAATATGGCGTTTCTTTATCCAAACCAGCAAAAGTATCTGAGTATTGAGGCCCATAAAACAAGGGATTAACGCCGTATTGTTCTCTGTTGTAATACGCTAAAACTTCTGCCGCATCCGATGGTTTATTTTCGTTGATTACGGTATTTGCATTAGCACGAATTGGCAACATCATCCAAGTTGAAAACCCAATGAAGATGAATAATATGCAAAGAATTAAAGTATTAATCTGAACATATCCTTTTGATTTCGTGTATTTAATTCCAAAATAAAACAAACTTATCAATAACAATGTCACGAAAATAGTCCCAGAATCAAACGGTAATCCCATTTCATTGACCATAAAAATCTCCGCTTTACCGAAAAATGCCATTGTCCAAGGCAATAATAATTTGAATATAAATAATAAAACAGCAACAACGACAACATTGGCAATGATGAAATTTTTAACTGTTACAGTTTTATAATTTTTAAAGAAATATAAAAACCCAATCGCAGGAATAGTCAATAATGCCATAAAATGAACACCGAAAGAAAGCCCAATTACCAATGAAATCAATAGCAGCCACCTGTTTCCTCGTGGCGTATTCATATCTTGTTCCCATCGCAAACCAAGCCAAAACAACAATGCTATAAACAAAGTTGCCATTGCATAGACTTCCGCTTCTACGGCATTAAACCAGAAACTATCTGAAAAAGTATAAGCCAAAGCGCCAATAAATGAACTTCCTAATACAACAATTGCATTATTTTTTGAGATTGATTCCGCCACTTCATTTACAGATTTGGATTCAGATATCGATGTAACTATCTTTCTAATAAGTAATGTTGACGACCAAAAAAGAAATAAAATAGTGAAAGCACTTGAAAAAACCGACATCATATTTACCATTAGGGCAACGTGTTTTGCATCGGTAGCAAACATGGCAAAGAAGGCGCCAATCATCTGAAACAAGGGCGCTCCTGGCGGATGTCCAACTTCTAATTTTGCTGCTGTGGCGATATATTCTCCGCAATCCCAGAAACTCATGGTGGGTTCAACGGTGAGCGTGTAGGTTGTTAATGCTATTGCAAATGTGACCCAGCCTAAAATGGTATTCCATTTATTGAAATTGAAGTTTGTCATATTTATAGTATGAATTTTTCTTTATTTTTTGATGTACAAAGAAAATGTTTTTTTGCTTAAAGAAATGCTAAATATTTATTTTTAATTTTTTTAGGTAAAAAATTTGTGGGACTTAAAATTTCGCTTAAATTTGCACTCGCTTAACAGCAATGGAATTGGTCTATGGTGTAATGGTAACACAACTGTTTTTGGTGCAGTCTTTCAAGGTTCGAGTCCTTGTAGACCAACTTGATAATTTTATAAAACCCTTAAAATCAATATTTTAAGGGTTTTTTTATTTTATATTCCCCTGATGTTCCCCTAAAAATATTTTTTGTTTATTAATTCTTCATTTCTCCCTTTAGATATAAAACAATTTCTCATTCACTATGGAAACTCATTTTATAATATTTTTATTGGATTAGTTATTGTATGTTTGTTTAAGATTTAAAGTTGAGTTTTGCATTGGAAGCCTCCTAAAATTAATGCCGTCATACGTTCCATTAATTTCTTTAAATTTATTTTTTTCAAATATTTTAGATTATTTTATTTATTTATTTTTTAAAATTGTGGTTTTGTCATACAGCGGAGGCATTGTAAAACCAGCACCATCATCGCTTTTGTTGTGTTTCCATAATTTTTCTAAATTACATCTTCAATAATTATTAAATGCTATTACTTTTTAGCAGTAAAAAATAAAGGTTTATTTTAAAAAGTTTACAAAAATACGTTTTATCCTACCATACCTACCACAGACCTTACAAACAAAGGGCTGAACGCTTTTTTTATCCTACCATTTTTAAAAAACTATCCTACCACTAAATAAATTTTATCAATGGTAGGAATGGTAGTATAGTGGTAAGATAAAAAAATAACATCCTACCACAAATAAAACAATGAATATATGAGTTTTTTGTATTAGTGGTAGGAATGGTAGGTAAATTTTATAAAAAAAACATTTTAATTTACTATATATTCTTTTTTTGCAATTAAATAAAATTGACTTTGTGCCGTTTTTATTTTTTCGTATTTTAAAGAGGTTAAGGCTCTGCCTATATTTATTGATGTTAAGCGTATTGTTGTCAATCCGTTTACATAGTTTAATATTTCGGTTGCAGTCATTTTTTCGCCTTTGTTTTCGTTTGTAGGCTTCTCAAACCATTTTATAATCATTTCTTTTTCTGCCGTTACTATTTGAAATTTTTCGTTTCTTTTTTCATTTACAATAATATCATCTTTTGTAAAAGTTTCGTCAAAACTATTGTCATTTGACAAATAAAATGCTTGAGCCCAAAGATTATTTACATTAAATTCATCTCTATATTTCCAATTTATGTTTTCTAATACAAAACATAACCAACGAACTGAGCCAGTTTCATCACTTAAAAAAGTACTGTTGTTGGTAGAACCAATAAAACTGCAAATTCTTTGAATAGTGGTATCTTTTTTATCGTATGGTAGCCTAACCTTAATTTTTGGTGTACTGAACAAAGATTTTAAACCGTTTACATCTTGTTTTGATAGGTTTGCAAGTTCGTCCAAATTGATAAAAAAGTTTTTTGCAAGTGAAATTTTTGCGTCTTTTTCATCTTTTGGCAAGTCCATTTTTATATAATCTTGTAAAGCTTCAGGGCAAAGAAAATTTATCCAACTTGTTTTTCCTGCGTTTTGGCTTTTGCCATCATCAGACAATACAAATGCTTGTTTATTGAAATAGTCATTAACCATTACACACTTAACCGCTCTAACGCACCATTTTTTAAAGTGATATTCAAATTGTTGTTGGTCTTCATTTTGTGCTAAATTGATATATTTTGAATATTGTGTTATGTAATCGTTTTGTTTGTCCCAAATTGGCAAATTTTCAAAATATTTTATAATTGGGTTATATTTTGGCACAAAATTACTTTTCAATATTGCAATAAGTGCATTTTGACTAACTTTAATACTGTTTTTTTGTAGTTCGATCCAAATCTCACTTTCATTGCAAATTTCCCATTTATTGAGGTCTTTTTTTGAAATTTCAACATCTAATCCAATTGTATTTGCTCTCAAATCATAATTATTAAACAAATATTTTTCTACAATATGAAAAATTGTTGGATTTTCTATTTCTGTAACTTCAACCACACTTTTATTTTTTACTGCCAAATCGATAATTTTTTGAAAATCATCTGCTGTGTGTTCCTGAAAATAGTCTGTGATATCATATTTCGGATTATTTTCATTGGTTGGTAGTTGCAACCTTATAATATTTTTGAAGCTTTTTAATAGCTTTTCTGCCTCAACTACGCCCGTATTATCATTATCAAAGCAAACAAATAGATTGTTGCAATGGTTTTGCAATAATTCTATTTCTTCTTTTGAAATTCTCCTGGTGGCACTTCCAAAACAAACGGCATTAAATCCTCTCGAAACTGCTGTAATAGTATCTTTTTCTCCTTCGCAAATGATAATATTTTCTTTTATTTCTTTACCCAACTGCTCAAAACCGAAAATACCTGTTTTAAATGGTGGCAAAACATTTTTTTTAACGCCTATGTTTTCTTGTTCCGGCACATATATTTTATATTGACCCTGAAGCTCAAACGCAAACGCAACACCTTCATTTTTGGTATTTATCGGTGCATTGCCAGTCCAAGTGTAGTTTTTTATTGAACTTACTTTGTATTGCTCCAATACGTCTTTTTTAACGCCTAAATTACCCCACCATTCCAAGTCTAAAGTTGTGTAATCTCTTTTTTCAACATTTAGTTCTTTAGGTTTATTAGCAGGTTTGTCTTGTTGCAATTCCTTTGCAATTTTATTGTTTTCGGTTTGCAATACTTTTTTATCATCAGTATTAATAGGGTTCTTTGCATTATTTTTGTTGTATTCATCGCACAACGGTAAATTCATATCCTTTGCAATGGTTTGCAATACTTCACTAAATTGTGTTTTGCAGTCTAATTGTTTTTTATCTGCAACAAACTGAAAAACATCACCTTGATTACCCGAACTATTGCATTTGAAAGTTCCGTTATTGTAAAGTTTAAAGGACGGTTTTTTATCTGGAGCGAATGGGCTTGATATATTCCCTTTTGGAAATTCTGTTAACCCTAAATAATGTTTATATATTTCCTTGCAATCGGTTTGCAATAATATTTTATCTTTGCTTATTGAATTTGCGTTCATAATTTTAAAATTTTATAAACCGTTGCAATTGGTGTTGTAACGGTTTTTTTATTAATAATAATAGATTTATAATGATTTGTAGCTGTTTTACTATAATTGCAAAGGCTTTGCACCCCACCCTTGCAATTGGGTTACTTATTATAGTTGCAATGATTTTTGTTAGTAATTATTGATATTTGCTTAATTCACAACTAACAAACAATACATTTCAAAACCTTTGCAAAGGTTTTGTAACCCCTACTTTAGTATCTAAAAATGGTTTTTGTTTATAGTTTGAATTGTCCTCAATAAAAATTAAAAAGTATTCATCTTTTGCAATGCTTGTAAAACTTGTGATTTCTTGTAGCGGACTTTATTGGAAATTCTAAAGGCGGGAATAATGTCTTTTCGAGTCCATTCCCACAAAGTTACTAGGGAAACTGAAAGCAAAGCCGCCGTTTCCTGTCTTGTAAGTAAAATGTCATTGTCTGGATTCCGCAATGATTCTGCAAATCCCTTTAATGCGTTTGTAACGTCCTTTACGATTTCATTTTTAAAATCATTAGCGTTGGTGTTTTCAACTTGTAAAATTTCTTTGCTCATAACTTAATCTTTTATTAATTATTGATTGTTCGACAAACTTAAGTTAGATTAATATAGGCGTGAAAGGGTTTGCAAGGTTTTGTTACGGTTTGAAAGGGTTTGAAAGGTTTTGCAAGGTTTTGCAAGGATTGGGAAGGGTTTGTTAGGATAGGTTAGGGTAGATTATGATAGGATTAGTTTGGGTTTGTAAGGAAAATCCCGTATTAAAATTTAATAAATCCAAATATTCAATTATCAGTAAATTTTTCAGTTTCACATACCATAATTATATTTTTTATAGTTGTTTTGCCCAATACTCTTTAAGTTTTTCGGCATTTTCTGTGGGTGTAATTTTAATGTATTTGAGAAATTGAGCCTCTGTTTTATGACCTGTAATAGCCATAATGGTCATATTGTTTAATTTACCATATAAATTACTTGCGAAACTTCTCCTGCAAATATGAGAGCTGACTAACTCGTGTTTAGGAAACGGTCCAAACTCTTTTCTCGTAATATTTTTTTTAGAATCAGGGTCATCACAAAAAGTTTTATCATCTTTTTTAGTTACCATTTTTGCTCCTTCAATTAATTCTTTAAATCCTACAATTTCGCAAACTTCTTTAATATATAAATTGAATTTTTGATCTGAAATTGTTGGGGGAAACTCCCCACCATTTTTTAATAAAATAGATTTTACTTGTTCATGCATTGGTATAACGACAGTGTGATTTGTCTTTTCAGTCGTAATATTTATAAAATTATTTTGTATGTCTGTTTTTTGTAATCTTAAAAAATCTGAAATCCGTAATCCTGTGTGCAAACCAATTATAAAGTTATCTCTTGTATTTTCTAATCGTTTGTTATGACTAAAATCGTGATTAAAAAGTATGTTTATTTCATTATTTGTAAGATAAATATCTTTTGTTATTCCTGATAAAGAAGTAAATTCTGACGACCTGTATTGTTGGTTTATTGGCAATCCTTCAATATCAATTATTTTACACCACATTTTTATATACTTAATATGTCCACCTATTGAATTTTCTGATAAAAGTTCAGTATTTCGGCAGTAAAAAAGAAAATTTCGGTAAAAATTTAAGTCTATATTTTGAAATCGTATTTTTTGATTTGCATTTTCAAAAGCTATAATTTTATTTAATGTAGCCTTGTATTGTTTTATGCTGGAGTTGGAAATTGGTTTACCCTTAAAAAGCCGTTTATTAGATTCGCTTATAAATTTATCAACCCAATCCGAAAAATATATTTTATGCATTTCATTTTCTGATGATTTGCCAAAAAAACCAAATACAACATCTTGCAACCATTTATTTGAAATTTCATTTTGATTGAGAAAATCACTCCTCCATTTTTCTTGAACCGAAGCAGTAAGTTTTTTTAATTTATCATTAATTAAATCTTTATCTTTGATATTAGATTTTAATTTTAATTCTTGCTTTTTATTGTTCCAGTCTTCTCTATTTACAAAAATTCCAGTTCCACAAGTGAAATCGTTTTTTTGAGTAGGTTTAAATCTACAAAAAATATTAGTTGGGTTGTTTTTACCTTTAAGAATAAAATTAACTTTCATTTTTTCTGCATTAATTAAAAAACAAAGATAATCTATTCCCCTAATATTCCCCTAAATTGGTTAATTAAATTTAATTTTACTTAATTTCACTTAATTTTATAAGCAAAATAACGAACTCAAAAACATTAAGTTATTTATTATTCACAAGGGTTTACAAGGTTTTTTGGAAGTTTTATTTTGCACTTAATTAAGACAGTTGCAAAACTTGTAGACCAACAAAAAACTCCTCAAGAAATTGAGGAGTTTTTTTATGCACTAAATCGAAATGATTTTAGATTTTGAAAGTAATTACGGGTCTTACCGTGTGGTTTACCAAATCTTCACTGATACTTCCGTTGAAAAAGTGAGAAAATCCAGTTCTTCCATGCGTGCACATTCCAATTAAATCGGCATCAACGCTACTTGCATAATTTAGAATTCCTTTTTCCACATTCACATCATTATATATATGAGTAGAATAGTTCGTAAAATTAGAGCCATTTAGGAAATCGCTCATTATTTTTTCTGCGACTGCGGTTGATTTAAAACTATTTGGGGTATTTATCATTACCAAATCCAAATGCGAATTAAAAATTGTAGCAAATTCTACTAATTTCGCAAAAGGTTTTTTAATTTCTTCAGAAAAATCAGAAGCAAAAACAACTTTATCAGCTTTAAAATCGCCAGTTTCATTTTTGATAACTAAAACAGGAACATCAGAAGTTCGAACTACTTTTTCTGCATTGGAACCAATGAACATTTCTTCATATCCAGAAGCGCCATGAGAACCCATTACAATTAAATCAACATTATTTTTTTTGCTAATTTCCATAATACCATCAAAAGCTTTTTCAAATTGTATTATTTCTGAAACGTTTATTCCGTCTAAAAAATCAGATTCCATTAACGCATCTAATTTATCAATTGCCATATCTTTAAAGTACATAATCTGCGGAATGGCACTTCCGCTTGAAACCGCATCGCTTCCTTGATGTGGTAATTCGAGCATGTGTAGCAAATAAATTTCGCTATTGTTTTTTTTAGCAATTTGTGCGGCAACTCTCAATGCGTATTCCGCATGTTTTGAGAAATCTGTGGGGACTAGGATTCTTTTCATAATAAAAAGTGTAAATAATTAAATAAAATCAAGGTTTATATCATAACCTAAAGATATTATTTTTTTTTAGAATACACAATGATTTTTGATTTATAAAAAAAACACTATATTTGCAGTGTTATTTATTTAATATTTAGATAAAAAGGCACGCATTGCGTGCCTCTTTTTATAAAAGCTATGGCATTTAAAGAAAAAGTAAGTGGTTTGTTAGAGGTAGGATTATTAGAAAAGCCAACGCTTTTTTTAATAGACTTAACTATTACCGAAAGTTTCAAAATTATTGTAACTTTAGATGGTGATAATGGTGTAGCTTTGCAAGATTGCATAGATATCAGCCGTTCAATAGATAATAATTTAGATAGAGAAGAACATGATTTTTCTTTAGAAGTTGCTTCTGCTGGAGTTTCTTCGCCATTAAAACACATACGACAATATAAAAAAAACGTTGGAAGAATACTCCAAGTTGAAACAGATACTGTAAATATAGAAGCAAAATTAGTAGAAGCTAATGATGATTTTATAGTTATGGAATGGGAGGCAAGAGAGCCTAAGAAAATTGGAAAAGGGAAAGAAACTGTTCAAAAAAGACAGGAAATTCCCTATTCAGAAATAAAAAAAGCAATAGTTATAATAATTTTTTAATAGATAGAGCATGGAAAATTTAGCTTTAATCGATTCGTTTTCAGAGTT
The DNA here is from genome assembly GCF_040402835.1 of Flavobacterium sp. GTDB lineage: Bacteria > Bacteroidota > Bacteroidia > Flavobacteriales > Flavobacteriaceae > Flavobacterium. Next base: position 65,470 of record NZ_JBBALW010000013.1, read on the forward strand.
TAAAGATGATAAACTTATTGATCGTGTAACGCTAATGGCGATTTTAGAAGATGTGTTTAGAAACGCATTAAAAAAGAAATTTGGATCAGATGATAATTTTGATATTATTATTAATCCAGATAAAGGCGATATGGAAATTTGGCAAAGAAGAGTTATCGTTGCTGACGATGATTTGGATTTAGACCATCTTGAAATTACCTTAACAGAAGCAAGAAAAATTGAACCTGATTTTGAAATTGGGGAAGAAGTTTCGGAAGAAGTAAAATTAGTTGACCTTGGAAGAAGAGCGATTTTGGCTTTGCGTCAAAATTTAATTTCTAAAATCCACGAACACGACAACACAAATCTTTACAAACAATTTAAAGATTTAATAGGCGAAATATATACGGCAGAAGTGCATCACGTGCGTCCAAGAGTTGTAATTTTGATAGACGACGATGGAAACGAAATTATTTTACCAAAAGAAAAACAGATTCCTTCTGATTTTTTCCGCAAGGGAGACAATGTTCGTGGAATAGTTGAAAGCGTTGAATTGAAAGGAAATAAACCTCAAATTATTATGTCGAGAACCTCTGAATTGTTCTTAGAAAAATTATTTGAACAAGAAATTCCTGAAGTTTTTGACGGTTTAATTATGGTTAAAAAAGTGGTAAGAATTCCAGGCGAAAAAGCAAAAGTAGCTGTAGATTCTTATGACGACAGAATTGACCCAGTTGGTGCTTGTGTTGGTATGAAAGGTTCACGTATACACGGAATTGTTCGCGAATTAGGTAACGAAAACATAGATGTTATCAATTATACTGATAACATTCAATTATTTATTACAAGAGCATTAAGTCCTGCAAAAGTTTCTTCGATTAAAATTAATGAAGAAACAAAAAGAGCAGAAGTGTTTTTGAAATTAGAAGAAGTATCAAAAGCCATCGGACGAGGTGGACATAACATCAGATTAGCAGGTCAATTGACAGGTTATGAGTTAGATGTAATTAGAGAAGGAAGTACAATTGAAAATGATGATGATGTTGAATTAACAGAGTTTTCAGATGAAATTGAAGAATGGGTAATTGAAGAATTTGCAAAAATTGGACTGGATACTGCAAGAAGTATTTTAGGACAAAACGTCAATGATTTAGTTAGAAGAACAGACCTAGAAGAGGAAACTATTTTAGAAGTAATGAGAATATTGAAAGAAGAATTTGATAGTTAATTAATTTTTCTTCCAACAACACAAAAAAAAGGTAATAATAAAAAGGTTTTATGTCTGAAGAGAGAGTAATTAGAATAAACAAGGTTTTAAGGGAATTGAATATTTCATTAGAAAGAGCTGTCGACTATCTTAAGGATAAGGGAATTGCTATTGATGCAAATCCAAACGCGAAAATTTCTGACAAGGAATTCAGTATTCTTCAAAATCAATTTGCAGGCGACAAAGGGAATAAAGAGGCATCTAAAGAAGTTGGCGAGGAGAAAAGAAAAGAAAAAGAATCTTTGCGCATTGAAAGAGAAAAAGAAATCGAAGACAAACGCAAGATAGATGAAGATCGCCAAAGACAGCAACAAGAAGTTATCAAAGCTAGAGCTGTAGTTACTGCACCAAAACAAGTGGGAACATTGGATTTAAATCCGAAAAAAGCCGTAGTTGCTCCTGTTAAAACTGAAGTTCCAGCTGAAGTAAAAGCAGCTATTGCAAAACCTATTCTGGCCAAAGTTGTTGTTGATACCAAACCCGAAGTTAAAGGAAAGGCAGTAATTGAAACACCAAAAGCAAAACAAACTCCTGCTAAAAAAGAAGTTGCAGCTGCACCAGTTGCAAAAGTAAAAACTCCAAAAGAAGTTGTTGAAGTTCCCGTTGAGGATTTTACTACGCAATATCAAAAATTATCAGGTGCTACTTTAACAGGTCAAGTAATTGATTTATCTCAATTCAATAAACCAAAAAAGAAAAAAGAAGAGCCTAAAATTACTCCGAACAAACCAGGTGCGCCAGGTGTTCCAGGAGCTAATAATGCTAACAAAAATAAAAGAAAAAGGATTATTACTAAGCCAGGTGCTCCAAGACCACCTGCAGTTCCTGGAGTTCCAGGCGCACCAAATCCTAATAAAATAACTCCTAATGCCGGAGGTGCTGGTGGAGGTTTCAATGCCAACAGAAGCGCAAGACCCGGATTCGTAAAAGGAGCAAGACCCGCAATTGTTGCAAAAGTTGAGCCAACAGAGGAAGAAGTTAAAAATCAAATACGTGAAACTTTAGAAAAACTACAAGGAAAAGGTGGTAAATCTAAAGCGGCAAAATACAGAAGAGATAAAAGAGACACGCACCGTCAAAAATCGGATGACGAGCAAAAAGCCATTGATGAAGGAAGTAAAACTATAAAAGTTACCGAATTTGTTACTGTTGGTGAAATTGCAATAATGATGGATGTGCCAATTACAAAAGTGATTGGAACGTGTATGTCACTTGGAATAATGGTTACGATGAACCAACGTCTTGATGCAGAAACATTGACAATTGTAGCCGATGAATTTGGATATGAAGTAGAATTCATAACCGTTGATATCGAAGAAGCTATTCAAGTTGTTGCTGATAAAGAAGAAGATTTGGTGTTCAGAGCGCCAATTGTAACCGTAATGGGTCACGTCGATCACGGAAAAACCTCTTTATTGGATTATGTCCGTAAGGAAAATGTTATCGCAGGAGAATCTGGAGGAATTACCCAACATATTGGTGCCTACGGAGTAACATTAGATGATGGACAAAAAATCGCATTTTTAGACACGCCAGGTCACGAGGCATTTACTGCAATGCGTGCCCGTGGAGCTCAAGTTACCGATATCGCAATTATTGTAATTGCAGCGGATGACGACATAATGCCACAAACTAAAGAAGCAATTTCTCACGCTCAAGCAGCGAATGTGCCAATCATTTTTGCAATCAATAAAATTGATAAACCCAATGCGAATGTTGAAAAAATAAAAGAAAAATTAGCAGGTATGAATTTACTTGTTGAAGATTGGGGCGGTAAAATTCAATCGCACGACATTTCTGCAAAAGTAGGAACAGGTGTGAAAGAATTATTAGAAAAAGTATTGCTTGAAGCAGAAATCTTAGACTTAAAATCAAACCCAAATAAAGCCGCTCAAGGAACTGTTGTTGAAGCATTTTTAGATAAAGGTAAAGGTTACGTTTCTACTATATTAGTACAACACGGAACGTTGAAAGTAGGAGATTATATGCTTGCTGGAAAACACCACGGTAAAATTAAAGCGATGCACGACGAACGTGGAAACATAGTCACTATTGCAGGGCCTTCAACACCAGTTTCCGTATTGGGATTAGATGGAGCTGCAACTGCGGGTGATAAATTCAACGTATTTGAAGACGAAAAAGAAGCGAAACAAATTGCTTCCAAACGTTCTCAATTAATGCGTGAACAATCCGTTCGTACACAACGACACATTACGCTTGACGAAATTGGACGTAGAATTGCATTGGGTCAATTTAAAGAATTGAACATCATCTTGAAAGGGGATGTGGATGGTTCTGTTGAAGCATTGTCTGACTCGTTCTCTAAATTATCTACAGAAGAAATCCAAATTAATATCATACATAAAGGAGTTGGAGCAATTACAGAAACTGACGTAATGTTGGCTTCAGCTTCAGATGCAATTATTATCGGATTTAATGTTCGTCCTGCTGGAAATGCTAGACAATTGGCAGACAAAGAAGAAATTGATATCCGTTATTACTCCATTATTTATGCTGCTATTGACGACTTGAAAGATGCAATGGAAGGAATGTTGGCTCCTGAAATGAAAGAAGAAATTCTTGGAACTGCAGAAATTAGAGAGATTTTCAAAATCTCGAAAGTAGGTTCTATTGCAGGAAGTATGGTTATGCACGGTAAAATTGTTAAAAATGCCAAAATGAGAATTATTAGAGATGGCGTAGTAGTATTTACTGGAGAATTATTAGCATTAAAGCGTTTTAAAGACGATGTTAAAGATGTCGCAAAAGGATATGATTGTGGTATTCAAATTAAAGGATACAACGACATTGAAGAAAGAGATGTTATTGAATCGTACCACGAAGTGGCCATTAAAAAGAAACTGAAATAGAATTTAGTTTATACCATAAATAAGTTCATTATAGTCCAATCGTTCTGGTTTAATGCCGCTGTATATTTCATTTAGTTCAATTTTTATTGGACTAATTTGAAATAACTAGCGGTATTTTATAAAAAACGTACCTATTAAGGGGCGTTTTTTATAAAAATAAAGTATACCAAGGTATTACTTTTTATAAACAGTTACAAAGAAAATTAAAGAATAAATTTTTTTATTTGGGATACCCTATAAAGCAAAAAAAAACCGTTTAAAACATGTTTTTCTATACTTTTAATTTTTCTATTTCAACAATCCATCCAATTGTTCTTGAAGTTTTGATGATGATGGTCTTGCTGCATCAGCGCTAACTACTTTCCCGCTTGGGTCAATTAAAATAAATCTAGGAATACTATTAATGCTGAAACTTTTCATGAAATCGGAGTTCCAGTTTTTGTCAGCAAATAATTGAATTCCACCCAACTTTTTCTCTTCAACAAATTTTTTCCATTTCTCTAAATCCTTATCCACATCAATCGAAATACTCACAAAAGCAATGTTTTTATTCTGGTATTTTTCTTCAACTTTTTTCAAAAATGGAATTTCAGCACGACAAGGACCACACCAAGTAGCCCAAACATCTATGTAAACATATTTCCCGTTTAAGTCGGAAAGTTTGGTAGTTCCGCCTTTAAAATTCACATAATTAAAACCTGGTGCCATTGTATTATTAAGTTTTAGCTTTTCCTTGCTTTCTTTGAAATAGGCAATCATTCCAGCTCTTGAACCTTCAATATTATTTTTTTGCAATGCAATAAAATTAACATCTAAATTGCTTCCTTCTAATTTTGCTAAATCCGATTTGTTTTTGTTTTCTATTGCAACCATAAAATCAGCTTCATTGAAATTGATTAATTTATCTAAATCAAAAGAGCTTCCAGAAAGCATGGCTTGTGCTAAATAATTATTTTCAGCGGAACCAATTCCTGAATATACAATAGATTCATCAAACATTTTTGCATCCATTTTCAAAGTCAAATCATAGCCGCTTTTTAAATATAATTCGGTATATTCTACTCCGTCAAACATCTGATACAGCCCCTCTTTTATATGCAAAGTATCTTTGAAAACTCCGTCTTTATTGACTTGGATTTTTTTATACACTTTTCTACCGTCTTGAATAGAAATAAAATCACCGTTTTTATTGGCGATTTCAGCTTGAAAGCTAACGTAGTTTTTTGTTTGAGCAACAGATAAAATGGAATGTCCAAGGAACAATCCTAACAAGAATATTTTTTTCATTGGTTTTAAATTTAAATTAGACATCAAACGTAAGGTTTATAAGTTTATAAAAATTAATTTTAACACTAAATCCTTAATCAAAAAACAAAATAGTATTTTTGTAGTCTAAAATTTCAATAATGTATAGAAGTCATTCTTGTGGCGAGTTAAACGCTGCTCATATTAATACGGAAGTTACACTTGCTGGTTGGGTTCAAAAATCACGTGATAAAGGATTTATGAATTGGGTGGATTTGCGAGATCGTTATGGCGTTACCCAATTGCTATTTGACGAAAGTCGAAGCAATAAAGTAGTTTTTGAACTCGCTAAAACCCTCGGTCGTGAATTTGTAATTCAAGTAAAAGGAACCGTTATTGAGCGGGAATCAAAAAATTCAAATATGAAAACGGGCGATATTGAAATTTTAGTTTCAGAAATGACTATTTTAAATGCTGCTCTAACTCCGCCTTTCACAATTGAAGATGAAACCGATGGCGGCGAAGACATCAGAATGAAATACCGCTATTTGGATATTCGTAGAAATCCTGTAAAAAACAACTTACTTTTCCGTCATAAAGTGGCTATGGAAGTTCGTAAATACCTTTCAGATTTAGATTTCTGCGAAGTGGAAACGCCTTATTTAATTAAGTCAACTCCAGAAGGTGCAAGGGATTTTGTCGTGCCAAGCCGAATGAATGCGGGACAATTTTATGCGTTGCCACAATCGCCACAAACCTTCAAACAATTATTGATGGTGGGTGGAATGGACAAATATTTCCAAATTGTGAAATGTTTCCGCGATGAAGATTTACGCGCCGACAGACAACCAGAATTCACACAAATAGATTGTGAAATGGCCTTTGTAGAACAAGAAGATATTTTGAATGTTTTTGAAGGATTGACACGTCATTTGTTGAAAGAAATCAAAGGCATTGAAGTAGATAAATTTCCAAGAATTACCTACGATTATGCAATGAAAACCTACGGAAATGACAAACCAGATATTCGTTTTGGGATGGAATTTGGCGAGTTGAACGAATGTGCCCAACACAAAGATTTTCCAGTTTTTAACGCTGCCGAATTAGTAGTTGGAATTGCTGCTCCTGGAACGGGAGAGTATTCTCGTAAAGAAATTGACGCCTTAATTGATTGGATGAAACGTCCTCAAATTGGTGCTTTAGGTATGGTTTATGTAAAATGCAATGAAGATGGAACGTATAAATCATCCGTTGATAAATTTTACGACCAAGAGGATTTGGCAAAATGGGCTCAAATTACTGGTGCAAAACCGGGCGATATGCTATTTGTACTTTCAGGTCCAGCCGATAAAACAAGAACCCAGCTTTCCGCTTTAAGAATGGAACTAGCCACTCGCTTAGGATTGAGAAATCCTGCGGAGTTTGCGCCATTATGGGTGGTTGATTTCCCTTTATTAGAATTAGAGGAAGAATCGGGAAGATGGCACGCCATGCACCATCCGTTCACTTCTCCAAAACCAGAAGACATGGAATTATTAGCCACAAATCCAGGTAAGGTTCGAGCCAATGCCTATGATATGGTTTTAAACGGAAACGAAATTGGCGGAGGTTCTATCAGAATTCATGATAAAGCTACACAGCAATTAATGTTTAAATATTTAGGTTTTACCGAAGAAGGTGCCAAAGAACAATTTGGTTTCTTGATGGACGCGTTTCAATTTGGAGCGCCACCACACGGCGGATTGGCTTTTGGATTGGACAGATTGGTTGCCATTTTGGGCGGACAAGAAACCATCCGAGATTTTATCGCCTTCCCAAAAAACAATTCTGGTCGCGATGTAATGATCGATGCGCCGTCCATAATCGATGAAACGCAGTTAAACGAGCTGCACATCCAATTGGATTTAAAATAAAACCACATACAATTCCCAAATCCGCAAAGTGTTTTTTCATCAACGAGAACATTTTGCGGATTTATTTTTTATAAAAACCTCATATTTCTTTTGGAGCGAATTGCCCTTTACTATTTGCAATTGCAATTCCCGCTTTCGGCTCAATCTCTTCGCTTCGCTGCGAGGATACCGCCTCAATCGGGGCTGCTGGATTGATCATTTTCTTGTTTTGAATTTTTGGCTTTTAAAATAAAAAACAAACAATCCCTTTGTTGAATAATAAAGGTTACATTTACAAAATATAAATTCATTGTAGAGAATATTATGGGTGCGTATTGTAAATCCAAGCTATCGGATTCAAAATTGTTTTCTTACAAAATAAATTAAAAAAACAAATATAAAATTAGGATTTCTCATTTTTTTTATTTGTATTTAAGTATAAAAATAATTAAATATTAATTAAATTTAAAACCAAATTTATGAGAAGACCTTACAG
>NZ_JBBALW010000014.1:0-71761 GCF_040402835.1 Flavobacterium sp.
TAAAGCGCCAGTCACAGTAATTCGGTTACTCAACACACTTGTACCGGAATGGGCTACAGTAAAGTTTTTGGTGTTTATTGTGTTTGCGCCTGCAAACGTAACAGGACCTGAAAAACGGAGTGTTCCGTCGGTATTGGTTATGGTACCGTTGTTTGTCAAAGTACCGCCGCCGTAGTCAATAGTGACAGCTCCAGTAGTAACAATGCTAGCGCCGCTACTAACGTTGAAGGCTGCTTGAGAAAAGGAACTACTTGCTGATAAAAACAGGAGTGCTGCAATAAAAAATCGAGAGTTTTTTTTCATAATGAAGATTTAAATTTAAAATTGATGTATGGTAATTCTTTTTAATTAATTTTTGATAATTATCGTTTCATTTGAATTGTCTGATTTCCAAAATACTCTTTAAAATGATTAATTGACATGCTTTATTATTTGAATGAAAACCATCTATTTTTTTCAAAACTAAAGCATTTAATATTGGTTTTATAACACAAAGTAATAAGTGGTAACATACAGCAATAAACGGTACTTATTGGTAATAAACGTTCAAATTAAATTTAAAATTTGTTTACGAAGACAATTTTCTAACTAATCATCATCAATAATAAATGATTGGGATTTAGAAGTTTCAATATCCGTACAATAAATAAATTTTTTACAAATCTCAATTTCACGACATTTTCATAACTAAATTGGCTAGAAACTCTGTGATATAGTTTGAGAATAAGACAAATAATTCACAAAAAAAAGTCCAAGATTTCTCTTGGACTTTTTTTATGGATTTAATAAGTAATTAAATCGCAGTCATTTTTTTCAACTTGGCAATGGTTTGTGTTGGGTTTTCGGCTTTGAAAACATAATTTCCAGCTACCAAAACATCGGCACCAGCTTGAACTAATTGTTTGGCATTTTTATTGGTTACGCCGCCGTCAATTTCTATTATGGTTGAAGCACCTTTTCGATTTATTAATGCTTTTAATTTTTCAATTTTTGTGTAGGTATTTTCAATGAAGGATTGCCCGCCAAAACCTGGGTTCACACTCATCAAACAAACCAAATCAATATCATTAATAACATCTTCTAATAAATCAATATTGGTATGTGGATTAAGTGCAACTCCTGCTTTCATTCCTTCGGCTTTTATGGCTTGTAATGTTCTGTGCAAATGAGTGCACGCTTCGTAATGCACGGTTAGAATGTCTGCGCCTAAATCTTTAAACGTTTTTATATATCGGTCGGGATCTACAATCATCAAATGTACGTCGATTGTTTTTTTGGCGTGTTTGGTAATGGCTTCTAAAACGGGCATTCCAAAGGAAATATTTGGAACAAATACGCCGTCCATTACGTCGATATGAAACCAATCGGCTTGACTGTTATTTATCATTTCGATGTCGCGCTGTAAGTTGGCGAAATCGGCAGCAAGTAGGGATGGGGCAATGATTGTATTTTTCATTTTAGTAGTGTTGTTTGTACAAAAATAGTTATTTTAATGCAATTGGCGAAATCACATTGGTTATTGGTACTGATAGTTCGGGAATAATTCGGGATTATTGTTAGGAATTCTGCACGTCTGCGTGAAGGATAGTAGTGGAAATCCCACGTCATTGCGAGGAGGCTCGACGTGGCAATCTCGTGGATTGCAACGGATAGCCTGACCGAGTTTACGGATTGCTTCATTCTTCGCAATGACGCGTTAAACGAGGGCACGCCCCAAAAAAAACTCCGAAAATGATTCCAGAGTTTTGACTTTATGACTTTCGACTTTAAGACTTTATGACTAATCTATCCTAAATATGTTTTCAAGATTTTGCTTCTTGAAGTATGTTTTAATCTGCGGATTGCTTTTTCTTTAATCTGACGAACGCGTTCCCGAGTTAAATCGAAAGTTTCGCCAATTTCTTCTAAAGTCATTGGGTGTTGGTCGCCAAGTCCGAAATACAAACGAACGACGTCGGCTTCTCTTGGGGTTAATGTTTCCAAAGAGCGCTCGATTTCGGTACGTAAAGATTCTTGAATCAAGTTTCTGTCTGGATTTGGGGATTCGCCTGAACGCAAAACGTCGTAAAGGTTAGAATCTTCACCTTCTACAAGTGGCGCATCCATTGACAAGTGACGTCCAGAGTTTTTCATTGACTCTTTTACGTCGTTTACCGTCATGTCTAATTCCTTAGCAATTTCTTCGGCTGTAGGCGGTCTTTCGTTAGATTGCTCTAACAAAGCGTACATTTTATTAATTTTATTTATAGAACCAATTTTATTTAAAGGCAAACGAACGATACGAGATTGTTCCGCCAAAGCTTGCAAAATCGATTGACGAATCCACCAAACGGCGTACGAAATGAATTTGAAACCACGAGTTTCATCAAAACGTTGTGCTGCTTTTATCAAACCTAAATTTCCTTCGTTAATTAAATCGGGAAGTGTAAGTCCTTGATTTTGGTATTGTTTTGCCACAGAAACTACGAAACGTAAATTGGCTTTCGTCAATTTTTCGAGTGCAGCTTGATCTCCGGCTTTAATTTTCTGAGCCAATTCTACCTCTTCATCGGCAGTAATCAAATCTACTTTTCCAATTTCTTGTAAATATTTGTCTAACGATGCCGTTTCACGGTTGGTTACCTGCTTGGTAATTTTTAATTGTCTCATAATTTCTATCCCTTTTTAGGTATTGAGATAGTTATACGTTGGGAGTTGCAAAAAAGTTACAAAATATATAAAAAAGTTTCAACTGTTTCCAAGTAACAATGTTTAGACAAAAATAAGTTTGTATAAAACAGGATTAAAACTCCAAGAAATTGGCAACGTCTTTACCCTTCCATTGCCCTAAAAATTTATAAGGAATAAATCTTGCAAACAGTTCTTCGTTGTACCAGTTTAGTTTTCTGGTAAGTCGTACAACCTCTTTGTGTTTTTCATTTTTATAGGCATAATCAATCATTTCAGCTTGTGTTTTCCAAATGCTTAAGGTAGCTTGTTGGATTAATGGCCATTCGCCAACACCAATAGATAGTGCCAATCCATCGTAATCTTCTAAGCTTTTACTCACATTACCTACTTTTCTCCAAAATGAAATTAATTTTGAAATCCGAATACTGGCTCGTGTTAATACCATAATGGGTTTGTCTATTACCAAAGATGCTGTAGAAATAAAAGGTTGTTTTCCATCCCATTTCCCATGTGCTTCTGCCGCATGTGCAAAAACAGTAAATGATTCAGCACTTTTAGATTTATACTTGTTAAAAAACGGATTTTCTTCAAAAAAAATAGTAGCATGCATCTCTGATTCCCAAATGCATAATAATGCATACGTACCAAAGTTAGGTTTCGAACTAAAACCATTTTCAGCACCTGAACCTAATAATTTATAAAAGACTAATCCTTCTATTTTTTTGAAATGAGCGTGACCTAATTGCATTTGTGAAAATGCCCAAAGTTTGTTGGGGAAAGTTTCCAATTTAAAAAAGGTACAAGTTGTTATTTGACTCATTTTTTTTTAATATTAATTAGTAAGTGTAATAAAGTGTTGAATTTTAAAATATAAAATGTATTGTAATTGTCTGATTTTAAATAGTCTTTACTATATGTAGACTTTTGACTTTACGACATTAAAACTTTCGACTTACTTAGATGATTATAAATTAGATTATTTCTTTTCGACTACTAAGATTTGTATGCCCATGGGAAATATTTTTTCAAATACAAAAAAAGGAGCCGTGATTACTTTTAAAAAAACCAGCATCCAAAAATGATTTGACATAGTACTCGACCAATCGATTCCTTTTTTTTCCATTCTACCAAGCCACCAAAGAGTAAATCCATCAAGTGTTCCGTATCGTAAATGTCTTGAAATTTGCCATTTGTCTTTCTGAAACAAAACCGAAAAGCTTTTTTTAGTTAACAATGAAATGTGCCTTGGACTATGCCAACCTTGCCAATGTGATTTTTGAGTTTTTGCACTAATGCTCTTATAATCGGGTATTTCAATAATAATTTTCCCTCCAGGTTTCAGGCAATTATAGAGTTTTTCAATAGTTTGATGCAAGTTGTAATCGTGCTCTAAATAATGCCAAAGCGTAATTATATCAAATAAATCAGTAGTATTAAAATCTTCAATTGCAATTTTTTTAAGTTCTAAGTTAGGGTATTCTCTACTTTTCCAACCTGAATCTGAAAAATCAATTCCCGTACAGTTTACTTTTGAGTTTTGTTGCAATGAATCCAAAAAACTTGGATTACCGCATCCTACATCTAAAACACAAAGATTTGGTTCGTTCTTTTTAATATATTTTTTTACGAAATTGGCACGCCTCAAATCTAGGTTTTTCTGACTATTAACAACAAAAGAGCTGTATTTCCCCCATGCCGAAGGGCCTTTATAGGGTAGATAATTTTCAGTGTAATACTTCGCTAAATTTTCATTCGAAACAGGATTGATCAAAAATACAGCTTCACAATTAAAACAAATATTAAAAATATAACATTCCTGATTTGGCTCATGCATTAATGCATTTGTAGACCTGTAAAAAGAACTTTCGTTTTTTTTACAAATCGGACAATTGATAGCATTTGTATATTCCATTTAATGGGTTTAATTTTTGTGAAATTTATGAAAAACAGATAGGATAATAGCTTTCGAAACTGCAAATAGCTGCAAATAAATTAGGCATATTGAGTTTTAGATTTTTTTAAAGCATCTTGAATGTATTTTTTCTTAATAATTAACATCCCAAAACTTTCGCCACCTTCTTTTCCGGTGTTTTTGTGATGCATTTTGTGTGCACGACGCAACGCTAAAACATATACATTTTTTGATTTAGTAAAAACTTTGAAACGTTGGTGAATAATTAGGTCGTGTACAAAAAAATAAGCCAAACCATAAAGTAAAATACCAAAACCAACCCAAGTATACCAGGCATATTGGTGCATCATTCCGAACATAATTAGCAACCAACTCGGAACAGCATAAATGATAAAAAACAAATCATTTCTTTCAAACCAACTTTTGTGGTCTTTTTTGTGATGATCCGCATGAAAATACCACATAAAACCATGCATTAGGTATTTGTGATTTGCCCAAGCAGAAAATTCCGTTAGTATAAAAGTTGCTAAAACGATACTTGCATTAATTAGTATTTCCATGTTAAATAAATATAAATAAAGAGGTGAAGAATATAATTTGTAAAATTAATATTATTAAAGAAACTTTACGATTTCCTTTTACAATTGTTGGGTAGAAAAAGTAGGATGTTAAAAAAGCAACTCCAATCCAACCTAAATAATTATGTAAACCTGGTAATCCTCCTTCAAATTGCCAAAAATCGAGTTTTGGCGCTACTTGTTCAATTAGTAAATCAATAAACGTAACTAATATTGCAGCAACAGCCAATGACACTATTTTATTTGCAAAGATACTACTTACTATTCTGATTCCTGCAAAAATGAGCATCGCCCAATTGATAGATATAATCAGAGGAACTTCAAGTAATTTATATCCTAATCCGTCTCCATAGGAATATTTTCCAAAAATTAATCCGGTTTTTACTCCAATTACTTCAACAATAAAACCAAAAAAAGCAATAGAAAAAAAGGCAATTAGGAATTTTTTGTCAGCTAGTGGACTATGAATTAAAAAAACAAAACAAGTAAGTAATAAGGTATAAGGCGTAAAAGGGCCGAAAAAAGTAGGATTGATAACAAATCCAATGGAACCTGAAACATATACTAGAATTAAAAAATATAAAAAATATGATTTGTACTTTTCTTTCATTTTTTCTCTCTTTCTACTATTATTTGACTCGCTATTTTTGCGCTAAAAAGGCATAATGGGATACCTCCACCAGGATGAACGCTTCCGCCTACAAGATACAAATTTTTGATACTTGATGAAAAATTAGCATGTCGCAAAAAAGCGGCAAATTTGTTATTGCTGGAGTTGCCGTAAAGCGATCCGCCGTAAGAAGAAGTTTGGCTTTCTATATTAACGGGACTTAATGTACTTTCTGAAATGATATATTTTTCAATATCAGTTTTCAACATCGAATTAATTTTATCAATAACATTTTTCCGAATAGCAGCCTCATAATTCATACTCTCGCTTTTATTGTGTGGTACATTAACCATTACAAACCAGTTTTCGCAACCGTCTGGCGCATCATTTTTGCAATATTTTGATGTAATATTAATGTAAACCGTTGGGTCGTCAGTTGGAAATTGTTCTGAGAACAAATGATCAAATTCCTTTTTATAATCATCACTGAACAAAATATTATGCAGACCTAACGCCTCAAATTCTTTATTTATTCCCCAATAAAAAACAAATGCACTACTCGATTTTTCTTGTTGAATTAGTTTTTTAGGTGTAAAAGAACTTGGCAATAAATTTTTGTAAAGCACATGAATATCTACATCGCTTGCTACGATATCAAAAGGATAATTTATACCGTTACTTTTAATGGCGGTAATCCGGTTATGAGTTCCCACGTCTAATGTCTCAACGGTTTCGTTATACTTAATTGTTATACCTGCTTCCTTTGCCAATTCAACTAGATGTATTGTAATTTGGTGCATGCCGTTTTTAGGTAAATAAGCCCCAAGATTAAACTCCAGGTGCGAAATCATATTCATTAAAGCTGGTGCTTTGTATGGATTAGAACCATTGTATGTTGCAAATCTATTGAAAAGTTGTACCGTTTTCGGATTAGAAAATGTTTGTGAATTTTTTTCGTTCATCGTGCCGAATAAGCCTAAGAATGGGGAAAATAAGATGCCTTTTAAAGTTTTGAAATTAATAAAATTTTTAAGTTGGTGAAGCGATTGTTTCAAAAATAAATCTTCGGTAGTTTTAAAATAAAAAGCATTGCGCTCAATATGTTTTAAAACAGTTTCTTTTTTTTCATATAATTTTAAATGAACTTCCTCTGCAAATTCTTCTAAATTTGCTGATGCTTTCAATTGCGTTCCATCAGAATAAAAATAGTTAGTAATGACTTCTAATTTCTGGTATTCAAATTGATGTGAGCTTCCTTGTAAATTAGTCAATTCATCTATTAACGAAGGCATTGTTAATAATGATGGACCTTTGTCAAACCGAAATCCATTGAGTTTTATTTCACTCAATTTACCACCAGGATAACTATTTTTTTCAAATACAGTTACTTTAAAACCTTTATTGGCAAGACGAATTGCAAGTGCTAAACCACCAATTCCAGCTCCTATTATACCAACGGTTTTTGTCATTATTAACTGAAAATATTAATAAGCAAAATTAATTTTTTTTTAAAAAGACATTTGTATAACAAAAGTTAAAAAAATCCTATAATAAACAATCAAAAACCATTAATGTTTGAATTTTAAAGTTTTATAAAATAAAGATACCAGCTTGATTACTAATGTAGTACATAATCCAAAAAGTTCGACACTATTTAGGGCATTTTCAGGAATAAGAAAAGAAGTTTTTAGCAAGAATTTTAACTTTAATAAGTTTTAAAATAAATAAACGACCTTCAATCTTATGTTGTAATATCAAAAGTAATTGAACTTAATTATTTGTGGTTTATTCTTATTTATTCTTCTCTTCAATCCATTTGGACATGTATTTAGTACTTTGAAGGGTTTGATGTTGTAACAAGGCACCCATAAAATTATTCAAGCGATGTGGCTTTAGATTATTATTGAGATCCAAAATATATTCTTTAAATTCCCCGATAAAGTTCGATTTCAAATACCGCTTTTCTATAATTTGAATTCCATTTTTTTGAGCTGTATTCCAAAGTGTTTTGTCTTGGTATAAAGAAATTGCTTTCGCAGCAAAATCTGTGGGATTATCCTTTATAAAACCATTCCACGGCAAATCACCATGCATTGATTCTGCACCTATTGAAGTAGTTATACTTGGCGTCCCAAATTGCATCGCTTCCAATAATTTTCCTTTTATTCCAGCTCCAAATCGCAAAGGAGCCAAAACGATTCTTGCTTTTGAAACTACTTCTTGAGCATTATCAGCACGTCCCATAATATGAAAACCTTGTTTTGGTTGGTGCAATTCTAAAACTTTCTGCGAAGGATAGGCTCCATATACAAGTAAATTTGACTCTGGTATTTCTTTTCTAATCAAAGGCCAAATCGTTTCTTTCAAATATTGAACCGCATTCCAATTGGGTTCATGTAAGAAATTTCCGATAATTATAAAATCTTTTCTTTCTTCAAAAGGCAGCCATTTTTGAATGGAATCTGTAGAAACAGGCTCTATTAATAATGGCAAATAATACAATAAAGAAGCATCTATTTTAAAGGTATTTTTCAACAAATCCATTTCAAATTCCGAAACCATTATCGAACAATCACAGCGCAGAATACTAGCAATTTCTCTTTTAGAAATAGCTTCGGTCAACAAATCATTAATCTCAAAATCGCGCATTTCTTTGAAGGCTTTTTGTCGTGACAAACGCAAACAATGCAAATCAATTGTATCTAATATTCTTAATGCATTGGGACAATATTCAGCAACACGCCAACCAAATTGTTCTTCCATCAAAAACCGATCAAAAAGTACGATAGATGGTTTCAACTCTTGAATAAACTCATCAAAACTCGAACAATTCAAGGCAATAGATTTCTTATTAACGCCAATTGATTCCAAATCAATCATAAAATTGCTATCCAAAGCAGGTGTTGCAAAAGTGACACTCCAACCCCATTCCTTAAACAAAAGAAGCATTTGCTCCATTCGAGTTCCCGCTGCAGAAGAATTAGGCTCCGGCCAAACAAAACCAATTATTAAGATATTTTGATTTGTATTCATATATAAATGAATGCTTAA
This sequence comes from Flavobacterium sp., assembly GCF_040402835.1. Taxonomy (GTDB): domain Bacteria; phylum Bacteroidota; class Bacteroidia; order Flavobacteriales; family Flavobacteriaceae; genus Flavobacterium. The sequence goes on from NZ_JBBALW010000014.1 coordinate 8,822, forward strand.
TTTATTACTGTTACTGAAAAATCCCAAAACAGAAACACTATTTTGGGATTTATATGTTCTAAATCGAAGTGCTTATGAACGGATTTTTTGTTCCCATTTCCAAGCGCTTGCCATTGCTTCTTCTAATGTTGATTTGGCTTTCCAGCCTAAAACATCGTTGGCCTTGTCGGTGTTGGCATACGCCGAAGTAATATCGCCTTCTCGCTTTTCGACAATTTTGTAAGGCAATTTTTGACCGCTTACTTTTTCGAATGCATGTATCACTTCTAAAACCGAACTTCCCGTTCCAGTTCCAAGATTAAATGTTTCTACTTTTGCTAGATTTTTCTTATTTAACAGGCGTTGCATTGCAATTACGTGGGCTTTCGCTATATCCACAACGTGAATATAATCACGAACAGCAGTTCCGTCTGGCGTAGGGTAATCGTTACCGTAAACAGATAGTTCTTTTCGCAATCCGAAACCTGTTTGCGTAATAAATGGCACTAAATTTTGAGGAACGCCAATTGGCAATTCTCCGATTTCAGCTGTTGGATGCGCTCCAATTGGGTTAAAATAACGCAACAAAATCGCATTGATATTCGTAACTTTCGTAACATCGGTTATGATTTCTTCACCAATTTGCTTGGTATTTCCATAAGGCGACATCGCCGCTTGAATAGATGCATCTTCTGTAATTGGCATTATTTCGGCTTGTCCATAAACCGTGCAAGAAGAACTAAAAATCAAATTCGCATCTTGTTTTTGTTGCAATTCTTGAAGTAAATAAACCAACGTATTGATATTATTTTCATAATACAACAACGGATTTTCGACACTTTCGCCAACTGCTTTTGAAGCCGCAAAGTGAATCACACCCGCAATATCATTGTGCTTTTTAAAGAAATTTTGAACAACCGCTTTTTCTCGTAAATCCAATTTTTCAAAAAGAGGCATTTTTCCAGAAATAGCAGTAATTCCATTTAACACCTCTTCTGATGAATTGGAAAGATTGTCAACAATGACAACTTCAAAACCCTCACTTTGTAGTTCTACAACGGTGTGAGAACCAATGAATCCTAAACCACCTGTTACTAAAATTTTCATACTGTTATTGTTTGGTTGTTACCGACTTTAGCCCTGATTACTTCACTTAATTTTTATTTTCATTTGTATTCAGTGAACTTCGTTTGCAGCGGTATCCAAAGCTTTTGGGCGTGGATTAAGCGAAAAGCAGGACACGAACGAAGAGAACTGGCGAAGCAAATAGCTCCTAAAAAAATTATTTAAAAAATTCTTTAACTGAATCTGTGATAAACTTGATTTGTTCGTCGTCCAATTCGGTGTGCATTGGCAAAGAAATCACTTCTTTTACCAATTGATTGGTCACTGGAAAATCGGCTTCTTTGTATCTTGAATCCAAATAGGCCTTTTGAGAATGCAACGGAATTGGGTAATAAATTGCGCAAGGAATGGCTTTGTCAAGCAAATGTTGCATCAATCCATCTCTGTCGCCGTCGATGATTCTTAGGGTATATTGGTGAAAAACGTGGCAATCGCAAATGTCGCAAATGCTTGGTGCTACAATATTTTTATGTCCTTCAAAAGCTGCAGAATACTTGCGAGCCGCATTTTGACGCGCCGTATTATATTGATTTAATAAAGGTAATTTAGCGTTCAAAACCGCCGCTTGAATACTGTCTAAACGGGAATTTACGCCCACAACATCGTGATGGTACCGAACGTACATTCCGTGATTTACAATTCCTCTAAGTTTGTGCGCCAATGCATCATCATTGGTGAAAATCGCCCCTCCATCTCCATAACAACCTAAATTTTTTGAAGGAAAAAAGGATGTTGAACCCACGTTTCCAATTGTTCCAGCTTTCCTTTTTGTGCCATCAGAAAACTTGCAATTTGCACCAATTGCTTGGGCATTATCTTCAATAACATATAAATTAAATTCTTTTGCAATGCGCATAATCGCTTCCATATTGGCGGCGCGACCGAACAAATGCACGGGAACAATGGCTTTCGTTTTTGGGGTAATTGCTTTTTTAATAGCCTCGATAGAAATGTTCATGTTCACCAAATCCACATCGACTAAAACGGGAGTTAATTGCAATAAAGCAATGACTTCAACAGTTGCAGCAAAAGTAAAATCGGCAGTAATTACCTCATCGCCAGGCTTTAAATCCAAACCCATCATTGCGATTTGCAAGGCATCGGTTCCGTTTGCGCAAGGAATTACGTGTTTTACATCCAGATATTCTTCTAAATTTTTTTGAAATTGCTGAACTTGAGGTCCATTAATATAAGTATTGGTATCTAAAACTTCTTGAATAGAATTATTTACGGTTTCTTTAATAACTTCATATTGCCCTTTCAGGTCAACCATTTGGATTTTTTTCATCAATAAAACAGGTTATAATGTTGATACGTTTGAAGTCAAAAGTTACTAAAAAAGCAAATTTTCTCGAAACGAATTACAAAAATAGTTATTTAATGAGTTATAGCAATGAAAATTCTATAAAGTGATGTATTTTAGCCCCACAAATTACAATCTATGTTGTTTCTATATAATTTAATAGTGGTTTTTACTGATTTTATTTTGAAAATCGCAGCACTTTTCAATCCAAAAATAAAACTTTTTGTAGATGGAAGAAAGTCCGTTTACAAAGTATTATCCAATAAAATCAAGGCTTACGACAAGACGATTTGGTTTCACGCCGCTTCTTTAGGCGAATACGAACAAGGTTTGCCCGTTATGGAACGGATGAAAAGTAGGTTTCCCAACCATCTTATTGTGCTGACATTTTTTTCGCCTTCCGGTTATGAAGTTCGTAAAAATAACACGATTGCAGATGTGACGGTTTATTTGCCGTTGGATACTCAATCCAATGTAGAAAAATTTATGGGAATTGTCCAACCAGATATGGCTTTTTTCATAAAATATGAATATTGGCCAAATTATTTGAATGCGTTGAAAAATCGGGAAACGCCAACCTATTTAATTTCAGGGATTTTTAGAGAAGACCAATTATTTTTCAAATGGTATGGCGGTTTTTACAGAAATGCCCTGAATGCTTTTGAACATTTTTTTGTGCAAAATTCAAAATCAAAAGATCTTTTATTGAAACTTGGAAAATCGAATGTAACAGTTTCTGGCGACACCCGTTTTGATAGAGTTGCCTCGATTTTGAATCGTGATAATGTATTAGAATTTATCGAGGAATTCAAGAATAATTCTTTGACAATTGTTGTTGGAAGTTCTTGGCCAAAAGACGAATCGTTGCTGGTTTTGTATATAAATTCTTCTGAAAATGTGAAGTTTATTATCGCACCACACAATATCAAAACAGAGCAAATTCAAGCTTTGAAGAACAGTATTTCTAAAAAAACAATCTTGTTTTCTGAGGTTGATTTAACAAGTTCAAATCCTATAAATTTAGCGCATTTTGATGTTTTTATAATTGATACTATTGGAATTTTGACGAAGATTTATAGTTATGCTGATATTGCGTATGTAGGCGGTGGTTTTGGAAATCCTGGCGTTCATAATATATTAGAACCTGCAACTTTTGGTGTTCCAATTGTTATTGGGCCCAATTATTCTCATTTTCCAGAAGCAACGGCATTGGTAAATATGGAAGTTTGTATTTGTATTTCAACTCAAGAAGAATTGAATGAAGCTTTTGATAATTTAATTCAAAATCAAGATATTCGCTTTGAAAAAGGTCATATTTGTAGCACTTTCGTTGAAATGAATAAAAATGCAACCGAAATTATAATGAACCATATTGCCCCTAAAAAAACAATCTAAATAAATTAAAAACAAAAAAATGAAACATTTAAAATTACTCCTATTATTATTTGTTGTTCAACTGCAAGCGCAACAAGGCGGAATGTGGATTCCATCTTTATTGCAAGGAATGAACGAAAAAGAGATGAAAAATTTGGGAATGAAAATGACCGCCGCTGATATTTATTCGGTAAATAAATCAAGTTTAAAAGATGCCGTTCCACATTTTAATGGTGGTTGTACCTCAGAAGTAATTTCGCCGAAAGGCTTATTATTAACCAATCATCACTGCGGATTTGATGCCATTCAAAATCATTCTTCTGTAGATCACGATTATTTAACCAATGGTTTTTGGGCTTATAAAATGACAGACGAACTACCAAATGAAGATATGGTGGTGACTTTCATCGTGAAAATTGAAGATGTAACTACAAAAGTTTTGGAAGGCACCGCAAGTTTGACTTCTGAATCAGAAAAACAAAAGAAAATTCAAGATAATATTACTGCTTTGAGTGCTTCATTGCCAAAGGAAAGTTGGCAGGAAAACAAAATCAGAACGTTTTATGAAGGCAATCAATACATGCTTTTTATAACGGAAACATTCAAAGACATTCGATTGGTTGGCGCACCACCATCAGCAATTGGAAAATTTGGTTCTGATACTGATAACTGGGTTTGGCCGAGACATACTGGGGATTTTTCGTTGTTTAGAATCTATGCCGACAAAAATAATCGTCCTGCAAGTTATTCAAAAGATAACGTTCCTTATACTCCAAAACACTTTTTACCTGTTTCATTAGATGGTGTAAAAGAAGACGATTTCACGTTAGTTTTTGGTTATCCAGGAAAAACAAATGAGTATTTACCCGCTGTTGCGATTGCGCAAATTGTAAACGAATTGAATCCTGTAAAAATCGAAATTCGGGATCACGCCTTGAAAGTTGCCGATGGATTTATGAGAAAAGACAATGCCATCAAAATTCAATATGCTTCTAAATATGCAAGTATTGCTAATTATTGGAAGAAATGGATTGGGGAAACTCAAGGATTGAAAAAATCGGATGCTGTTGCAATAAAAAGAAAACAAGAAATTGCCTTTCAGGAAAAAGTTGTAAAAGCAGGAAAACAATCAGAATACGGAAATTTACTTTCTGATTTTGAAAAGAATTATAATGAAATTGCACCTTATGCTTTGGCAAGAGATTATTTTTCGGAAGTGGCTTTAAGAAATACAGAATTATTGAGCATTGGCTATAAATTGTATCAATTAGAGCAAGTTTACAATACGAAAGGGGAACAAGCTTTTACCGATAGAAAAAATAATTTAGTGACTGGTTTGGGCGATTTCTATAAAGATTTCAATCCAAATGTAGATAAAAAGGTCTTTGAGCAATTGATTAATTTATATACTACAAAAGTACCCAAGGAATTTTTGCCTTCTACTTTATCGAATGTAAACGCTGCGGATTTAGCAACAGAAATTTACGGACAATCTAAATTAGTTGCTTATGATGGGCTTAAAACATTCCTTTCTGGCGATTCAAAAACGGTTTTAGCCAACTTAAATTCGGACAAAGGATTTCTTTTAATTAAAAATATGGCTGATACATATCTGAAAGAGGTTGCTCCTAAATATGACGAAATCAATTTGAGAATTACTGCTTTGCAACGTACCTATATGAAAGCGCAATTGGAATTAAATAAAGGTGCGAGAATTTTCCCTGACGCCAATAGCACTTTGAGAGTTACTTATGGAAAAGTGAAAGGATACGCTCCAAAAGACGCGACCTTATATACGCCTGTAACCTATTTAGATGGCGCGATGGAAAAATACATTCCTGGTGATTATGAATTTGATGTTCCAGCGAAGCTGATTGACTTATATAGAAAAAAGGATTACGGTCAATACGGTGAAAACGGAAAAATGCCTGTTTGTTTTATTGGAACCAATCATACTACTGGTGGAAATTCTGGTAGTCCAGCAATTGATGCAAATGGAAACCTAATTGGGTTGAATTTTGATAGAGTTTGGGAAGGAACGATGAGTGATATTTACTACGATCCGAGCATTTGCAGAAATGTTATGGTTGATATTCGATATGTTTTATTCATAATTGATAAATATGCCGGTGCAAATAACTTGATTGAAGAATTAAAATTAGTACATCCAAAAAAAGTAAAGAAATAATTGAAAAAGCGACATTTTGTGTTTAAATTTACTGTTAAATTAATTAAAAGTATTTTTTAAAATAAAATTTATGAATCAAATTACTCGAAACGATATCTCTAAGATGGAAAAAATAGAGCGTCTCAACATCATCAATTCTTGTACGGGTTATAAATCGGCTAATTTAATTGCAACAATTTCAAAAAACGGCATTTCAAATGTAGCTGTTTTTAGCAGCGTCACTCACCTTGGAAGTAATCCGGCACTCATTAGCTTTATAGTTCGCCCCACTGCTGTTCCTAAAGACACCTATAAAAATTTGAAAGATATTGGTTTTTTTACAGTCAATCACATTACTTCAAATATGATTTTTGATGCCCATCACACTTCCGCTAATTATGAAGTTGAAGTTTCCGAATTTGAAAAAACGAATCTTGAGGAAGAATATAAAAAAGAGATAGTTGTACCTTTTGTAAAAGGAAGTCCCGTTCAATTGTATTGCAAATATGTTAATGAGTATTATATTAAAGAAAACGACACAATTCATGTTATTGGGTCTATTGAAGCATTATTTTATGATGAAAATTTAAAAAGTGATGACGGATGGTTACAACTAGATAAAGGAAATGTTGTAGCTATTAATGGTTTAGATGGGTATTGCTTGCCGAAATTAATTGACAGATTTGAGTATGCTCGAACAAATTATACAACAAAATCCACTAAGACAAAGTAGCATTTTCAATTTTTTTAATATCATGAAACAATTCTAGATTTTAGCTCGTTTTTTAGTCTAGCCTAATTATGGTATAAAAATTACTTTTTTATTTTTAATCGTATTTCAATTTTCAACCCCAATATTATAAAAGTATTTAAAAATTACAGAATTTTTTTCTTCTTTAACTTTAAATAGTATTTTAGACAACTATTAATTTGCCATTCATTTGAACACAACGATAACCTACAAAATCTATTCTTCTACTTCAGAATTACCCTCAAATTGGGACGCGTTTTCTGCTAAAAATGTTTTTCTATCCAAGGAATATTTACACATTTTAGAGATTTCGTCACCAGAAAACATGAAATGTAATTTTATTGGTTTGTTTCAAATGGAAGAGTTAGTAGGAATAGCTTTGACACAGTTCATCAATTTAAGTGCCGTGAGTTCTTATGGCGAAAGAGACCATTGCTTAAAAACAATAATTAGAAATTTTGCTTTTAAAAATTTCAGTTCCAATGTTTTGGTTGTAGGCAATAATACTTTAACAGGGCAAAATGCTTTTTGCTTCTCAGAAAATGTACTAGTTTCAGATGTTTTGATTGCTTTAAATAGTGCTGTTCTAGAACTTAAAATGCAAATTCAAATACAGGGAAATAAAGTTCATCTTATCATTTTTAAGGATTTCTCTGAAATGCAAATTTCTTTATTTGACCTTCCAGATTTTAACCCTTATTTTAAATTTTCTACGCAACCCAATATGCTTTTTGAGATAAAAAAACATTGGAATTCTTTTGAAGATTATACAATTAATTTGAACAAAAAATACCGTGACCAATACAAAAGAGCACGAAAAAAAGCGGAAGGAATTACAAAACGGAAATTATCATTAGAAGATATTTCAAATTATAAAAACAGAATTTTTGAATTGTATATGGATGTTGCCAAAAACGCACCTTTCAATACTTTTTTCTTACCCGAAAATCATTTTGGAATTTTCAAAAATGCATTGAAAGAAAAATTCCTATTTTACGGCTATTTTAATGGGGAAACTTTGATTGGTTTCAATACTTTGATAAAGAATGGAAGCGATATTGATACTTATTTTTTGGGTTATGATGAAAAATGCCAACGAGAGAAAATGCTGTATTTGAATATGCTCTACGACATGATTGGCTATTCAATAAATAAAGGGTTCAATCAAATTATATTTGCGAGAACCGCATTAGAAATTAAAAGTTCGGTGGGTGCCAAACCAGAAAAAATGTATGGATTAATGCAACACAGTAATTGGTTTATCAATTTATTTATTGCCAAACTTTTCCGTTATTTTGAGCCAGAAATGATTTGGAAGGAACGAAATCCGTTTAAATAAATGAAATTTATGTCTTGGAGCGGAATTTCCTATACCTCAATTTTGTAAGGCAGTTAGCTCTTAAAACTACAAATTATCGATTTCTTCCTGAGCCACTTCCCAATCAAAAAGCAGCTTTTCTAATTCGGCTTTCTTTTTGTTGTATGCCATGAAAAACGCAGCGTTTTCAGCGTGTTTATCATAGTTTGAAGCAACCATTTTATCGTCGTTTTGAATGTCTTTTTCCAATTGCTTGATTTGAGTTTCAATTTTGCTCAAACGATTGTAAATCGCTTTATTTTTCTTCTGATCTTCGTAGGAAGCTTTGTTATTATCTTTTGGCGCTGCTTGTTTTATGGCGTCTTTTTTCTCGACTTCTCGCATATTTTCCAAGTTGCGTTGCTCCAAGAAATAGTTGACATCACCTAAATATTCCTTAATTTTTTGGTCTTTGAATTCATACACCAAATTCGACATCCCTTGTAGGAAATCCCTGTCGTGAGAAACGAGTAAAAGCGTCCCTTCGTATTTTTGCAAAGCGGCTTTCAGTACGTTTTTGGACTTGATATCCAAGTGATTTGTAGGCTCATCCATAACCAAAACATTGATGGGTTGCAACAATAATTTGCAAAGCGCCAGACGATTTCTCTCGCCTCCAGAGAGAACTTTTACCTTTTTTTCAACATCGTCGCCACGAAATAAAAACGAACCTAACATATCCCGAACTTTGGAACGATTGGTGTCGGTTGCCGCATCTTCCATAGTTTGCAACAAGGTAATTTCGCCATCTAAATACTCTGCTTGATTTTGCGCAAAATAACCAACTTGAACGTTATGACCTAGTTTTATGCTTCCTTGAAATTCAAATTCGTTGACAATTGCTTTGATAAAAGTAGATTTTCCTTGTCCGTTTTGACCAACGAAAGCAATTTTGCTTCCGCGTTCAACCAATAAAGTGATGTCTTTTAGAATGGTATTATCGCCATAACTTTTGGTAACTTTCTCGGCTTCAATAACGACTTTTCCTGGTACTTTTGAAACTGGAAATGAAATATTCATAACGGAATTATCGTCTTCATCGACTTCAATTCGTTCTACTTTATCGAGTTTTTTGATGAGCGATTGTGCCATAGAAGCTTTGGAAGCTTTGGCACGAAATTTTTCGATTAATCGTTCTGTTTCTTCAATTTTCTTGGCTTGATTTTTTTGTGTTGCCAATTGTTTTTCGCGAATTTCATGGCGCAATTCTAAATATTCAGAATACGGCTTATTGAAATCATACGCTTTTCCAAGTGAAATTTCGATGGTTCTGTTCGTTACATTATCCAAAAACATTTTATCGTGCGATACAATTACGACCACACCAACATAATTTCTAAGGAAACTTTCCAACCAAATGATACTTTCGATGTCCAAGTGATTCGTTGGCTCATCTAATAGCAAAACATCATTAGCTTGCAATAATAATTTGGCTAATTCGATTCGCATTCTCCAACCTCCAGAAAAAGTTTCCGTTTGATTGTTGAATACTTCCCGTTTGAAACCTAATCCAAGTAGGATTTTTTCGGTATCACCAACATAATTATAACCACCTAATAAATCGAAACGGTGTGTATAATCTGATAAATCTTCGATGATTTGGCTGTATTCTTCACTTTCATAATCCGTTCTTGTAACCAATAAATGATTAATTTGCTCCAGCTTTTTTTCTACAATTTTAATATCTGTAAATGCTTCATACGCTTCTTCAAGAACGGTTCTTCCTTGTTCAAAATCAATGTCTTGACGAAGAAAACCCATTCTCACTTCTTTTTCTTGAGAAATTACACCAGAATCAGGAGCAAAATCTCGTGCTAAAATTTTCAACATTGTGGACTTTCCTGCACCATTTTTTCCAACGAGTCCAACTCTGTCTCCAGCACCCAAACGGAAGGTCACTTCTTCAAATAAATAAGTACCTCCAAAGGAAACAGATAGATTGTGTATATTAAGCATTTATTATGATTTTTATATAATTGTATGTGTAAATTTGTATACCGAACTGTCTTTTCAAAATCGGAAAATTAAATTTTTTGCAAATGTTAAAAAAAGGATCCAAATTAAATAGTATTTTAACAGGAAGTTGTCCTAAATGTCAGAATGAGAGTATGTATTTGGATAAAAATATGCTTCATTTGACTAAAATTCTTAAAATGAATGAAAATTGCAGTCATTGTGGTTTGAAATATCAAATTGAACCTTCGTTTTTTTATGGTGCAATGTATGTGAGTTACGGATTGAATGTTGCGATTGGAATTGCCGCATTTATTGTTTCTTATGTATTATTTCATGCCAGTTTAAAAATCACATTTATTTCAATTATTGCATCTCTTATTTTATCTTTTCCATTGGTTCTTCGATTATCAAGGAACATCTACATCAATATGTTTGTTTCATATGATGAAGATTTTAAGCAATAAATCAACTTTTTTTGATGAATCTTTTGATGTCAATTTCTTTATCTAATGGCTTTTGATTTTCAATAGATTCGAATAATGCTTTTGCCATTGAAGGCGCGAGCATTACGCCACGTGTTCCAAGTCCGTTGAGAATGTGTAGTCTTTCGTGATTTGAATGCGTTCCAACAAGAGGTTTTCTGTCTCTGACTGTTGGTCGAACTCCTGCAAAGTGTTCAATAATTTCAAATTTGCAGTCTAAAATCTCATTTATTCTAGATAATAACTCCGATTTACCTTCTTCTGTTGGACTATTTGTTTTGTCTTTCCAGTTGTATGTTGCTCCAACTTTGAACAAATGCTTTCCTAATGGCAGAATAAAAACGCTTGTATTGATAATTACATCCAAATCTAAATCGGGTGCTCTTATAATAAATAATTCCCCTTTTGTTCCGTCAAGCGGCAAATGATTAAAATAAGGATTTGAATGCATACCAAATCCCTCTGCGAAGAGAATATGTTTGGCTTTTATGTTTTTATATTCAATGCAATCACTCTGAATTATCAAAGCATTATAATCAAATGTTTCCTGCAATAATTGCTTAGTTTCTTTCAGATAATCGGTATAAGAATCTAATAAAGTTGCCGTATCGACATATCCGGTATGCAATACTTGGCCATAATCAAAAGGCGATTGAATTCCTTTGTATTTTGTGGATAACAAATCTAAAGATAAAAATGGGGCTAAATTTTTATTGTCGGATGCAGCAAACCAATTATTTTGCTCTTCAATAGAAAAAAATTTACGTAAGATTGGAATTTTATAATCTACTTTAATATTTAATTTAAGTTCCAATGCTTGATAGAATTCGTCTAAAAGCTGTAATTGTTCTTGTGCTTGCCAAACTTCGCTAAAACGCTTTAGAATAACAGGATTATACAAACCTCCAGCTATTCTAGACGAGTTTTGAGATTTATTGTCAATTAGCAATAGAGACTTATCTTTTTGCAATGCTTTTTCAGCAAATGCAATTCCTGCGAGTCCCGAACCAACGATTATATAATCTAACATAGTTAATTAAATTAAAAGAAAAAAACTCTTACCTTTCGATAAGAGTTTTTTTAATTATTATTTAAACTTAATAGCTCCACATATCTTGCTCAAAGTCACGGATTTTATCTTTAATCCTATCCGACTCTAATAATTGCATTTGAGCGTTGTCTTTCATGTAGTCTTCAACAGTTCTATCTCCTTGAACATTTTCTTCCTGGTATATAACTCCATTAAACTTTCTGGAGTTTAAAAGGGTGTCAAAATCAATTGGCATTGCTGAATTTCTATTGTTAAATGATTTTGCATCATGAAGAATATCTCGAATTGATGGGAAATAAACCCAAAACAATTCAATAACATCAGGATTTTCTGCATTTCTTTCTTTCGCTTCTGGAGCTACTGGACAAATTCCTAAAAGTCTGTATTTCAATTCACTTTGACGTTTATCAAAATACCAAAACCCTTTAATTTTATAGCCACTTACATCTTGTGCTGTTAACACCTGTGTGTTAATGTATTGAGGATCTAATACTTTAGTTGCAGGAATAGTCGTTGCAGGAGTTACAGAAATAACTTTACCTTTTTTGTCTTTTTTAACCACTTCAGGAACTACCTTAGGCTTATAGTCGTCAAAGTAATTGTTTATTTCATCTATTCCTGCTTGAAGCGTGTCAGTATAAGCAAAGGATGTTGCCATGTCTTTAAGCGACTTTTTCGTATTGAAATAACTATCAGTATATACTTCTTTAATTTTCCCTGATTTAATATTTTTTAATAAAACATCAAATAAAGATCTTCTTTCTTTACCAATATTCGCGGTATCGATTGGATAATACAAAGGAAAATTAATTCTTTCATCTAAATCGATGATTTCCCAGGTTGTTTTCCCCATCAATACATCTCTATCATGAACATAACCATACGCTAATGGTTTATCATTATCAGAAATCAATTGTGAAGGTGATTTCTTACCAATATCCTCAGGAGTCTTAGCATTAAGCAAATTCGACTGCGAATAAGATGAAAAACATCCCACGGTAAAAATAATAATTAGTAAAAAATTTCTCCAATTCATCTTTATGTAATTCTATGTTGTTTAAAAAAAAACATCAAACTTAAAATATTATTGTATTTCGTAAATTACTGGTGACGTTTTACCTGTTACGATATTTGCAGTTACACCAACTATTTTTGTTTTAATATCAGAAATTACAACTTGATCTCCTCTTCCGGCTCTTGCTAAAGCAGCTTTACATTGTGCATTAACTCTGTCACCATTTACAATAACAGCAGCTGTACCGGTAACTTTAAAGGTAAATTGTGTAACTTGAAAAGTAAGGTCGTATAAAAAGTCTGGTAATTTTGCTGAAATTTGAGAAACTTCTAAACGAGATTTAGCTCCCTTAACAACTTCCATTTCTCCTCCAATTGCTCCTTTTGGACCTGGTATATTTTTAATTCTGAATACTTTTTTATCAGAAACTGGTTTTCCGTCAGGAAGTAAAGCGGTAACTGCTACAGTAACTTCATTTCCAGAACCTGGATTAAGATTGTATTGGCCTGGTTTAGCACCTTTAGTCAAACCAGTAGCTGAAGCCTTTACTTTATCATCAGAAATACCAGCAAATGAAATAGTCATCGGATTAGGTAATCCTCTGTAAACAACATTCATTTTATCAGCAGATATGTTAGCTGAATTTGGTCTTGAAACAACAACATAACCCCCTTTAATTGGTAAACTGATTACTTTGCCATTTTCATCAAAATTGAAAGAACCAGTAATATCATGTTCTCCAACTGCACCTGCACCAAATGAGAATTTAGCTTGTCCAGCCTCAGCTTGAACACTAGTTCCATTTACAATTACAGATTTAGCTTTTAACGATGGGTCAAATTTACCTAATATAATTTTTCCAGTAACTGCTTCTCCTTGAAAGAAAACTGTTTTGTCTGGAACAACTATTGGTTGATAAGCAGTTAAAGATGCTGCTGCAACCAAGTCAGATTGGAACATTCCAGTCATAACATCGCTTTCTGTAGCTTTAATATCAGCTTGCAATTGAGTTAATTTAGTAACAGATGCAATAAGTGGGAAATGGTGGTAGTTATAATCTAACCAAGGTAATTTCGCGCCTGCTTTTTCAGAATAAACTGCTTCTGTAGCAAATCTTTTTTCGATTTTTTTCATTTCTACATCAGCGATTGAACTTCCACCAATGGCTTTGATTTTACCTGCATAGGTTTGAATTTTTTCTAAAAATTCTTTACCTTTTTTGGATTCTCTATCACCAGTATAAAACATATTGTCTATGTCATCGCTTTTATCCATTTGTTCACAAGGATAATTTCCTTCTTTGTCTTTAGGAAATTTTTTGGTAACTTCTGTTTTTATACCTTCTATATAATCTGAAAACTCTTTAGATACAGCTCTAATTTTATCAACTTTTGCTTTTTTATCTCCATATTGACCTGGTTGGTCAGTAGCTTTTTGAGCTAATTGTTGAAATGATGATTCATTTCTTGTATCTGTAATAGCGTTTGAACCTTCAATTTTATTATTCAAAATACCAAAAGCTGTTAATACTTCTTTTGACATATTTAATGCTAACATCGCGATGAAAACCAAGTACATTAGGTTAATCATCTTCTGTCTAGGGGTTAATTTTCCTCCTGCCATCTTTTCTAATTAGTTTATTTGTTATTAAATATAGTTTTAAAACTAATTATTATTTGTTACTCATTGCAGAAAGCATACCTCCATAAACATTGTTCAATGAGGACAAGTTTGAAGTTAACGATTGCATTTGATCTTTTAATTTTATGTTGTTTTCAACAACTTCTTCATTAATTTGTGCGTTTTTAGCAGAAGTTTCTAGTTGAATTTTGTACAATCCATTAATAGACTCCATTTGAGAAGCAGCTAAAGTTAATTCTTCGCTGTATTTTTTAGTTGAAGCCAATGATTCAGCTGAAGGTGCAATAGTTTTCGCTGCAGCTTCAAAGTTTTTAATACTGTTCCCTAAACTTACCATTAACTCACCGTCAATTTTAGCTTCTTTTAACATAGCATCTAATTTTTGAGACAAAAGACCTTGTGCTTCTTTAGCATCTTCTTTTTTCCCTGCTTTGTTGCTTGCCATTCCGCCAGCTAATTCTGGATATACTAATGTCCAATCCAATTCATCATCAACTGGTTCAAATGCTGACAAACCAAAAATTAATGCCTCAGTAACAAGACCAATTGTTAACATTAAATTCCCTGTGATAAATCCGAATTCAATGTGTGTTATTTTGAACAACGCTCCTATAATTACTACTGCAGCTCCCATACCATATGCGAAGTTCATTGCTTTTTTGCTTAATAATGCCATAATAAAAAAATTAGTTTAGTTAATGTTTAGTTTAGTTTAATTGTTTGTATTTATTTTTTCTTTGTTAATTTCCCTGTTGTTTGAGTTCCCATATAATCTTGAACCGTTCTGAATCCAATATAACTTCTAGCAGAGTCTGCATATTCAAAATCTCTCGTACTTACTTGCATGAAATAGGCTACATCTTTCCAAGAACCACCTCTTACTACTTTTCTTTTATTTTTAAGATCTTGGACTGAAGGATTTATTGAAGAAACAAATTCATAAGCCGCTGCATCATAAGAAGCATCAGTCCATTCCGAAACGTTTCCTGCCATATTGTATAGACCATAACCGTTAGGATCATAAGATTTGGCTTCTACTGTATACAATGCATTATCTGCAGCATAATCACCTCTACTAGGCTTGAAGTTTGCTAAGAAACAACCCCTGTCGTTTTTAGTGTAAGGTCCTCCCCATGGGTAAGTACCAGATTGCAAACCACCTCTAGCAGCATATTCCCATTCTGATTCTAATGGTAAACGGAATAAATTCACTTGATCTCTTCCTTTTTTGCTTTTAACGTAGGTGTTTTTCTGTAAGGTTCTCCAAGCACAAAAAGCTCTTGATTGCTTCCAGTTAACTCCTACAACAGGATACTGTGCATAGGCTTGGTGCCAAAAATAATCATTGTGCATAGGCTCATTGAAAGAATAAGTAAAATCTTTAACCCATACTGTGGTGTCAGGATAAATTGAATCCTTTGCTTGACGGATAAATTTTTGTCTAGGCGTTCCTTTTTTAGCTTTCGCAGCAGCCTGAATATCCATCCAAGAATAACGGAAAACCAATTTATTGGCATCAATAGTTTTCAAACCGTTATAAGATGCTTTCTCAGGTAAATACATTGAATCCATTACCTCTGAATAAAATTCATCTGGATACTTATTGGATGCTTTAATTAGTTTTATTTTGTGATTTAATTTTTTTACAGCATCTACATCTAATGAATTTTTTTCAAACATATACCTATCATACGGGGTAGCTTTTGGATTTTTTGATGGATCTGCATTATTGTATGCATAGTCTCCAATACTCCCAGTTTTACTAGTTTTTCCTTTACCTTGACTTTCTAATCCTTGTTCCTCAGCTAAATCTGCCAACCGAACTCTTATGGTAGAATCTTTTACCCATTCAACAAATTGACGGTACTCGCTATTGGTAATTTCAGTTTCATCCATATAAAAAGAACGAACGGTTACAGTTTTAGTGGGAGCGTCTTGTACATTTGCTAAATCGTCATCTGATTTACCCATAATAAAAGCACCTCCGGGAATTAATACCATTCCAAAAGGCTTTTCTGGATGCCATTTTTTACCTTTAACTCCAACTAATTCTCCTTTGTCGCTAGAATTGCCACAGCTTGTTAATATAGTTAAAATTGCTATAAATGCAATAAACTTCTTCATATGTGTTTGAATTATGTGTGTGTTTGTGTTTAAGGGCGTAAACCTATTTAATATTTTCATAAAAAACAATTATTTATTATAAAAAATACGGAAATTAACTAAAAACTAATTATTGTAAACTTTAACTATCTGCTAAACAACATTCTTCCTTTGAGCTTTCCACCACCGTTCTGGCATTTCGTTATTACAAGCTACCAAATACTCTTCATAGGAACATGGGAATAACGTATTTCTTTTTAATTTATTGTTTGAATTAGATATAAATGGTATTTCTATCCACCATCTGCCTGTTTTGTTACTTTTGTAAAAAACTAATTCTTCCTGTTCTAATGGTACTATGTATTTAATATAGTTTTCCCTGTTACCAAAAGGATATTCGTTAGATCGGTGATGAAATCCTTCAATAAAATACCATATAATTTGTGAAATTAATACAGATTCTTTTTTTGAGCTATTATGATTAAATATTCCTAAGGATGTAACTTTATCACTAATTCCAGCGTATCTTGACAAGGCACAAATTTCTTTTCCGTTAAATCCATTAGGTGTAAAATTAATAAAATTTCCTGAATCTGAGGATTTTATTGCCCCTAAATCTAAACTTACCAAATCGGCATCTCTAAAAACAGGTTCTGCAATGGCAATAGAATTTGATACATCGCCCAATCGATACGCATCAAAAAATAATTTTTCTACTAAATCTATTTCTTCTTGTGAATTATAATAGGTTTGAAAACCAATATTACAGAAATTAAAAAGATTATTTGGTTCATCAAGTATAATTTTTGTAAGATATGAATCCGATGAAATGGTCTCGCTTTCTTTTCCTAAATCAAATTTGCTGTCTATTGAAACCAAATTTACCATTTGCTCTAATTCATCATACGCACGATACATCGCATACGTCAAATCCTGAGAACCACCGATTACTATTGGTATTATTTTTTTCTTGATTAAATTTGAAACTACTTTTTTCAAAGCAAAATAAGTGTCTTGAACCGAATTTCCAGCTTCAATATCACCCAAATCGGCAATTGAAGCTTCCCAATTTCCTGGATAAAGAGAATACAATTCTTTTCTAATGGAGTTTAAATCCACGTCTGAAATTGCTTGTGAATCACCTCGATTGTCTAAAACGCCAATTATTGCAATTTTAATTTTATTTAAATCCGGGAATTGTTCTTTGGTATGTAGCACCGTTTTACTCCCCAAATGTTGGGAAGACAAACTGCTAATTAGCTCCAGAACTTCTTCGTTTACAGGTTTTAAAAAATCAAACTCCATTTCTTATTTCTTTTTTTCCTCTCCCCAAACCTCTCCAAAGTAGTGGGAGATGAGAAGGAATGTGTTATCGCTTATTTTCCTCTCCCCAACCCTCTCCAAAGGAGAGGGAGACGAGAAGGAATGAGTTGTCGCTTATTTCTTTTTTACAACTGCTTTCTTAGCAGCAGGTTTTTTGGCGACTGGTTTTTTAGCTGTAGTTGCTTTTTTAGCTGCGGTTTTCTTGGCAGGTGTTTTCTTAGCAATGATTTCTTGAACTTCCGCTAAAGTTAAATTTGCAGCATCAACATCTTTACTCAATTCGATTTTTAGTTTTCCTTTCGTGATAACGGATCGTCCCCAACGGGCTTTTTCAACAAGAATTCCTTCGTCTTTCCAATTATGCAAAACTTTATCGATGTTCTTTTGTAATTTATCTTCGATTAATTCTTCAATGTCAGCTTGTGATAAATTATCAAAATTATATTTCTTACTTACATTAATAAAAACGCCATCCCATTTTATAAAAGGACCAAAACGACCCGTTCCTTTTTGAACGCCTTCGCCTTTATAAACCGCTATTGGCGCATCGGCTAAAGCTTTTTCGTCAATTAATTCCTGAGCTCTTGTAATGGTAATATCAATTGGATTTTCGCCTTTAGGCAAAGAAACAAATGCCGCTCCGTGACGAATATAAGGGCCGTATCGACCATTACTTACTTCCACTTCTTCTCCTTTATACATTCCCAAATTTTTTGGAAGTAAAAATAATTTAAGTACCTCTTCTAATGTTATATTTCCAATATTTTGATCCGCCATTAAACTTGCGAATTTTTTATCTTCATCATCGGGTGCACCAATTTGAGCCATTGGACCAAATTTTCCTAAACGAACAGAAACTGGTTTGCCGCTTTCTGGGTGAATTCCAAGAATTCGTTCGCCGCTTTCTCTTTCTGCAGTGGCTTCAACTTCTTTAACTGTTGGATGAAATTTATCGTAAAATTCCTGCATCATTTTTGTCCAATCGACATTTCCTTCTGCAATTTCATCAAAATCTTGTTCTACTTTTGCAGTGAAATTATAATCTAGTATGTTTCCGAAATTTTTAACCAAGAAATCCGTAACAATCGTTCCAATGTCTGTAGGAACTAATTTTCCTTTATCAGAACCAGTATTTTCTTTTAATAACTTCTCACCAACTTTTCCAGATTGCAAAATCAATTGCGTATAATTACGTTCTTGACCGTCTAAGTTTCCTTTTTCAACATAATTTCTGTTGATGATTGTAGAAATGGTTGGCGCATACGTAGATGGCCGACCAATTCCAAGTTCTTCTAATTTTTTTACCAACGACGCTTCTGTATATCGTGCGGCGGCTCTCGAATATCTTTCGGTTGCTGTAATATAATTGTTTTGTAATTTTTCATTGACTTTCATTGCCGGCAACATACCTTCTTGTTCCTCATCGTCGTCGTCATTTCCTTCAAGATATACTTTTAGGAAACCTTCAAAAAGTAAAACTTCTCCTGAAGCTGAAAATATTTCACTATGATTGTTTGCTTCAATTTTTACATTGGTACGTTCCAATTTTGCATCGCTCATTTGAGAAGCTAACGTTCTTTTCCAAATTAAATCATATAATTTTGCTTGGTCTCTGTCAATGTTCACAGTACGTCGAGACATATCCGTGGGACGAATCGCTTCGTGAGCTTCTTGAGCGCCTTTGCTTTTATTGACAAATGTTCGTGGTTTTGAAAATTCAGCACCATAGGATTTTATGATTTCCGCTTGGGCGGCTTCCATTGCGTCTTTAGAAAGGTTTACACTATCTGTTCTCATGTACGTTATTAGTCCAGCTTCGTACAATCGTTGCGCTAATTGCATTGTAATTCCAACTGGCAAGTACAATTTTCTTGCAGCTTCTTGTTGCAAAGTCGAAGTGGTAAATGGTCCTGTTGGTGATTTTTTGGTAGGTTTCGTTTCTAAATCTGCTACCTTATATATGGAACCAATATTTTTATTTAAAAAATCTTCGGCTTCTTTTTTAGTATTGTAATTTTTTGGCAATTTAGCTTTGAACGCTTTTCCTGCTTCGTTTGTAAATTCTGCTACAATAGAATAGGTTGCAACGGCCTTGAAATTTTGAATTTCTCTTTCTCTTTCCACTATCAAACGAACAGAGACAGATTGAACACGACCTGCAGAAAGTCCGCCTTTGATTTTTCTCCAAAGAACTGGCGACAATTCATATCCAACTAATCGGTCTAAAACTCTTCGGGCTTGTTGTGCGTTTACTAAATTATAATCTATTTCACGTGGATTTTCAATGGCTTTTAAAATCGCTGTTTTGGTGATTTCGTGAAATACAATTCGCTTCGTTTTATTTTTATCCAATTTTAATTCTTCGGCAAGATGCCAAGAAATGGCTTCTCCTTCGCGATCCTCATCACTTGCTAACCAGACCATGTCGGCATTTTTGGCCAACGTTCTTAGTTTGGAAACCAATGCTTTTTTATCGGCAGAAACTTCGTATTTTGGTTTGAAACCATTTTCTACATCTACACCAATTTCCTTTGAAGGCAAGTCGGCAATATGACCGTAGCTTGATTCTACTTGAAAATCACTCCCTAAAAACTTCTCGATTGTTTTTGCTTTTGCCGGAGATTCGACGATAACTAAATTTTTTGCCATTGGATTATATTTTCTGCGACAAAAGTATATGATTTTTTTAAATATTGCGCTTTTGATTATTTAAATGTATAAAATTAGGTTGAAATAGATTGTTTAAATCCAATTATAATCTTTTTTCTACTACTGTAAATGTGATTCAAATCGTGAGGATAGCCCCGATTTTAGTGGAAAGCCCGGAGTGAAAAAAGATAGTTTTTCTTGGCGAAAAAGAGCGACCGAAGGAAGCTCCTTTTTTGGCTTAGAAAAACAACTTTTTGAATGAGGACTTGAAGCGGTAAGCGGGAGTAGCTCCTGAAAACTAATAATATGTTAATTCTTAGGCTGACATCTTGTCATATTTATTTGAATTGCGTTATCTTTGTACTTTGAAAATTAATGATGGAAAAGATTATTGAAGAAAGCAAACAAGGCGAGAGTCTTGTTTTAGAACATAAACCTCAGAATACGAAGAAACTTTTTATTGAAAGTTACGGTTGCGCGATGAATTTTTCGGATAGCGAAATTGTGGCTTCGATATTGTCGAATGAAGGTTATAATACGACTCAAATATTGGAAGAAGCCGATTTGGTTTTGGTAAATACCTGCTCGATTCGGGACAAGGCGGAACAAACTATTCGTAAACGTTTGGAAAAATATAATGCGGTGAAACGGATTAATCCGAAGATGAAAGTGGGCGTTTTGGGTTGTATGGCAGAGCGGTTGAAAGACAAATTTTTAGAAGAAGAAAAAATCGTGGATTTGGTTGTAGGCCCTGACGCGTATAAGGATTTGCCAAATTTATTGAGTGAAGTTGAGGAAGGTCGGGACGCAATTAACGTGATTTTGTCGAAAGATGAAACCTATGGCGATATTTCACCGGTTCGGTTGATGAGCAACGGAATTACGGCTTTGGTTTCGATTACGAGAGGTTGCGATAATATGTGTACTTTTTGCGTAGTTCCTTTTACAAGAGGTCGAGAACGCAGTCGCGAACCGCAAAGTATTATTTCGGAAATTCAAGATTTATGGGACAAAGGCTTCAAGGAAATTACGCTTTTGGGACAAAATGTAGATAGTTATTTGTGGTATGGTGGCGGTTTGAAAAAGGATTTTGTGAATGCGAGTGAAATGCAAAAAGCAACTTCGGTAGATTTTGACCAATTATTAGAAATGGTAGCCGTTGGTTTTCCAAAAATGAGAATTCGGTTTTCGACTTCCAATCCGCAAGATATGCACGAAAGTGTGTTGCACATTATTGCGAAATACGATAATATTTGCAAGCACATTCACCTTCCGGTTCAGTCTGGAAGCAATAGAATTTTGAAGGAAATGAATCGTTTGCATTCTCGAGAAGAATATATGGCTTTGATTGATAAAATCAGAACTATTATTCCGAACGGGTCGATTTCGCAAGATATGATTTCGGGATTTCCAACAGAAACAGAGCAAGATCATCAAGATACTTTGAGTTTGATGGACTATGTGAAATATAATTTTGGTTATATGTATTCGTATTCTGAACGCCCAGGTACATTGGCAGGACGAAAAATGAAAGATGATGTTTCGGAAGAAATAAAAGCAAGAAGATTACAAGAAATTGTGGATTTGCAACAAAAACACGCTTGGTTCCGCTCTGAAGAATTTATTGGAAAAACCGTAGAAGTTTTGGTTGAGAAAGTTTCAAAAAAATCGACTGAGGAATTTTCAGGTAGAAATTCACAAAGTATCACGGTAGTTTTTCCAAAAGAAAATTATAAAATTGGGGATTTTGTGAATGTGAAAATTCTGAATTGTACGAGTGGAACTTTGAAGGGCGAAGCGGTTGGATTGAGTGAGATGAATTAGGTTTTTAGCAACGAATTTTTTAAATCTGGAAAAAAAATTAAAAATAATTTTGCCACAGATTTAAAAGATTTTCACAGATTTTTTAAAAACTTTAAATCTGTAAATAATAATAAAAAAGCATGAATGGGAGGCTATAGAGAAGATGAAACGTATAAAATTATTGGAATCTGTATGGAAGTTCATCGAAATTTGGGCGCTGGACTATTAGAAGTTATATACAAGGATGCTTTAGAAATTGAATTTAAAGAAAATAATATTCCTTTTGAAAGAGAGAAAGAGTTTGCAATTGAATATAAAGGGAAAATTTTACCGCATAGATTTTACGCTGATTTTTTAGTGAATGGTGATATTATTTTAGAAGTAAAAGCAGTTAAAGAGTTTTCTAATGAACATATTGCTCAGATTTTAAATTATATGAAATTAGCTGATTCAGAAATAGGTTTAATTGTAAATTTTCAAACAAAATCGCTTCAATACAAGAGATATTCATTATGATTTAAAATCTGTGAAAATCTTTTAAATCTGTGGCAAAAAAAATAAAAAATATGACAAGAAAAAACTTACTTATCGTAATCGTTACTTTTATTGTTGGATTTGGTTCTACATTTTATGTTATTAGGACTTATTTTCCAAAGCAAAAAGTTGATAAAACAGTTCAAATAAAAGATAGTTTGAGAAAAACAAAAAAAGTTTAAAGTTTAAAGTTTAAAGTTCCGCAGATTGAGAGAACGTTAAACACTTAAACAAAGAAAACTTTAAACAAAAAAATATGGAAACAATTCAATCAACAAAACAGCGGTTTGGAATTATTGGGAATGACCCAAAATTAAACCGCGCAATAGAAAAAGCCATTCAGGTTGCGCCAACGGATATTTCAGTTTTAGTAGCTGGGGAAAGTGGTGTTGGAAAAGAGAATATTCCGAAAATTATCCATTCGCTTTCGCATAGAAAACACGGGAAATATATTGCTGTGAACTGTGGTGCAATTCCCGAAGGAACAATTGATAGTGAACTTTTTGGACACGAAAAAGGCTCTTTTACAGGTGCTACTGGAACACGCGAAGGCTATTTTGAAGTAGCTGATGGCGGCACAATTTTTTTAGATGAAGTTGGTGAATTACCACTTACAACCCAAGTTCGGTTGCTACGAGTTTTGGAAAATGGTGAGTTTATTAAAGTTGGTTCTTCACAAGTTCAAAAGACGAATGTTAGGATTGTGGCTGCCACCAATGTCAATTTATTTGATGCTATTGAAAAAGGAAAATTCAGGGAAGACCTTTATTATAGATTGAGTACTGTGGATATTCCATTGCCACCATTGCGAGACAGAAAAGAAGATATTCATTTGTTATTTAGAAAATTTGCTTCAGATTTTGCTCATAAATATAAAATGCCTGCAATAAAATTAGATGACAATGCGGTTCAAATTCTATTGAAATTTCGCTGGAGTGGTAACATCCGTCAATTGCGAAATGTTGCTGAACAAATATCTGTTTTAGAAACCAATAGGGAAATTACTGCCGCAATTCTGCAATCTTATTTGCCTGAAGAAGGAAGTAATTTGCCATCGGTGATAAAAGACAAAAAGAGCAAAAGTGATTTCAGCAATGAAAGAGAAATATTGTACAAAGTGCTTTTTGATATGAAAAGCGATTTGCACGATTTGAAGAAACTTACTTTAGAATTGATAAAAAATGGCACTTCAAAAGTTCAGGAAACAAATCAACATTTGATTCAAAAAATATACGGTTCTAAAGAAAGTGATAGCGAAATTGAATTTGAAGAACAGCATGAATTGGCTGTGATTCCTGTAAATAAAAAAACAGAAGTCACTGAATTTAATGACAATGAAGTAAATTATCTTTTTGCGGAAGCTGTTGAAGAAGAGGAAGAAGAGGTTTTGAGATTAGAACAAAAAGAAATTGAGATGATTAAAAAATCATTGGATAAAAATAAAGGAAAACGAAAAGCGGCAGCTGATGAATTGGGAATTTCTGAAAGAACTTTGTATCGAAAAATAAAGCAATTCGACCTTTAATAAAATGAAAATCGGTAATTGATAAATGTCAATTATTTTTGAATATCTTTGGATTTTAAAATGAAAATGAAAAAAACACACTTTATAATTGCACTTTTAATTCTGATAACGGTCAGCAGTTGTTCTGTATATAATTTTACTGGAACTGGAAAAATCGATGCAAAAACGTTTCAAGTAAATTATTTTCAGAATAATGCTTCGTTGATAGAACCCGGAATTGAAAGGACATTTACACAAAAAATGCAGAATTTAATTCAGAATCAAACGAATTTGAATTTGACAAATACCAATGGAGATTTGGTTTATGAAGGCGAAATTACAGATTACAGAATTAGTCCAATGACGGCAACAGCAGATCAAAAGGCTTCGCAAAATAGGCTTTCAATTACTGTAAATGTAAGATTTACAAATAAAAATAAAGAAGCTGATAATTTCGAGAAAAAATTCTCCTTCTACAATGATTATAATGGTGCAGATCAATTAGTTGGATCTAAACTTAATGAAAATTTAGAGATTATTTTTGAAAGAATTACACAAGATATTTTTAATGAATCTTTAGCAAAATGGTAAACAACTGATTCCATAATTTGTTGGTTTATTCAATCGGAACAAGGAAAATGATTAACCTCTATGAACATAACAGAATACTTATCCTTAATCAACAACCCCAACGCCATCAACGACAAGCAAACTTTGTCATTGGAGAAAATCGTTGCGGAATTTCCTTACTTTAAAAGTGCACGAGCATTGCGTTTGAAAGGGTTGTACAATCAAGATAGTTTCCGTTATAATTATGATTTAAAAAATACTGCCGCGCATACAACCGATAGAAGTGTTTTATTCGATTTTATAATTTCGGATACTTTTACGCGCATTCATAAAAATTTATACGAAGAAAAATTAGCTGAAATCAATGAAATTTTTGTTGACGCAACAGAATTAATATTTAAAGAAGAAAAAATTGAATCCAAAATAAATCCTTTGGAACAATCAATTTTAACGTCTATAAAAGAAGCCACACCTATTGATACAGTTGAAGTTTCATTCCCAACAATTGAGGCGGCGGAGGAAAAATTAGAAATCGGGAAGCCTTTAGTTTTCGATATAAATGAAAAATATTCTTTTCAAGAATGGCTGCAATTATCTAAGATTCATCCAATTGAAAGAGAAATTTCAACGCCAATTGAGATAAAACCTACAGCAATTGATCCCGAGAAGCAAAAGAAAAATGAATTGATAGTCAAGTTTATTGAAGCAAGTCCGAAGATTCCACCCATAAAAAAAGAAACAGAACCTAAAGTTTTTTTAGAGCCAAGTTCAGAAAATAATTCCTATTTAATGACAGAAACATTGGCGCGCGTTTATTTAGAACAAAATAAATATGATAAAGCAATTCAAGCTTATGAAATATTAATTTTGAAATATCCAGAAAAAAGTAGTTTCTTTGCAAACCGTATTTCGGACATTAAGATTTTACAACATAATAACAAATAACAATGAGTACATTTTCAATTTTTTTAGTATTAATAACTATCGTATGTTTCCTTTTGATAGTAGTAATAATGGTTCAAAACCCTAAAGGTGGTGGTTTGTCTTCTTCTTTAGGAGGTTCCCAAATGATGGGTGGAGTTCAAAAAACTACTGACTTTTTAGATAAAAGCACTTGGACATTAGCTATTATTTTGACAGCGTTGATATTATTATCCTGTTTGAGTTTCACGGGAACTTTAGGAGATTCAGATTCAAAAATTATAGATACAACTCAAAAAGCTACTCCGGCGGCTGCAAAACCTGCAATTCCTGATGTTCCTGTAAAAGCAATGCCAATTAAAGCTAAATAATACATTTCAAATTTTAAAATATAAATGTCAGCCTGTCAATGCTGGCATTTTTTTTAGGTAAAATTGTCAGAATATACATATTGGCATAATTTCTGAAATTAGATTTTCATCAAATTAAAATAACATATTAAATATATAATTATGAGTTTAAATATCAAACCACTTTCAGACCGCGTTCTAATCGAACCTGTGGCTGCAGAAACGAAAACAGCATCAGGAATTTTTATTCCAGATACGGCAAAAGAAAAACCTCAAAAAGGAACTGTAGTTGCTGTAGGAAATGGAACAAAAGACCATATAATGACTGTTAAAGTTGGCGATTCCGTTTTGTACGGAAAATATGCAGGAACAGAATTGAAATTAGAAGGTAAAGATTATTTGATAATGCGTGAAGATGACATATTGGCTATCATCTAAACTATAAAGTACGGACAAGTCGCGACTTGTCCATTCATAATAAACGAAAATATTAACTTAATAAGAGGATGAGATTGCTTCGTTCCTCGCAATGACAAAAATGGCAAAAGATATAAAATTTGATATTGAAGCACGTGACGGATTAAAACGTGGTGTTGATGCATTGGCAAATGCAGTAAAAGTAACTTTAGGGCCAAAAGGTCGTAATGTAATTATTGGAAAATCTTTCGGGGGACCAACCGTTACTAAAGATGGAGTTACTGTTGCAAAAGAAATAGAATTGAAAGACCCATTGGAAAATATGGGCGCTCAAATGGTAAAAGAAGTAGCATCAAAAACCAACGATTTAGCGGGTGATGGAACTACGACTGCAACTGTATTAGCGCAAGCGATTGTAAAAGAAGGTTTGAAAAACGTTGCTGCTGGAGCAAATCCAATGGATTTAAAAAGAGGAATCGACAAAGCTGTTGAAGCTATTGTTGCTGACTTGGCTAAACAAGCTAAAGTGGTAGGAAGTGATTCTGAAAAAATCAAACAAATCGCTTCTATCTCTGCAAATAATGACGAAGTTATTGGTGAATTAATCGCTAATGCTTTCGCAAAAGTTGGAAAAGAAGGTGTAATTACTGTTGAAGAAGCCAAAGGAACTGACACTTATGTTGATGTTGTAGAAGGTATGCAATTTGACAGAGGTTATTTATCGCCTTATTTTGTTACCAATCCTGAGAAAATGGAAGTGGAACTTGAAAGTCCATATATTCTTTTATATGACAAAAAAGTATCTTCTTTAAAAGAATTATTACCAGTTTTAGAGCCTGTTGCGCAATCTGGAAAACCATTATTAATTATTGCAGAAGATGTTGATGGCGAAGCTTTATCGACATTGGTAGTAAATAAATTACGTGGAGCTTTGAAAATCGCAGCGGTAAAAGCACCTGGTTTTGGGGATAGAAGAAAAGCAATGTTGGAAGATATTGCCATCTTAACTGGAGGAACTGTAATTTCTGAAGAAAGAGGATATACTTTAGAAAATACAACTATTGAAATGTTGGGAACTGCAAAAAGAGTAACCATCGACAAAGACAATACTACAATTGTGAGTGGTGCTGGCGAAGCAGATATGATTAAAAATCGTGTCAACCAAATTAAAGGTCAAATGGAAGCTACAACTTCTGATTATGACAAAGAAAAATTGCAAGAACGTTTGGCTAAATTAGCTGGTGGAGTAGCGGTTCTTTATGTTGGCGCCGCTTCTGAAGTGGAGATGAAAGAGAAAAAAGACAGAGTTGACGATGCTTTACACGCAACACGTGCTGCTGTTGAAGAAGGAATTGTTGCGGGTGGTGGTGTTGCGCTTTTAAGAGCAAAAAATGCTTTGAAAGAATTGAAAGCAGATAATGCTGATGAAGCTACAGGAATTCAAATAATATCTCGTGCTGTGGAATCGCCATTGAGAACTATTGTTGAAAACGCAGGTCTTGAAGGATCTGTTGTTGTTGCAAAAGTAGCTGAAGGAAAAGGAGATTTTGGATATAATGCCAAAACTGACGAATATGTAGACATGCTAAAAGCCGGAATTATCGATCCTAAAAAAGTCACTCGTGTAGCGTTAGAAAATGCAGCTTCTGTTGCAGGAATGATATTAACTACAGAATGTGCATTGGTTGAAATTAAAGAAGATAATGGTGGCGGAAACCCAATGGGTGGAGGTATGCCGGGAATGATGTAATTCAGATAAAATTCAAATAAAAAATCCGCTTCGTCAATGATGAAGCGGATTTTGTTTTTTAACGAATGCTTTTTTAATCAAATCTTAAGGATAATATTATATATAATTTAACAATCTCTTTTTTATTTATATCTAAATTTACCGTCATTATTAAATGTAATTATAACGTTCCTTAAATATTCTTACCCAAATGAGACTCTCTATTACTATTTTTAGCTTATTTTTTTACTTTCAATCCTATTCTCAAAATACTGAAAATCAAGAGAAAATAAAAAACAGCATCGAAGATTATTTTCATTATGACAGGGAAATCATCCATGTTCATTTCAACAAAACAATTTTTATTAACAATGAAGACATCGGTTTCAAAGGATATGTGTATAGCAAAAACAACAGTTCACCGCATTTATTTACTGCTAACGTGCAATTAGTTATTTATAATGAGCAAAATGAAGTGATTCAAAAACAATTACTGTTTACTACTTTAGGAACTTTTGATGGAGTTATTCACTTGAATGAAAAATTCAAATCTGGGAAATATAAATTTCATTTTTTTACCAATTGGATGAGAAATTTTAAAGAAGATGATTCATTTCAACAAACTATAGAAGTTATTAATAAAAATGAGTCTTATAATTTTGAAACAAATCTACCCAATTGGAATACAGCTAAAATTTCTTTTTTTCCAGAAAGTGGTGTTTTAATTAATGGTGTAATTAACCGAGTTGGTATAAAAATAGCCGATTGCAATTACAAAGGGATAACTATTTCTGACGGGATTATTATTGATTCAAAATCAAATGAGATAACTAAATTTTCAACTAATAAAATGGGAAATGGAAATTTTTATTTCACGCCAATTCCAAATGAAAATTATTTCGTCAAAATTTATTCCGATAAAATGAATATCTCAGAACCATTGCCAAAAACAAATGACACTGGAATGAAAATAAGTTATAACAACAATTTATCGAATAATCATTTGGTTATTTCTGTAAATACAAATGATTCCGGAGTTTCATCATATGAAAATAAAAAGTATATACTTCTAATTCATCAAGATGGAAATTCAATTCAAAAAGCATTTACATTCAACAATAAAGAACGGGAGCAAATTCTAGATTTTGATAAAAAGTACTTATCCAATGGCGTAAATAGCATTCGAGTAATCGATGAAAATTTCAATGAAGTTGCAGAAAGATTGGTTTATATTTATGGAACTTCGAAACCAAATATTAAATTTGATGTTAAAAATATTGCAAATGATAGCATTTATTTATCTGGAAAGTCTGATTTGAAAGAGGCAAATTTAAGTTTAAGTGTACTTCCCGAAAATAATTCTTGTGCAGGACAAAAAAGGTCAATCCTAGGAACATTTTATCTGAATGCGTACATAGAACAGCCAGAAATTGAAACGTATTCTTACTACGATTTAGAAAATAATTTAAGAAATCAGGATATGGAACTTTTGATGCTTAATCAACGCCGAAGTAAATATCTTTGGAATGATATTATATCAAATCCGCCAAAAATGCTTTACCGATTTACCAAAGGAGTCACCATTAGCGGTAAAGTAGAAAAAAAATTAAATCCAAATACAAAGTACAAAATTTCATTAATCTCATTGAAAGATAAGGTTTTTGATGAATCAACAATTGATAAAAACAATGAATTTAAGTTTGAGAATTATTTTGCTCAAGACTCGACCGTGTTTTTATTACAAATGTTGAATGAAAAAAACATGGTGATTTACACAAAAATGGCTGTTAAACTGATACGAAACGATACATTAATCAAACAGCCTTCACAAAGTGATAAGTCGAATTGCCCATCAATAAAAAACGAAGAAACTAATTTTACGTTTACAACTTCAAAATCCGATGGGAAAATTATTAATCTTACAGAAGTGAAGATTAAAAATAAATATAAAAAACAAGTATTCACTCATAACGACGAAGTGGGTTCAATTTCCGCTATTGCTTATAAAATTGACGAAAATGCATTTGGCAATGTCCTTGATTTTATTGGAAGAAATGGTTATAAAACAGGCATAAGTCAAGAAGACAATACTGCCTATATTAAAAACCCAAGAAATGGCGCTTTTTTTGAGAGTAGCGCTCCTCCGGCAGTTTATATAGATAATGATTTAGTTTTCGATTTAAACCTTTTATATAGTCTTTATTTAAATGATGTTGATGAAATTTACATCGATAAAACAGGGTTTTCAATGGCTGGAGGAAGCTCTGGAACAATAAAAATTTACCTTAAAAAAGGAGTGGAAAACGACTATTTTAGAACTAAATACACTTCACTTATAGTTACTACAGGGTTTTCCAAAAACAACGACTTCAAAAACTCGCAATTTGACACTCAAAAAGAGTTTTTTGCTTTTGGCACTTTAGGTTGGTACCCAAAAATAATAATCAAAGACAATCCGAATTTTGAGGTTTCATTCCCAAAAGCAAATCAATCAGAAATTCAAGTTCTTTTAGAAGGATTTACAAATGAAGGTCAATTAATTTCTGAAATTAAAAAAATACCAATTGGTAAAGTATTATAATGAACTAAAAAAGGCGGAAAATTCAATGTGAATTTTCCGCCTTTTGCAACATCAAGAATGTAATTATTTAACTACCGTTTTCTTCAATAGTTTAAATAACACAGGCAATGTAGAAATAAGTACAATTCCGATTACAACGTATTCGATATGGTTTTTTAAGTCGATTCCGTTTTTTAAAAATATACCGTACAAATAATGCCCTGAAAATATCAATACAGAAGACCATAAGAAGGAACTTATAATATTGTAAAACATAAATTTCTTTTTATCCATAGTTACAATTCCGGCTATTATTGGTGCAAAAGTTCTAAAAATCGGCAAAAAACGTGCATAAATAATTGCTTTTCCACCATATCTTTCAAAAAAATCTTTAGACTGAACTAAGTATTTTTTCTTAAACCAAAAAGTATCTTCTTTCTTAAATAAGTAATAGCCGCTTTTTGAACCAAACCAATATCCAACCATATTTCCCAAAATTCCTGCAATAGCAACAAAGGAAACTAAGATTAAAACATTGATAAATTCACTATCGATATGTACAAATTGATCTACTAAACCCGGATGATAAACTCCGTTAACATCGGAACCAGAAGCATATATCCCTGACAAAAACAACAAACTATCGCCCGGTAAAAAGAAACCTGCAAAAAGTCCAGTTTCCGCAAAAACGATTAATAAGACAATGTAAAGTCCAATTTGGATGCCAGCAATTTGTAGCGTAATGTAAAATTCCGGATTTATTAATTGAGTCCAATCAAAAGTATTCATAGGTAAATAGGTTTCTAATTTGAGTTTTCTTTGCCTCTTTCAGCAACTATATCGGGCGTGAAAGTAACTAAAATTTAAATTAGACACAATTTATTAGTGTCATTTAAAAATTAATTAACGTGTCAATAGTATCTTATTTTCTCTCGTATTGGCAACATCCAGGTAATTTGTCATAGCTTTCCGTGATTGCTTTTACCTCATCAGTATCGTGTCCAACTTTTGCAATTGCTTTTTTAACCGCTAGGACCGATGTTTTTTCTTCGTTAAGAATCAAACTCAATTCGTGGGTTTCGATACTCCAATTTGCCGATTTAACTCCTGAAACTGAATAGGCTGCTTTTTGAATTCTATTCTGACACTGCTCACAATTGCCATTTACTTCGATAACATATTTGGCATTTTTATTCAACTTTTCTTGCGCTTGAATAGAGAATCCAGCGAAAAATACTACTACTACTAAGATTAATTTTTTCATAATTATTGTTGTTTTATCCTCATCCCAACCCTCCCCAAAGGGAAGGTAAACAAGATGGAAATGTGTTAGTAAATATTCTTTTTTTATTGTTAATGCTTTTATTTTATCTTAAATCGTAATCCTGCATAATACATTTGTCCAAATACTGGTGCGTATATTATTGAGGTATCAAAAGTAGTTCCAAAAGGATTATTACTACCTAAAATTGCTTTTTCTTGTTTGTAATTCCCAATGTTTTCACCTCCAACATATACTTCAAAGGTAGATGAAAATAATCGTGTAACTTGCATATTCATTACTGAAAATGATGGGGAATATTCGGGCAATCTATCAATCGTTGGGTTTGAAGCTGTATTTGGAAGCTTTTGTCTGCCTAACCAATTCAAAGTGTAATCAAATTTCCACTGTTTTCCTTTTTCAGTTAAATGCGTTTCATATCCTAAATTTCCAAAAATTCGATGTTTTGCTTGTAACGGTCTTTCTTGATTTCCAGATAAATAATCGGTTTGAATGTCATAATATTTATAGGCCGTTCTTAAATTAAAATGCTTTGCCAATTCGTAATTAAACTCTATTTGCAAGCTATTTGCAAATGACTTTCCATTCAAATTATAAAACAAAACCTGTTGTGGACTTTGGTATAAATCAACGATAACTTGGTTTTGAAAATCGGTTTTATAGAAATCAAATCCTACATCACCACTTCTATTTAAAAGTTTAAATCCCTGTGAAAAACTCAAACCGTAATTCCAAGCAATTTCGGGATTGAGTCCATAAATTTTACCACCAGTATTTAAAATTTCAAAGTTTCTTGAACTTCCAAAAAGCTGTTGATTTTCAGCAAAAATATTCGCACTTCGCTTTCCTCGACCAGCAGAAAATCGCAGAACTGCTTTTTCCCAAGGATTGTACCGAACGTGTAATCGTGGTGTTAAAAATGTTCCCAACCGGTTATGATTGTCAATTCTTCCGCCTAAAATAACACTGAAATTATTGATATTATCATAAGTATATTCAAAAAATACTCCCACAGAATTATCGGTTCTACTGTAATCTACAACATTTACAAATTCCTCATATTTATCGTATGTAAAATTCAAACCCGTGGCAAATTTATGCATCGTATTACCAATTATAGAATTCAAAATTAGGTTTGAATAATAGCTTTTTTGTTTGATATTGTATTGGTTCAAACCAAAATACGATTCCTGATTATGACTGTTAAATGCATTTTGAAAACCAATACTTTGATACGGCATATCTGGAAAAACATAACCTAATTTAGTTGAAATATCAAAGCGTTCGGTGTTGATTTCCGAACCCCAATAATTAGTAGTTAGCTTGTCTCGATTGGGATCAAAATTTAATTCTCCTGTTTGTTTTTTGTCATTCATATAACGGAAATTTATGAAACTAACCCAACCTTTTTGTGCATTTGTATATTGCCAACGATTCAAAATATTGATTTGCTTCGCCAATGGATTATCCAGAAAACCATCGTTATTCATATCATTTTTGGAAACTCGAGTATTTCCGTGAACGAACAAACTTGTCGCCCATTTATCAGCAATTTTTTTATTGAAATGCGTGTTCAATTCAAAGCGAGAATCTGAAGAACCATAAGCATTCAAGAAAAAAGGAATGTCTTTTATAGGCTTAATTAATTCCGTATTAATCTGTCCTGAAATACTTTCGTAGCCATTCACGACACTTCCTGCTCCTTTCGTAATTTGGATACTTTCAACCCAAGTCCCAGGTGTAAATGACAATCCATACGCTTGGGAAGCGCCACGAACAGAAGGAATATTTTCTTCGGTAATCATCAAATACGGACTCGTCAAACCAAGCATTTTGATTTGTTTTGTTCCTGTCAATGCATCCGAAAAATTCACATCAATAGATGGATTTGTTTCAAAACTTTCGGCCAAGTTACAGCAAGCGGCTTTTAATAATTCTTTGCTTGAAAGTATGGTAGTATTTGCTGTTAATTTTAATGATTTCTGTAAACTTTTTTGCGTGCTTTGAACTTTAATTTCTTTCAAAGTATCCTGAGAATAGAAATTAATCGAACAAAACAATAGCAATAATAGTATTGAAATTTGTTTTTTCATATTTATAATTTTATGTTTTTTAAATATTTAGAATCCACAACAATTGTGATTCAATTTACTAAAACATAAAATTAGGCGTAGAAAATATATTGGCTGAACAACTTAAAAAACGGTGGCGCATTGGCATCGCAAAAATAAGAAGTAATTGAATTTCTCTTGAAATTCGGGGTTGAAGTAATTAGAAATGGTTTCCAATCTTGATTTAAAAAAAAAATTTCAGAATTGAAAGTAAATACATTTAAGGTAGAAGTTTCAGATTTTTTTTGAAAACGAAATACTTTATCTTTACAACAATGAGACTTTTTCTCAACAATTCCACAGCAGTTTTTCTCAGTATTATTTGATGAAAATGCAGATTTTAAAGAAACAAAAGCAATTTCATTGCCACAATAATGTACATTAAATGCAAATCCTATGTTGGAAACCAACAATAAAACGGCAAGCAAACTACAAATATTTTTTTTGAAATTCATACTGCAAAGTTAGATGCATTTGATTGAAATAGAATTAATAAAAAGTTAAAAAGCATTTAAGAAAAAAAACTATTTGTTGGATTTAGATTGCAAATAAAAACCTGGAATAAATAACAATAAAAATAGTGGTTGAATTAAAAATCTTCGGATATAAAACAATGTCATTTTACTTTCTTCGCCATAAAAGGAAAGCACGAAAAGGAAAATGGCAATTAGAATTACAAAGAAAATAAGATACAAAACTGAGACAAATTTCACCAACCCAAAGTCTTTAAAAACAACATAAATTATAGTAATTGATACTGTAGTATTTAATAAATATCTAAATAATAATCCGAAAAATAAATTGAAATTATCCAATATTGGTAGAGGAAAATTAGTATAATCTGATTTGAAATATTCTAATAAAGGGTCGTAAAACAAGGTTTTTTCAAATATTCGAATCATCGCTAAAAAAGACACCAATACTATTATAAGTACTATTCTAAGTTTATGATTAAGCAGTTTTTTTAGCATAAAATGAAAATTTGTTAACCCAAATTACCCACAAAATAAATACAGTTCCATAAATCACCAAAGGAAATAAAATGTCGTGCAAAAGGGTGTTGGCTTCGGGAAAGTTATAAAATGCAATCATTAGAAGTGCAATTCTTGTAATATTTAGAATATGTATAATCAAACTTCCGCCAATTATATATAAAATTGTGTGCTTTAATTTTCCTGAAAAAGCAATAACAAAGGCTATGAAAAGTATTATTACACTTAAGGCATTACAGCCTTCAATGATTCTTGAGATGTATTTTCCATTGTAAAAAAACTTGTAACACGCTACCGTTGTGTGCAATTCTGAATGAGCATCACAATTAAAAAACAATAAAGTTTGTTCTACTTGTCCTGTAACTAATCTAGTAAAACCATCAACTTCGTGATTTTTCACATCAAATTGATTCAGATAATATTGATAGGCAAATGTCAAAACCAAATAAGTCAAGGCAAATTTTCCTAAGAAAAGTAAAAACGGTTTGTATTGAGACCAATATTTATTCAAAATTGTAATTTTTAACAAATTTACGTAAAAATAGACCACAACAATTAAATACTTTTGTAAAAATATAAATTATGACTTTTGAAGCTTTAAAACCTCTGGTAACTGAGCTCGTTTCTGACAAATTTGCATCTCGTGATGAGAAACTTAAACAAATTTGCGAACTGCTCGAACAGAATATATCCTATTATAATTGGGTTGGATTTTACTTTCGCAATGGCGAAAAAGAAGAATTACTACTTGGTCCTTATGTTGGCGCACCCACAGATCACAAGGTTATTCCTTTTGGAAAAGGAATTTGTGGGCAAGTGGCAGTTTCAAATCAAAATTTTGTAGTTCCTGATGTTGCAGCACAAGACAATTATATCGCGTGTAGTTTTACAGTAAAATCTGAAATTGTAGTTCCGTTATTTGTAAATGGAGAAAATATTGGTCAAATTGATATTGATTCTAATGTTTTAGATCCTTTTACAGCTGCTGACGAACGCTTTTTGGAATTTGTGAATAGCGAAATTGCAAAGTTATATTAAAACTTAACTAATCTATTTTGATGGTTAATTTTTTATATTAAAATGGGTTTCTAATATATCTTTCATACCTTTGTTTAATATTTATTTTAAAACATTAAACAAATTGAATTAAAAAATGAAAAAAGATAAGCCAGATAACGTAGTGTTTTCAGATGAAAAAGGATATAACTCAAATATTTTGCCTTATTCCACAAGCGTTGGAGCACCCGTTATTAAAATAGATGATGTTGTGGCTTGGAAAAGTAGAGGTATTCATAATGTGAATAAAGAATTCGAAAACAAGTTCAACGAACTCAAATTGCAATACCAAAAATTAATGGAAGAATACGAATGGAATGAGTTGGTGTACAACGCTAAATTTTCATTTGAACCCGTTATTGGCGAAATTTATCATTTGTATAACAGTATTGACGGCACTAATTTTTTATCCTTAATTTCTCCACAGGAATGGAACAAAGAACATGTAGCTAGTTTCAAGCTAAATAGTGATAAAAAATGGATATTGCTAAATCTAAAAGAGGGCATTTTTTCGTAGTAAAGATTTATTTTTAAATGAATTACGTTTACTAAACGAAAAAAATTAGTTGTATCGAATAACTTCAAATATTCAATTCTAATGGAAACATTTTTAAAAGCAAATTGGGAAAATATCATAATGGCCAATTACATAATTGAACCAGCAATTTTAACTCCATTTTTACCAAAAGGGGTTGTCTTGGATTTGTACAATGGAAAAGCCTATGTTAGTTTAGTAGGTTTTATGTTCAAAAAAACAAAGCTGTTTGATGTTCCTATTCCCTTTTTAGGAACTTTTGAGGAAATTAATCTGCGATTCTATGTTCAACGAAAAGAGGGCGAAATCATTAAGCGAGGGGTTGTATTTATAAATGAAACTATCCCTTATAGAATCGTTGCTTGGATGGCAAATAAACTATATAAAGAGCATTATACTGTAGTACCAACGCGGAATTTTATAGTCGAAAATCCCGACACCAAAAAAGTTAAATTTGAATGGTTATTGAATAAAAAGTGGAATAGTATTTATGTAGAAGCTTCGAACGAATCACAAAGTATGAAAAAGGATTCTCTAGAAAAATTCATATACGAACATTATTATGGCTATACCAAAATTGATGAAAACAAAACAGAAGAATATAAATTGCAGCATCCAAGTTGGAATGTTCATAAAGTCACAAATTATAGTATTGATTGCGATTTTGAAGCAATGTACGGAAAAGCATTCTCTGTTTTAAACGACACAAAACCCGATGCTGTTTTCATTGCCGAAGGCTCTTCTGTAAAAGTGGAATGGAAAAGAAACCGATTAAAATTTGATAAATGAAGGGTGTAAAAAAGCAAAATTTACCTAGCAAAATGTGTGTCGTTTGTCAAAAACCTTTCACTTGGCGCAAAAAATGGGAAAAGGTTTGGGAAGAAGTAAAATATTGTAGTGATAAATGTAGAATGAACAAATAAAATGAAAAAAACTTTAAGATTAATTCTAGGCGATCAATTGAACAGCAATCATTCTTGGTACGATACTATTAATGAATCAGTGATTTATGTGATAATGGAAATTCGCACCGAAACCGATTATGCCAAACATCATATCCAAAAAGTAGTCGGATTTTTTTTGGCAATGCGATCATTTTCTGAATTATTAAAATCAGCAAATCATAACGTGATTTATATTCGTATAAATGATGAAAATAATTTACAATCTTTCGAAAAAAATCTTGAAATTCTAATTTCAGAACACCAAATTACCCAATTTGAATACCAATTTCCTGATGAATACCGATTGGATAAAATCCTAAAAAACTTTTGCGAAAAACTGACTATAAAAAATTCGGTAGTAGATTCGGAACATTTTTATACCAGTCGAAATGAACTTGGAGATTTTTTCGAAGGCAAAAAAACATTTTTGATGGAAAGTTTCTATCGAAATATGCGAAAAAAGCACGATGTTTTAATGGAAAATGACAAGCCTTTAACTGGAAAATGGAATTATGATGGTGACAATCAAAAAAAATTACCCAAAAATCATAGGCCAATAGCGCCGTTGGTTTTCAATAATAATGTTTCGGAAATTTTAGCAGAAATTCACAAAACGGATATTAAAACTATTGGAACTATTGATGCTGAAAATTTTGTTTGGCCTATAAATAGAAAACAATCTTTAGAATTATTAGATTTTTTTGTAACCGAATGTTTGTCGTTATTTGGTTCTTATCAAGACGCGATGACCCCAAACGAATGGTCGCTGTATCATTCTCGAATTTCGTTTTCGATGAATATAAAAATGATTTCCCCACAAGAAGTTATAGAAAAAGCCATTGCCGAATGGAAAAAACGCCCCGAAGAAATCGAATACAATCAGTTAGAAGGTTTTGTTCGCCAAATAATTGGTTGGAGAGAATACATGCGAGGGATTTATTGGTTGAAAATGCCCGAATATGCCACGATGAATTTTTTTAATAATCAGGAGAAATTACCCGAATGGTTTTGGACTGGAAATACAAAAATGTTGTGTTTAAAAGATGCCATCAATCAATCTTTGAATTATGCTTATGCCCATCATATTCAGCGCTTAATGATTACTGGAAATTTTGCGCTTTTGGCTGGAGTTCATCCTGACGAATTGGATGCCTGGTATTTGGGGATATATATTGACGCTATAGAATGGGTCGAAATCACCAATACGCGTGGAATGAGCCAGTTTGCCGATGGTGGAATTGTGGGTACAAAACCTTATGTAAGTTCAGCTTCTTATATTGATAAAATGAGTCACTATTGTGGTTCTTGTTTTTATAAAAAAGCAATAAAAACAGGAGATAAGGCGTGTCCGTTTAACAGTTTGTATTGGAATTTTTATGATAAAAA
The DNA here is from genome assembly GCF_040402835.1 of Flavobacterium sp. GTDB lineage: Bacteria > Bacteroidota > Bacteroidia > Flavobacteriales > Flavobacteriaceae > Flavobacterium. Next base: position 47,792 of record NZ_JBBALW010000014.1, read on the forward strand.
TGAAGATAAATTAGGAAGAAATCCAAGAATTGGAATGATGTACAATGTTTGGCGAAAAATGCAATCCGAACACAAAGCAGATTTATTAGCACAAGCGGATTATTATTTGAAAAACATAAATGATTTATAATGAAAACGGCATTAGTTTGGTTTAAAACCGATTTACGATTAACTGATAATGAAACACTTCTTAAGGCTATTTCTCAAAGCCAACTGCTAATTCCTGTATATTGTTTTGATGATTCTCATTTTGAAACTACTCAATATGGTTTCAAGAAAACGGGAAGTTTTAGAACTCAATTTCTTTTGGAATCGTTACAAGATTTAGATACTAATTTGCGGAAAATTGGCTCTGGATTGCTTATTGTAAAGGGGAAACCAGAAGTTGAAATTCCTAAAATTGTACGAAAATACAACGCAACTAAAGTTTTTGCTAAAAGAGAAGTTGCTTTTGAAGAAAAGAAAACCGAAAAATGGGTTCAAGATGAATTGTTTAAACTGCGTTGTGAACTAGAGACTTTTAGTACTAGCACCCTATATAATGCGGAAGATTTGCCGTTTTCGATAAAAGATATTCCTGATGTTTTTACTAATTTCAGAAAAAAAACAGAACAAGAAGCAACGGTTAAAAAAGCACTTCCTAGACCAACTGCTATAAATTCGCCAGAAATTCCAACGTTGATTTTGCCAACTTTGCAAGAACTAAATTTGGAATTTACGGAAATCGATTCCCGTGCAGCAATCCAATTTAAAGGAGGCGAAACGGAAGCAATCAAAAGATTAGAACATTATTTTTTTGAAACAAAATGCTTGTCTGTATATAAGGAAACCCGAAATGGAATGGTTGGTGCAAATTATTCTTCAAAATTTTCGGCTTGGTTGGCACTTGGATGTATTTCGCCACGCTATATTTATCAAGAAATACGTAAATACGAAAGTGAAAATGGCGCAAATGAATCTACCTACTGGCTAATTTTTGAATTATTATGGCGTGATTTTTTTCGGTTTATGTTCAAAAAACACCAAACCAAATTTTTCTTGTATTCTGGAATTAAAACCGAAAATAAGAATTCCAAATCATTGAACGAAAAACTACTCTCGCAATGGATTAATGGATCAACCCAATCTGATTTTATCAATGCGAATATGATTGAATTAAAGAAAACGGGTTTTATGAGCAATCGGGGACGCCAAAATGTTGCGAGCTATTTTTGCAACGAATTGAATATGGATTGGCGTTTTGGAGCAGCCTATTTTGAAGAATCACTAATCGATTATGACGTTTGTAGCAACTGGGGAAATTGGGCTTATTTGGCGGGTGTTGGAAATGATCCCAGAACCCATCGATATTTCAACATCGAAAAACAAGCCAATGATTACGATAAAAACAAGGCCTTTAGAAATTTATGGTTAAAATAATTTGTAATTCATAATTCATAATTCATAATTATTTTATACTTTTGCAACCGTCTTATAATAGCTGTAAGACATACATAACAATCATTTAAATAATATTAGCATGTATTTAACAAAAGAAGTTAAAGAAGAAATCTTCGCTAAACACGGAGAAGTTACAAACACTGGGAAATCAGAAGCGCAAATTGCCTTGTTTACTTTCAGAATTACACACTTAACGGAGCATTTGAAAAAAAATCGTCATGATTATAATACAGAGCGTTCATTAGTACTATTAGTAGGTAAAAGAAGAAGTTTGCTTGATTACTTGAAGAAAACTGAAATCAACAGATATCGTGAGATTATCAAAGTATTGAATATTAGAAAATAATCAATAAAAAAGAGGTGCACACGCGCCTCTTTTTGTTTTTAGCCCAGGGCAATAAGAAAATAAAAAAAGTTTGGTTTTTCATTGGATTTAAGCATTAACTACGCAATCCGCTTCGGCGGAAAAAACAACACAACAATTCTGTCGACAGGCAGGAAAACCAATGTTAAATTAAAAAAGGAAAATTTATGATTCCACAATTATTTGTAGAAAGTATCGATTTAGGTGATGGAAGAAACATCACAATCGAGACAGGACGTTTAGCGAAACAAGCTGACGGATCTGTAGTAGTAAGAATTGGTAAAACTGTAATCTTAGGAACAGTTGTATCATCAAGAAAAGCAAGTCCAGGTATCGATTTTTTACCGCTTACGGTAGATTATCGTGAAAAATTTGCAGCAGCAGGACGTTTTCCTGGAGGTTTCTTCAAAAGAGAAGCGCGTCCAAGTGACAACGAAGTGCTAACAATGAGATTAGTTGACCGTGTTTTACGTCCACTTTTCCCAAGTGATTATCACGCAGAAATTCAAGTTATGATTCAGTTAATGTCTCATGACGATGAGGTTATGCCAGATGCTTTAGCAGGATTAGCCGCTTCGGCAGCACTTGCTTTATCTGACATTCCATTCGAAACTTTAATTTCTGAAGCTAGAGTTGGAAGAATTGATGGAAAATTCATCATCAACCCAAGTCGTGCTCAATTAGAATTATCTGATATTGATATGATGATTGGTGCTTCAACAGATTCTATCGCAATGGTAGAAGGGGAAATGAAAGAAATTTCAGAAGCAGAAATGGTAGAAGCAATTAAATTTGCTCACGGACATATCAAAAACCAAATTGCAGCGCAAGAAAGATTAGCAAATGCTTTTGGAAAAAAAGAAGTTCGTACATACGAAACTGAAAAAACAGACGATGCTATTTATGCAAAAGTAAAAGTAGCAGCTTACGATAAAATATATGCTATTGCTAGTAAAGGTTCTTCTAAACAAGAGCGTACAGCAGCATTTGCAGAAGTTAAAGACGAAGTAAAAGCGTTGTTTACAGAAGAAGAATTGACAGAAAATGGCGATTTAGTTTCTAAATATTTCTACAAAGTCAACAAAGAAGCAGTTCGTAACGTAACCTTAGATTTAGGAACCCGTTTAGACGGAAGAAAAACTACAGAAATCAGACCAATCTGGTGTGAAGTAGATTATTTACCATCAGTTCACGGATCTGCATTGTTTACTCGTGGAGAAACACAAGCATTGGCAACAGCCACTTTAGGAACATCTAGAGAAGCAAACCAAATTGATTCCCCATCAGAACAAGGAGAAGAAAAATTCTACTTGCACTATAATTTTCCACCATTTTCTACAGGAGAAGCGCGTCCGTTGAGAGGAACTTCAAGAAGAGAAGTTGGTCACGGAAACTTGGCGCAAAGAGCGTTGAAAAATATGATTCCTGCTGATTGTCCTTATACTATTCGTGTGGTTTCTGAAGTATTAGAATCTAACGGTTCGTCTTCAATGGCTACTGTTTGTGCGGGTACATTATCATTAATGGATGCGGGTATTCAAATGATTCGTCCTGTTTCTGGAATTGCAATGGGATTAATTACAGACGGGGATCGTTTTGCAGTTTTATCTGATATTTTAGGTGATGAAGATCATTTAGGAGATATGGATTTCAAAGTAACTGGAACTTCAGAAGGAATTACAGCGTGTCAAATGGACATCAAAATTGACGGATTGAAATATGAAATTATGGAAGCGGCTTTGGCACAAGCCCGTGACGGTCGTTTGCATATTCTTAACATACTTACTGATACACTTGCATCTCCAAAAGCAGATGTTAAAGAGTATGCTCCAAAAATTATTACAAGAACTATTCCTGGTAACTTTATCGGAGCGTTGATTGGACCTGGAGGAAAAGTGATTCAAGAATTGCAAAAAACCACTGGAACAACTATCGTAATCAACGAAGTGAATGAGCAAGGAGTAATTGAAATTTTAGGAACTGATCCTGCTGGAATTGCAGCAGTATTAGCTAAAATTGAATCAATTACTTTCAAACCACAAATGAACGAATCTTACGAAGTGAAAGTAATCAAAATGCTTGATTTTGGTGCAGTTGTAGAATATACAGCAGTTCCTGGAAACGAAGTATTGCTTCACGTATCTGAGTTGGCTTGGGAACGTACAGAAAATGTTTCTGATGTAGTGAATATGGGCGATGTGTTTATGGTGAAATACTTAGGACTTGACCCAAAAACTAGAAAAGAAAAAGTGTCAAGAAAAGCACTTTTACCAAGACCTCCTAGAGAATCTTAAATCAACTAGACGAATTTAATTCGTATTAGTCACAAAAAAAGTCCCGTTTTGAATCTCAAAACGGGACTTTATATTTAATAGAATAAACTATGCTAACATCGTAACTGGGTTTTCTATGTATTGTTTTAATGTTTGTAAGAATTGTGCTCCAGTTGCACCATCAATAGTTCTGTGATCGCAAGCCAATGAAAGCATCATAGTGTTTCCAACAACAATTTGACCGTTTTTAACCACTGGTTTTTCAACAATTGCACCAACAGATAAAATTGCAGAATTTGGTTGGTTTATAATTGAATTAAATTCAGTTATACCAAACATTCCAAGATTAGAAATAGTAAACGTACTCCCTTCCATTTCAGAAGGTAATAATTTTTTGCTTTTAGCTCTTCCTGCAAGATCTCTTACGTTTCCGCCAATTTGAGACAAACTCATAGCATCTGTAAAAGGCAATACAGGAACGACTAATCCATCTTCAACAGCAACAGCAACCCCAATATTCACGTGATAGTTGATAAGAATTGAATCTTCTCTCCACTGAGAATTTATTTTTGGATGTTTTTTCAATGCCATTGCGCTTGCTTTTATCACCATGTCGTTGAATGATACTTTTGTATCTGGAACGCTGTTGATAATTGCTCTCGATTTCATTGCTTCGTCCATTGTAACCTCAATTACAAGGTTGTAATGCGGTGCTGTAAATAAAGATTCTGCCAAACGTTTTGCAATAATTTTGCGCATTTGAGAGTTCTTGATTTCTTCGGTAAGTTTTTCTCCCGCTGCTGCAAATGGTCTAGCGACTGCAACTTCAACATGTGGTTGAGCGTTTACATTCGGTTGTTCATTTTGACTAGTTGTATATGGTGTGAAATTCTCAACATCACTTTTTATGATACGACCATTTTCGCCAGAACCACTAACTTGTGATAGATTAATTCCTTTTTCTTCAGCAATTTTTTTAGCTAATGGAGAAACAAAAACTCTTTCGTTTGAAGATGCTGTTGGTTGTTCGTTGATGGTTGTTGGTTGTTGGTTGATGGTTGTTGGTTCTAAAACAGTGTTTTTTGCCTCTCCTACAACTCCCCCTTCGGGGGTTGGGGGGCTTAGTAAACCAGAAATATCAGTTCCTTCAGGTCCAATAATTGCTAATAATGAATCGCAAGGTGCGGTACCGCCTTCTGGGATTCCAATATATAATAATGTACCTGCATTGAAAGATTCAAATTCCATTGTGGCTTTGTCCGTTTCAATTTCTGCAAGAATATCTCCTTCGGAAACTTTATCTCCCACTTTTTTCAACCATGTCGCCACAGTTCCATCAGTCATGGTGTCACTCAAACGGGGCATAGTTACTACAACAACTCCTTTAGGAAGCCCCATCCCAGCCTTCCCCGAAGGGGAAGGAGCCAAAACGTGTGTATTATTTGCGTCTGAAATTTCAGTATGTTTTGCCTCTTCTACAACTCCCCCTTCGGGGGTTTGGGGGCTTAAGAAAGCGGTTATATCTTCTCCCTCTTTTCCAATAATTGCTAATAAAGAATCACAAGGAGCTGATTCTCCTTCGTTAATTCCAATATATAAAAGCGTACCAGAATTGAAAGATTCAAATTCCATTGTAGCTTTATCTGTTTCAATTTCTGCAAGAATATCGCCTTCCGAAACTTTATCGCCTACTTTTTTAAGCCAAGACGCAACGGTACCTTCCGTCATAGTATCGCTCAAGCGAGGCATTGTTATTACTGTTGCCATATCGATTAAAGTTTATGAGGGATAAATGGATAATTTTCTTGTTCGTAAACCACATCGTACAATTGTTGCACTTCTGGAAAAGGAGACGCTTCTGCAAATGCAACGCATTCTTCAACTAAGTCTTTTACTTTTTCATCAATAGCTTCAATTTCTTGTGCTGTAGCATATTTTTGGTCCATAATTACATCTAAAACTTGTGTAATTGGATCTATTTTTCTGTATTCCTCCACTTCTTCTTTGGTACGGTACAACTGTGCATCCGACATTGAATGTCCTCTATAACGATACGTTTTCATTTCTAAAAATGTTGGTCCATCACCACGACGTGCTCTTTCAATTGCCTCGTGCATTGCTTCGGCAACTTTCACAGGATTCATTCCGTCAACTGGTCCGCAAGGCATTTCATAACCCAAACCAAGTTTCCAAATATCAGTATGATTGGCAGTTCTTTCTACAGAAGTTCCCATTGCATATCCATTGTTTTCGACAATAAATACTACAGGAAGTTTCCATAACATTGCCATATTAAAAGCTTCGTGAAGGGAACCTTGACGCGCCGCACCATCACCAAAATAGGTCATTGTAACACCGCCAGTTTCAAAATATTTATCTGCAAAAGCAAGTCCTGCACCTACTGGAATTTGAGCTCCAACTATCCCGTGACCACCATAAAAACGATGTTCTCTAGAGAAAATGTGCATTGAACCGCCCATTCCTTTTGAAGTACCAGTAACTTTTCCTAACAATTCTGCCATAATTTTTCTGGGATCAACACCCATTCCAATTGGCTGAACATGATTTCTATAGGCAGTAATCATTTTGTCTTTTGTCAAATCCATAACGTGCAATGCACCTGCTAAAACAGCTTCTTGACCGTTATATAAATGTAGGAAACCTCTAACTTTTTGTTGAATGTAAAGGGCTGCTAATTTATCTTCAAATTTTCTCCAAAGTAGCATGTCTTCATACCACTTTAAATAAACTTCTTTTGTAACTTCTTTCATTTGAGTAGATTGTTTTTGTGTCTGAATATTCTTGACTATTTCTCAAAATAGTTTTCAAACATAAATTTTAGAATTGCAAAAATAATACATTCCCACTAAGAACTAAAATTTAATAGTATTTTTATTTTATAATTTAGTACTCCTTGATTAATAGTTGTTAAAAAAGTGATTTCTGTAATAAATTCTCGAATAATAACAAATTAATTATTGAAAATGTAATTTTATGCACTTGCATTAAATGTAGTGATTATTGTTTTCACACTATAACAATTTTTTATCAAATTGTAATGGCAATAAATTTTTCAAAGAATCGGATTTATAGATACTTCCAGATTCTCCCATGAAATAAATTTCTATTGGTATCTCTTGTTTTATTTCGTATTCCGAAATAGATTGACGGCAGGCACCACAAGGAGGAATAGGAGTTAATTTAGGATTAGTGTCTGAAGTAGCAGTAATTGCCATTTTTATAATTTTAGCTTGAGGATATAATGCGCCAGCGGAAAAAATAGCAACTCGTTCTGCACAAAGACCAGAAGGATAAGCAGCATTTTCTTGATTGGATCCCAAAACTATTTTTCCGTTATCTAAAAGTAAAGCCGTACCAACTCGAAAGCGCGAATACGGTGCGTATGCTTTTTTTCTGATTTCGATGGCTTGCCTCATTAACGATTGAATGTCTATTGGCAATTCTGATGCAGAATCAAAAATGGTAAATTTGGAAGTTACGGTAATTTCTCTCATGTGTTATTTGTGAAAAAAAATCCAAATTTCATTTGATTGAAATTTGGATTTTATTATTAATAATTAATTGTTTTAATAGTTTTCGTACTTTTCTCCAAAATTAAATGTAAGTGAAAATCGAAGTGTGTTTTCTAACGGGTTCTGAACTTTTGATGTCGAAAACAAATAAGATACATCCACATTTACTACATTATATTTAAAACCTGCACCTAGTGAGAAAAACTTTCTTGCCCCTTTTATAGGGCTTTCATGAAAATAACCTAATCGCATAGCAAAAGAATCTTGATATAAATATTCTGCACCAACGGAATAAGTAATTTCTTTTAACTCTTCACTGAAACCTCCTGGTGCATCGCCAAAAGACTTAAATATTCCAGAAACCCAACCAATTTTTTTGTAGTCGGTATTTGCATCTGTCAAATCCTGACCATTTACAACGCCATCATTATTATAATCATATAAATGAGAACTGTCAACTTGGGGTGTTGGAACTAATAATTTGTTAAACTCGATACTTGTTGTTATTTTATTATAATCGTCAAAAATAAAATCAAAGCTACCTCCCAGTTTCATTTGAGCTGGTAAAAAGTTGGCGTTTAATTCATTAGAAACAGTTGAATCATAACTAATTTTTGGACCTAAATTTTGGAAATTAAAACCAATTCGGTATCGTCCATCAAAATCAGAAAAGGCGGTTTGCTCTGACTGAAAAAATCCTGAAACATCAAAGGCAAAGGATTTAGCTGCTCGAGTTTCGTTTGTAGCATCTTGAATCTTCAAACTAGAGCTTATAAATCTACCTCCAACAGACATCGAAAACTTGTCACTTAATTTTAAGGAATAGGAACCGTCTAATGCAAATTCATTTGGCTTAACAACATTAGCAACATCATCAATATTTTGACGTAATTCGATTTCTCCTAAACTAAAATAACGGATACTTGTTGCAAAGGCACTTCTTTCATTTATTCTGTTGAAATAGGTAATTTGCCCTAAGGAAATATCATTTACTAATGCTGTTAAATAGGGCGTATAGCTTACAGAGAATCCTTGTTTTTCTGTTGAAAAGGCGTATTTTGCAGGATTCCATTGTTGCGAAAAGGCATCGGCAGCTGTGGCAACTCCTTGGTCCCCCAATCCAGCAGCTCTTGCATCGGACGCTACTAATAAAAAAGGAACACCAGTGGTTATTACTCTTTCTTGCGCTTTAGAGATTTGTACTGCAGATAAACAAAGCATTAAAATGGCTATTCTTTTCATTTTATTTAAAAATTTAAATTATACAAATATAGTTTATAATTAAAGTATTACAAGTTTTTCAAACTTTTCAGTTTTTTTATTCGTTAAAGAAGACTTTACGGTTAATTTATAAACGTAAACCCCTTTGCCTATTTTATCACCAAAATCATCTCTTCCGTCCCAAAATATTTCTCTACTTAGAAAACCATCTGTGGTTACAATTTGATTTTTTGTCCAAACAATTTTCCCAGTAATAGTCATCACTTGAACTTGCACTTCCAGAGGTTCAAAAGGATGGTTGTGAGTGAACCAAAATTGTGTGTAATTTACAAATGGATTGGGATAATTTAGCACATTTGTGAGTGTCATAGTATCGTCGCCAACTACAATAAATTGGAGTTCTAAACTGATTGGATTATTGTAAACATCCCAAGCTTTGAAGGCTATTGTATGCAAACCAACTGCCAAATTCCGAAATGGAAATCGCAGTTTGCCTTTTTTATAATTGTCCAATTCCGTTTCATAATAATCATTTAGGATGTACGGAGAACTTACATTCCCATCTAAAACAGCTGTAATGTCGTGCCCAATGCCACTTGCCGTATTTATCCCGTTTTCATCTTCAATAAAAGCTAAAAAGAAGGGAGAAGCATTTGTAATTCCTCCATTTATAAAGGTTTGATTATTCATAAATATTTTAGCTGTTGGCGGGGTGGTATCGGCTGCTGCCAATGTATTAATGCCGCCTATTTTAATGGTAGTATCCACTCCTGTATTGTCAATAAACGCTTCATTTTTTTTGGAATAAAAGCTGATTCGCCCATTTCCGACAGGGATTTTTATATCTCTTGGTACAACAAAACCAAACTCAAACTGCCCATTTACAACCGATGCATTTCCTCGGAAAATAGTTTCTCCTAAAGTTGTGAAATTAATAGGAGGACTGTATCCGTCATTATTTAAAGTAGCTTTAATGATATTTTTATCAAAAATATTTACAGCCAAAGCACCGTTATAAGTTGGTAAAAGCACGTCATTTTCATCTGTAATTTCCCCCGAAAGTTTTATATATGCCAAAGATTGAAAATCAGGAATTGTCCCTGTAATAGGAATGTCATTTACTTTCGTTAAACGAATTTTTGGTTTTGGAATGGCCAGCATTAGCGCAGGATCGCCAAGATAAAAAACCACATTTGAAGAGGAACTTGGATTGCTATTTTTTGCTAATCGCAATGCTTCTGCAATCGAAGTATATTGGTTGGAGCCGTAAGAAAATAAATATTCTGATAATTTATCATTAAAATATTCTGCTGATCCTTGCCCAATAGAACGAATGGTTGTAATCATTGAAATGGCGCCCCCTTTTGGATTCCAATAGGTATATTCTCCCGCTGTTGGTCGGTATGGATTATCAAACCTTGAGAAATCACAAGTGATAGTTATAAATAAAGGATATTTGTATTGATTGCTCAAATTTTGTCCATCGGATTTTTCCCAAATTCGTTCTCCGGTTAATCCATCTTCGCCCCCATGACCAAGATAGTTGAAAACTAAAGCTCCTTTTTCAAAGGCATTGAAAATATCTTCTCTGGCTTTTGGATAGCGATTTCCTCCCGATGAGGTTTCTTGAACATAAGAATCTAATAATACTTTTTTGACGTTTATAAATGGTTTTTCCAATACAATTCTATCGGCCAATTGATTTTGCTTGGTTTGTAACGAAATATCCGAAGGTTTGTCGGAATCATCGGAAATTGCTACATAATTATTTCTCCAATTACCATAGGATTTTAAATCATTGTATTCAAAAACTTTGTTAATCATTTCTTCAGCTTGCGAAGTGGTGCTCACTAACATTCGCCCTACAGCAATGTCTATACCACCAAAATAGAAGGCTACATTTCCTTCTGTAGGATCCATATATCCAAAAAAATCATCGGACGCATAGGAAGATTCGCCTGCGGTTGTACTGTTTAAGGCATGATAAATAGGTACAATATTAGAATTATTTGGAATTCTATTTTTATAATCAAATGAAGCATCTCCAAAAAGATTGATGTATTTTACTCTTTTATCAGTAGCGGAAGCGTTTTCATAAACATATTTTATGAAATTTCGGATAGCTGCAATGTCTTGTTTTCCAGAAGAAAATTCCTGATATATAGTTTCTAAAGTAACCACTTTGACATTTAGTTGTGAGTAATTTCTATGAAAGGCCGCTATTTTTTCAGCCTGAATATTTAAAAATGAAGGTGTAATTATTAAATAATCAATATCTTGAAAAACACCTTGAGAATTTTTAAAAATAGTGCCTTTCAAATCTTGGTTGGCAACTTTTGTTTGCGACTCTTTTAAAGGGCTGTAATAATCAGCTTCATCAATTGCAATGTAATTTCTAACTTCGCCTAAATTTGCTTTAAATAAAAAGGTGCTTAAATTGGGATTTTCATATTTTGTAACATTATAAATATCGGTAATATCCCAAACTTGTTTAATTCCCGAAGCTGAATTTACTTGGTATTCTGCAATACCAGACAAAGTACTTGCGTCATTATATTTAAATCGAAATTGTTTTCCGTAGCCCGTTAAGTTTCTTTTAGATTTTAATATAATGTTGTCCAAATATGCCTTTGCCGACGGAACGCCGTTGTTGTTATACGTTAATTTTATTGTTACAGTATTCGAAACAGGAATTGTTGTGTTTATTGGTAATGAAGCGATACTAAGTTCTGTTCCAGATCCAGCAGTAATTGGCGCTAAATTGATGGTTCCAACTAATTGTGAATTGGCTTCGACCTTAAATGAAGTAGCATTATAGGCATCAGAACCTACTGTAATATTTAAGTTAGCAAGCGATGAGGAAACAGCATTTGGCACTTCAAAGGTAAATTCTTGTATATTATTGATGTTGAAAGCTTCGCCAAACCATTGTCTTCCAGTTCGAACAACATTTATTAAATCAACTTCATGAAATTGGTAATCATCAAAAGTAGTAATTGTTTGTGTCGATGGATTAGTTGGTTGAATGGGATTTTGAATTCGTTTTCCTAATCCTCCCGAATTTGTTATGTAATAGTATGATTTTGTGGCAAATAGGTTACTGTTGGTCTGACTTTCGGCATTCCAATTATCAACCCCTTCTGCATAAAATAATATATAATCATTGTCATTAAAAATACCATCGCTTTCACCAATAATTTGAATTGCATTCTCTGCTAAATCAGATGGATAATACGTACTGTTTAATAAAGGTAGCATTCTGCCGCCATTTCCATAAATCTTAATATTTCGAGGATCTGCATTTACATTCAAACCAATTTGATTCAGAAAACTTTTGGAAATTTTATAAACACCAGATTTTTCAACATAAAAACGATACCAATCACCAGAAGCCAGTACAGAGTTGGAAATTAAAGTTGTGTTATTTATTTCTATTGCACGTCTTGAAATATTACTGTTTGAAAAATAATAAGAAAAAGAGACTATTTTTTTATATCCGTCAGTCTCTTTTATAATAGGGGATAGGCTCAAAAAAGCAAATACTTTATCTCTGGCAATAGTATTTTTAACAGATGCGTTTATGGAATTTGGAATTGATTTTATATTTAAATCACCAAGTTGAGATTGTGAAATGGTTTCGAAAACTACATTGGTAATTTGAAGGGAATTTTCGTCTATTTCGGCTGATTGATTTAAATTAAGTGTGAAAAGGATAGACTTATTAGAACTATTAAAAGTGAAGTTTTCCGATTTAAATTGTGGGACAATAAATTTATAGGAATTGAATGATATTGTAGAATTATCAACCCAATCCAATCTGACATCCCCTTTTTGTTGAGAATAACAAACAATGGTAAAAAATAAGAATAGTAATTTAATTTTCATAATTAGAAAGTATAACGCTAATTTTTTTTAAATAGTATGTGATATAAAAATTTAAATTGGAGTGTAATATATATAATAATTGTTATATTTTTGCGTTGTTTAGTTGTGTTTAAAAATAAATAAATATAAATTTACTAAAATTTAAAAAAAACGTTGTGGTTTAATAGTTAATTATTATATTCGCCACGAAATTATTACCTTATTAAGTATGAAAGCAAACAAAAATGTAGTTATAAACGTAGTACTAACATTATTTATTCTATTTGGAGTTTCAAGTTGTAGTAAACAATCAAGTTCCAAAGGAGGGTCAACTGCTACAGGTTGGAAAATCAATGATAAAAAAGGTGGTTTCCAATATAATGATAAATACAAGAAACAAGCGACTGCTCCGGGACTAGTGATGGTTGAGGGCGGGACTTTTACAATGGGAAAAGTACAAGATGACGTTATGCACGATTGGAATAATACTCCAAACCAGCAACATGTAGCATCCTTTTACATGGACGAAACAGAGGTTACTAATTTGATGTACATGGAATACTTAGATTGGACCAAAAGAGTATTCTCTCCTGATGATGAAAATTATAAAAATATCTATGTTGGGGCATTACCGGATACTTTAGTTTGGAGAAACAGATTGGGATATAATGAAACATATACAAACAACTATTTACGACATCCTGCCTACGCTTCGTATCCAGTAGTTGGTGTAAATTGGATTCAATCAGTTGAATTTAGTAAATGGAGAACAGACCGTGTAAATGAAAATACCCTAGAAACACAAGGTTATTTAAAAAAAGATGCAAAACTAACAGACGTAAAAGCAGAAAGTAGTTTCAGTACTGAAACCTATTTAAATGCCCCAAGTAAAACATTTGGTGGTGACGATAAAATTGTATTGAAAGGACGTAAGAACTCTTTGTCTAAACCAATAAAAGTTGCGGGAACAAAAGGACAAGGAGCAACTACAAAAAATCCAACGGGAGTATATGCTCAAAGATCTTCAGGTCTTATTCTTCCAGAATACAGACTTCCAACAGAAGCAGAATGGGAGTATGCAGCGGCTGCAGATGTAGGACAAAGAGAATACAATATTTACAAAGGACAAAAAAAATATCCATGGTCAGGTAGTTATACTCGTTCTGGAAAAAGAAAAATCAAAGGAGATCAATTGGCCAATTTCAAACAAGGAAAAGGAGATTACGGTGGAATAGCAGGATGGTCTGATGACGGTGCTGACATTACAAATATAGTAAAATCGTATCCGGCAAATGATTTTGGATTGTATGATATGGCTGGAAATGTTGCCGAATGGGTTGCCGATGTTTATAGACCAATGGTTGACGATGAAGTAAGTGATTTCAACTACTTTAGAGGAAGTGTATTTACTAAAAATAAAATAGGAGATGATGGAAAAGTCGAATTAGTCACTGCTCAAAACATTAAATATGACACGTTGCCAAACGGTAGAATTATTGCAAGAAATGCTCCAGGTCAAATCGCTCAAGTCCCAGTGGATGAAAAAGAAACTTATTTGAGACAAAATTTCGACAAAAGTGACGAAAGAAACTACAGAGATGGTGATAAACAATCTACAAGATATTTTGATTTCGGAAATACTGATGAAGGTGCAAAATTACCTGATAGTAAAAGAATGTACGATGCTCCAAAACACAATGTAACAGTTGATAGTTTAGGAAATATGTCTAGAAAATTCGACAAGTCTAACAAAAGAACTACCTTAGTAAATGACGAAGTAAGAGTTTATAAAGGCGGTTCTTGGAGAGACAGAGCGTATTGGTTAGATCCAGCACAAAGAAGATACTTTCCACAAGATATGGCTACTGACTACATTGGATTTAGATGTGCAATGTCCAGAGTTGGTCCAAAAGCTGACAAAAAGAAAAGAGCTAGAAATTAATTTTATTTCTTGTATCATTAATAAAAGCCCTTTTAGGGCTTTTATTGTTTAAAACGGGAACATATGGATATTAAAATCATTCACAATTATTTTTTGAAATGCAAATCAATTTCAATTGACACTCGAAAAATTGAAGCAGGTTCCTTTTTTGTTGCCATTAAAGGAGATAATTATGATGCCAATACTTTTGCGAAAGAAGCATTACAAAAAGGTGCCTCATTCGTAATTATAGACAATCCAGATCATTTTATTGATGAAAGAACAATTGTTGTAAAGAATAGTTTAGAAACTTTGCAATCGTTAGCACGCTTTCATCGGGGCTATTTGAATATTCCAATTATAGCCTTAACAGGGAGTAATGGAAAAACAACTACTAAAGAATTAATTCAAGTTGTTTTAGCTAAAAAATTCAAAACAAAAGCTACATTAGGTAATTATAATAATCATATTGGAGTGCCACTTACGTTGCTTTCATTTGATAAGCAAACTGAAATTGGTATCGTTGAAATGGGTGCCAATCATCAAAAAGAAATAGAATTTTTATGCGAAATTGCACAACCAGATTTTGGCTATATTACCAATTTTGGAAAAGCACATCTTGAAGGTTTCGGTGGAGTTGAAGGCGTCATAAAAGGAAAATGCGAGTTGTATAATTATCTTTCAAAACACAATAAAATAGTATTTGTAAATTTAAATGATAGCATTCAAGTTGAAAAATCTTTTGGAATAAAACCCTATACTTTTGGAACTAACAAACCAAATTCAGATGTTATTTTGAAAGATGTTACCGCAAATCCGTTTGTGGAAATTACATATTCAAATACTAAGATTAAGTCTCATTTAATAGGTTTATACAATTCCAATAATATAAATGCAGCAATTGCAATTGGTTCTTATTTTGAAGTTCCAATAGTAGATATTAAAGCTGCCATTGAAGAATTTGTCCCTGAAAATAACCGGTCGCAGCTCCTTAATATTAATTCTAACGAAATTATTCTAGACGCTTATAATGCCAATCCGAGTAGTATGTCGGTGGCAATTGAAAATTTTATTCAATTGAAAAACTTTAATAAAATAGCCATTCTTGGGGACATGTTTGAGTTGGGAGAAGAAAGTTTAGAAGAGCATAAAGCGATTGTTAATTTACTTTTAAATGAAAATACAATCACTACTTATTTTATTGGAAAAGACTTTTATGCTAACATAATTAAGCAAAGTAATTTTCATTTCTTTGAAACGTTTGAAGATTTTTCTAATGCATTTAAAATGTATAAAATGGAAAAATGTATTTTTTTAATCAAGGGTTCAAGAGGAATGGCTTTAGAAAAAACGCTATCGTTAATTTCTTAAAGGAAATTTTATTTGAAACGTATTTAATTATAACTGTAACGTATTAATTAAATAATTGTAACTTTTAATTCGGTAAATTCACAACAAATATTAATGTAATTGCTTAAATTTGCGCACTTATATTTATATATTTTTAGATGCAAAAATCACTCAAAATTGCCATTGTAGGATCTGGTTTAGTTGGATCGCTATTGGCAATTTATCTCAAAAAAGCAGGTCACACCGTTCATGTTTATGATAGAAGTCCCGATATTCGTAAAATTCGATTTTCTGGGCGTTCTATAAACTTGGCAATGTCTAATAGGGGTTGGAAAGCTCTCGACGATGTCGAAATTGGTGACAAAGTTAGAGAAATTGCTATTGCAATGGACAAACGCGCAATCCATCTTGTAGACAAGCTTAATTTTCAAAATTATGGTCAAGAAGGACAGAGTATCTATTCAATTTCAAGAGGTGCGTTGAACAGAAAAATGATTGATTTGGCAGAACAAGCTGGAGCAGAATTCTTTTTTGAACAGAAAATTTGGGATGTTACCTTGTCAAATGCCACCTTACATATTGGCGAAGAAGAGCGAAGCGAGTGGGAAGAATTGAAGTTTGATATGGTTTTTGGTGCCGATGGTGCTTTTTCAAGAATCCGTCACAGAATGCAACGCCAAAGCATGTTCAACTATTCCCAAGAATTTTTAAATACAGGCTATAAAGAATTGAATATTCCTGCAAATCCTGATGGAACCCATAAATTAGATAAAAATTCTTTCCATATTTGGCCTCGAGGAGAATATATGTTAATCGCTTTGCCCAATTTAGATGGAAGTTTTACCTGTACTTTATTTATGCCTTTTGAAGGAGAAAAATCTTTCCAGTCTTTAACAGATAGAAAATCTGTTGAAGCATTTTTCGAGAAAAACTTACCAGACACCATTGATGTAATTCCAAATTTAACTGAAGATTTTTTTGCAAATCCAACGAGTACTTTGGTTACAATGAAATGTTTCCCTTGGACCTATGAAGATAAAGTTGCCTTAATTGGCGATGCCAGTCATGCCATTGTGCCGTTTTATGGTCAAGGAATGAATGCAGGTTTTGAGGACATTTCGGTTTTAAATGAATTGATGAATCTATATGGTGACGATTGGAAAACAATTTTTTCAGAATATGAAAAATCTCGAAAACCCAATGCCGATGCTATTGCCGAATTATCGTATCGGAATTTTATGGAAATGAGTTCTAAAACTGCCGACGAAAAATTTCTGTTGCAGAAGAAAATCGAAAAACATTTTGCCGAAAAACATCCCGAAAAATGGTTGCCGTTATACGACCGAGTAACATTTAGCAATCGTCCCTATTCAGAAGCTTTGGCGATTGGCGATTTTCAAAATGCAATTATGGAAGAAATTTTAAAAATTGAAAATATCGAGAATATTTGGAACAGCGAAGAAATTGAACTTAAAATCTTGAAATTGCTTTTAACCTAAAAAAAACTAACCATCATTTTTTTTTGGTAAAGGTTTTATCAAAACGCGTAAAGTGCTATCATTGTTAAAGTAACTGAAAATCCAATTAATAAATATGGAAAGCTTGTTTTTTAAATTCAGTATCATTACTAAGTGAACTAGCATCCAAACAAACCAAGCAACCCTCCCTTGAAAACTAAATTTCGGCAAATCGACTACGGCTTTTCTTTTTCCAATTGTAGCCATAGCTCCTTTGTCATGGTATTCAAAATCAAGTAATGGTTTTTCTTCTGAAATTAATTTAAAATTATCAGCTAAAAATTTAGAGTGTTCAATTGCAACACTTGCCACCTGGGGGTGTCCTTTCGGATATTTTGGAGTTTCCATAAAGGCAATGTCACCAATGGCATAAACGCCTTTTAGAGCTATAATTTCACATTTTTGATTTACTACAATTCTATTTCCTATAGAAAGTGCTACTTTTGGAATTCCATCTAAAGTTTTTCCAGTAATACCGGCAGCCCAAATTACATTTTTGGAAGCAATAGTTTCACGATTATTTAAACTTACTGAAAAACCATCATAATTAGTCACAAAAGCATTAGTTTTTACTACAACATCTAATTCTAATAAATATTGAAGTGCTTTTTTTTGAGAATCGGAACTCATTGGATTTAATACATTAGGGGAGCCTTCAATTAAATAAATAGTTAATTTTTGAAAGTCTTTATCAGGATAATCTTTTGGTAAAATATTTTTTTTCATTTCTGCTAAAGCGCCTGCAAGCTCAACACCGGTTGGGCCGCCGCCAACAATAACAAAATTCATTAACGCCTGTAAATCTTCAGGTTTTGCGACTAAAGTATCTTCAAATGTTTGAAGTATTCTATTTCTCAATTGAATGGCTTCTGGTACCGATTTCATTGAAAACGCAAATTTTTCAATTTGGGAATTTCCAAAATAATTAGTTGTGCAACCATAAGCAAGAACCAAATAATCGTATTTGAAATCCGCAATGGTAGTTTTCAAGGTTTTGATATCAGAATCAATACTCAAAACTTCAGCAATTCTAATTCTAATATTTTTTGAATGTTGGAATACTTTTCTAATTGGAAAAGAAATACTTGCAGGTTCTAATCTTGCGGTTGCAACTTGATATAATAATGGTTGAAATTGATGATAATTGTTTTTATCAATTAACAAAACATCGTATTTGGTATTTTCTAAATCTTGTGCCAATCGTAAACCAGCAAAACCCGCGCCCACGATGATAATTTTTTTAGTTGTTTCCATAGTAATGTATTAGAAATCTAAAGTTACTTATTGATATTGGAAAATTCATCACAATTAACGTTTTCTACAAAGACAAATAGGTATAAAATTTTATTTATTAAATGCTATTCCTTGCATTTTAAATAGGAGTAAACTACTATTTAAACATTATTGGCTCCTGAATTTTAAAAATAATTCAATCGTTTTCGATGAGTGAAATAGTATTTAATCGGTATATATAATAAATAATCCTATTTTAACGTTTTCGTTTTACGGAACAATTATAATTTTTCTTAAAAAAACGCTTTTTATTTAAAAATACATAATTATCATAATTATTGATAATTTAACGCAAAAAACATTTTTTTATTTGAACTAAAAAATTAAATTTGCTCCTAATCAAGTTTATAGCAACTTAAAAATCAAAAAATTATTTAAAATTATCAAAAATTAAAAAAAATGGCAAACGTTAAAAAAGAAGGTGGTTCAAAAGTAGGAGGCATGATCTCAGGAATCATAATTGTTGCATGTGTATTTGTAGGCTGGATAGTTTGGTCTCAAATAATGGGTTCGCCTGCAAATTTTGAAGGTGGAGATATTGAAAAAGGACATCCTTTAAATACTTTAGGACAAGTTTACAAAGGTGGATTTATAGTTCCTGTATTATTAGGAATGTTGTTGATGGTCCTTGTTTTCTCAATAGAAAGATACTTTGTAATTGCTAAAGCTGCTGGAAAAGGAAATCTTGATACTTTTATGAAAATAGTTCAAGGCGACATCAAAGAAGGTAAAATCGAAGATGCAATTAGTCAATGTGACAAACAACAAGGTTCAGTTGCAAATGCAATTAAATCAGCGTTAGTTAAATATCAAGATGTGAAAAAAGAAGGTTTCAACAGCGAAGAAGCTTCGGAATTAATCCACAAGGAAATTGAAGAAATTACTTCTCTTGAAATGCCAATGTTAGAAAAAAATATGACTATCATTTCTTCATTAGTTTCTTTAGGAACACTTGGAGGTTTGTTAGGAACTGTATCTGGTATGATTAAAGCGTTTGGTGCTTTGGCTTCTGCTGGAACTCCAGATCAAGCAGCTCTTGCAGTTGGTATCTCTGAAGCTTTGATTAATACAGCTACAGGTATTTCTACTTCTATTACAGCTATTGTGGCTTATAACTTCTTTACTTCTAAAATTGACGATTTGACTTATTCTATTGATGAGGCAGGTACAACAATTGTAAATACTTACAGAAAATTCAGAGGTAGCTTGAAACAATAATTTTTGATTTTTAAATCAAATAATAGATAAAAATAATGGCTAAAATAAAAATGAAAAAAAAGTCAACATCAACGGACATGACCGCGATGTGTGATGTAGCTTTCTTATTGCTTACTTTCTTTATTTTGACAGCTACAGCGAAAGTGCCTGAGGCATTACCTGTAGATACGCCTGCTTCAACAGTGCAAACAAAATTGCCTGAAACGGATTTGGCAACAATTACTATAGGAAAAGGAAAAGTTTTTTATGACCTGAAAGGAAGAGAAGTTCGAAAAAGAACACTTCAATTGATGGGTGATAAATACGGAATTAAATTCACTCCAGATGAAATGGATAAATTTGCTTTAATGGAAGGATTTGGTGTGCCAATTCAAAATTTAAGTCAAATTATTGCAATGAAAAGTGCGGATAGAAGCAAGGCAGAACAGCCGGGAGTTCCTAAAGATTCTTTGGACAACCAATTGAAAGAATGGATTTACAATTCTCGTATTGCGAATATAGAAAACAACAATAAAGAATTGCAAATTGCTATTAAAGGAGATGCAAAAGAGGAATATCCAGCAATACATAAAGTAATGGATATTTTACAAGACCAAAAAATCAATAGCTTTAGTCTGGTTACTGGTTTGAGAGGAAAAGATTTTTAATTAAAAAAGATACACTACAATGGCTGAATTAAATACCGGCGACGGTGGAGGCGGAAAAGGTGGTAAAGTAAGAAGTAAAAAGCAAAATTCAAAAGTAGATTTAACTGCTATGGTGGATTTAGCATTCTTGCTAATCACATTCTTTATGCTTACCACAACGTTGTCAAAACCACAATCGATGAGTTTGGGGTTGCCAGATAAAGAAGATGACCCTACTAAAAATAAGGATGTTAAAGTTGACGAAAATCGAACAATGACTATTTTATTGGGAGATAATAACAAATTAGTACGTTATGTTGGGTTGTTAGATAAACCATTAGCTGGAGGAACGCCTAAAGATTTTGTATATGGAAAAGAAGGTATCAGAAAAGAACTTATTGAAAGAAAAGCAAAAGTTCTTGAATATACTGGAAACAAAGACAAAGGGATGATTGTAATCATCAAACCAAGTAAGAAATCCAATTACAGAAATTTGATTGATATATTAGATGAAATGGCAATCGTAGATGTACCAACGTATGCAATTGTTAACGATTTTTCGCCTGAAGAAACAAAATTGTTAGAAGGAAAATAAGAGTAATCTTAGTACCCAATAACCTAATAATTAAAAAGATGAAATTAGATATTTTAAAAGACCAATGGCTTGAAATTGTTTTCGAAGGACGAAATAAGGTTTATGGCGCTTATGAATTAAGAAAATCAAATCCTAAAACTACTGTAAGATCACTTATAATAGGTTCAGTACTTTTTGGTTTTGCAATTGCAGCTCCTCTACTTATCAATTTGATACCAAAAGGAGATGACGATACGACATTGGATCAAAAAATTGTAACTGTTAAGTTGCCGCCAAAAGAAAAACCGAAAGAAAATATTCCGCCACCGCCGCCACCACCGCCAAAAGTTGATGTGCAAAAATTTGTGAAACCAGTAGTTGCAAAGGCTGATGAAGTAACGGAAGAGCCACCAAAAATTGTTGATATTAAAGACAAGAAATTGGGTGCTGAAACTATAAAAGGCGATCCAGACGCTGAATTAACTGTGGAACCTGTTGGAAATGGACCAGCTGATATTGTTGATGATAATAATATCTACAGCACAGCAGGAATTGAAGTAAAACCAGATTTTCCTGGAGGTATGGCTAAATTCTACAAATTTGTAGGAAATAACTATAGAACTCCAGAAGAAGAAGGTCTTGCAGGAAAGGTTTATGTAACGTTTGTTGTTGAAAAAGATGGTTCATTAACAGATATTAAAGTAGTAAGAGATATCGGTTTTGGAACTGGAAAAGAAGCCATTCGCGTTTTGAAATCATGCCCAAAATGGAATCCAGGCGAGCAAAATGGGAAGAAGGTAAGAGTACTTCATTCTCTTCCAATTACTATTCAAGCACCAGAATAATGTTGAATAAATCAACTGAGAATAAAGAGAAGAAATCGCTAAAAGAGCGGTTTTTTCTCGTTATAGGAATCGTGTTTTTCTTAGCCTATCTGGCAATGGGATTAGCAATCATCTTTTGGAAAAACTTTCCATTTGATATGAAGCCCAGTTATAGAATTGCTTTTGGGGTAGTTATAATCGGATATTCTTTTATTCGGTTTTACCGAATTATAAATGACAATAAAGAGTAGGTTATGAAAAAGTTTGCACTAATTCCGTATTTATTTTTTTTAGGTTTTATCCTTGTTTTTTTTGCTTGTAATCAAACAAATAAGCAAGCAAATTCTGATGAAACTATTCTAAAAGGCTCCACTTCTATCTTAGTTGATGAAACACTATTACCCATAGTTGCCGATCAGGTTGAAGTTTTTGAAAGCCTTTATACTGGATCAAAAATAAAGATAATTGCAAAATCAGAAGCAGAATCTGTTTTAGCATTAGCAAAAGACACTTCTAAAATAGCCATTCTTTCGAGAAAGCTTAATCCTGAGGAAGAAAAAGTTTTTGAAAGTAAAAAAATTACGCCAAGAACTACGGTTTTTGCTATTGATGCAATCGCATTTATTTCAAATAAAAGAAATAAAGATACTTTAATCGCGTTACAAGATGTAGTGGACTTCATGAAAGGTAAATCAAATGCAACTATTAAAGGATTGGTTTTTGATAATCCTAATTCAAGTACCGTTCGCTATATGAACGAATTGTCGGGACTAAAAGAAATCCCGTCAAAAGGAATTTTTTCTTTTAAAACTAATGAAGAAGTAATTCAGTTTGTTTCCGAAAATGACGGAATGATTGGAATTGTTGGTGTAAATTGGTTGATGCAACCTTCACTGAAAATGCAGCCAATCGTGGATAAGGTTAATTTAATTAGTGTAAAAGGAATTGGAAAAACCGCCTATTTTGCACCAACACAAAACAACCTTGCAGAAGGTAAATATCCTTTGGCACGTGATTTGTATATCGTCAATTGTCAAGGTTATTCTGGCTTAGGAATGGGATTTGCCTCTTTCATAGCTGGAGATATTGGACAACGAATCATCCTAAAATCGGGATTGTTGCCAATAAAAATACCTGGTAGAAGCATCAAAACCAGAACACAATTAGAAAACAAGATTAAATAATAAATTACAACAAGATGAACAAAGTTAAAATTTTTAGTATTGCTTTATTGACTTCAGTAACGCTAAGCTATGCTCAAGATTTAGATCAGGCAAAGAAAACAATTGACGCAGAACAATTTGAAAAAGCCAAAGGAATTCTAAAATCAATTATTAAAACAAATCCTGACAATGGAAAAGCTGCCTTTTTATTAGGCTCGGTTTATCTTAATCAAAATATTTCTGACTCAGCGAAAATTTATTTCCAAAAAGGATTGGTCGCAAAATCGGATGCAAAATTCAATTATATTGGATTAGGACAAATGGATTTGGACGATAAAAATGCCGTTGCAGCCGAAGCCAATTTTGCCTTAGCAACAAAAGATATAAGAAAAAAAGATTCGGAACAATACGTTTATATTGCGAAAGCCTATATGAATGCCAACACGCCAGATTACAATAAAGCAATTGAGGTTTTAAACAAAGCGAAAATTGCTAATCCAATGGATGCCAATGTTTTAATGGCTTTTGGAGATGCGTATTATGGTGTTAAAAATCAAAACGATTCTTATAAAGCGTATCGTGATGCCTTTGATGCCGACCCAACTTTAATTAGAGCAAAAATGCAATTGGGCGTTTTGTTGAAAGGCGCACGAGCATTTGCGGAAGCGGTAAAAGCGTATGACAATGTGGTGGCTACCAACCCAGAATACGGTCCGGTTTACAGAGAATTGGCAGAAACGTATTATTATTGGGGAAATAACGACTTGAAAAACTACAAAGAATACATTG
>NZ_JBBALW010000015.1:0-69786 GCF_040402835.1 Flavobacterium sp.
AGTAACTAAAAATCAAAAAGATAGCTTGTGAAAAATCCTTAACTTAATGACATTGTTCGTGCGGTAGCGGGGCGAACTATTCGACATGATGGGACAGCCCAAAACCAAAGTAGAAATCATTAATAACAAAGCAACTTTTTCAGTCATTGGCTTAAACAAAGGCATATATGTACTCAAAATATACATCAATGACCAAGTAGAAACCCACCAAATAGCAGTAGAATAAAAAAAGCAAAAACTGGTTTTAGGCTCTTCTCCCTCCCCTTCGGGGAGGGCTGGGGAGGGGCTTCAAAACCAGTTTTCTTTTTCATAAAACTTTTTCGTCAAATATTTTTCAAAACAAATAATTCATTATTTTTGTCATCATTAACAACTTAAAAATAAACTATCATGGCATCAACATCAGAAACAGGAAACGCAAAAAATGTATCAAACTTCAACCTATTAATCCAATTCATAATAGGATTTGGAACTAGATACAACCCTACAAAAGCCAAGCTACAATTGGCAAATATGCAAACCAAACACACATCCTGCGATACAAAAATCGAGAATGTAATTACCGACAACACCGCCTTTAACAACAGAGTAAACGAAAGAATTATCGAATTTAGCGATGTCAATCCACTATCAACCCGATTGATAAACGCACTCGAATCCACCGATGCAAGCCCAGAAAAAGTAAACAACGCCAAAACATTCAACCGCAAAATACAAGGAAAAAGAGCCACACCAATCACAACTCCAGTCGACCCAAACACCCCAGCTCTGCGAAGTGTTCTTTAAAAACTGAACATTAATAATAGTCGGAATTGCTGTGCGAAGTCTCCCGAATTAGTCCCCACAAAGACAAGAAAAAATAATAGGTTTTAAAATAAATAATAGCATCTGAAATAAATTCAGATTGACAAATCAAAGGTTAAATTCAGATTTTCCAAATAAACGAATTACCAAATCAACATTTAATTATGAAAATATAAATGTAATTTCATAGCCCCGATAGTAGCGACATCCTGTTGTGGCAGGGTTCGCCACAACAGATATAGCGAATAGCGGGTGGAATCGTATGGTGAAAAAGAGAACTTCTGCTTCAAAAAAATAAAAACGAGTTAGTTACATTTAATATCAATTATCCCTACTGTTTTAGAATTAGAATTAAATTCGTTTGTATCTTTGAGGCTAGAACTAAAACAATGTATGACTCGTAAAATAGCGTTCCTTTATAGTTTATTATTTGTAGCAAATACAGTGTTTTCTCAGGAAAGTACAGCATCAAAAAATGTGTCTAATGTTACTATAGATGCGCCACAACTTCATTGCACAAAGAAAATCTGGTTGTATTTGCCAAAGGAATATGCCACTTCAAAAAAGAAATATCCTGTAATTTATATGCACAATGCACAAAATTTATTTGATGCCAAAACTGCTTATGCTGGCGAATGGAACATTGACGAAAAATTAGACAGTTTGAACGCCCTAGTGATTGTGGTGGGAATAGAACACGGAAATGAAAAACGAATAGACGAATTAACTCCCTATAAAAACGGAAAATATGGTGGCGGAAATGGGGATAATTACCTTGAGTTTATTGTAAAAACCTTGAAACCAAGGATAGATGCTACCTATAGAACAAAATCCAATACAATGAATACCGTAATTATGGGAAGTTCTTTGGGAGGTTTGATTTCCTATTATGCGCTGCTGAAATACCCGGAAGTATTTGGTAAAGCAGGCGTTTTTTCGCCTGCATTTTGGATTAATCCCGAGATTTTTGATTTGACTACGAAAACCAAAACCTTAGCATCTAAAATGTACTTTTTGTGTGGTGACAATGAAAGCAAAGACATGGTTCCCGACGTAAACAAAATGGAAATCTTAGTTTCTGATATTCGGTGCAGTTGCAGACATTTAACTCGGAAAAGAATCATCAAAGGGGGTCAACATAATGAAAAATTATGGCGCGATAACTTTGTGAAAGTCTATTCGTGGTTGAATATTTAAAGCGTGTTTAAAAATGTTTTAAAGTAAGATACTGGTTTCAAATCCAACAATTCCTCTCTGTGTTGTGCTAAAAAAGAATAGTTTAAAGTATCTACGTTTTCAATCGAATTATACACTTCTGGAAGTTTACCTTGTGGTTTTTTAAACACAAAACCCAAACCGTGATCCGTATTCAAAACAAAAGTAGACAGTTCTGGGTGGTTTATTTTAATGTAAACAATAGTTTTCCAAACATCACCATTCCAAATATTTTTCCAATCCTTGTGATTTTTTAAAGCTACACGAGCATCATCAATTGAATTGGCTTGATATGCTGCTAATTCATCTAACGGATTGCAATCATGCAAAACTATAACTCCATTGTTATCAAGATATTTCAGGGTATTTAAAGTGTCTTTTAGTGACTGTCCGAAGGTATGAAGTCCGTCAATAAAAGCCAAATCAAGAATATTAGCTTCTAATAGTGCCTTGTTTTCTGCAAAAAAAGCATCACTTGTTACCTCAAAATAATCATTTTTAAGGGTGTGAGGATTTAATATACAGGCTCTTACTTTTTTCCATAAACTAAAATTAAAAAAGGGATCTACACCAAAACGTCTTTTTGTACCCACAATATTAAAGAGACATTTCCCTCGGTTTACCCCTATTTCAAGGTAATTTTGTACATTTTTCTTTTTTATGATTGCGTTTAAAACTTGAATTCTAGTCATCTTTAATTGTAATTTAATAGCATTATTTTATTGAAGCGCTAATTTAGGATAAATTGTTGACATCAAAATAATGAAATCGATTATTTACTTCATTAATTACTATTAGAGCCCCTTTATAATTATATTTGCAAAAAAATAGTTACAATGAAAATGACAAATAACGATATCCTGAAAAAACTTCGAGTAGCCTTGATGCTTCGGGACGATCAAATAGTAGAAATTTTAGAATTGGTAGATTTTAGAATTACAAAATCAGAATTGGGTGCTTTTTTCCGTGCCGAAGACCATGAAAATTATATGGAATGTGGCGATCAGGTGTTGCGAAATTTCTTGAATGCTTTGGTTTTGCATTTGCGTGGAACTAAAGAAAATCCTAAAAATCCTTCTGATGTTTTGAACAAAAATAAAAAGGAAGTGAATTCGGGAGCTCAAGATTCAGAAAAATCTAGAGGTGATCAAAGTCCAGCAAAAAGTCCAGTGGCAAAAAAGCCCTTTAAAAAGCATACTTCAAATAAAGCAACACCGAAAGTTCAGGTAGTTGAAAAAGTTTATTTTAAAAATGGTAAAAACAAAAAATCCTGAACTCACGTTCAGGATTTTTTTATATTATCAAATGTTAAATCGTATTTCCAATATTTTATGACAACGCCGCTTTTACTTGGTCAGCAGCTTCTTGAAATTCTACAGCCGATAAAATTGGCATTCCAGAATTGTCAATTAATTCTTTTGCAATAACGGCGTTGGTACCTTGTAAACGAACAATGATTGGCACTTTAATAGCGTCTCCCATGTTTTTGTAAGCATCTACAACACCTTGAGCTACTCTATCGCAACGAACAATTCCACCAAAAATATTGATTAAAATTGCTTTTACGTTAGGATCTTTCAAGATAATTCTGAAAGCCAATTCTACCCGTTTTGCATCAGCAGTTCCACCAACGTCTAGGAAGTTAGCCGGTTCAAAACCTGCATATTTAATTAAATCCATAGTTGCCATTGCAAGACCTGCGCCGTTTACCATACAACCTACAGTTCCATCTAAATCTACATAGTTTAAACCTGCAGCTTTAGCTTCTACTTCGATTGGATTTTCCTCGCGAACATCACGGTATTCAGCATAAACTGGCTGACGGTATAATGCATTATCATCTAAATTTACTTTAGCATCTACTGCAATAATTTTATTATCCGATGTTTTTAAAACTGGATTAATTTCAAACATGGAAGCATCGCAACCAATGTAAGCATTGTAAAGCGCTGCAACAAATTGCGTCATTTCTTTAAAAGCATTTCCAGAAAGACCTAAATTAAAGGCAATTCTTCTTGCTTGGAAGCCTTGAAGTCCAACTGTAGGATCAATTTCTTCAGTAAAAATTAAATGTGGTGTGTGTTCTGCAACTTCTTCAATATCCATTCCACCTTCAGTAGAATACATAATCATGTTACGACCTTTACTTCTATTTAATAAAACTGACATATAAAATTCAGAAGTTTCAGATTCCCCAGGATAATAAACATCTTCAGCAACTAAAATTTTGTGTACTTTTTTACCTTCAGCAGAAGTTTGAGGTGTGATTAATTGCATTCCAATAATTTGTTCTGCAATTTCTTCCACTTGTTGTAAATTCTTGGCAAGTTTCACTCCTCCACCTTTTCCACGTCCACCCGCATGAACTTGTGCTTTAATAACGTGCCATCCTGTTCCAGTTTCAGTAGTTAACTGTTTTGCTGCAGCAACCGCCTCTTGCGGATTGTTTGCAACATAACCTCGTTGAATTTTTACGCCATAACTGGCTAATATTTCTTTTCCTTGGTATTCGTGTATGTCCATAATGAAATTTTTGACTTTTTAAAGTAGCGCAAAAATAGCACAAATGAAGTTAAAAGCGAAATGTTTTTCCTTAATAAATACAATAAGAATTTAATTATTATAAAAATCAAATTTACATTATCAAATTCTTAAATTCAATGCGAAATAAAAACAGTTTTGTCAGTTTAATTATAATTTATACGACACTATAACGATTTAGTAAAATAGTTAATTTGCTATAATTCATGTGTTTTAACCAAAAAAATGGTTTGTAAACGATAACGGAAGTTGTCAAATCGTTAAATAAAAAGTCCAAAATTAAGTAATTGTTATTTTTTAAACTTTTAATTGATAGAATAGCAAAAATTATCAAATATTTTATTTTCATTAAATTATAATCAGTGAATGTAGTAATTTAGTGAAAAATTATCAAGCATGAAAGTTAAAGCACAGGGCCTCTATTTACCAGAATTTGAACACGATAATTGTGGTGCAGGATTTATTTGCAATTTAAACGGAATTAAGTCGAATGATATTATTCATAAAGCCTTAGATATATTAATAAAATTAGAGCATCGAGGCGCTGTAAGTTCCGATGGAAGAACGGGAGATGGTGCAGGAATTCTATTTGACATTCCTCATGATTTCTTCAAAAAAGTATGTGATTTTGAGCTTCCTGAACCGAGAGAATATGGTGTAGGAATGTTGTTTTTACCAAAAAGCAAAAACCAAGTTGTTTATTGTAAAACTACTTTTGAAACTGCTATAAAAGAGCAAAATTTAACTGTTTTAGGTTGGCGTGAGGTTCCTGTAGATGCCTCAAATTTAGGAAAAATTGCTGCCGAAAAAGAACCTACTGTACTTCAGGTTTTTGTTGGTAAAAATGGATTAGAACTCACAGAACCTCAATTTAACGCTAAACTATTTGCTGCAAGAAAAATATCAGAACACGCCGTTATAAAATCTAAAATATCACAAAGCCATCAATATTACTTTAGTAGTTTTTCAACTACCACCATAATTTATAAAGGGCTTTTGATGCCTGAAGATATCAGCCGTTATTATACCGATTTGTCTGATACGGATTTGGTTACCCGATTGGCATTGGTTCACCAACGATTTTCTACCAATACGTTCCCGTCATGGGAATTGGCGCAGCCTTTTAGGTATATGTGTCACAATGGCGAAATCAATACGCTTCGAGGAAATATCAGTCGAATGCGCTCACGGGAAGAGTTGATGAAAAGTGATGTTTTTGGAGATGATATTAAGAAATTATTCCCAATTATATTAGAAGGAAAATCAGATTCTGCTTCGATGGATATGGTTATCGAATTATTGTTAATGACGGGTCGATCTTTACCCGAAGCAATGATGATGGTGGTTCCCGAAGCTTGGGAACGTCATCAAAGCATGTCGGAAGACAAAAAAGCATTCTACGAATTCAATTCTTGCATTATGGAACCTTGGGATGGTCCCGCTTCAATTCCCTTTACAGATGGAAATGTAATTGGTGCATTATTAGATAGAAATGGCTTGCGTCCTTCACGCTATACGCTCACAAAAAGTGGTTTCGTTATTATGTCGTCTGAGATTGGGGTTTTAGATATTAAACCGGAAGATGTAGTTCAGCACGGAAGATTGGAACCCGGAAAAATGTTCCTTGTGGACATGAATGAAGGTCGGATTATTGAAGATGAAGAAATTAAAAATGCTATTGTAACCAAGCGACCTTACAAAAAATGGTTGGATAAAAACCTCTTGCAATTGGCTCAAATTCCTTATACAGAAAATGAAATTCCTGTAGAAATTATGGGTTTTGAAACACGCCAACGACTCTTTGGATATACTGTTGAAGATTTAAAAACTATAATAAACCCAATGGGAGCAACTGGTGCAGAAGCACTAAGTTCAATGGGAAATGACACACCATTAGCCGTTTTATCAGACCAACCACAATTATTATACAACTACTTCAAGCAGTTGTTCGCTCAAGTTACCAACCCTCCATTAGATGGAATTCGCGAAGAAATTATTACCGATATAAGTTTAGCAATTGGTGGCGATTTTAATATTTTTGATATCGAACCCAAACATTGCAAAAAACTAAAAATTCAAAATCCTGTTATTTCTAATGAAGATTTAGACAAAATTAAAAATATCAATCACGCTGATTTTAAATCCGTTACTATTTCTACCTTATATGAAATTGAAAAAGGAGTAAACGGCTTGGAACGAGCATTAGAAAAATGTATTCAAGCCACTTTCAAAGCCGTTTCTGAGGGTTGTAATATTGTTATACTATCCGACAGAGGTGTTACCGATAAATTAGCACCAATTCCAATGTTGTTGGCCTGTTCGTATATTCATCATTCCTTAAATATATTAAAATCACGTTCAAAATTTGGAATCATAATTGAATCCGCAGAACCTCGTGAACCACATCATTTTGCATTATTATTCGGATATGGTGCCAGTGCAATTAATCCTTATATGGTGAATGAAATAATTCACAATCAGATTAATTCTGGTTTTATCACAGGAATTAAGGCTGATTATGCTATTAAAAATTACAATAAAGCGATTGCAAAAGGCATTCTGAAAATCATGAATAAGATTGGAATTTCTACTTTACATTCTTATAGAGCTGCACAAATTTTTGAAATCTTAGGTTTAAATAAAACATTCACATCTAAATATTTCCCATACACACCTTCTAGAATTGAAGGAATTGGATTAATGGAAATTGAAAAAGAAGTCAAGAAAAGATACCAAAATGCGTTCCCAAATTCGAAAATAGCCAATTTACTACCTTTAGAAATTGGTGGAATTTACAGATGGCGAAGAAATGGAGAAAGACACATGTTCAATCCAACAACCATTTCTAAATTACAACAAGCTGTTCGATTAAATAGTCCAGAAAGTTACAAGGAATATTCAGATATGGTGAACGACCAAAGCGAGAATTTAATGACTATTAGAGGTTTATTTGAATTCAATAACTTAGATCCGATTTCGATTGATGAAGTTGAACCTTGGACTGAAATTGTAAAAAAATTCAAAACTGGTGCGATGTCTTATGGCTCAATTAGCCAAGAAGCACACGAGAATTTGGCTATTGCGATGAATAGAATTGGCGGTAAAAGTAATTCTGGAGAAGGCGGAGAAGATCCAAAACGTTTTCAAAAAGACCTCAACGGAGATTCCAGAAATAGCGCTATCAAGCAAGTTGCATCGGGAAGATTTGGTGTTTCTATCAATTATTTGACGAATGCCAAAGAGATACAAATTAAAATGGCACAAGGTGCAAAACCAGGCGAAGGCGGACAATTACCTGGAGATAAAGTAGTGCCTTGGATTGCAGAAGTGAGAAATTCAACTCCTTATGTAGGACTGATTTCTCCACCTCCACACCACGATATTTATTCTATTGAAGATTT
Source organism: Flavobacterium sp. (assembly GCF_040402835.1). GTDB lineage: Bacteria > Bacteroidota > Bacteroidia > Flavobacteriales > Flavobacteriaceae > Flavobacterium. Next base: position 7,962 of record NZ_JBBALW010000015.1, read on the forward strand.
ATCACAATTGATCTTTGATTTAAAAAATGCCAATCGAGAAGCGCGTATCAATGTTAAATTGGTTTCTGAAGTTGGCGTTGGAACTATCGCTGCTGGTGTTGCAAAAGCAAAAGCGGATGTAATTTTAATTTCTGGTTATGACGGAGGAACAGGTGCCGCACCACTAACATCGTTGCAACACACAGGGATTCCGTGGGAATTAGGATTGGCGGAAGCCCAACAAACCTTATTATTAAATGATTTGCGTGGTAGAGTCGTTTTAGAATGTGATGGACAATTAAAAACGGGTCGAGATGTTGCCATTGCTGCCTTATTAGGAGCCGAAGAATTTGGATTTGCCACAGCACCATTAGTCGCTTCGGGTTGTATTATGATGCGTGCTTGCCACTTAAATACGTGTCCTGTGGGAATTGCGACCCAAGATCCAGAATTGAGAAAAAATTTCAAAGGAACACCAGAACACATTATCAATTTCATGTATTTTATTGCAGAAGAATTGAGAATTATCATGGCGCAATTGGGTTTTAGAACTTTGAAAGAAATGGTTGGGCAATCTCAAAAATTGAATGTCAATAAAGCAATTAAACATTATAAAGCTAGTGGTTTAGACCTTTCGGCAATATTATACAAACCAGAAATTGCTAATAAAGTAAGTAATTATAATGATTCTTGTCAAGACCACGCATTAGAAAACGTTTTGGATTTTGAAATTATTAAAGCTGCCATTCCATCTATTTATAGAAAAGAAAAAACGCGTGTGAATTTCAAAATTAAAAATACCGATCGTTCTGTAGGTGCCATTTTAAGTAATGAAATTTCTAAAATTTATGGCGCTCAGGGATTACCAGAAGATACTATTTTAGTTGATTTTGAAGGTTCTGCAGGGCAAAGTTTTGGTGCTTTTGCAACCAATGGATTGTCGTTTAAAATTCATGGAAATTGTAATGATTATTTAGGAAAAGGGCTATCAGGAGGTAAATTAATTATCAAGGTTCCTCCTACTGCAACGTTCAAACCAGAAGAAAATATTATCATCGGAAACGTAGCCTTGTACGGTGCAATTACTGGTCAGGCTTATATAAATGGGATGGCGGGAGAACGTTTTGCCGTTAGAAATTCTGGCGCAACTGCAGTAGTAGAAGGCATTGGAGACCACGGATGTGAATACATGACAGGAGGAACAGTAGTTGTTTTAGGAAAAACAGGTAGGAATTTTGCTGCTGGAATGAGTGGCGGAATTGCTTATGTTTATGATCCAAATAAAACATTTGATGCCACTTTATGCAATATGGAAATGGTAGCTTTTGAAACTTTGGAACTTGATGATATTAGTAAATTAAGAAAGTTAATAAAAAATCATTCTTTATTTACAAACAGTCCATTGGCAAAAAGAATATTGGAAGATTGGGATAACCAACAAAATAATTTTGTAAAAGTAATGCCAACAGATTACAAAAAAGCATTGCAAAAAGCAGCTCTTGAATCAATTAAGGAATTGTTGGAAGAAACAAATTAGTAGCAAAAAATTAATACCCGTCTTATAACTCAATATTTGACAATAAGACATTTGACACTATAATATTATGGGAAAAATAGGAGGATTTAAAGAATTTACAAGAACCGACGAAAGTAATGTTGCCGTTGTAGAACGAGTTTCAAATTACAATGAATTTACGATTCCATTATCCAAAGAAAAAATAAAAGAACAAGGTTCACGGTGCATGGATTGTGGGATTCCGTTTTGTCATAGCTCTTGTCCATTGGGAAATTTAATTCCCGATTTCAATGATATGGTACATCAGGAAGAATGGCAAGGTGCTTTAGAAATATTGCAATCTACCAATAACTTTCCCGAATTTACAGGTCGCCTCTGCCCTGCTCCATGTGAAAAATCATGCGTTTTAGGAATTATTAATGAACCTGTTGCCATTGAAAATATCGAAAAAAATATCATCGAAAGAGGTTTTGCAGAAGGTTGGATTAAACCTCAAATACCAACAACAAGAACTGGAAAAACTGTTGCTGTTATTGGTTCTGGACCTGCCGGATTAGCTGCAGCACAACAACTAAATCGTGCGGGACATACAGTTACAGTTTTTGAAAGAGACAATGCCATAGGTGGATTATTGCGTTATGGGATTCCAAATTTCAAATTGGAAAAAGGAATTATCGACCGTCGAGTAAAAGTCCTAGAAGCCGAAGGAATTGTATTTAAAGTCAACGTAAATGTTGGGGTAAATTATAGCGTTGAAGAACTAAATGCCTTTGATACTATTGTATTATGTGGAGGCGCAACAGAGAGTAGAAGTTTGCCAACAAAAGGAATTGAAAGCAAGGGAGTTGTGCAAGCGATGACGTTTTTAACACAGCAAACGAAATCTTTATACGGGGAAACAATTCCAAATCAGATTTTAGCCAAAGATAAAAATGTAATTGTAATTGGTGGCGGTGATACGGGTTCAGATTGTGTTGGAACTTCCAATCGACAAGGAGCAAAATCAGTTACAAATTTTGAAATTATGCCAAAACCACCTGTTGGAAGAAGTGTAAATACACCTTGGCCGTTCTGGCCGTTACAATTAAAAACCTCCTCATCACATGAAGAAGGTTGCGATAGAAATTGGCTCATCAATACCAAAGAATTTATTGCAAATGAAAAGGGCGAATTGGTTGGATTAAAAACAGTTGAAGTTGCTTGGAAAATGGTTTCTGGACAACGACCTGAATTAATTGAAAAAGAAGGTTCAGAGAAAATATGGCCTTGCGAATTGGCGTTATTAGCTCTAGGATTTACTGGCCCTGAAAAAACATTAAGCGATAAATTGGGTTTAGAAATTGACATGAAAAACAATTATAAAGCTACCAATTATCAAACAAACAAACCTCATATTTTTACCGCTGGTGACATGCGTCGCGGTCAATCTTTAATTGTTTGGGCAATTTCTGAAGGTCGTGAAGCTGCGAGAGTTGTCGATTTGTACTTGATGGGTTCTACCAATTTACCTACCAAAGGTAATGGAGATTTGCCGAGTTTGTAATGTATTTTGTTAGGAATACAACATTTTGTTATTTTTTGTTATTAATGTAAATTTGCTTTGTTTGCAATACATATAGCTCTAAATTTGCACAAAAATAATCAGCAATGCAACCACAAGAATTAGTAAAATTAGCAGAAGAATTTGGAAGTCCATTATATGTTTATGATGCTGAAAAAATCCAATCTCAATACAAAAGATTAACCAATGCCTTCGCAAAAGTGCCAAGGTTACGGATTAATTATGCTGCTAAAGCATTGTCAAATATTGCTGTTCTTCAGTTATTAAAATCTATTGGTTCTAATTTAGATACTGTTTCGATTCAAGAAGTGAAATTAGGAATTTATGCAGGTTTTGCTCCAAATCAAATAATCTATACACCCAACGGCGTTTCATTTGAAGAAATTGAAGAAGCAGCAGCACTTGGAGTTCAAATTAACATTGATAATCTTTCAGTTTTAGAACATTTTGGAACAAAACACCCAACAATTCCAGTTTGTATTCGTATCAATCCACACGTAATGGCAGGTGGAAATTCCAACATTTCTGTGGGTCATATCGACAGTAAATTTGGCATTTCTATCCACCAAATGCCGCATATTCTTCGAATTGTCGAAAATACTAAAATGCACATCAACGGAATTCACATGCATACGGGTTCTGATATTTTAGATATTGAAGTGTTTCTTTATGCTGCAGAAATTCTATTTGAAGCAGCCAATAACTTCAAAGCTTTAGACTTCTTAGATTTTGGAAGTGGTTTTAAAGTTCCTTACAACAAAGGCGATATTGAAACCAATATTGAAGAATTAGGAAAAAAATTATCAAAAAGATTCTTAGCTTTTGAGGCAGCTTACGGAAGAGAATTAACATTGGCATTTGAACCAGGAAAATTTTTAGTAAGTGAGGCAGGTTTCTTTTTAGCGAAAGTAAATGTTGTAAAACAAACCACATCCACAGTTTTTGCTGGAATTGATAGCGGTTTCAATCACTTGATTCGTCCAATGTTATACGGTTCGCAACACCATATTGAAAATATTTCAAACCCAAAAGGGAAAGAACGTTTTTATACTGTGGTAGGATATATTTGTGAAACCGACACCTTCGCCAACAACCGTAGAATTGCTGAAATCAAAGAAGGCGATTTTTTATGTTTTAGAAATGCTGGTGCATATTGTTTTTCAATGGCTTCCAATTATAACTCCAGATACAAGCCTGCAGAGGCTTTATGGAAAGATGGAAAAGGAATTTTAATTCGCGAAAGGGAAACTTTTGAAGATTTATTGAAAAATCAAATTCTACTAAGTTAATAGCAAAAACAACAAAATTAAAACCCCCAATTTATATTAAAAATTGGGGGTTTTTTATATAAATATTTTGTATTATTCTAATATTTCTAATAACACATTTGCTTCTGTTCCATTAGGAAAAGGAATTTTTATTAATTGAGCGATCGTTGGTGCAATTTGTGTAATTACTTTTCTCTCGTGCGTCTCTCCGTGTTTTATATGCCAACCATAAAAAATCGCAGGCACATGAGTGTCATAACTATAAGGCGTTCCGTGCGATGTTCCTGTTCCACTATATTCAATGTTTCCTGGCTTGTCAAGAAGTACCAAATCTCCATTTTGACTTGGATCATATCCATTGGCAATAAAGTTAAGGTAAAAGTCATTTCCTGTTGATGCCAAAATTTCTTCTTCAGAATACACCCTTTTTATTTGAACTTGTGTCATCAAATAGTCTTTAAAAGATTGCTTTACTTTTAACAATTCTAAGCCTTTATTTTTGATGATTTCTTTGTTAAAATAAAGATTAAAATTTGAATAATTTAATACCAAATCATCCCCAAAAGTATCTTGAGAATATTTTTTTAGACCTTTCACTATTTCTTTTGGATCTATATTATTTACTGCATATTTATGGTCTTTTAGGTACGATACATTTTCTGCTCCGGCATGATCGGCAGTTAAAAAAAGCAAATAATTGTCTTTTCCAACTGTTTTATCCAAATAGGTTAAAAAGTCAGCAATTGTTTGGTCCAATCGTAAATAAGTATCTTGCAATTCCATAGAACGAGGTCCCATTAAATGCCCTACATAATCTGTTGAAGAAAAACTTACGGTTAGAAAATCGGTACTATTATCCTTTCCAAGTTCCTCTTTTTCGATAGCTTTCATTGCAAATTCAGCTAATAAGTCATTTCCAAATGGAGTGGAACGTAAAACTCCAGCATCGTTTTTATCATACATATCTTTCAAATTATATGGAAAAACTGGCGCTACACTTTTATATAATTTTCCCTCATAAGGATTGTCGTCAGCAAGACTTTCATCATAAGTTGCGGCAGGTTTTAATAAATCCCAACCTTTATTAATATAGGGCATAAATCGTTTTTCTCCATTGAATTCCGTTACCCATTCTGGCAGTTTTTCGCCATAAAATGTACTCGAAATAAAAGCACCCGTTTTACTATACCAGAATGCCCAATTTGCAAAATGTCCAGCGGGTAAAATTGCTCCTCTGTCTTTTAAACTTATCCCAATTACCTTTCCTTTGAAATTGGTTTCTAAACGTAATTCGTCAGTAATTGTAGTGCTTAACAAGTTTTTTGGAGACATTTTTCCTTCCTCGACAGTACCATCACCAATTGTTTTCACAGTGGCATCATCGGTGCAATACATCTCTTTTCCTAAAGATCTATTAAACCAATCATTACCAACAATTCCATGTGTTGCAGGCGTTGTCCCAGTATAAATAGAAGCGTGTCCTGGCCCAGTATAAGTTGGCATATAATTGAAATGCATGTTTTGATATGTATAACCATTACCCATTAATCGCTTGAATCCATTTGGGGTAAAATCATCTGAAAAACGGTACAAATACTCCATTTTCATTTGATCGACTACTATTCCAACTACCAATTTAGGGCGTTGTTGCGCATTTAATAAAGAACTTAATCCAAATGCAAAAAACAGAAATACTTTTTTCATAACTTTCATTTTGTTGTAACTTATTTTGTAACTTTTATTTCTTTATCAGGGAAATTAACGATGTTGTAAACAATAATTACATTCCTTTGATTGATGTACAATTGCTTTCTGTTCTCTTGATTTTTCCTTGTTATAATTGAAATTGTGAACGGTTCTCCATCAATATCTTTGCAAACAAATGGATAAATTTCGTCCGTTTCACTCTCTTGTCTTTTTTCATAATTTTGAATTTCGTACAACTGAATTTCTTTAGAATAAACAACAATTCGGTTCTTATCGGTGTCTAAAGTTATAATTATATTAACGGGTTGTAATTCCGACCAACTTCCCCAAGTGCCTTTCGTGTCTTTTTCCATAACACTAAAACCTGTTGCTTCAAATTTATAAGTTTGACTAAATGTTTTTTGAATTCCTATACTCAAAAACATAAATAAGAGTAGTGTTTTAATTGTTTTCATATTTATAGTTCTATTCAATTCTTCTAACTTTTATTTGTTTATTTTATAAATTTCGAACTTCTTTTTTTGCCATTTCAAACTCCAAAATCATTTCATTTATAATATCTGCTGCTGATTTAATTTCATGAATTAATCCTGCAATTTGACCGATTTCTAATTCACCCTCGACTAAATCGCCTTCGAACATTCCTTTTTTTGCCCTTGCTCTTCCCAATAAAGTTTTTAATTCTTCTGGTGTTGGCGCTTTTTTGTACAAATCCTGAATGTCGTCATAAAACTTATTTTTTATCAAACGAACGGGTGCCAATTCTTTCAAAGTTACTTGTGTATCGCCTTCTTTCACATTAATAATTGTATTCTTGAAGTTTTCGTGAGAAGAAGATTCCAGAGAAGCCGCAAATCTTGAACCCACTTGCACTCCATCTGCGCCTAAAACCATTACCGCCAACATTCCTCTTCCTGTCGCAATCCCGCCAGCAGCAATTAATGGAATTGTTAGCTGCTCTTTTACCATTGGAATTAATGTCAATGTGGTCGTTTCTTCCCTTCCATTATGTCCTCCAGCTTCGAAACCTTCAGCAACAACGGCATCAACACCAGCTTCTTGTGCTTTTAATGCAAATTTAGAACTGCTCACCACATGAACGACTGTAATCCCTTTTTCTTTTAGAAATGACGTCCAAGTTTTTGGATTTCCTGCTGATGTAAAAACAATTTTAACCCCTTCTTCAACAATTATATTTATAATTTCTTCAATATTTGGATACAACATCGGAACATTTACACCAAAGGGTTTGTCCGTTGCTTTTTTGCATTTTTGAATGTGTTCCCGCAAAACTATAGGATACATCGACCCTGCGCCAATTAATCCTAAACCACCAGCATTACTAACGGCGCTCGCCAATTTGTAACCACTATTCCAAATCATTCCACCTTGAATAATTGGATATTTAATGTTGAAAAGTTGTGTGATTTTGTTCATTTAATAAAAAGCATCGAGTGATTATTTGAAAATTTATTCTTTGATTATTTTTCCAATTTTAGTTCCATTTGCAATAGCAATTTTATAAAAATAAATGCCACTTTCTAAGGATTGCAAAGATATATTTTGAATTTGATTTAAGCTACTTTGAATAATTACCATTTGACCTAAACTGTTATAAATGCTGATTTCTTTGGATGAACCAATTGTTGGAATTGAAAAAGAAACCACCTCTTTCACAGGATTTGGAAAGACAGAAATTAAATCAGAATGAAACTGCATACTCGATAAAGCATTGGTTAAAGCCAATTGAAAATTCGGAATTCCGTAGCCATATTGAGGATTTGGATTTGTAAAATGATCCGCAGATTCTTTTATTAATTGTACTATTTGAGCATTTGTAAATGTTGGAAAAGCCTGCCAAAAACTAGTAACCATTCCTGCAATAATAGGCCCAGAAAAAGAAGTCCCACTATTTGTTATGATTGTTCCGCTTGGGTTTGAAACTACTGCATATAAGCCTTGCGCCATAACATCGGGTTTAACCCTTCCATCAAATGAGGGACCGATTGAACTGAAATTCGCATAATTTCGAGCCGAATCTACAGCGCCAACTGTCAAAATATTAATCGCATCTGCTGGGGCTCCAATGTGAACGTTTACAGTACTTCCAGAATTTCCTGCAGAAACCACAACTATCATTCCCCTACTAAAAGCAATGTTTGCACCACGAGAAATAAATGCAGTAATTCCATTCATATCGGAATACGTGTGACTGTAATTTGGATTATCATATCCAAAATAACCCAATGAAGTATTGATTACATCCGCTCCTAAATTATCAGCCATTTCAGCTGCTTCAACCCAAAGTGATTCTTCTAAAGGATTTTCAGACGAACTATCTTCGGTAACAAATAAATAATAGGATGCGTCAGGAGCTGTTCCAACCAACTGATTATTAGCGAATCCTCCCATTGTAGAAAGCACCATAGTTCCGTGATTATTCATCGCATAGAAATTGGAACTTCTATCAACAAAATTATATCCGCCTAAAATTTGGTTGTTATCGCGCAATCTTTGAAACGGTTGTGCTGTATCTACACCCGGAAAACCAGCATCTAAAACAGCAATTATTTTTCCAGTTCCTGTATAATTTTGTTGGTGCAATAAATTACCATTCAACATCTGAATTTGATTTGCAGAAGTGCCATAATTATAGGAAGCTTGGGTTTCTAAAACCTTATTCACCGAATTAAAAGTAGTAGAAATGGAAAATCTCCCGCCCACATTCAAAGTGCGGTTTGCAAATGAAACGTGATCTACAAATGAAAGCAAAGTCAAAGCTTGAATATCCACTTGTGAACCACGGATATGCAAACAATTCGACCATTTTGATTTCGCCTTAACCGTTATTCCAGCAGTTGCGGTAATTTGGTCAATATAAGCTTGATGTATTGGAATATCAAGTAAATCCAAAGGGATATTTTGTGTAATTCTTCTGTCCAACGCACGTTGAGAAAGCATTTGTAAAGCATTTGTAAAATAATATTGACTGTTGGGTTTGTCTCTAAAATATACCCAAGCATCTTCTTGCGAATAGCCAAAAAAGGAAATAAATAAGACAAATATCAATATATTTTTTTTCATTTAAATAGTTTTTAAAGTACTAAATTAAGAAATTACTCCCGAACCAACTAATTCATCTTCCAAATACCAAGCAACAAATTGCCCTTCTGTAATTGCGGATTGCGGCTCTTCAAATTGAACGTACATTCCACTTTCAAATTGGTGTAAAATTGCTTTTTGCAAAGGTTGTCGGTACCGTATTCGAGCCATTATAGCAGTAGTTTCTCCATTGGCTAAAGCCAAATCTTCCCGAATCCAGTGAATTTCAGATTTTTCAACGAACAATGCTTTTTTGAATAATCCAGGATGTTCATTTCCCAAACCGGTATAAATTGTATTGGTTTCAACATTCGTAGCGATAATAAATAAAGGCTCTTTTGTCCCGCCAACATTCAATCCCTTGCGTTGACCAGTTGTAAAATAATGAGCACCTTGATGCTTTCCAACTACTTTTCCCATTTCAGGATTGTACGGAATATTTCGAGCTTCAGCAGCTAATTCTTCTTCGATTGATTCAAATTGTATTTCTTCCTTATTATAAACCAAATCGGATTTATCAATTTGAACTATTAACCCTTCTTTTTGCTGTAATTTTTGTTGTAAAAACTCTGGTAATCTCACTTTTCCAATGAAACATAAGCCTTGCGAATCTTTCTTTTCGGCTGTAACCAATTCCATTTGAGTTGCAATTTCACGAACTTCCGGTTTGGTTAATTCCCCTATTGGAAATAATGATTTGACTAATTGTTCCTGCGATAATTGACATAAAAAATACGATTGATCTTTATTATTATCAGCGCCAGCAAGCAATTGAAATACTTTTTTTCCATCAACTTCGGTTTCTCCTTTTCTGCAATAATGGCCCGTTGCTACAAAATCGGCACCAAGACTTAATGCGATTTTCATAAAAACATCAAATTTTATTTCACGATTGCACAATACATCAGGATTTGGGGTTCTTCCTTTTTCATATTCGCTGAACATATAATCAACGATTTTTTCTTTGTATTGTTCGCTTAAATCAACCGTTTGAAAAGGAATTCCTAATTTTTCAGCAACCAAAAGTGCATCGTTACTGTCTTCAAGCCACGGACATTCATTAGATATTGTCACAGAATCATCGTGCCAATTTTTCATAAAAAGTCCTATGACTTCATATCCTTGTTGCTGCAACAAATAGGCTGCAACACTTGAATCAACTCCACCAGAAAGTCCAACTACGACACGCTTCATTTGTATTTTTTTGAAAGATTTAAAACCTAAAAAAGGTGTGTAAAGATACCATAAATTTTAGTTTTTTAAAGGTAGTATTCAAGTGAATTTCAATTCAACTATTCTTCTTTTTTAATTGCTTCTCGTTTTTGGAATTTTTTACGAGGTTTATTGAAATTGTCTTTACTTACTAATTTTCCATTTTCATAGAACAACCAAATTCCAACTTTTTTACCTTGCTTGAACATTCCTTTAGCTACCACTAAACCATCAGTACCTTTGAAAGTAGAAACGCCATTAATTTCGCCATTTACATAAAATGAATCCTCAAGTAAAACTCCATTTTCAGCGGTTTTTTTATAGGCTCCTTCCTTGATTCCGTTTTTATAATTAGTCAATTCTGCCACTTTACCAGAAGGAAAATTAATCGTTTTTACACCTTCTAATTTTCCGTTTTTGTAATTTTCTAAAGTCATAATAATTTTAGACGCTTCATGATAATACGTCCAAGGACCGTCGTGAAGTTTATTAATCACCTTCCCTTCGCTTACTTTATTTTTCTTTTGGTCGTAAAAAATAGTATATGCCGAATTGTCTTTACTATCAAATTCTCGGATTGCCATTACCGATGAAGTCTTAGTGTCGTCAAAAAAAGTAAACAAACCAATTTCCTTTCCGTGTTCAAAAGTACCTTCATATCGAGGTCGTTTGGATTCTTCATAAACACCTTTCCAAACTCCATTTTTCTTGCCATTTTCATCTAATTTATTAAAATCAGATTGCGCAAAAATAGATGTTGTAAAAATAAATGCAAATACCATCAATAATTGTTTCATAACTAAGGGATAAATTATAAACTTATAAACTCAAAATTATACTTTTTATTTTATCAAAAAATAAGCCGTTTACTAAAAAAGCACCCGTTAAGGGTGCTTTTAAAATTATTTTTTCTTTTGCTGTGCCTTTTGAGCTTCGGCTTGTTCCATAATTTCTTGCATTTTTCGTTGGAACTTACCTTGTTTTTTAGGTTCTTTAAGTTTGTTTTCTTGAATTTGATCGTGAATTTTATCATTGTCAACGATATAATTTTTGATAACCAACATAATTCCAATTGTAATTAAATTGGATATAAAGTTATACAAACTCAAACCAGCTCCGTAACTATTGAAGAAAATCAACATCATTAATGGAGAAACATAAATCATTATTTTCATCATTTTTGCCATATCGGGCATCCCTTCTTGAGATGGTGCCGCCATTTGTTGGTCACCGGAAGTCATTTTCATATAAAAGAAAATCGCAATTGCTGCCAATATTGGGAACAAACTGATGTGACTTCCATATAAAGGAATGTGGAACGGTAATTTTACAACTTCATCAAAAGAGGACAAATCGTCTGCCCAAAGAAAACTTTTTTGTCTTAATTCAAATGCAGATGGAAAAAACTGAAATGAGGCATACATAAAAGGCAACTGAATTAATGCAGGAATACATCCAGCCATCGGATTTACTCCCGCTTTACTGTATAATTTCATAGTTTCTTGTTGCTTTTTCGCTGGCTCTTTTTTGTATTTTTCACCCAATTCAGCAATTTCTGGTCGCAGTACTTTCATTTTTGCTTGAGATAAAAACGACTTATACGTAATTGGCGACATTGCAATTTTTATCAAAATTGTAAAGATAATAATCGCAATTCCATAAGCAATATAAGAACTTAAAAATCCAAATAACGGGATGAACACAAATTTGTTTATCCATCCAAAAATTCCCCAACCTAATGGAATTATTTGTTCAATATTTTTATTGTAAGCCTTTAAAGTTTTGTAATCCGAAGGTCCAAAATACCAACTCATTTTATAGTTTACTTCTCCGTTTGCAAACGCCAAAGGCACGTTAGCATTGAATTGTTTAATAAATGTAGTATCTTTATTTTCATCGACAACTAATTTATTAGATTTTAAAACCGCTTTCGCAAATGGCGTGTCGGTTAATAAAATTGTAGCAAAGAAATGTTGTTTGAAAGCGATGAATTTTACATTATCTAGCGTTTCTTCTTTATTAATTCCTTCACCAACATTATTGAATTTTTCATCACCATATTCATAATTAAGCAAAGTATATCTGTTTTCATAGGAAATACTTTTCTCAGTTCTGAAAGTTTTTAAATCCCACTCTAAATCCAATGGTTTAGACGTATTCAAGACTTTATTTAAACCTTGCGAACGAAGATTAAAACCAATCATATAATCGTTTGGTTTCAATGTATATTGGTATTCCAAAAATTCATTTGCACCAGCTTTCAAACGCATCGTTAGAATTTGATTCGCACCAACTTTAGATAAAGTTGGTTCAAAAAACAACTCTTTTGTGTTTAAAGTATGATTGTCATTGGTAACTAATTGAATGTTTAAATTTGAATTATTGTCTTTAATCAATTCAACTAATTCGCCTGAACCTTTCTTGAACTTTTCAAAATTTTTCAAAATTGCTTCAACAATATAACCTCCTTTATTCGCTATTTTGATGCGAACGAATTCATTTTCAATTGTTGTAACCGTATCTTTTGCAGAGGATAACGTTGCAGAATAAGCAAAATTTCCTAAAGATTTTGTAAGTTTTGCCATTTGCAATGTATCACTTACAGTTGTATCAACAGTAGCAATTACAGCTTCTTTCGCAACAACTTGCTTTGATTTTTCAGCAGTAGCAACTAGTTCTTTTTTTGCTTTTTCGGCAGCGACTTGTTCTTTTGAAGGTTGGTTTTGGTACATCATCCAAATCAAAATTCCAAAAATTAAAACAAAGCCTATGATTGAATTGAGGTCTAATTTCTTATCTTCCATTATATAGAATTACTATTAATTTAATTTATTATTAAGCGAAAATACTATTTTTTTTTCGCTTTAACGGTTGCTGCCACAAAACTCACAAAAAGTGGGTGTGGATTATCAACCGTGCTTTTGTATTCTGGATGGTATTGCACTCCAATAAAAAACGGATGGTTTTCTATCTCTACAATTTCCACCAATCCTGTATCTGGATTGACTCCAGAAGCTTTTAATCCTGCTTTTTCTAATGCTTCAAGATAGTCGCCATTGAATTCATAACGATGGCGATGGCGTTCTAAAATACTGGTTTTACCGTATATTTTGTGTGCCAAAGTATTTTCTTTAATATCACATTTCCAAGCTCCAAGACGCATTGTTCCTCCTTTATCAGTAATGGTTTTTTGCTCTTCCATCAAATCAATAACTGGATTCGAAGTGCCTTCATCCATCTCCGTAGAATTGGCATCTTTCAATCCTAAAATAGTTCTTGAATATTCTATTACTGCCATTTGCATTCCCAAACAAATCCCTAAAAAAGGAATATTATTTTCTCTTGCATAGCGAACCGTTTCTATTTTTCCTTCAATTCCACGACCTCCAAAACCAGGTGCCACGAGAATTCCGTCTAAATCTTTTAATTTTTCATTTGCATTGGAAGCATCCAAATATTCTGAATGAATGGAAACCACATTAACTTTCGTTTCATTTGCAGCTCCAGCGTGAATAAATGCTTCTAAAATGGACTTGTAAGAATCTTGTAATTCTACATATTTCCCAACTAAACCAATATTTACAGAATGTTTTGGATTTTTTAATCTGCGTAAAAAAGTATTCCAGTTTTTTAAATCTGGAACTGATTTTATAGGTAAATCTAATTTCTTCAAAGCCACCACATCAAGACCTTCTTCAAGCATCAAAATTGGCACTTCATAAATGGTTGAAGCATCAATAGATTGTATCACTGCTTCGCGTTTTACATTGCAAAACAAAGCCAATTTATTTCTTAATTCCTCAGACAATTCGTGCTCGGTTCTACAAACTAAAATATCTGCTTTTATGCCACTTTCCATCAATGTTTTAACGGAATGTTGTGTTGGTTTTGTTTTTAATTCTCCGGCTGCAGCCAAATAAGGAACCAATGTTAAATGAATAACAAGTCCGTTATTTTCACCTAATTCCCAAACCAATTGCCGTACCGATTCGATGTATGGCAAGGATTCAATATCACCAACAGTTCCACCAATTTCAGTGATTACAATATCAAAATCACCTGAATTACCAAGTAATTGCATTCTTTCTTTGATTTCATTGGTAATATGAGGAACAACTTGAACTGTTTTTCCTAAAAACTCTCCTCTTCGTTCCTTTTCAATTACCGAAAGATAGACTCTTCCTGTGGTAACATTATTGGCCTGTGAAGTGGGAACATTCAAAAAACGCTCGTAATGACCTAAGTCCAAATCGGTTTCTGCTCCGTCATCTGTAACGTAACATTCTCCGTGTTCATAAGGGTTTAGGGTTCCTGGATCCACATTGATATACGGATCAAATTTTTGAATTGTAGTGCGATATCCTCTTGCTTGCAATAATTTTGCTAAAGAAGCTGCGATAATTCCCTTTCCTAAAGAAGAAGTTACGCCGCCAGTAACAAAAATATATTTCGTTTGAGCCATTGTATAATGTGTTGTTGTTGTGTAAAAAACTTGGCAAAAGTACGAAAATAATTAGATAATAGGACAACTTTTATCGTTAGAAATAAAAAAATAGTTGTGGTTTTTCTTGGGCGGAAAGTGTTATGTTAGATGGCTACTAATTCCTTCGACTATTTTTGTAAAGATTAAATTGATACTAATTTTTGTTGAATTTTATTGTTTAATTATTGGGAGCGATTGCAGTCGCTCCTTTTTTATGGGAATTTTGTGTTTGGTAGTGTTGCTTTATTTATATCAAATCTACCATTTAAGACATCTATTTCTTCAATGCCATTAAGTATTCGTAATTTACCAGTAAAATTTCCCGAAACAATGGTGTTATTATTTAAATATTTTGTAATAGTAACTTTCCCTGAGTTCTCATACGAACCATAATACTGCCATCCATTTACTGATGGATTGTATATTTTTGCATATACATAATTTTGCATCAATCCATCTATGCTTGATTGAAAATTGGAGTCATGCCATGTATAGTCGCCAACCCCAATTTGGTCTAAATCTTGCAAATGTATTATCATTGAGTTTGCTGGTTTTGCATCTTGAAGATTCCTAATTTCTATTTCATTATAATTACCATTACCATTAGGATCACTTGGATCACCCCAAAATTTTAGCCCTTTTCCGCCTGGGTTAAAGAGTGTACTTGTGCCATCACGGGGGTAAAAGACTTGGTTATTAATAACACAACCAAAGGTGTTGGCACCGGTTTGGGTTTCGGGCGGGAGCTGGTCTTGTGGTGTGCCATTATCTTTGCTACAGCTTGAAAGCAATACAATTGCTGCTAATGATAAAATTGTGTTTTTCATACTTTTGTAAAGATTAATTTAATATTTTTTATTGAATTTTATTGTAACCTCCAATTTTTATTATCCAAATCATCAAAGCCAATGATGCCCTTTTTTGTGTCATAATATATAATATTAACATTTTTTGGACAATTTGGGTCACTTGAAGTTAACGAAGTATTATTATTTGATTCAATTTTTATAACATTATTATAAATTATACCGTTACTTGTCATGGAAATTTTATTTGACGGATAATAAATAGATATAGTTGAGGAATAATAATTTGGATTTGGTATTCCGTTCCAATAGGGAAAATTATTAATATGTCCTGAAAATGAAGAAGGATATTCATATTTTATATTTGATTTGGCTAATTCAGTATCATTAGGCCATCGTAAAAAGTTTATCTCAAAACCTCCACAAATTGAATTATTAAAATAAAATTTTTTCTCATCATAATCAAAATATTTAGCTGCATATGAAGTAAAAAATCCCATACCTACTGTATAACTATTTTTATAATATTTACTAACGCTAAATATCTGAAAAATCCTTTCCTCACCTAATTGATTTTTAAAAACTATTTGCTGATTTAGTAGATAAGGTAAAAGTTTTTCAGTGTCAGAATCTTTAAAATTATAATAAGCAACTTTGTTAGAATTATCCGCTGCTCCGTCTGGATTACTGCAGCCCCCTATTCCTAAAAAGGAAAATGTAACGAGTAATGATAAAATTGTGTTTTTCATACTTTTGTAAAGATTAAATGAATGAGTAAAAATTTGTTGTTTAATAATCAGTAAATTGCAAATCCAAACGCCCGTCGTGAATCTCAACTTTTGAAGTGCTATTTTGGTTAACATCATATGCATCAAACCAAAATGTGGCGGATAATATCCTTTTTACTCTATCAAATTTTAAAATTTTGATTTTGCCGATAGATTGATTTGTTGTACAATATCCAAAATTTGAAAAACCGTAGTGTGACGCATTAAAGTTCCCAAAAATATTTTGTCCAAAATCGTAAGTAGTGCCTTCAACTAATAAATTATTAGATTCAAAATTGATATTTAAGTATTTGTGTGTAAACTGATTGGAAATAGAAATATTAAGTTTGTAAGTTTCAAAATTTGTTACATAATTATTTGACCAGATGTAGCTTGCAGTTATTGGATCCCCACTAGGTTGTGCTGAAAAACTGAGAATTTTTCTTGGTAAAAAAAGCTCATTATTTATTAAACAACCAAAAGTATTATTTCCACTTGTAGTAATTGTGGGTAAATTTGTAGGTTGGGGTTGATTTGTACCATCTAAATTTTCTAAAATTTCTTTAGTTGAGCAACTTGTTAAAAAAAATGCAATAATTATTATTGAGTATTGTGATCGTTTTTTCATTTTATATTTTTTAGATTAATACTTTTTGGTAATGAAATTTTATTGTTTAAAATCTTGATTTATTACTACTTATGATTTTGTAATCCCATTTTTTCGATTTGTGAGTATTGTGTGTAGTTAGAGGCAGAATTAGAGCTGGTAGTCCAGTTGGAACAGCTAATATTGCTCCGAATCCATGGTCGCCACTTTTATAAATTATATTATAGGTTAAGCTACCTATTATAGCACTTGCTATTAATATTGGCTCAATAAATGTTGAAAAGCCTGATGCTTTTCTGATTTTTACAATCTGTTCTAAATTGATTATTTGGTCTTCTATTTTAATTGTTGTAGAGTCAATTATTGTAAATTGTCCTGCAATATTCTTTCTATCAACAGTTTTAATCTTAATTCTGTGGTTTTCCTTTATAAATTCTAAATTACCTTTTTTTGAATTAAAAAGTGATATGCCTTGTTGGGAAAACGATGTATTGGCAATAAATAATAATACCAAGATGATTCTTAATTTGATTTTCATGATTTGCTTTTTAATTAGTAAATCATTTATTTTCACTGTCGGGGTTATAATCGGTAACTATTTTATAAACCCATTTGTATTTTATATGGTTTTCACCAATTGCTGGAATTAAAACACCTACACCACCCCAAACAACACCAAAAGGAATTACTATTACCGCAAAGCCACCAGCAGTTGCTCCAGCAACCACTAACGCAGAGCCAGTTATTATAATATAAGTTGATAAGATTGCTGAAAACAGCGACATACTCCTAATTTTTATTATATTGTCAGTAGCTATATTCTCATCGTCGATTGAAATAGTATTTTCATCAATAATTTGTATTCTCCCGATATGCTTTTTTACATCATTGGTTTCAATCCTCACTCTTTTGTTTTCCCGGTAGAACTCGGTTTCATCATCTATTTTACTGGACATTAAAATTCCTTTTTGTTGAGAAAATACAGAGTTGACTATAAAAATTAAAGCTAAAATAAATTTCATTTTGTTTTTCATCATTTTTGTTTTTTAAAGTTATATTTCATTCCAATGTTAATTAATAAATTAGTTGCTACTCTATCGTAACTACTCAAAAAATCATCTGTGTGACCTTTGTAACCGCCACTATTTATTGTATATGAGAAATAAACTGCTGCTTTTTTAGATATATTATAATTCAACCCCCATCCTAAATTGATGCTAAAATAATTCGTTGGAAAATAGGATAAATTTGGATTTGCGACGTTAGGAATTACATAATTCGATTCGGTTTCAATATTATAAGCAGTTCCAAAATTTAAAAAACCCCTAAAATTTTTGTTTATTTTAAATTCCCATTTAGCAGTAATTGGGATGGATACTATATTACCGTCAAAAAATAAGGTTTGGTAAGGTTTTGTTCCATTTGAAAGAAAAGTTGATTGAGTTGAATAGGCAACCTCGGTTTTGTAAAATTGTATTTTTGATTGAATACTCCAATATTTATGAAAATAATACTCAGCTGAAACTCCAATATTGATGGTTGAATTATCAATAAAATCGTTCGATTTGATTTCGTTTCTACCTAACTCTACTCCAAAATACCAATTGTTTTTTGGATTGATAATGTGGGTTTTCATCTTATTATCGATTTGTTGTGAAAACGCACCCATTGAAATAAATAAAATTAAAATTGATTTTTTCATGATAATTGTTTTTTGAATTATCTGACAAATGTATACAAGCCCAGAAATAAAGTGTCCCGTTTTTTCCTTTTGGTAAAAAACGGGACAAATTTGGAAAAAACGGGACAGTTTGGATTAACTGTCTTTTTGCTTGTATTGGGTGGGCGACATTTTAACAAATTTGTTGAAAGCATTGTAAAACGTGGTCTTCGAGTTGAAACCACATTCTAAACCAATGGCAACAATAGTATAGTTTGAATACTTTTTATGGATTAAATATTTTTTTGCTTTTTCTACACGCAAGGAATTAATATAGTCTGAAAAACTATAATTAGTCGCTTCAAAAATGATTGCTGGAAGTTTTTTAATTGGTATTTCCGATTTTAAAGCAACTGTTTCAACACACAAATCAGGATCAAAATACAATTTATTTTCAAGGATGCAATTTTGAATGAGCTGGAAGTTTGCGTTGGAAAATTCATTAATTATTATATCATTTGGGGATTTGTCGTTGGCAATTTCTTTTCTCAATTCTATCCGTTCTGTCAATAAACTGTAATTGAAAAACCCATAGTATGCTATCCAAAAAATTAAAAATGTGGAGGATAATCGAAGTGAATAATAAATTGGAATATTTGGACTTAAAACCTCTTTAAAATTAAAAGTAATCGCTACAACCCATAATAATAGTATTCCAAAACCATACAAAAGGAATTTTTTTAGCCATTTCATATTATCATAAGTGGCTATTTCTTGGTACAGTTTGGATTGATTTAGAAAGATATAAACGACCTTTAAAAACAAGAAAACAGTGTAGCAAAGATTGATAATTTCTTCAATTTGAGCATATTTAGCAACAATATAATTATTAATATCATAATAATATTGGGTTGCAAAAACTATCCGAATTAGAATTTCATTAAAAAATAAAACCGCCGAAATGATAACGAACGATTTAATTTCTTTTTCTGCTTTCAAATAATAAATCACAAATGTGTAAAAAGCAGGAATTATTAAGACGTAAAATGGGATTAAAAGTTTTCGCTCAAAGAAATTTAAATCAATGTAATTATAATCCGCTAAAGTAATTTGCAAATTATTCAGTGTGAAAAAAAGGACAAAAAAGTTAAGATAAATGATGGATTTATCTTTTCGCTTTGGAGATAAATTGGTTTGGATAATAAAACTAAATCCTAGTATTATTCCCAAAATCATTGCATATTTAAAAAGTTCGTGTATCATTTTTGGGTTTTTATATGATTTATAAATTTTTAAAGCATTTCTCTTGTTTCCCCCAATTTACGGCTTCGGATATTTCTTTCTTATATTCCGAATTAATTCTTCCAAACCGTTTAATTTCAACTCATAAACCAACTGCAATTGTTCGCCTAATTGACCTTTTGGGAAACCTTTATTACTATACCAAACCACATAATATTCTGGCAAATCAATTAAATGCCAGCCTTCATATTTGCCGAAAGGCATTTTTGTATGCGCTAAAGTGATCAATTTTTGTTGGTTTTCGTCCAAAATTAATTCCAATTAAAACTAATTCTCTTATCAATTTCAGGATGTAAACTTAATAAAACTGGACAATTCATTGCGGCTCTTTCCAAAATGATTTTTGTTTTTTCATCGGGAGCGATAGTCATATTAAGGACAATTTCGATAACTCCAATTCTTCTTGGTTCGACTTGCATAATTTTAGTTACTTCGACAGTAGAACCCAATAAATCTACATTCAAATCCTTTGACTTTATTGCCATTATAGAAATCATGCAACTTCCTAATGCTAATGCCAACAAATCCGTAGGGGAGAAAGATTCTCCTTTTCCGTGGTTGTCGGTTGGTGCATCGGTTAAAATTTCTGATCCCGACTGAATATGAATAGCCGAAGTTCGTAATTCTCCTAAATAAGTGATTTTTGAAGTCATTATTCTGCTTGTTTTATGGTTAAATCGGTATCGTAATACAAAATGTAAATCCCTTTATTGCTATAACTATCCGAACTATTTTTACTATAACTGAATTTGTTTTCTATTTGTTCTGTAGCTACACTTTCCGAAGTTTCTTGAAAATTTTTATCTTGTGATAATCGCAACAATGTATCAAATGTCAAGTCAAATCCTCGAATTGCAAATTGGTTTGGAAATACTTTATTCGCTTTTTTGAAATTATTTCTAAAAATTTCAGCTTCCGGCGAAAGGTTTTCACGAATAATGGAAGGATATAACATTTTTAATTTTGTTAAACGACTCATATCAATTTCATCGAAATCCAACGTTGGATTGGCTTCTAAAATCACCAATTGCACTTGATAATCTGACATTAAAGCCAACATCGCATTGGTTGTAGCCAAAATCACATTTGTTTTTTGAGAATCTAAAATCAAATAATTAACTTTGTTTTTCACGAAAACCTTTTTCAAACTATCGCTAACAACACTTCCCAAAACATTCAAACCAACCATTTTAATTCCTTTTTTACTTTTGATAAAGAAATTTTTTAAAGTGGTTTTTTTAGCATCGATTACGGCAACTATATTTCCGTTTTTTTTATAAATATAATCTAACATTGCTGCCTTAGAATCGTCATTTGAAGGCATCGATTGGTATAAATTAGTGAACGATTTTCCAATTTCTTTTGATAAAGGTGAAATTACAGGGACGTTATTCGCACTTACTAATTCGGCTAATTTTTCAACATTTGTTTGATAAAAAGGTCCGATAATTGCATCTGCATTTTGAAGATTGTTTTGTTGAACTAATCCCGGAATAGCAGAAGAATTCTTGGTTTCCTCGGAGTCTAAAATCCGAACATTGATATTCAAACCCATCACTTTTGCAGAATCAATTGCCATCAAAACGCCGGAGTAAAAGTCCAAAGTCATGTTTAGAAATTTATCCTTTTTTAATTTGGAGGCAACTGAATTCAAACTGTCATTTTCGATTTTTGAAATATTGAATGGCAATAACAAAACCAATTCTTTGGCATTTTGCGAAGTGCTACTTTTTGATAATTTGGTAAGAATTTTGTTCGATTTTGCAACGTCTTCAATTTTTATATTTTTAGGTGTTAAAGCTACTTTTGGTTGTTCTTTTGAAACGAATTTATCCTTTGATCCACTCACAATTAACTTAAAACCAATTGGTAAACCCGAAACAATTTCAGGATTTAATTGTTCCAATTGTTCCACACTCAATCCATATTTATTGGCAACAGCATATTTAGTTTCCTTGGGTAAAACTTCGTGATATATAATTTTATCCGAGACTTTTACAGTGGTTTTAACTGCTGGTTTTAATGCAGATTTTGTTGGAATAACAAGCCTTTGTCCCATTTTCAAACCTTCCTTTAAAGCGTCCTTATTGGCAACTTCTATATCTTCAACCGAAACTGAATACAATTTTGAAATACTATAAATCGTTTCTTTTGCAATAACTTCGTGCATTTTTAGATTGTCTTTTGAAACAGGAATCAACAGCACCGAATTCAATTGAACGCCGCTTTGAGCATCAGGATTTAAATTATAAATATCTAAAGGCGAAACTTTATATTTCAGAGCAATTTGCGTAATCGTTTCCCCTTTGAGAACAATATGTTTGGTATAATTCTGCCCAAAAAGAGAAAGTGTAAAAACCAAAACAAGAATGTAAATTACTCTTTTAAACATAGCTATACTTTTTAAAATTCAATTTAATACTGCTATTCCCACTCAATAGTTGCTGGTGGTTTCGAGCTAATATCATAAACAACTCTGTTTACACCCGGCACTTTATTGATAATATCATTGGAAACTTTCATCAAGAAATCGTACGGTAAATGTACCCAATCTGCAGTCATTCCATCGGTTGATTCCACCGCGCGAAGTGCCACCACTTTTTCATAAGTACGCTCATCGCCCATTACTCCTACACTGTTCACAGGAAGTAAAATTGCGCCCGCTTGCCAAACTTTGTCATACAATCCCCAAGATCTCAAACCGTCAATAAAAACAGCATCAACTTCTTGCAAGATACGAACTTTTTCAGGTGTAATATCGCCCAAAATACGAATTGACAATCCTGGTCCTGGAAATGGATGTCTTCCTAATAATGCCGCATCAATTCCTAAGGTCGCTCCCACTCTACGCACTTCATCTTTGAACAACATTCGAAGTGGTTCTACGATTTTCAATTTCATATAATCTGGTAAACCTCCAACATTGTGATGAGATTTGATTGTCGCCGAAGGTCCTTTCACAGAAACCGACTCGATAACATCAGGATAAATAGTTCCTTGAGCCAGCCATTTTACATTTTCAATTCGGTGTGATTCATCATCAAAAACTTCAATAAAAACCCTACCGATTGCTTTTCTTTTTAATTCTGGGTCTTCAATTCCTGCCAAAACGTCCAAAAAGCGTGCCGAGGCATCTACTCCTTTAACGTTCAAACCCATTCCTTTATATTGTTCCAAAACTTGTTCAAATTCATTTTTTCGCAACAATCCGTTATTTACGAAAATACAATATAGGTTTTTACCAATGGCTTTGTGCAATAAAACTGCCGCCACCGTTGAATCTACACCGCCTGAAAGTCCCAAAACTACTTTGTCATTTTGAACTTTTACTTTTAATTCCGAAACCATATCTTCAACGAAAGCATTTGGTGTAAACGTTTGAGGAACATCGGCAATTTTTACTAAGAAATTCTCCAACATTTGTTTCCCATCTGTAGAATGAAAAACCTCTGGATGGTATTGAATTGCATAGGTAGTTTCGCCTTCAATTTTATAAGCTGCAAATTCAACATCGTGCGTGCTTGCTAATTTTATTCCATTGGTTGGCAATGCTTTAACGCTATCGCTATGGCTCATCCAAACTTGGGAATTTTCAGAAACTCCATCGAAAAAAACTTCATTTTCTTTGATAAAAGACAAATTGGCTCTACCGTATTCCCTCGTGTTGGAAGCCGCTACTTCGCCACCACTAAAATGGGCTAAATATTGCGCTCCGTAACAAACGGCAAGCAAAGGTAATTTGCCTCTAATTTGAGATAAATCGGGATGTGGCGCATCCTCTCCGCGAACAGAGAATGGACTTCCACCAAGAATTACCGCTTTATAACTTGATAAATCACTCGGAATGTGATTGTAAGGAAAAATTTCGCAGAATATGTTTAACTCGCGAACTCTTCTTGCAATAAGTTGTGTGTATTGCGATCCGAAATCTAAAATAAGTACGTTGTGTTGCATGCGCAAAATTACTTTTAAAAATCGGAACTGAAAAATGGAAATTTGATATTTTACAAATTATTTTCATTAGAATTCAAATACTTTTTCAACAAAAAAATCGTTACACTTTTAATATCAATGCAAAACCCAAAAAATAAATTATTTTTGTAGATGCATTTAAAAAAAATATGCAAATTTGTACACTTACTAAATTAAAATTATCGCTATGTTTTTAAACTTTTTGCTTCAAGCCGCCAATCCTATTACTGATACTCTTGCAAATACTGCGGAAAATCCCGAAATGAATGTTGGTGTGACGGAAAGCGTTTCCTATTTGGATTTTTTGCTGAAAGGTGGAATTATGATTATTCCAATTATTTTGCTTCTGTTCTTTTGTATTTATGTAATTATTGAACGGTATTTATCCATCAAAAAAGCGACTAAACAAGATGCGAATTTAATTAGCGATGTAAAAATGCAATTACAATCAGGCAAATTAGACAATGCGATTATGATGTGTAGTCGCGGAAATAAGGCTTCTGGAAATATTATGAAAAGTGGAATTTCAATTATTGGAAGACCCATTAGCGAAATTGAATCCGTGATGGAACGCACTGCCAATGTTGAAATTGCAGAAATGGAAAAAGGTTTAGGACATTTAGGATTGATTTCTGGAATTGCACCAATTCTTGGTTTTATCGGAACAATTTCTGGGGTTATAAAAATATTTCATACAATATCAAACACAGGAAATTTGAATATTCAAACTATTTCTGGGGGTTTATATGAAAAAATGATTAGTAGTGGCGCTGGTCTTGTTGTGGGCGTAGTGGCTTATTCTGCCTATCATTTATTCAATATGATGATTGATAGTTTTTCTCTTAAAGTACAAAAACAGACTTTAGAAATCATTAACGTAATTCAACAACCGTAATATGGCAATTAAAAGAAACAAGCGCTTTCACGCAGAAATTCCGACATCGTCATTAAGTGATATAATGTTCTTTTTGTTTTTGTTTTTTCTAATTATTTCCACTTTAGCAAATCCAAATGTGATAAAATTGACCTTGCCAAAAGCAGCTACAAATGAAACTACAAATAAAGAACATACCAGTTTGTCGGTAACGGAAGATAAATTGTACTACATTGACAAACAAGAAGTTCCGTTCAATCAATTAGAACAAACTTTAGCAGAAAAAACCTCAGGAACAAAAGACAAGACAGTTGTGGTTCGAGTTCCCGCAGACAACAAAGTACAAGATTTAGTCGATTTAATGCAAATGGGAGTAAAATTGAAATTGAACTTTGTAATTGCAACTTCTAAGTAAATACATAATGATACGAACCCTATTATTAATTGCACTTGGAGGTGGGATCGGAAGTGTTTTCAGATATTTAACTGCTGTTTTAGTGCAAAAATACTATGCTTCTGTATTTCCTCTCGCCACCTTAATTACAAATGTTTTGGGGTGTTTCCTGATTGGAATTGCTATCAGTTTATTAGAAAAAAATGACTTGGTTCATTCCAATTTAAAGTGGTTTTTTATCACTGGATTTTGTGGTGGCTATACTACATTTTCAACTTTTGGACTTGAAAATATCAATTTGCTACAAAACAATAATACTGGTTTGGCTTTTATTTACATTGGCTTAAGCATAATCACTGGATTATTTGCCGTTTGGTTGGGACTAATTATTGCAAAATAAATTTGTAACAACGTGTTAAATTGTTTCTATTTTGTGAAAAAAATGTAACTTCGCAGTCTATGAAAAATTTTGACATCCAAACGATAAAGTCGCTTTTAGCAACACCAAAAAAAATTGTAATTATTCCGCATCGCAATCCTGATGGGGACGCAATGGGTTCTACTTTGGGTTTATACCATTTTTTATTAAAATTAAAGCACGAAGTACTTGTAATTTCACCAAACGAATTTCCTGAATTTTTAGACTGGCTTCCTGGTTCTGAAACCGTTTTGACGTATGAAAAACACAAAGACGAAACCACAAAAATTCTTCAAGAAGCTGCATTACTTTTTACTTTAGATTTCAATGCGCTGCATCGTGTTGGGGAAATGGAAACTATTTTAAAAGAACTGACCGCACCTTATATAATGATAGATCATCATCAAAAACCAGATGATTATGCTGAATTTACTTATTCTGATACGCAATTTGGTTCTACTTGTGAAATGGTTTACAATTTCATTGAATTATTAGATCAAACTCATTTATTAGACAAAACAATTGCAACTTGCATTTATACTGGAATTCTAACTGATTCTGGTTCGTTTCGATTTCCAAAAACAACAGGAAAAACACATCGAATTGTAGCAAGTTTGATAGATTTGGGCGTTGAAAACACTTTGATTCCAAATTTATTATTCGATAATAATTCCTACAATCGTTTGCAATTATTGGGCAGAGCGTTACAAAATATGAAAGTGATGTCGGAATTTAATACGTCATATATCACGCTGTCTCAAGCAGAATTGGATAGTTTTGAACACATTAAAGGCGATACGGAAGGAATTGTAAATTATGGATTAACGATAAAAGGTATTATTTTTACAGCCCTTTTTATCGAAAATAAAGAAGAGAAAATCATAAAAATATCGTTCCGTTCACAAGGCGATTTCGATGTCAATCAATTTGCAAGAGACAACTTTAGCGGCGGCGGACATATCAATGCTGCTGGGGGAAAATCGGAATTATCGTTAGAAGAAACTATCAAAAAATTTAAAGGTTTGGTAACTCAAAATTTAAAACTAAATGAAATTATTTAAGCAATTACTACTTCTATTTATTGGAGTATTTACTTTTTTGAGTTGTAGTCAACAAAAAGCGAGAAGACCAATTTCACAATCGTCGGGAACTTTTATGAAAGAATCTGCCGAGCGCAATAAAAAACTCATTGCAACCGAAGAAGCAAAGATTGATTCCATTATAAAAAGCAATCCAGAAATGAATTATATTGCTTCCACAAAGGGATATTGGTATTATTATGAAAGCAAAAATGAATTGGACACTTTACGACCTAAAAAAGGTGATGTTGCCTATTTTGATTATGAAATCAAAGATTTAAAAGGAAATATTATCTATTCTGATGTTGAATTAAAACCACAAGAATATCACGTTGACAAAGAGCAAAAGATAATGATTGGGTTGCGTCACGGAATAAAATTAATGCACAAAAAGGAAAAAATAACCTTTCTTTTCCCTTCACACGTAGCCTACGGATATCACGGTGACGAGCGAAGAATTGGAACAAATGAACCCATTATTTGCACCGTAACTTTAAATGATTTTAAACCTGAAGAAAAAATAATTAAATAATAAATATAACGCATCAGATATTCTAAAATTCATAAAAAAATCTGTGAAAATCTGTGAAATCTGTGGCAAAAAAAAACGAAGCAAAGCTTCATATAATCAAACAAATAGTAATTAAAATGAAAAAAAGAATACCTTTATTGTTAATGATAATTGCAACATTTATTTCTTGCAAAGACGCCCATAGCAATTTAAAAGACGGATTGTACGCTGAAATTGTAACCAATAAAGGAACGATTGTAGCACAATTAGAATACGAGAAAACACCAATAACAGTTGCCAATTTCGTAACATTAGCAGAAGGAAATAACAGTTATGTAAACGAACAATTCAAGGGAAAACCTTTTTACAACAACTTAAAATTTCACAGAGTAATTCCTGATTTTATGATTCAAGGTGGCGATCCTTTGGGAGATGGAACCGGAGATACAGGTTACAAATTTAAAGATGAAATTACCGATTTAAAATTTGATCAAGGTGGATTATTGGCAATGGCAAATTCAGGACCTGGAACCAATAGCAGCCAGTTTTTCATTACACACAAAGAAACGCCTTGGCTAAATGGATTGCATACTATTTTTGGTCACGTTATTGAAAATGGAATGGAAACCGTGAATGCGATTGTTCAAAATGACGATATAAAATCCATAACTATTATTAGAAAAGGAGAAGCAGCGAAGAAATTTGATGCCGTTAAAGTATTCAGTAATTTCTTTGCAAACGAAGCTGAAAATTTGAAAAACCAAGCTAAAATTGATGCTGAAAATAATACCATTTACATCGAAAAATACAAACCAATTATTGAAGCTAAAGTAGCCTCTTTTGTGACTTTGAAAGCAACTTCTGTTACCACAAAAAGTGGTTTGCAATTTAAAATTACTAAAAAAGGAAGTGGCAAAAAACCAGTAAATGGAGCAACAATTTACATTCATTACGCAGGATTTTTAGAAGATGGAACCTTATTTGATACAAGTATTGAAGCTGTGGCAAATGCATTTGGTAAATTTGACCAACGAAGAGCGGACGCTAAACAATATACCCCAATTCCTTTTCAAGCGGGTAAAAAAGACGGTATGATTCCTGGTTTTATTGAAGGAATTGAAAATATCTCTTTTGGAGACAAGGCAATTTTATTTATTCCAACTCGTTTGGGTTACGGAGAAGCTGGTGCTGGCGGCGTAATTCCACCAAATGCCAATATCATTTTTGAAATTGAATTGTTAGAAAATATGCCTAAATAATAAATAACGAATTGGGAATAAACCTGAAATCCCAGCATAACGCAAATAAGTAAGGAGCTTTTAAACTAAATAAAATGAAATTTAAAGTATTGTTTTTAGTGTTCTTTGGAATAACTACTTCGATTTATTCTCAAAAAACTAAAAAAGTTGTTGCCACTAAAAAACCAGTAGCTACAGTTCAGAAACTAAATCCAGCTGCAAACGATGGGATTTTTGCAGAATTTGAAACTACAAAAGGAAAAATTGTAGTGGTATTAGAATACAAAAAAACACCAATTACTGTTGCCAATTTTGTTTCTTTAATTGAAGGTACAAATACATTTGTAACAGACGAAAAACAAAAAGGGAAACCTTTTTATAATGGCTTAAAATTCCACAGAGTTATCAAAGATTTTATGATTC
Source organism: Flavobacterium sp. (assembly GCF_040402835.1). GTDB lineage: Bacteria > Bacteroidota > Bacteroidia > Flavobacteriales > Flavobacteriaceae > Flavobacterium. The sequence goes on from NZ_JBBALW010000015.1 coordinate 36,841, forward strand.
AAGGTGGTGACCCAGCTGGAAATGGTTCTGGAGGTTGCGGCTATAGCTTCAAAGATGAATGTATTCCTGAAATGAAATTTGACAAAGGAGGAATTCTTGCTATGGCAAATTCAGGTCCTGCAACCAATAGCAGTCAGTTTTTTATTACGCATAAAGACACACCTTGGTTAAACGGAAAACACACTATTTTTGGTCACGTTGTATCAGGAATGGATGTTGTGAATGCAATCGTTCAAGACGATGTAATGCTAAAAGTTACCGTTTCAAGAGTTGGTGCAGAAGCAAAAAAATTCGATGCGCCTAAAGTTTTCTCTGATTACTACGCAAATAAAGCAGGTGACGATGCAAAACAAAATGCAGCACAAGCAGAGGCTAGAGCAAAACAAGCGGCAATTGATGCTGAAGCAAAGAAAGTTTACGATGCAAAATACGGAACTGTAAAAGCTACAAAAGTGGCTGAATTTGGAACAATCAGGACTACAGCAATAAAATCTGAAACAGGATTAGAATATAAAATTATTCAAAAAGGGGCTGGTGTAAAACCTGCTGACGGAGCAAATGTTTTTATACATTATGCTGGTTATCTTGAAGACGGAACCTTATTTGATAGCAGCTATGAAGAAGTAAATAAAACCTACGGAAAATTTGATCAAAACAGAGCTTCTCAAAACGGATACCAACCTTTTCCATTTCAATACGGTAAAAAAGACGGCTTGATTCCTGGATTTATCGAAGGTTTAAATGCACTATCTTTTGGAGATAAAGCGGTAGTTTTCATCCCTTCAAAATTAGGATATGGCGAAAGAGGAGCAGGAAATGTGATTCCACCAAATGCTAATATCATTTTTGAAATGGAATTATTAGAAGCGATGCCAGCACCAGTTGCTACAGAAGCTAAAAAATAATTAAGTTTATACCACAAAAAAGGTGTTTCAGAAATCTCTGAAACACCTTTTTTTATTGTGATTTTTTGAACCTAACTTTTGAATTTCCAGTCAAATTCGTCTTTATCATTGATGATAGCACCGATTTCGAATTTTACAACTTCATCAAATTCTGTTTGAAAGATAATCCAATGGTCTTCATTGAAATAGTTTTCAAAAGTATCAAATTCTTCTTGTGTGAATTTTGCAATTCCTTTTTGAGCCAATTCTGATTTTACATCACTGATTTTTCTACCGATAATTTTGTTGCCAAACAATTCCATTTCGGCACTCGAAGCCACGATATAACCCATTCTAAAGTCCTCCTCTTTATAGAAAGTCAAACGCATTTTAAGGGAATTATAGGAAAAAATCACGTTGTCGTCTTCATCTTTATAATTCCTATTTGGTTTCCCATAAATAGCAATTACATCGTTTTGTTTCATTCCGAAAACAAGTTGATCTATTCCGTTTTTTGGGTTTATTTTCATAAAAATATTTATTATTAAATACGCCTACTCCACTCCATCATACCGCTCTGGTACTTGTGGGTCATATAAAGGACATCTGAATTCTTCGAGGGCATTGACTAAAATATCCATCGTTTTTCCTTCGGTTCCGTAGCAATCAATTTTTATGCTTTGAGAAGTGGTACGAACGTGGAATGCGCCTGGACCATTGTTGTTTTTCCAACTGTTTTCATCCACTCGTTCCCATTTTGAGAACAAAGTATTAATTCGGTTTAGGATTACGGTTGTTGGTAAATCTTCTAAACCTTCTACCAATTCTTCTTCTACGATGCATTCATACACTAAATGGTGATTGAGGTAAATTCCGTCTTGGTAAATCCAAAAAACTAATTCGTACATGGTAAAAAGATTAAAAGATAAAGGTTCAAAGGTTCAAAGGTAATTGAGAAAAGTGATATCATTAATATTCAAAAACACCATATTCACTGGTGATTGTCAATTTTTTTGTATCTGATGCTGCTACTCTACCAACAATTTGGGCGTCAACATTAAACGATTTTGAAATGGCAATAATGTCATTGGCAACGGCTTCAGGAACATACAATTCCATACGGTGACCGCAATTGAAAACTTGGTACATTTCCTTCCAATCGGTTGTAGATTGCTCTTGAATCAACTGAAATAAAGGCGGTACCGGAAATAAATTATCTTTGATAATATGTAGGTTTTCTACGAAATGCAATATCTTGGTTTGTGCGCCACCACTGCAATGCACCATTCCGTGAATGGAATCTGAATTGTATTTTTCTAGTATTTTCTTGATGATTGGGGCGTAGGTTCTTGTTGGCGACAGCACTAATTTCCCCGCATCAATCGGTGAATTTTTCACAGCATCTGTCAACTTTACTTTTCCAGAATAAACCAAATCTTGAGGAACTGCCGCGTCAAAACTTTCAGGATATTTTTGAGCCAAATAATTACCAAAAACATCGTGTCGTGCCGACGTTAATCCGTTGCTTCCCATTCCACCATTGTAGCTTTTTTCGTAACTCGATTGACCAAAAGAAGCCAATCCTACAATAACATCACCTGCTTTTATATTGGCATTATCAATCACATCGCTGCGTTTCATTCTGGCAGTAACCGTTGAATCTACTATGATGGTGCGCACAATATCGCCAACATCTGCAGTTTCTCCGCCTGTGGAATGAATGGTTACGCCGTAGGTTTTCAATTCTGCAATTAATTCTTCCGTTCCGTTGATAATTGCCGAAATTACTTCTGATGTAATTAGGTTTTTATTTCTCCCAATTGTTGAAGATAATAAAATATTATCAGTAGCACCAATACATAATAAATCATCAATATTCATTATTAATGCATCTTGTGCAATGCCTTTCCAAACAGAAATATCGCCTGTTTCTTTCCAATACATATAGGCCAATGAGGATTTTGTTCCTGCTCCATCAGCGTGCATTATGAGACAATATTCTTCATCTTGCGTTAAATAATCGGGGATAATTTTACAAAAAGCTTGTGGAAACAAACCCTTGTCAATGTTTTTTATTGCGTTATGAACGTCTTCTTTGGATGCTGAAACACCACGAAGTGCATACCGTTTGCTTGTATCTGAACTCATTTTTTAGTTGTGTAGTTGTTTGCAAAGATAATTGGAATTATCGGATGTGAAATTTTCAAATGTTGGAAATATAGAAATATTTAATTTTCCACAATCATAATTTCCACACGGCGGTTGTCTTCTTCCTCTTGCTCAGATTGTTCAGGTATGGGATGAACGGGTTTTGTGGTTCCGAAACCTTTGAAAGTAATTCGCTTTCTATTGATTTTATTTTGAATAAGAAAAACCCAAACTGCTTTAGCTCTAGCTGAAGAAACATCGTATTGTCCGGGAACTGTTTGGCAACAAATGTGTCCTTGTATTTCTATTTTTAGCTTTGGATTGTCATTCATCACGCACAACAATTCATATAAAATAGGTTTTGATTTTGGTAATAATCTTGGTGAATTGTTGTAAAAATAGATGTTTTTGAGTTTGATAATATCGCCCACTTTAGCTGTTTTCAAAGCTATATTCAACTCCTCTAGTAAAACAGCTTCTTTTGTTTTAGGAATTGCTTCCTTGATAATTTCGTAAACTACCGTAACTTTTCTATTTTCAGATTGTATTTTTGACTGTTCAAAATCTTTTCCAAAACCTTTAATTTCATAATCACTTTTGATTTTTACATTTCTGTCTTTCAAGAAATCATAAACCGAGTGAACGCGCTTCCAAGACAAAGTATCGTTATAATTGTTACTGCCTTTCCAGTCGCAAAAGCCAAAAATTTTCTGTACCTCAATGTTTTTTGAAGCCGCAACCCAATCCACTAATTTTTGGTTGGCAGCCATATTGATTTCGTATTTATCAAAATCGAAGAATACTTCAAGTTTTTCTTGTGCTTTTAAAGTTCCAATGTTGATAAGAAGCAATGCCAATAAAAGTTTCAATTTCATCATTATATTTTAATAATTAATAGGTAGTAAGTATAATAAAGTGTCTTATTTAAAAATGTAATTTATTGTAATTGGCTGATTCTAAATAGTTTTTTACTCTATCGAGACTTTTCACTTTACGACATTTAAACTTTCGACTTACTTAAGTCATTATCAAAGTTAATACATTTTTATAATATAAAAAAACGGGATTCATTTTGATGCAAATCCCATTTAAAATTTATACTTCTCGCCTACTATTTCGTAAACAACAATTCTCTGTATTTTGTCAATGTCCAGATTTCATCGTCAACCAAAAGCTCTAATTTATCGCAGTGGTCTCTGATGATTTCAAAATAAGGTTTTACTTTATTGCAATAGGCTTCCGCCATTTCTAGTGCGTCGGTAAGCACATTTGCATTTCTACGTGCATCGGTCATTTCCTCAACTTTAGTATTGATACCTTCAATATGCTTAGAAATTTCTTTGATTAAACGGATTTGTTCTTTGGCAATTTTCTCGAAATCAGAACCGAAAATTTCTTTCAGCCCTTTTACATTTTCTATTAATGTATTTTGATACCGAATAGCAGTTGGGATTACATGATTTTGAGAAATATCTCCCAAAACCCGTCCTTCAATTTGAATTTTCTTGGTATATTCTTCTAATTCAATTTCATATCTAGCTTCCGCTTCCACGTGATTCATAATTCCCATTTCTGAAAATAAATCCAATGCTTGCTTTGATGCTCTAGCTTTCAATGCTTCAGGAGTAGTTTTTGAATTACTCAATCCTCTTTTTGCGGCTTCAATTTCCCAAGCTTCGCTGTAACCATCTCCTTCAAAAAGAATTTTCTTAGATACTTTAATATATTCTCTCAAAATATTGAAAATAGCATCGTCTTTCTTCATTCCTTTTGATTCAATCAAACCATCGACTTCAATTTTGAAATCTTTCAATTGTTTGGCAACAATCGTATTCAAAGTGGTCATCGCATTAGAACAATTTGCAGAAGAACCAACGGCTCTAAACTCAAATTTATTGCCTGTAAAGGCAAATGGTGACGTTCTATTTCTGTCGGTATTATCCAACAGTACATCTGGAATTTTACCCACAACATTCAATTTTAAATCTGTTTTCTCTTCTGGTGATAATTTCCCGGAAGTTACCCCTTCTAATTCAGCCAATACTTTCGTTAATTGTTCTCCAATAAAAACAGAAATAATTGCTGGTGGCGCTTCATTAGCACCTAATCTGTGATCGTTACTGGCAGTTGCAATAGCACCTCGCAATAACGCCTCATAATCATTTACTGCTTTTATAGTATTGATAAAGAAAGTCAAAAACTGTAAATTGCTCATTGGCGTTTTGCTTGGACTTAATAGATTTACGCCTGTATCCGTTGCCAATGACCAGTTGTTGTGTTTTCCGGAACCGTTTACGCCCTTAAATGGTTTTTCGTGCAACAATACTTTCAAATCGTGACGCTCGCCCACTTTATGCATAACATCCATCAACAAACAATTGTGATCTACGGCCAAATTTGTTTCTTCAAAAATGGGAGCCAACTCAAATTGGTTGGGTGCCACTTCATTGTGACGCGTTTTTACAGGGATTCCAAGCAACATACATTCTTGTTCCAAATCTCTCATAAAAGTTAAAGCCCGCGTTGGAATTGACCCAAAATAATGATCGTCCAATTGTTGTCCTTTGGCAGAAGTATGACCAATTAATGTTCGTCCTGTCATCATTAAATCGGGACGAGAATTCGCCAATGATTTATCAATTAAGAAATATTCTTGCTCCCAACCCAAAGTGGCGTTTACTTTCTTTACATTTTTATCAAAATATTTACATACATCTGTAGCCGCCTCATCCATAGCAGACAAGGCACGCAACAAAGGAATTTTATTATCTAATGCTTCTCCAGTATAGGAAATGAAAACGGTAGGAATGCACAAAGTCGTACCATATATAAATGCAGGTGAAGTTGGATCCCAAGCGGTATATCCACGGGCTTCAAATGTATTTCTGATTCCTCCATTTGGAAAACTCGAAGCATCTGGTTCTTGTTGCACCAATTGCGCACCACCAAATTTTTCAACCGGATCACTTCCATCGTAGGAAGTTTCAAAAAATGCATCGTGCTTCTCGGCTGTAGTTCCTGTAAGGGGTTGAAACCAATGCGTATAATGAGTTACACCTTTTGACAACGCCCATTCTTTCATTCCCATAGCAATATAATCGGCTAATTTTCTATCGATTTTTGTACCAAATTGAACTGCATCTTTAACGGCTTTGTGCGCATCAGAAGTTAAAAACTGCTTCATTGCTTTGTCATTGAACACATTAGAACCGAAAATAGTCGATTTTCTATCGGTCTCTTCAAATTTGATTAGACTTCTGTTGGAAGCTTCAAATAATGCTTGAAAACGTAAATTTGCCATAAAAATTGATATTAAATTTAATAAATCATTGCTTTTAAATGCGAATATATAAAAATGTCTAATCATTAACTTTAATAAATTGTCAAATTATTCATTTATGACGTTAAAAAATAACTTTTTGGAGCTTTACCCCCCTAAAAAATAAAATTTTACTAAAAATAACACATCGTTAATAAAAACTACCCCCTAATTTTGGGCGCTTACAATTTTTAATTTATTTTTGTATTTTAATTAAAATTTAACTCCTATTACAATGGCAAAAATAAAGTTAGAGTACATTTGGTTGGACGGATATGACCCAACTCAAAATTTAAGAAGCAAAACTAAAGTTGAAGAACATGCAAATTTTCAAGGAACTTTAGCTGAAATCGGAAATTGGTCTTTTGATGGTTCCTCAACAAAACAAGCCGAAGGCGGATCTTCAGACTGTTTGTTAGTTCCTGTTGCAATCTACCCAGACCCAACTCGCATCAATGGCTATTTAGTAATGACCGAAGTTATGAATGCAGATGGTACGCCACATGCCTCTAACGGCAGAGCAACTATTGACGATGACGGAGATTTCTGGTTCGGATTTGAGCAAGAATATTTCATTATGGATACCAAAACTTTATTGCCTTTAGGATTCCCAATTGGAGGTTACCCAGCACCACAAGGAATGTACTACTGTTCGGTAGGTGGAAAAAACACGCACGGAAGAGCTTTAGTTGAAGAACATGCCGATTTATGTATCGCCGCAGGAATTAACTTTGAAGGAATTAATCAAGAAGTTGCTTGCGGACAATGGGAATTCCAATTGTTTGCTCAAGGAGCTAAAAAAGCAGGTGACGAAATTTGGGTTGCCCGTTATTTATTAGATCGTTTAACCGAAAAATACGGTTATTATATAGAATACCACCCAAAACCGTTGGGAGACACCGATTGGAATGGTTCAGGAATGCACGCCAATTTCTCTAATGAGGTTTTGAGAACGTGTGGAGACCAAGCAACCTACGAAAAAATATGTGAAGCATTCCGCCCAGTAACAGCAGAACACATCGCGGTTTACGGTGCTTATAACGATTTACGTTTGACAGGAAAACACGAAACTGCATCGATTCACGATTTCTCTTACGGGGTTTCAGACAGAGGATGTTCCATCCGTATACCTTTAATGACCGTTCAAAAAGGATGGAAAGGTTGGTTAGAAGACAGACGACCAGCATCTAATGGCGATCCTTACAAAATTGCTGCTAGAATCATAAAAACCGTTAAATCCGCATTATAATAAATACTACTACAACAACTACAACAATCAAAAGTGCTTTCAGAAATGAAGGCACTTTTTTTATTTGGGCGCGCCCTCATTTACGTCATTGCGAGGAACGTGGCAATCTGTCTAAACTCGGTCAGGGTGGCAGCGGAAATCCTTTGTGGAGCGAAGTGGAACAGAGATTGAAGCGAACGACCTGACCCGAAGTTTTTACGAAGGGGCATGCCCAAAAAAAAATTGAAATGAAAAACCCGATACCTTTATGGCTATCGGGTTTATAGAGGAGTATTTTTGATTAATGATTGATTTCTGTAATTTCTTCAGGATTGTGTTTGTGCTTAAAGAAAATGGCGAAAGCAACTGCTATTACGGCGGCATAAACTGCAAATGTTAGCCAAATGTTATGCCAATCTTTAATACCTTTATGTGTGAAATAATTATCAATTAAATATCCACTAGATAAACTTCCTAAAACTGCCCCAAAACCATTGGTCATCATCATAAACAATCCTTGAGCAGAGGAACGAATTTTAGAATCTGTAGTCGTTTCAATGAATAATGAGCCAGAGATATTAAAAAAATCAAAGGCAAATCCATAAACAATGTTCGACATTAAAATCATCCACAAACTATTAATTGGGTCTCCATATGCAAAAAAACCAAACCGAAGAACCCAGGCTATTAAACTAAAAAGCATAACCCTTTTAATTCCATATCTCTTCAAGAAAAAAGGGATTGCCAATATAAAAATGGTTTCTGAAATTTGAGAAATGGACAGAACAATATTAGCAGATTGAACTGCAAAAGTATTGGCAAATTCTGGGAAATTTTTAAAATCTTTAATATACGTTTCTCCATACATATTGGTCAATTGTAGAGCAGCACCTAAAAAAACACTAAAAACAAAAAAAGTAGCTAATTTAGTTTGCTTAAACAATTTAAATCCTTGCAACCCTAATTTTTCAGCTAAAGTAGCATTTTCTGTATCTATTTCATTTTTGGGAGGACATTTAGGCAAAGTCATTGAATAAATACCTAATAAAATTGCAAATAAAGCTGCAATATAAAATTGATTGCATTGAATCGCCATTCCAGTAAATTGTGACAGCTTATTTCCAACTTTTAAACCAAATTCTAGAGGTGATTCAGGATCACTTATCAAATTTGTAACCCACATAGCCACAATAAATCCAATAGTTCCAAAAACTCTAATTGGTGGATATACTTTTACAACATCGTAATTATTATTCTTTAATATTGTATAAGAAAGTGCATTTGACAAAGAAAGCGTTGGCATATAAAAAACCATTGCAAGCAACATCACCCAAAAAAATGTAGAAGCATTATCTATGTGAGGAATTACAAGTAAGGATAATCCGTATAAAATATGATGTAAACCATACAGTTTTTCTAAATTCATGAATTTATCTGCAATAATACCAGATATTGCAGGCATAATAATTGAAGCTATCCCAAGTGTAGAAAAAACAATCCCAAAATCTTGTCCAGTCCATTTCTTAAAACCAAAACCATAACTAGCTAATGTAGTGAGCCATGCACCCCACACAAAGAGCTGGAAAAAGTTCATTAAAGTAAGCTGATTTTTAATATTCATAGAATTAAATTTAGATTTGAGAATTTTTTCAAATGTAAATCTAACAATAAATTAATATATTCAAATAATAATTGGAGTTATTATCTAAAAATATTAAATGGTATGCACTAAAGCTAAAACTTTATCAAATTGTTCTTCTCGAGTGAGGAAAGAATTATCAATTTCAATGGCATTTTTATCTTTTAATAATGGGGAATCGTCTCTGTGCGTATCTATATAATCGCGCTCTTCAACATTTTTTAAAACTTCGTCAAAAGAAACAGCATCGCCTTTTTGTTGCAATTCGTCAAAGCGTCTTTGTGCCCGAGTTTGCGCACTTGCAGTCATAAAAATCTTGAGTTCGGCATCCGGAAAAACCACTGTAGCAATGTCTCTTCCGTCCATCACAATGCCTTTGTTTTTTCCCATTTCCTGTTGTTGCTCAACTAATTTGGCTCGAACTTCGGAAACTTCAGCCACTTTACTCACGTAATTAGAAACTTCAATCGTCCGAATTTTTTTCTCAATATTTACATCGTTCAAAAACATTTCTGCAAATCCCAATTCAGGGTTGAATTGGAAGTGTAATTTTATATTTGGTAAACTTTCAATCAAGCCGTTTTTATCGAAAAAATCAGATTTTATAAATCCGTTTTGCATTGCAAAATAAGCAACGGCACGATACATTGCCCCAGTATCGACGTAAACATAGCCTAAATGTTTTGCCAATTGTTTTGCCAAAGTACTTTTTCCTGTTGACGAAAAACCGTCTATCGCAATAGTAATTTTTTTATCCAAAATCTATTCTTGAAAGTTAATAGTTAAACCAAATAAACTTGTATTCGCTGCTAATGTATAACGAGAATACGAATAATTGAATTTTAGATTATTGAATTTTAATCCGAATCCAACAGAAATTCCTGAGAAATTACGTTGCTCTAAAATACTCAACTCCTCGCCTCTTCTGAAATTATATCCCAAACGAACATTAAAACTTTTCTTTGGAAATAATTCAACGCCAATGATTAAATGACGTAAAGCATTATTAAAAAACGAAACTTTCTCAGGTGTCGAACCGCCATCTATTGAACCAATAGCACGTGCAGGATTTGAAAAAGCAATGTTCCACTGTTGTAAATTTTCTAATGTTAAGTGCCAACGAATGGGCACGTTTTCAACTTCTTGAGAAACTCCTATCAATACTTCCATTGGTAACTTTTCATTTGTACCAGAATAGGAAGTAAATTGTGTGCCAATATTTCTGACAACCAAAGCCCAATTTACATCGTTTCGTTCGTCAATAAATAGCGCACCCAAATCAACGGCACCACCAAAAGAATTATAACTTTCTAAGGTGGATGAAATTAATTTTGCATTGGCACCAAAGTGAACAGGAACATTAGGAATCATAAAAGAATATCCTAAAGACAGTGCCATTTCACTTCCTGTAAAATCAGAAGTGGCATTTCCAGTTTCATCTGTTCCTTGAAATTTTCCATAATTAACATAATTTACACCCACTTGAAAAGTTTGCAAATGACGATCAAATGTATAAGCATAGGAAGCGGTTCCATAGGTTACTTCTCCAAAATAACTTCCATAATTCATAGCCAGATGATTGTCCATTTCTGAATTTATTGTTGCAGGATTAAAATTGGCTTGGTTGACATCGTCATCATAAATTGTAATTGTTTTCCCTCCCAATGCCGCCTGACGTGGCGAAGTTACCAAATTTAAAAACTGATATACCGATTGCCCACCTATTTGACCGTAAGTTATGGAACAAAAAAGAAGGAAGCTTAAATATAATTGGTTTTTAAACATGTTTGAATTTTCTGCTTATATAACGCAAATGCGAAGATATTATTTTTAATAAAAAAAACGGCTAATTTCTTAGCCGTTTTTGAATTATAAAACTTTAGCGTTTTTGACTTTCTGGTCGGTTAAAGCAATTGCTAAAACCTCGCTCATTTCTTTTACGTAATGAAACGTCAATCCCTCTAAATATTGAGGTTTAATTTCATCAATATCACTCTTGTTTTCGTGACACAAAACAATTTCTTTAATGTTGGCTCTTTTGGCTGCCAATATTTTTTCTTTAATTCCTCCAACGGGTAAAACTTTACCTCTTAGGGTAATTTCACCAGTCATAGCAAGACTTTTCTTAACTCGTTTTTGAGTAAATAAAGAGACTAAAGACGTTAACATTGCAATTCCAGCACTTGGACCATCTTTTGGTGTTGCCCCTTCAGGAACGTGCAAATGAATATTGTACTTGGATAGCATTTCAGAGTCAATTCCGAAAATTTCAGCGTTTGATTTTATATATTCCAATGCAATAGTTGCTGATTCTTTCATTACTATTCCAAGATTTCCAGTAATTGTCATCATTCCTTTTCCTTTGGAAATCAAGGACTCAATGAATAGAATATCACCGCCAACGCTTGTCCAAGCCAAACCAGTTACTACGCCTGCAACGTCATTATTTTCATATTTATCTCTTTCTAATCTTGGAACGCCCAAAACTTGAACGATATCCAAATCTGTAACTTTTTTGTTGTACTCCTCTTCCATCGCAATGGATTTGGCAGCATTTCTGATAACCTGAGCAATTTTAGCTTCTAATCCACGAACACCAGATTCACGGGTATATCCTTCCACAATTTTCTCCAATTGTTTTTTTCCAATCGTCAAATCTTTTAAAGTCAAACCGTGTTCCTTCAATTGACGCGGAAATAAATGTTGGCGTGCAATTTCAGTTTTTTCTTCAATTGTATAGCCAGACATTTTTATGATTTCCATTCTATCGCGCAATGCTGGTTGAATAGTTGCCATATTATTAGACGTTGCAATGAACATTACTTTTGATAAATCATATCCCATTTCAAGGAAATTATCATAGAAAGCGTTGTTTTGCTCGGGATCTAAAACTTCCAATAATGCCGAAGAAGGATCGCCTTGATTTCCCATCGCTAATTTGTCGATTTCATCCAATACAAAAACAGGATTTGAGGTTCCCGCTTTTTTCAAACTTTGAATAATACGTCCTGACATCGCACCGATATAGGTTTTTCTATGTCCACGAATTTCTGCTTCATCACGCAAACCACCAAGGGAAATTCTCACATATTTTCTTCCTAAAGCTTCTGCAACTGATTTTCCGATGGATGTTTTACCAACTCCTGGAGGTCCTGTCAAACAGATAATTGGTGATTTCATATCATTTCGCAATTTCAAAACTGCCAAATGTTCTATCATTCTTTTCTTTACATCTTCTAAACCAAAATGGTCGCGATCAAGTATTTTTTGTGCTCTTTTTAAATCGAAATTATCTTTAGAATATTCATTCCAAGGCAACTCTAAAAACAATTCTAAATAGTTTCTTTGAATGCCAAAATCGGGCGCTTGTGGGTTCATGCGGCGCATTTTTGTCAATTCTTTTTCGAAGTGTTTTTTTGTAACCTCATCCCATTTTTTGAGTGTTGCTTTTTCAATCATTTCCTCAACTTCCTCTTCTTGAGAAGCGCCACCCAATTCTTCCTGAATGGTTTTCATTTGCTGGTGCAAAAAATATTCTCGTTGTTGTTGGTCTAAATCAAAGCGAACTTTCGACTGAATATCATTTTTTAACTCCAATTTTTGAAGTTCAATGTTCATGAATCGTAAAGTTTCTAAAGCTCTCTCTTTTAAATCTTTAATATTTAAGAGCTCTTGTTTTTCTTTTACAGACAAATTCATATTGGAAGATACAAAATTGATTAAGAATGATTTACTTTCAATATTCTTAATTGCAAAAGTCGCTTCGGTTGGAATATTTGGACTTTCCTTAATAATTTGGATTGCCAATTCTTTAATAGAATCAATAATAACGGTAAACTCTTTGTCTTTTTTGGCGGGACGTGTTTCTACGATATTTTTTACGGTTGCTGTAATATATGGAGCTTGGGAAATAACGGTGTCAATTTCAAAACGTTTTTTACCTTGTAAAATTACGGTAATATTACCATCAGGCATTTTTAGAACCCGAAGTATTTTTGCAACCGTTCCAATGGAATGAATATCGTTTTGTGATGGATCTTCGTCTTCTTCATTTATTTGAGAAACTACGCCAATGTCTTTTCCTGCTGCATTGGCATCATTAATCAACTTTATAGATTTATCTCTTCCAGCAGTAATTGGAATTACCACTCCAGGGTACAAAACAGTGTTCCGCAAAGGTAGAATAGCTAATGAATCTGGTAATTCTTCATTATTCATCTCTTCTTCGTCTTCTGGTGTTAAAAGCGGAATTAATTCTGCTTCGGAATCAAATTCTTGAAGTGACAAATTGTCAATAGTAATTATTTTAGGATTTGACATAGTATAAATTAAGTCGTTTTGATATTATGATTATAAATAGCTAGATTTCAAAGGGTTATAATTTCTGTTAAGAAACCATTTATAGAAAAAATTGTAAAATAATTGTTTATTTAAAACATTTAAATTACCACATTACTAAAGCAATCTTTGTGCCGTTTCATTAAAAAAAAGCCATCTTAGAAAGATAGCTTTTTTTTAATTTGAAAGAGAAGTTATTTTGTATAAACAAAATAATAGCTAGAATTTAAAAATACAGCTGCATTTGTTGAGGTAGTACTTACTATTTGACCAAGAGGTACACTATGTGTCAAGGTATTTCCAGATACAGAATACAAATCTGTTATTTCTACATTTCCTTTCATATAAATCAATTTTAACACCGTTCCGTTTAGCACCCAAGTACCTGTAATATTTGGATTAGATAAACAAACTAAAGTTGCTGATGCACTTACATCTACTCCTTTTGAAGTTGAAGTAAAAGTGGCATTAGGATTTATAGTCAAAATATTATCATTAAAACAAGATGTTTCTAGCATTTGATTAGTTGACGCGGCACCATCGTTATTTAAATCAGTTGGGATTCCTGTATTAAAAGCAGTCATTCTGTAGGATCCTGCTACACTTGCTGGATTTATAATGTTTCCGAGTAAATCTTTATCCAAAGGCTCAATGTTACAAGAGGTAAAAGTTACTAAAGCGGAACAAGATAGTATTGCTAAAGAGAGTTTTATTGAATTCATTTTTTAGTATAATTTAATTTTTTGTAAATATAATTTAATTTATTATGCTTTAATAATTTTTTTTGGAACCCTCGATAATAAAATAATTCCCATAACAAAAAACAATCCTAAAAATACAATTGAATACCTTGGACTACCTGTTACTTGGTCGATAATTCCATAAAGACACATTCCAATTACAATTCCTATTTTTTCTGAAACATCATAAAAACTGAAAAAAGAAGCTGTGTCGTCTGTTACGGGCAGCATCTTAGAATAGGTAGAACGAGAAAGGGCTTGAACACCTCCCATTACCAAACCGACAAAACCTGCTGTCATATAAAATTCTATTGGTGAAGTTACAAAAAATGCAACCACGCATAAAACTGCCCAAATGCAATTTAATAATATTAAAGTGGTAATGTTTCCAAATTTTTCTGATGCTTTTGAAGTTAAATTGGCACCCAAAATTGCAATCAATTGAATTACTAATATACTAATTATTAAACCCGTCGTTTTTTCACTGTCGGACTTCCAAGAAATTTCTTGCTCTCCAAAGTAAACTGCAATTATCATAACTGTTTGAACCGCCATTCCATAAACGAAGAAACTACCTAAAAATCGTTTTAATTGAACGTTGTGTTCTAACAAATACCAAACTTTTTTAAGTTCGTGAAATCCATTAAAAACTACTGCTTTTGTAACTTTATGACCTTTATTTCCTTTAGGTAAATAGTAATACGTATATTGACTGAAGCCAATCCACCAAATTCCAACCATCACAAACGAGTAGCGCATGGCTTTCATACTTGCTTCACCCGCAGTTCCCGTTATTCCGAAAAACTCAGGTTTCATAACCATTGCCAAGTTAATGATTAACAATAAAACGCTTCCAATATATCCAATTGAAAACCCTTTGGCACTGATTCTATCTTGTTGTTCTGGAAAAGCAATGTCGGGCAAATAGGAATTATAAAAAACCAAACTTCCCCAAAAACCAACTAATCCAAAGAAATAAGCGATTAGGCTATAATAAATATGTTCCAATGAAAACCAATACATTGCAATACACGAAAGTGCACCCAAATAGCAGAAGAATTTCATAAAATTCTTTTTGTTTCCAACATAATCGGCGATACCAGATAACAATGGCGAAATAAAAGCGACCAATAAAAAGGCAGCTGCCGTTACAAAACTAATTAGCGCCGTACTTTTGAGAGTTGTTCCAAATACATCAATATAGGAAACGCCTCTGATTTTGAATAGTGCGCCATAAAAAATAGGAAAAATTGCAGATGCAATTACCAAGCTATAAACGGAATTTGCCCAATCGTAGAAAGCCCAAGCATTCAGTAATTTTGAATTTCCTTTTTCAAGATTTGCCATAAATAATCGATAGGTATTAGGTATAATAGTCTTAAAGACAGCACCGAAGATAGTATTTTTTATTTAAAAACAACACCAAATTTTGCAGCTTCAATTTTAGCTTCTGGGATTAAACTTTTCAATTTTTCAATTCGGGTTGCATCGGATGGGTGGGTGCTTAAAAATTCTGGTTGTGCTTTACCTCCTGAATTTGCTGACATTCTTTCCCAAAAAGCGACTGCTGTAGTTGGATCATAACCTGCAATTGCCATTAAAATTAACCCGATTTTATCTGCTTCACTTTCATGACTTCTGCTAAAAGGCAGCATCGCTCCATATTGCGTAACTCCCCCGTAAGCGGTCATCCAAATTTGTTTTTCTTGACTGCTTTTTGAGTCTGTTGCAATTCCTACAATCCCTGCTCCAGCTTGTTGTAATATCCCTGCACTCATTCGTTGCGCACCATGATTTGCCAATGCGTGTGCTACTTCGTGCCCCATTACGGTTGCCATTCCAGCGTCATCTTTACAAATTGACAAAATGGCAGAATAGAATACTATTTTTCCACCTGGCAAACACCAAGCATTGACTTCTTTACTTTCAACTAATTTATATTCCCAAGAATAATCCTTTAAATAGTCTTTAAATCCGTTAGCATCTAAATATTTTTCGGCAGCCATTTTAATTTTCAGACCAACAGTTTCAACTCGTTTAGCATCTGTAGTTCCAACAACCACTTTATTATCTTTCAAAAAAGTACCGTATTGTTGAAAAGAAGTTGGAAACAATTCACTATTGGAAACAAAATTCAATGTGTTTTTACCTGTAAATGGATTTTTGGCGCATGAATTAAGAATAGACATGGCAATAACAAATAAGACAAAGCCCTTTTTCATAGTAATTTGATTTTAAAATAGAAATTCAAAGTTACGAATATATCTTTTCTTATAATGCTGTAAAATTAAAATGCTTGAGTTAATATTGTATAAAACTACTAAACTATTTTATGAATAATTTAATAGATGTACTACCTTAAAATAAAAATAATACCATAAATTGCATTATTAAATATAATTAAATTAAAAGTATTGAATTCCAATAAAAAGCAACATTTGAAAGTTCCAAAAGTCATTATTTACATTGGAAAAATCCTTCAATTTTTTTCAATTAAACTAACCACTTTATATTTGGCAAGATTATTTACTACCCCAATAAAACACAAAGTTCCCAAAAGAGAGTTGGAAATTGATAAAAACAGTATTCAAAAAAGAATATTAATTCCTGATGTTAACAAAGAAATTGTAGTGTACCAATATGGTAAAAGTGAGAAAAAGATATTGCTTGTTCACGGATGGTCGGGACGTGGAACACAATTGGTTAAATTTGCAGAAGCATTTGTGAAAGAAGGGTTTTCAACCATTAGTTTTGATGCTCCTGCGCACGGAAAATCATCAGGAAATACTACAATTATGACCGAATTTATTGCTTCAATATTAGAAATTGATAAGCAGTTTGGACCTTTTGAAGCTGCTGTTGGACATTCTTTAGGTGGAATGACTTTGCTTAATGCAATAAAAAAAGGATTGAAAATTAACCGATTAACAATCATTGGAAGTGGCGATAAGGTGAAAGATATTTTGGATGATTTTGTGACGAAATTGGAACTTAAATCTGAATTTAGCTCCCATTTGCAACAGCATTTTGAAAAAAAATATAACGAGCCAATGGAAAATTATTCCGCTCATAGTGCTGCCAAAACAGTTGAAATTCCTGTACTTGTAATTCACGATGAAAACGATTATGAAGTTCCTGTGACTACTTCCATAAACATTCACGATAATTTAAAAAATGGAGAATTATTAATTACAAAACATTTGGGACACCGAAAAATTCTTGGAAATCCTTTTGTTATTGAGAAAACTGTCGAATTTATTAACATATAATTCCTAATTAAATGAAAAACCAGCTATTTACCTTACTACTAACATTTACACTTTTTTCCTGTCAAGGGCAAGATAAAACAAAAAATGCAAAACTTGAAATTCAGAAATCAGATGCGCAATGGAAAAAAGAATTAACACCCGAACAATTTGAAGTGCTTCGTGAAAAAGGAACAGAACGCCCATTTTCAGGAAAATATGTAAATACTTTTGATAAAGGAATCTACGTTTGCGCCGCCTGTAAAAATTTACTTTTTTATTCCGATGCAAAATTCCATTCAGATTGTGGCTGGCCTTCTTTTGATAAAGCCATAAAAGGTTCTGTAACATATATAACCGATTCAAGTTTTGGTATGTCCCGAACTGAAGTCAATTGCGCAAAATGTGGCGGTCATTTAGGTCATGTTTTTGATGACGGACCTACCAAAACTGGGCAACGTTTTTGTACAAATTCTGTATCTGTTAAATTTATACCTTCAAAATAATGAGTGCATCAATAGAAAAATCGGAACAAGAGTGGAAAGACCAATTGGGTTTAGAACGCTTTAAAATCCTTCGCCAAAAAGGTACAGAATTTCCACATTCAGGAAAATACAACCTCCATTTCGAAAAAGGAACCTATTGTTGTGGCGGTTGCGGCGAACCATTATTTGAAAGCAATTCTAAGTTTGACGGCCATTGCGGCTGGCCTTCCTTCGATGAATCGATACCTGGAAAAGTAACGTATATAAAAGATGCTACCCACGGAATGATTCGTACAGAAATTGTTTGTGCCAATTGTGGCGGGCATTTAGGACATGTTTTCGATGATGGACCAACAAAAACTGGGCAACGTTATTGTGTGAATTCGTTGTCTGTAGATTTTATTAAGTAGAAATAATCAATTAATTTTTACATTTAAAATCTTTATATTATTTTATTTTAATTGAAAAATTCTATACTTCCTTTTAATAACACACTTTTAATGAATTCCTAAATAATCAGTATATTTGCGACTCATTAAAAGAAATATTATGCAACATATTATAGACCGTTTCATTAGTTACGTAATTATTGACACTGAATCAGATCCAAATTCTACAACTACTCCAAGCACAGAAAAGCAGTGGGTTTTAGCAAATAAATTGGTTGAAGAATTAAAAGCAATTGGTTTGGAAGAAGTTACCATTGATGAAAATGCCAATATAATGGCTACTTTGCCAAGTAATGTTAAGCATGAAGTTCCAATAATTGGGTTTGTATCTCATTTTGATACTACTCCAGATTTTACGGGAGCAAATGTAAATCCTCAAATAATTCCTAATTATGATGGTGGAGATATCATTCTAAATAAAGAACAAAATATCGTTTTGTCGCCAAATTATTTCAAAGATTTATTACTCTATAAAGGACAAACATTAATCACAACTGATGGATTGACTTTGCTTGGTGCTGATGACAAAGCGGGAATTACAGAGATTGTTACGGCAATGGAATTCTTAGTTAAAAATCCTGATATCAAACACGGAAAAATTAGAATTGGGTTTACACCAGATGAAGAAATTGGTCGTGGTGCTCATAAATTTGACGTGGCAAAATTTGGAGCCGAATGGGCATATACAATGGACGGAAGCCAGATTGGGGAATTAGAATATGAAAATTTTAACGCTGCAGGTGCAAAAATTACTTTCAAAGGAAAAAGCGTTCATCCTGGTTATGCCAAAGGAAAAATGATTAATTCAATGTTGATTGCTAATGATTTCATCAACCAATTACCAAAAGGTGAAACACCACAAGAAACGAAAGGTTACGAAGGATTTTTCCACGTTCACCACTTGAAAGGGAGCATCGAAGAAACTGTTTTAGAACTTATCATTAGAGACCATAGCGCAAGTAAATTCAAAAAACGCAAAGAAGTAATTCATGCCATTGCTAAAAAAATCAACAAGAAATTCGCTAAACAATTTGGTGTGGATATTTGCATTGCAGAAGTAAAAGACCAATATTTCAATATGAAGGAAAAGGTTACGCCTGTAAAATATATTGTTGATATTGCCGAAAAAGCGATGCGAGAATTAGGAATAAAACCGTTAATCAAGCCTATTCGTGGTGGAACTGACGGCTCTCAATTATCGTATATGGGATTACCGTGTCCGAATATATTTGCTGGGGGACACAATTTTCACGGAAAATATGAATATGTTCCAGTTGAAAGTATGCAAAAAGCAGTTGATGTAATTATTAAAATTGCCCAATTAACAGCAACCACAGATTTCAGTAAAGAAAAAGCAAAAAAATAATTTTTAGATTTTTACAAAACATAAAAAGCCCCAATTTGGGGCTTTTTAGTATAAAATTATCAGCTTATTTCTTGTTCAAAGAAGCACTCATTTCCATTGATAACGAAGAACGCTCCATTTTCAATTTCCCAGACATAGTTTCAATAACAATTGTAGTTTCGCTTAATTCAGAAATTTTTCCGTGAATTCCACTTTTTGTAATGATTCTGTCACCTACTTTCAAGTCGCTTTCAAATTGTTTTTCCAATTTCGCTCTTTTTTGTTGTGGTCTAATCATAAAGAAATAGATAACCACGAACATTAAAATAAACGGTAAGAATTGTTGTATTTGTCCCATAATTATTTTTATTTTTAAATTGTTAATTACTCTTTTATTGAAGCTTTTATTATTAATGACTCAACTCCTGCTTTGGTATTTGTAGAAATGGTAACCGATTTTTGTTGGATTCCATGTTTGCCAGTAGAATTGAACGACACATCAATTTTTGCAGATTCCCCTGCTTTTATTGGTGTTTTTGGATATTCTGGAATGGTGCAACCGCAAGAACCCACCGCTCTAGTAATAATTAAATCAGCTTCTCCGGTGTTTTTAAATTGGAATGAATAATTCACTTTTGAACCCGCAGCAATCGACCCAAAATCATGTTCTGTTTCTTTAAATGTCATCACAGGATATTTACCGTCTGCAGGAAGTACTCTTTTTTCTTGCTCTGGAATACCAATTGAAGTCGAATTTGATATTGAAGAATTTTGTATTTCTGAATTTACTTCTTCTTTCTTTTTGCAAGATCCTAAAAACATAAAGGATACAATTACAGCAACTAAAACAACTTTTTTATTCATGATTTTATAAATTTTTACATTAAACCTCTCCCGATTTTATTCAATTTATTACTATTCTCAAATTCTTTAACCAAATTATCTAAAATTCCGTTTATAAAAATACTACTTTTTGGTGTAGAATACTCCTTTGCAATTTCTAAATATTCGTTAATTGTTACTTTAACAGGAATTGAAGGGAATTTTACAAACTCGCAAATAGCCATTTTCAGTACAATGGTGTCTATTTCAGCAATACGTTCCGAATCCCAATTGGGTGTTTTATCAACGTATTCTTTTGCAAATTCTCTTTCATTAAGTACTGTTTTTCTAAATAAATTAGTAACAAATCCTTGATCTTCCTGGTCTTTAAATATTTTTGGTACTCTAAAAGCTTCGTCTTTTGAAGATTTAATTAGCTTTAATTGTTTGATAATTTGTGTATTCACAACAGGAATATCATCAATCCAAGTCAATTTATTGTCTTCTAAAAACTCATATAATTTTTCATTGGGAACAATCAATTCTGTAAAAATATCGAGAATAAATTGCTTGTCTTCTTCAAAATTATTTACAGTATTTGCCATATATTTAGCATAGAAACCACTGTTTTTTATGCTATCTAAAAGAATTTGGATGTAATCTTCATTTAATTCCCAATGATTAATTTTTCTGTTTTCTAAAGCAATACTCAAAGAATTATTTTCAGAAAGAATCTGAAGAATGGCATTGTTTATAAATTTTTTATTGGGATTTCGCTCTTGCGATGTAGTAATATGTTTTTGACTTGATATCTCAATAAAAAAAGCCTCTTTTTTACCAATTTCAATCAAAGAAGATAACATTGTTAGGTATAAATCTAAAATATTATCGATACTATAAAGCAAAAATTTTTCTTCTTTGTCAATATTATCTGAACCATTTTGGTGCATCGCATATATCGATTGCATCACTTTCACACGGATATGTCTTCTATTTAACACTTGGTAAGAACTTATTTAATTATTTAGCTAAAAAAATTTAAGCGGTGCAAAAGTACACTATTTTTTAAAAAATCAATATAATTAATTATTATCCTTTTATTCAATTGAAAATAATGGCTATAAAAAAACCTCAGCGTTAACTAAAAAAACTGTAAAGTCAATTCAAATCCTTTTTAATTTAAATATATTTGAAATTTAATTAGGAAAATTAACATGCTCTAATTTACAAATGAAGAATATTTAAACCACTTCCCCATTCCATTCCATCATACCGCCAAGTAAATTATAGGTGTTTTCAAATCCCAATTGATTCATAATTGAACAGGCTTGTGCGCTTCTTGCTCCGGATCTGCAATAAACATAATAGTTTTTTGACTTATCTAATTCTTCTAGTGAATAAATAAATCCTTGACCTTTATATATATCAATATTTATTGCTTCAGGAATCATCCCTTCATTACATTCGTCTTCCGTTCTAACATCTAAAATAACTGCGTTTTCGTCATTTTCTAATTGCTCTACCCAAACTTCTTGTGCTAAATTCATAACTATTTATATTTTTTACAAAATTACATAATATCGTCTTAATAGAAAAAGATAAATGGGAGTTTTAGAATTAACATAAAAATAACAATTCTAAAAAATCAAAATCAAATTTATAATTCTACATTTGTACCTACAAATATTGTAAATACAATCATGAAAATTGAAGAGGCTATAAAATCAAACGTAATAATGGAATCTTCTCAAAAAGTGGTGCTCAACATCATTTATACTCAAAATGGTATTCACGAACGTTTTGCAGAAATCTTGAAGCCTTATGATTTGTCAAGCGAACAATATAATGTTTTGCGAATATTACGAGGTCAAAAAGGAAATCCTGCTAACATGTGCGTTATTCAAGAACGAATGCTTGCTAAAACCAGTAATACCACACGTTTAGTTGACAAATTACTTTTAAAAAAATTGGTAACACGAACTGTTTGTAAATCTAATAGAAGAAAAATAGATGTATTAATTACTGCAAAAGGGTTGTCTGTTTTAACAGAATTAGATCCAAAAGTAATCGATTATGAAAAAAAAATAGTTCAAAATTTATCAAATCCAGAATTAGAACAATTGAACTTCCTTTTAGAAAAAATTAGAAATCAATAATTAATAAATAACAAATGAACACATTTTTAGAAAATCAAAATTGGCGTTATGCCACAAAAAAATTCGATGCAACCAAAAAAATCTCAACTGAAGATTTAAATTTCTTAAAAGAAGCGATTCGTTTAAGCACTTCTTCTTTTGGATTGCAACTTTACAAAGTAATTATCGTTGAAAATCCAGAATTAAGAGCAAAATTATTACCCGCAGCCTACGGACAAACGCAAATTACTGATGCATCACAAGTAATCGTTTTTGCAAATCAAACGGTAGTAAACGATTCTGATATCGATGCTTACATTAAAAACATTAGCGAAACAAGAGGTATTCCGACGGAAGCTTTGTCAGGTTTTGGAGATTATATGAAAGGTTCTGTAAACAAAATTCCTGCTGACGCAAAAGTAATTTGGACAGCAAAACAAACGTATTTAGCACTTGGAAATCTGCTTAATGCTGCCGCTGAATTAAAAATTGATGCTACCCCAATGGAAGGTTTCGACGCTAAAAAATTCAACGAAATATTAGGTTTAGACGCATTAAATCTGAACGCTGCCGTTATTGCAACAGTTGGTTACCGTCACGAAGAGGATGCGACTCAACATAACAAAAAAGTTCGAAAATCAAACGAGGATTTATTTATAACACTATAATTATTAACCAAAATCAATTTAAACAATGACAAATTTTAAAACAATTGCAATTGCATTATTAGTAGCTTTCGGAACAGCAACAGTAACTGCACAAACAAAAAAAGTTGACGCTACAAAAAGTACTATTACTTGGGTTGGGAAAAAAGTGACTGGTCAGCATGATGGAACCATTAACCTTAAAGAAGGTGCTTTAACCTTCAAAGGGAAAAATGTTGTAGGTGGAAATTTCACTGTTGATATGACTTCTATGACAACAACCGACTTAAAGGCGGGTCAGGGCAAAGAAAAATTAGACGGCCATTTGAAATCAGAAGATTTTTTTGGTACTGAGAAATTCCCAACGGCTACCTTGGTTTTCAAAACTGTAGCTGCTAAAAGCGCAGGTGTTTATTCAGTTACCGCAGATTTAACTGTAAAAGGAATTACAAATCCTGTAACTTTTGACCTTGCTGCAACTGCAAATTCTGCAACTGCAAAGGTAAAAATCGACAGAACTAAATACGATATTAAATATAATTCAGGTAGCTTTTTCGACAAATTAGGTGACAAAGTTATCTACGATGATTTTGATTTAACAGTGAATTTGAAATTCTAATTCATTAGAATTAAATCAATTAAAATATACCCTGACAAGAAATTGTCGGGGTTTTTTAATGTTAATTTGGGCGAGTCCCATTCCCTTGAATTGGCATTCAAGGAAAGCGATCAGGCTATTTGCTCTTATCCACACCCAAAAGCGTGGGATAACCGCTGCGATCCTTCTCGCAAACCCAGATTTATGATTTTAGATTCTCCAATAACCAAACAAAAAACGATTAAACTAATTGAACTTGACTACATTAGCCTATTAAATTAATTCAAATTTATTATGCTAAAAAAATCAATCCTTATAGAAAACAAAGCTTCTATTACTGCAAAAAATCTACAACTTGTTATCCAATCCGAAATCCGAGAAAGTACCATTCCAATTGAAGATATTGGTTTCCTAGTACTCGATCACCAAGAAATTTATATTAGCCTTCCAGCAATGAATTTGTTAGTTGAAAACAACACTGGTGTAATCATTTGCACAAAAAATCATTTGCCAAACGGAATGTTTCTCAACCTCAACGGACATCATATCCAACAAGAAATTTTCAGAAATCAAATAGATGCCAGTCTTCCACTCAAAAAAGTGCTTTGGCAGCAAACAATTGTTGAGAAGATAAAAAATCAAGGACAACTTTTAGAAAGAGTTACTGCAACAAAAAATCAATTCGATTATTTGGCATCCAAAGTATTAAGTGGCGATACTTCAAATATGGAAGGCGTTGCGGCGCAACATTATTGGAAGAGTTTTTTTGAACTAAGCGATAAAGAATTGGCAAACAAAATTACCTTCAAGCGAGAACGATTTGGAGATTATCCCAATAATTTTCTTAATTATGGTTACGCTATTCTTCGAGCAGCCACCGCAAGAGCTTTAGTTGGAAGTGGATTATTGTGCACCATTGGCATTCATCACAAAAACAAATACAATGCGTTTGCCCTTGCAGACGATATTATGGAACCTTTTCGTCCCTTAATTGATGAAAAAGTCATCGAAATCATGCAGAAATATGATGATGAGGAACTGACCACCGCCATCAAATCGGAATTATTGCAAGTGTTAACCAGAACCGTTTATTTCAAAGATGAAAAAAGTCCGTTGATGGTAGCATTACAAAAGACTTCTGCTTCTTTACAGCAGTGTTTTATGGGAACAAAGAAAAAAATTAAATATCCTCAATTATGGAACTCAACGCCTACCGAATAATGTGGTTGTTTGTATTTTTCGATTTGCCCACAGCTACCAAGAAAGACCGTCGCAATGCTTCCCAATTTAGAAATAATATTCTAAAAGATGGGTTTAGTATGATGCAGTTCTCGGTTTATATTAGGCATTGCGCTAGTGGAGAAAGTGCCGATGTTCACGAAAAAAGAATTAACAAACTTGTTCCGCTATATGGTAAAGTGAGTGTTTTGCGAATAACCGACAAACAATTTGGGATGATTATTAATTATCTCGGGAAAGAAAAACAAGAAAGTGTGAATGCGCCAACGCAATTAGAATTGTTTTGATTTAAGTGTTGTAAAACGTATCCTTATTCCAACTATTTGGATTGTTTTCGATGTAATTTACAATGTTTAAATAGGACTTTTCGTCTCTAATAATATGATCATGAAACGAACGATGCCAAGCAAAATCAAACCTACCTGCCTCATGAATTAATTTAGAGCTAGTAGTTTTAAAGGCACCCATAATTTGGGAAAGTGACTTTATTTTTACAATTTTCTCTGGTTCAGAAAGATTTGAGACGGTCTTTAATACATTAGAATCTATTTCGATTACAGCATGAATATGATTGGGCATGACAATATAAGAATGAAGGATAATATAAGGATATTGATTTTGCAACCATTCCAATTGATTATTTGCAATAATTCCGATTTCATTTAAAATCATTTTCGCTTCAATTTCATCAATATTATTGGGAATATTATTATCAGGATTATTATGCGCATTGTGTACGGACAGGTCGCGACCTGTCCCTACGGGAGCCACACCGCCAAAACAACATTCCATATTTTTCACACACGATGTCACAAAATATAAATTATCTTTTGAATAATCATATCCTTTCAATCTATTTGCTTTTCTGCTTTTCATATTGATTTTTTTATTGGATTATTTTTTATTATTTGGATTTTCGTCATAATTATTATCGGGAATATTATTGAAATTATTATCAGAATTATTATCAGAATTATTATCGGGAATATTATTGAAATTATTATCAGGATTATTATCAGGATTATTATCAGGATTATTATCGGCATTATTATCGGCATTATTATCGGCATTTTGTACGGACAGGTCGCGACCTGTCCCTACGGAAACCACACCGCCAAAACAACATTTCCTATTTTCACCCGTGTACGGACAGGTCGCGACCTGTCCCAACATTTATTACAAACAAAAAAACGCCCCAATTTAGCCGATATAACACTAAAAAGGAGCATTTTTATTTTCGTTATTTCCTTCTATTTCCTTGATTATTAGAAGCTAAGAACGCAACTAATATCGTTTTTTCTAATCTTTAATCAAACCACAACTAGAAATGCTTAAATATTAAAAATAATAATAATATCGTTTTTTCTAATCTTTAATCAAACCACAACGAGGTTTAGATAGTAAAAATTTCTATATTGAATATCGTTTTTTCTAATCTTTAATCAAACCACAACCTTATTTGACTGATAAGCGTAGAAGCAATAAATATCGTTTTTTCTAATCTTTAATCAAACCACAACTTTTGGAAAATGATATAATAAATATATATAATATCGTTTTTTCTAATCTTTAATCAAACCACAACTTTCCGCAGCTAATTATTCAGGAACATACAAATATCGTTTTTTCTAATCTTTAATCAAACCACAACACCGTGTAAATGATTGAAAAGATTAAAAGAATATCGTTTTTTCTAATCTTTAATCAAACCACAACTGTTTGTTTCTAGTAATCCTTTTAGCTCGAATATCGTTTTTTCTAATCTTTAATCAAACCACAACTGCAAAACAATCGCTCTGGACTACCATTTAATATCGTTTTTTCTAATCTTTAATCAAACCACAACAGGATTACAGAAACACAACATAATACTTTAAATATCGTTTTTTCTAATCTTTAATCAAACCACAACGGTTTAATAGTCAAGATGGCAAGGCAAAGTAATATCGTTTTTTCTAATCTTTAATCAAACCACAACGGAAAGTTGCAATGTATTTAAGGTGAATTAATATCGTTTTTTCTAATCTTTAATCAAACCACAACGACACTATTGAATTAAAGAAAATTATAAAAAATATCGTTTTTTCTAATCTTTAATCAAACCACAACCAGAACACGGTTATTAAACCGTTTCAGCTTAATATCGTTTTTTCTAATCTTTAATCAAACCGCAACTGAAAGTTCCTGCATCCCTGCTGGGCGGATGCCGTAACTTTCAGTTGTGGTTTGGCTGTTTAAGACAATGAAAAACTGTATGTCAAAGAACTTTTACTAATTTAACCCAACAAAGCAAACTGTGATTTTCTCACCAACTCTTTTGCTTTTAGAATATCAACATTGCCAAAAGTAGAAATATAATTTTTATAGACATACGATCTTAATATCTTTGGGATAACTATGCCTTTTTCTACCTCGTTAAAAACGGCTATATAACCCATTGAAATCAGTAACGGTTTTTCTTTTAACTCAGGATATTGTTTTTTAAACTCCTTTTTCACCATTTTACCCAATTCATAATATAATTTTAAGTCTGCTTCATCCAATTCAATTACATTTTCAAATTTTGCAGAACTTTTTACTTGAATCAACATGATATGATAAAAGCTTTGTCTTTTACAGACGGCATAAACATCGGCAGGCGTCTGACTTCCTTTGGACAAATACACCTCATATTGCGCTTTTAAAGTTTGAATTCTTCTGACCACTCCTTTTTCTGCCCAATCACCCATTATTCTATTACCTGGCAATGCCAAACCTAATTGAGCAATAATAGAAGGTTTTTCATTCCTCCATTTGGATACAACGGTGTCTACAAATTTTTTAAAATTTTCCATAGTTTTAAAATTTACAATTCAAATCCTTGTACATATTATTTTACCGTTTTTTTTGTCAATTCCGTCTCGTCATTTTTGATGAAAGAGGAATCACATTACACTTTTTTATGGGATTTCTCCCGATGGTCGAAATGACAAACCTAAACTTTTTCGATTTTACCCGAAACTGAAATTTTTACTTTTATTGGATTTAAATTTTCCCATCCATTAAAACTACTTATTCTTCTAAATACATTAGATTTTGTATCCTTATTTTGTGTTGCATCATTATTCAATCTAAACTCATAGAAAATTGACGATAATGTTTGAACTTTAAATAAATGCTCCTTCAAAACTTCATAATTCGGGTTTTCCCAATTTATATTTTCTTCCTTTAAACCCAATAAAAACATATCATTAATTTGTAAAGTAGTCACTATTTCAGTTCCATCAGCTGGTATTTGAACTACTTCTTGTTTTTGTCGTTTGCGTTCTACAACAGTCCAAAAAGTAACAACCTCTTCTTTTAGATTTCCTTTTTCATCTTTATAAATAAGAACGTGATGGTTGTTTCTTGGATTTACATATTGGTTAATATCTTCTTTTAATCGTTCTGCTCGACCAATGCTTTCTTTCATTCTAACTTTCATAATTGGAACTGCTGCTCCATTTTTATTAGGCAAGAAAATTTGTGCTTGTTTTATTCCATTAGCATCAATTACAAAAAAAGTGTTGGCAGGAACAGCACCTTTTACAAAGCCGCCCAATACTTGTATTCGTTTTAAAATTAACAATCGTATGGCATTATCTACCACTTTTTCAATTTGCTTTTCAGTACTTAAACTTTCTATGGGTTTACGGACATGAAATGCTTCTTCGCCATTAAAATTCCTTTTTCCAAAAACAGTTTCTTTATGCAATTGCCCCCGAGCTGCAACCCCAATGTTTCTATAAACCACACCATTCTTTTCCGTTTTATGTGTTCGGACTGTAATTGTATTATTTAATTTTTTGTGGGAAACTAAAATTTTGTCAACTGCTACTTCTGCATCTTTTACAAAACCTATCCAAGGCAAAGGAAAGTTTTTGTTTTCGGGTTTTCTATCATACCGATTCCACTCTGAAAGTTTTTGTAAATGACTGACGGTGCCGCAAGCCATAACCAATGCATCAATAGCGTGATGGCGGTGGTCTTCCCTTGTTTTGGTTTTGTCTTCTGGATTAAGAATGGCGTTCAAACCCCACTTTTGTCGCAAATTAGCTGTCATTTGCCCAGGTGAAACAGAAACCTTATCACAAATTTTAGACATATAATCTTTTGCCGATTTACTGATGTACCGTGTGTCATTTAAATTCTTACTGGCAAAGTCATCATCAAATTTTTGTTGTACAAAACGTTTGAATTTTTGATAACTATTTGGATATTGTGCAGTATCTGAAAACAATTTCAAGGCACGTTCTTTAACTTCGTTCCATTTGTTTTCGCCTTGTAAACTATAAAATTCATACGGTATTTTGTCCCCTTTGGCTCTGTTTTCATCTGCAAAACAAAGCGTTTTGTTCATAAAACTATCATTTAACGATTTGCTCCAAGGATGAATGTGTTCAATTTGGACTTCACCGCTAAACAATTGAGTCACACTAATACTTCTTCCTGTATAAGGACAGGTGCGTTTGCATTCTTCCCACAGTTTATAAAGCAACAAATTGTCGTGAGAAAAGTGTTTCCCAAGATGGTTTAATTCGTCTTTTACACGGTCATTTTCTCGTTCTAATTTTTGATTGCGCTTTCTTTCTTCATTTCTACCCGATTTTGAAGCCTTTAAATTTCGTGCTAATTCTACTTTAATTTCGTCTGGTTTCCCATATTGAGTTACCAATTCATTTACTAATTTTCTAATTTCAAATAGCGCATTGATTACGACAGGGTTTCTAATTGTCTGAATTTCTTTATCGGCAATAGCTCCTAATGGCAATTTATCTAACAATTTAAAATCTTCAATTGATACAGAATGATGGTATAACTTGGTAAGTTGTTTGTCTGTTAATTTCAACTCTGTTCTCAAAAAATGCTTTAATGGCTCAATAAATCCACCTTTCAAATTCGAGCGAACAATTTCATAAACATTATCCAAGATCAACCCTTTGTCATTATCATTTAATGTTTCCCAATCGTTACCATAAACATTTTTTATTCCGCCAAGAACTACAGCAATATCGTACTGAAAGCCCATTTCTAAAAAGGGCAAAATATTATTAATTGCCTTGCGACTTAAACTCGAATACCCATCTTTTAAATTAAATATAGAAATGGCTTTTGCTTGTATTTCGTCAAATCCCCAGTTTTCGTTAGCATAATTTTCTACTTTATCTTTGTTGTCAAAAAAGTATAGCACGTGCCAAATATCTTCTTGTTGCTTTTCGGAAAACTCAAACCATTTTTTACCAAAAAACTTCTTATTACAAAGATTTGAAATCGTAAAAGTTCCTACAATTTTATCTTCATCTTTATAATTGAATTTAAAAGAAGCGTCTATTTTGCCAATTGCTTTGCGAATGTCTTTAAAACTTGGCTTTTCTTTTTCAATTAGAAAATTATAAGCCAAATTTCTTTCTGTGGTATTTAATTTATGACCGTTATATTCAACTGTATTTATCCATTGATTGATTCTGAAAAGTTCAAAAGGAATTGAACTCAATTGTGCCTTTGTTTTCTTCAATTCAAAGGAACAATTACCAACTAAATGTTTTTGAGAACGCAAAGGGCGTTGATGAAATAGAATCCCATCTTCATTATATCCGTCTAATTTTCGACCTCCCAATTTTTCTTTAGTTGCATCTGATAATTCTGAATGGTATTTTTTTTGATGTTCCCAAATTTGTTCAAATTCGTCAACATACATTTGCCTTGTCGTATATCGGTTTCTAATTCTTTCCAAACCATCAACAAAAGGAAGATTGTCTTTTGGCGCAATTTCATATAAATAAGAACCTAAAGTGGTATTTTCTATTTGAAATCGAGTTTCATCAATTCCAATTTTGCCTTCCTTGGCATTTCCTTTAAAAATAGCACCATCATCTTTTCCAGCACTTCGGCTGTTACTCAAAAAACCTCTTCTTTGAATTAAATGATAAAATATTCTACCAATTTCTTCAATAGAAAGTTTTTCTGTTAATGCTTTGTGTCTAAGTTCATAAGGATTACTTGAAAACCAAGAAGCCAATTCTTGTGTTGGGAATTTCTTTGTGTTTTTCCAATTATCAAAATCATCATTAGATAAAGGACACATATTTAAGGATGCCAATTCTTTTAGAAGTATTTTTTTTCTTAAACGCTTCCTAAAAAACTGTCTTCGAATTCCTCTTGCGCCAGTTCTGCTTGCATTTTTAGAAAGTTCGCCTTCTCCATCTCCTAAATTATCTACACCAACAGGAAATATTCTGCTTCCCATTCCAATAATTTTATTTGCTTTTTCATCCACAATCGCCCATCCAATGGAGTTCGTACCCAAATCTAACCCTAATATTTTTGTCATAATCGTTTGGCGTTTATTGTTATTTAATAATTCTGCATAAACTTCTTGAAAGATAGTGAAAAAATAATTGAATAATTTTTATTTTATTATCCTTTTTCTAATTAATAATACCATACATTTGAATTGTGAAATTTTATTCTAATCTTTAATCTTATCACAATAAGGCTATATGCCGTAGATGAAAATCTTTAGTCCTGCTTCGGTGGGACTTTTTTTCCTATAAGACTTATGCTCCCAATTTTGCGAATATTCCATTTAGTTACATTCTAGAATAGTTTTAAATAAATTTCAAAAAATAGTAAAAAAAACATTGAAATTGTTTGGTTGTTCAAACATTTTCAATATTTTTACACTATAATTCGAATTCGAATAGCTAGAACTACTCGAGGTTTTCGGTAAATAAACTCAAGCTCAGGCGCGTGGTACACTTCGTTTTTCTGAGCTTTTTTTATGCCTTTTCGGCAAATAATCCCCCAATAACCAATAGGTTTTTATCATTTTAAAGTCAAATTACGTTGTTTTTTATACGCAATGGTAATTTTTGCGCAACAAAAATAAATTGTTGCTCAAGGACGAGGTGTTTGTTGTACAACACTGTTACTATTGTTGTACAAGGACGAAGATATTGTTGCACAAGAAAAAAAAATTATTGCGCAAGAAAAAGTATTGGTTCTAAAAAATTAGAACCAAAAAAAAACCTCTCGTAGCTAGAACTACAAGAGGTTTTCGGTAAAAAAACTCAAATTGGCGCGTGGTACTTAATTCGCTGCCGTTTTTCGATAAGAAAGATTATTCATCATCTTTTTCAATTCCTCTCCAGGTCTGAAATTAAGACGTGCTTTCGTTACCGATGTAGTGCTTACTTCGTCTGAAGTTGCACTACCCGTCGATTTTACTCCCAACTGGAAGGTTCCAAGATCTCCCAAGCGAACGATACGTCCGTCTTGAAGCTCCATAATAATGTTGTCTTCCAATGCGGCAAGAACTGCTAAACAGTCGGCACGGTTAACGGTACATTGCATAGCAATCATTTTTGCTAAGCGTTTCAAATCGGTACTTCCATCGCCTACTGCTTTGGCATAGTACTTTTGAGGTGCTAATAAATCCCGAGGATTTATTCGCTTTACAACTTTCAGTTTTACTGACATTTTTAATCTGTATTAATTAATAAAAAAATTTGTTGTCTAAGTACACGACTCATGATTCATGCCTTTTTGATGTTTTCAAAGTTAACTTTTTTTAAGGTAGAAATAAAGAGAAGTTATTAACAAAAAAAGTTTAAATTAAAATGTATATCCGTAATTGCTCATATTTTTGTATATTTGTTTGATAAATAAAT
>NZ_JBBALW010000016.1:0-69509 GCF_040402835.1 Flavobacterium sp.
CGTTATAATATTCAAATAGTTCAATTTTTATTGGACTATATTGAATACATAAACGGTATAACTTTCCTATATTTGTAATATGAATGAAAACTTAGACCCTACAAATGAAAATTTAAATCCTGAAGAACTTGATCTCGAAAAAAGATTAAGGCCGCTTACATTTGATGATTTTGCGGGTCAAGATCAAATATTGGAAAACCTAAAAGTTTTTGTTGAAGCTGCAAATCAAAGAAACGAAGCTTTAGACCATACACTTTTTCACGGGCCACCGGGATTAGGAAAAACTACTTTGGCAAATATTTTAGCCAATGAATTGGGTGTGGGAATAAAAATTACTTCGGGACCTGTTCTTGACAAACCCGGAGACTTAGCAGGATTATTGACCAATCTCGATGAAAGAGATGTTCTATTTATTGATGAAATTCACCGTTTGAGTCCAATAGTTGAAGAGTATTTATATTCAGCAATGGAAGATTTTAAAATTGATATTATGATTGAATCGGGACCCAATGCCCGTTCGGTTCAAATCAATTTAAATCCTTTTACATTAGTTGGCGCCACAACACGTTCCGGATTGTTAACCGCCCCGATGCGCGCTCGTTTCGGAATCCAAAGCCGATTACAATATTACACAACCGAACTTTTAACGACAATTGTTGAGCGAAGTTCAGCCATCATAAAAATGCCAATCACTATGGAAGCTGCGATTGAAATTGCAGGAAGAAGCAGGGGAACACCAAGAATTGCAAATGCACTATTGAGACGTGTTCGTGATTTTGCACAAATAAAAGGAAATGGAAAAATCGATATTGAAATTGCACGATATTCGCTAAAAGCGTTGCATGTTGATGCCCACGGTTTGGACGAAATGGACAACAAAATCCTAACCACCATAATTGATAAATTCAAAGGAGGACCTGTTGGTTTATCAACATTGGCAACAGCCGTTTCTGAAAGCAGCGAAACCATTGAAGAAGTTTACGAACCCTTTTTAATCCAAGAAGGCTTTATAATGAGAACGCCACGAGGTCGCGAAGTTACCGAAAAAGCATACACACATTTAGGCAGAATCAAAGGCAACATACAAGGAGGTCTTTTTTAATTTAAGAATTATGATTTCAGATTTTAGATTTCAGAATTATGGATGCAAACCAATTAAAGAATAGAACTAAAAATTATTCAATTACAATTTTAGATCTTGTCGAAAAGTTGCCAAATACAATTTCAGGTAAAGCAGTTTCTAATCAGATTGTAAGGAGTGGCACTTCTGTTGGCGCAAATTATAGAGCGGTATGCAGAGCGAGAAGCGATAGAGAATTTATTGCTAAAATGTCAATAGTAATAGAAGAATCCGATGAAACCTTGTTTTGGTTAGAAATTATTCTTGAAAAACAATGGATTAATAAATCAGAAATTGATATTATTTGGAAAGAGGGTAATGAGTTAACTGCAATCTTTGTGAGCTCAATGAAAACAATAAAAGACAGGGTTAATAATGCAATAATCTGAAATCTGAAATCTAAAATCTTAAATTATTCTGCATTGATAAAATCCGAAGCCAAGCGCCTCGGGTTTTTGTCTTGTGGAATATCCAAAGCAGGTTTTTTAGAACAAGAAGCACCACGATTAGAAAATTGGTTGAACAAAAACCAACACGGACAAATGTCCTACATGGAAAATAATTTCGACAAACGCCTCAATCCAACTTTACTAGTTGATGATGCCAAAAGTGTCGTTTCCTTATTGTTGAATTATTATCCCTCAGAAATACAAAATTCTGAAAGCTATAAAATTTCTAAATACGCTTACGGACAAGATTATCATTTCGTAATCAAAGAAAAACTCAATGAATTACTTTTTTCCATTCAATCAACTATCGGGGAAGTTTCTGGGCGTGCTTTTGTAGATTCCGCACCCATTCTCGATAAAGCTTGGGCTGCCAAAAGTGGCTTGGGTTGGATTGGCAAAAATAGTAATTTATTGACGCAGCAAGTTGGTTCGTTTTATTTTATCGCAGAACTCATAATCGATTTAGAATTAGAATACGATTATGCAACAACAGACCACTGCGGAACCTGCACGGCTTGTATTGATGCATGTCCAACAGAGGCAATCGTAGCGCCCTATATCGTTGACGGAAGCAAATGTATTTCCTATTT
Organism: Flavobacterium sp.; assembly: GCF_040402835.1. Classification (GTDB taxonomy): domain Bacteria; phylum Bacteroidota; class Bacteroidia; order Flavobacteriales; family Flavobacteriaceae; genus Flavobacterium. The sequence goes on from NZ_JBBALW010000016.1 coordinate 2,160, forward strand.
CACCATCGAACTCAAAGAAAATATTCCTATAGAAATGAAAGGAAAATTCGATGATTGGGCTTTCGGTTGTGATATTTGTCAAGATGTTTGCCCTTGGAACAAATTTTCAAAACCACATAAAGAACCTTTATTCAATCCAAATCCTGAGTTGCTTTCCATGTCAAAAAAAGATTGGGAAGAAATCACAGAAGAAACATTCAAAGTAGTTTTCAAAAATTCAGCAGTAAAACGCACAAAATATGAAGGATTAAAAAGAAATATTGAATTTTTGAAATAATTTTCCTTAGTTTTTTTCATTTGTATTGTGTTTTAACATAAATTTATAAGGAATTTAAATTTTATATCATGACAGTAAACCAAATTTTAAAATTAAAAGGAAGTGAAGTTTACTCAATACTTCCCAATGTAACTGTTTTTGAAGCATTGAAAGTGATGGGCAATAAAAATATCGGTGCAATTTTAATTATTGAAGATAATAGTTTAAAGGGAATTTTTTCAGAACGCGACTATGCTCGGAAAATAGTTTTGAAAAACAAATCTTCAAAAGACACTTTCGTTTATGAAATAATGGAATCCGAAGTTATTACTTTAAAGCCATCGGATAAAATAGAGTATTGTATGGAATTAATGACTACAAAAAGAATTAGACATTTACCCGTTTTCGAAAATGGTGTCGTAATTGGTATTATATCTATTGGAGATGTTGTTAAATATATAATCGAAACTCAAAAACAAACTATAGAATATTTAGATTCTTATATAACTGGAAGCAAATTATAAGTAATAAATTTACATTTTAAATAGTTGTGTTTTAAAGTTAAGTTGTTCAAACATCACCACAATTTTTACAAAAGAATTCAATAAATTAAATGTATTTTGAACAAGTCTTTTATCTTTGTCGAGAAAAATATTCACTTTAATGGACAATCAAAATAAAAGAAGAGAAGCGTTATTATACCACGCCAAACCAACACCTGGGAAAATTCAAGTGGTTCCAACCAAAAAATATGCTACTCAAAGAGATTTGTCATTGGCGTATTCTCCCGGAGTTGCGGAACCGTGTTTAGAAATTGCAAAAGACATAAATAACGTTTATAAATATACTGCTAAAGGTAATTTAGTAGCCGTAATTACTAATGGAACCGCTGTTTTAGGACTTGGTGACATTGGTCCAGAAGCTTCAAAACCAGTGATGGAAGGAAAGGCATTGTTGTTTAAAATATTCGCTGATATTGATGTTTTTGATATTGAAGTGGATACCAAAGATATCGAAGCTTTTATTACAACTGTAAAAAATATCGCACCTACTTTTGGAGGGATAAACCTTGAAGATATTAAAGCTCCAGAATCATTTGAGATAGAAAGACGCTTGGTTGAAGAGTTGAATATTCCTGTAATGCATGACGACCAACATGGAACTGCAATTATTTCTTCGGCAGCTTTATTGAATGCATTAGAATTAGCAAAGAAGAAAATTTCAAATATAAAAATTGTTATATCTGGTGCAGGTTCAGCAGCTTTAGCATGTGCAAATTTATATGTATTATTGGGTGTAAATCCAGATAAAATCATCATGTTTGATAAAGATGGAGTTTTGTCAAGTGACAGAACTGACTTGTCAGATTTACAAAAAAGATACTCAAAAGGATTAAAAAATACGAATTTAAAAGACGCTCTTTTGGGGGCAGATGTTTTCTTAGGACTTTCTGCGGGTAATATTTTATCGCCAGATATGTTGCTTGGAATGGCAAAAGACCCGATTGTTTTTGCAATGGCAAATCCAGTTCCAGAGATTGATTATGATGTTGCAATTGCCACACGAAAAGATATAATAATGGCAACTGGTCGATCAGATCATCCAAATCAAGTGAACAATGTACTTGGATTTCCTTATATTTTTAGAGGTGCTTTAGATGTTCGAGCAACAAAAATTAATGAAGCTATGAAAATGGCCGCTGTGAAAGCATTGGCGGCATTAGCTAAAGAATCGGTTCCAGAGCAAGTGAATATTGCTTATGGCGAAACTAAATTAATTTTTGGGCGGGATTATATTATTCCAAAGCCATTTGACCCACGACTGATTTCTACGGTTGCGCCAGCAGTTGCGAGGGCTGCAATGGAATCGGGAGTTGCGTTGCATCCCATTTTGGATTGGCAAAAATATGAAGAGGAATTATTAGATCGATTGGGTTCTGATAATAAAATGGTGCGCCTTTTGGCAAATAGAGCGAAAACAGAACCAAAACGAGTTGTATTTGCGGAAGCTGATCATCTTGATGTTTTGAAAGCAGCTCAAATTGCCTATGAAGATAAAATTGCTTTTCCAATTTTATTGGGAAATAAAGAAATTATATTAGAATTAAAAGCAGAAATTGGGTTTGATGCCGATGTTCCAATATTTGACCCAAAAACAAAATGCGAGGATAAAAGAAGAAATCATTATGCTGAAATTTTTTGGAAATCGAGACAACGACGGGGAATTTCACTTTTAGACGCTCAAAAATGGATGCGAGAACGTAATTATTTTGCAGCAATGATGGTCAATGAAGGCGAAGCAGACGCAATGGTTTCTGGATATTCTCGAAGTTATCCATCGGTTGTAAAACCAATTTTGCAATTAATTGATAAAGCTCCAGGAATATCATTGGTGGCAACCACCAATATGATGATGACCAATCGAGGCCCTATGTTTTTATCAGATACTGCGATAAATCCAAATCCACCTGCGGAAGATTTAGCAAAAATTGCTTTAATGACTGCAAAAACAGTTCGTATGTTTGGCTTGGAGCCAATAATTGCAATGATTTCTTATTCTAATTTTGGTTCTTCAACAAATGAAAGTGCGAGTAAAGTTAGGACGGCAGTTAAGTTTTTGCATGAAAATTATCCTGAATTACAAGTTGACGGAGAACTTCAAGCCGATTTTGCATTGAATCCAGAAATGTTAAAAGATAAATTTCCATTCTCAAAATTGGCGGGAAAAAAAGTGAATACCTTAATTTTCCCCAATTTAGAATCGGCAAATATTACTTATAAGTTATTAAAAGAATTGTACAAAGTAGATTCTATAGGTCCGATAATGTTGGGAATGGACAAGCCGGTTCACATATTTCAATTGGGTGCTAGTGTCGAAGAAATGGTGAATATGGTTGCCGTTGCCGTTGTTGATGCGCAGGAAAAAGACAAAAGAAATAAAACAAAATAATTTGTTTCCATAAAACACCATTTATATAATGATTAAGAATATTTTCAATTGAAGATTTTTCTTATATTTGAAAATTACTAAATAAAAATGATAGCACATTTACAAGGAAAATTAGTAGAAAAAACACCTACAGAAGTCATTATTGATTGCAATGGAGTGGGATATCATGTCAATATTTCTTTGCATACGTATTCTTTACTTCCTGCTTCGGATTCTATAAAATTGTTTACCTATCTTCAGATTAAAGAGGATTCGCATACGCTTTTTGGATTTGTAGAAAAATCGGAGCGCGAAATTTTTAAAATGTTACTTTCTGTTTCGGGAATAGGCGCAAGTATTGCTCGAACAATGTTGTCGTCATTAGAACCAAAACAAATTATACACGCTATTGCTTCTGCAGATGTAGTTACAATTCAGTCTATTAAAGGAATTGGTAGTAAAACAGCACAAAGAGCTATATTGGATTTAAAAGATAAAGTGTTAAAATTGTATGATTTAGACGAAGTTTCTATGAGTCAAAGCAATACAAATAAAGATGAGGCGTTATCTGCTTTGGAAGTTTTGGGTTTCATTAGAAAATCTGCCGAGCGAGTGGTGGAAAGAATCGTTAAAGAAAATCCTGATGCCACAGTGGAAAACATCATAAAATTAGCCTTAAAAAATTTATAATACTTGAAAACACTTCACAAAAAAAACAGAAATTTCTTCCTTAAAATAAGTATTTTTTTACTTGTTTTACTTTCTGATTTTACACTTCAAGCCCAAGTTAATGATGTTGTTCAAGATTCGACTAAAATGGGTTATTCAACTGGTCACATAGGGATTCCAAATCCACCTAGTGTTGTTAATTTATACGTTTATGATCCATTGACAGACCGATACGTTTTTACAAGTTCTGTTAGCGGGTTTTCAATTAATTATCCAGTAATTCTAACTCCAAAGGAATACAGAGCGATGGTTTTGAAGGAATCGATGCGTACTTATTTTAGAAAAAAATTAGATGCAATTGATGGAAAAAAAGAAGGAAGTGAAGCTGCTAAAAAGGATTTATTACCAAGATATTATTTAAACAATAGTTTTTTTGAAACCATTTTTGGAGGCAATACAATTGATGTAAAACCAACGGGTTCAGTAGAAATGGATTTGGGTGTTCGCTATACAAAACAAGACAATCCTTCCTTTTCTCCAAGAAATAGATCAAGTACTACTTTTGATTTTAATCAACGGATAAGTATGAGTTTAATGGGGAAAGTGGGAACAAGATTGAGTGTCAATGCCAATTACGATACTCAATCTACATTTGCATTTCAAAATCTTATCAAATTGGAATACAACCACGATTTGAATGCCAATGAAGATGATATTATCCAAAAAATAGAAGTTGGAAATGTTAGTATGCCTTTGAATACTTCTTTAATTCGGGGTGCTCAAAGTTTATTTGGCGTAAAAGCACAACTTCAATTTGGTAAAACGACAGTTACAGGAGTTTTTTCTGAGCAGAAATCACAAACAAAATCGGTTACTTCCCAAGGTGGAGGGACCATTCAGAATTTTGAATTATTTGCATTGGATTATGATGCTGATCGTCACTTTTTCTTGTCACAATATTTCAGAAATAAATACGATTCATCACTAAAAAATTATCCTTATGTGGATAGCAGGGTTCAAATTACACGCGTTGAAGTCTGGATTACAAACCGACAAAATCGGGTTACAACTACCAATAATAATTTAAGGAATATTGTTGCGCTTCAGGATTTAGGAGAATCCCAGTTGACAGGGTTAAATGATAATGAAATTGTAGTTGTAAATCCATCTACAGGATTTTTTATTAGCTCAACCAACTCACCTTCTGACAATAGAAATAATAAATATAACCCAGCTTTAATTGGCAATGGAGGGTTTTTAAATGGAAATATTAGAGAAATTGTAACTGCAAGTTCAGGATTTAACGGCATCACGGTTAGTGAAGGTCAAGATTATTCTAAATTGGAAAATGCAAGAAAATTAAATGCTTCAGAATTTACATTTCATCCACAATTGGGATACATTTCTTTGCAACAAAAATTAGCAAACGATGAAGTTTTGGCAGTTGCCTTCCAATATACAATTGGTGACGTAGTTTATCAAGTTGGGGAATTTGGTTCAGATGGGGTTCAAGCAACTGAAGTAGGGGGTGTTACAACTGGAACAACTCAACCAACAACGATTACAACTCAAAGCTTAATTTTGAAGATGTTGAAAAGTAACTTGACTAGCGTTGAAAATCCAACAACCCATGTTACTAGACCTATTTGGAACTTGATGATGAAAAATATTTATCAAATTCCAAATGGTTTTCAATTGCAACAAACGGATTTTAAATTTAACATTCTTTATACAGACCCATCGCCACTAAATTATATTAATTTAGTTTCGCCACTACCTCAACCCCTTGATTTAGTAACTTCTACTCCTTTGTTAAAGGTTTTTAATGTTGATAAATTAAACTACAATAATGATCCACAAGTAGGAGGTGATGGATTTTTTGATTTTATTCCAGGAATTACTGTAGATTCTCAAAATGGTAGAATTATATTTACAACAGTTGAACCTTTTGGAAAACATTTATTTGAGAAGTTAAGAGATGATAATAATAGAAATTATAATGGAGATCCAAATAGTATTTTAGACTATAATGCCAATCAAAAAAAATATGTTTACCGGAATTTGTATCGTCAATCTCAAGCGACTGCTTTGCAAGAGAGCGATAAAAATAAATTTCAATTAAAAGGAAAATTCAAATCATCTGGTGGCGAAGGAATCTCAATAGGTGCTTTCAATGTACCTAAAGGCTCTGTTGTTGTTACTGCAGGCGGACGTGTTTTAGTAGAAGGGGTAGATTATACGGTTAATTATCAAATGGGACGTGTTCAGATTTTAGATGCATCGCTTCAAGCATCCAATACTCCAATTAATGTTTCTTTAGAAAATAATGCTGTTTTTGGTCAACAAACCCGAAGATTTATGGGTTTCAATGTAGAACATAAAATATCAGAAAAGTTTTTGGTAGGAGCTACATTTTTAAAAATGACAGAAAAACCGTTTACTCAAAAATCGAGTTACGGAAAAGAATCGGTGAACAATACTATTTTTGGATTCAACACTAATTTTTCTACCGAAGTTCCTTTTTTTACAAGATTAGTAAATAAATTGCCCAATGTAGATACCGATGTTCCCTCAAATCTATCTTTCAGAGGCGAAATAGCTTTCTTAAAACCCGATACTCCTCAAGCAGACCAATTTCAAGGAGAATCTACCATTTATGTTGATGATTTTGAGGGTTCACAAACATCAATTGATATGCGAGCGCCCTATTCATGGAGCTTGTCATCTACTCCAGAAAAGTCACTTACAAGTCCATACAATTTTAATGGAACTGCAACAGACTTAAGTTATGGTTATAAAAGAGCAAAATTATCATGGTACAGCATAGACCCAATATTTTATGCAGCCAGACCCGGTGGGATTTCTATTCAAGACATATCCTTAAATTCAACAAGACGAATTTATAGTGAGGAATTATACCCCGCGACCGATATTGCTATTGGGCAAACCCAGGTGGTAAATACATTAGATTTATCTTATTACCCAAAGGAAAGAGGGTCGTATAATTATAATCCTGCTGCAGCAACTACCAATGTATTACCAAATCCACAAGAAAATTTTGGGGGCATTATGCGTTCCTTGAATTCTACTAATTTTGAACAAAGTAATGTTGAATATTTACAATTTTGGATTTTAGACCCTTATTTTGACCCAGGTAATGTAGCTAGCGAAACGTCAATAACTAACACGGGAAAAATATATTTTAACCTTGGTTCTATATCTGAAGATGTTTTAAAAGATGGTAGAAAACAATTTGAAAATGGACTTGGACCAGATCAAATATTGGTAACCCCACAGCCTATTTGGGGAAATGTCCCGGCATCACAATCATTGATTTACGCATTTGATACCAATGCTGCGAATAGAGCGAATCAAGATATTGGGTTAGATGGTTTAAATAATTCTGAAGAAGCTATTAAATTCCCTACTTTTTCTGGAAATCAAGATCCTTCATCCGATGATTATGTATATTATTTGGCTGCAGAAGGATCGGTTCGTGAGCGCTATAAAAATTATAACGGAACTCAAGGAAATTCCCCTGTTGATGTCACAGATACTAATAGAGGCGCTTCTACTCTTCCAGACGTTGAGGACATCAACCGCGACAATACAATGAACACCATCAATGCCTATTTTGAATATAGTATTTTTTTACACAAAAATATGACAATTGGAGCAGATCGATATGTAACCGATATTAGAGAAACAGATGCAGCCAATTTACCAGCAGGTGCCAACCCTACTAAGGCAAGATGGATTCAATTTAAAATTCCAGTTTCTCAACCTGAAAATGCTATTGGAGGAATTTCTGATTTCAGATCTATTGGCTATATGCGAATGTTTATGACTGGTTTCAATGACAATTTAACGGTGCGTTTCGGTGCATTAGATTTAGTAAGAGGAGAATGGAGACGCTATACCAATACATTAAATTCTCTTTATCCAATTCAATCTACTGGTAATCCAGATTTAGATGTATTGGCAGTAAATATTCAAGAAAATGGAAATAGAAGTCCAATTCGTTACGTGTCGCCTCCCGGAGTTGTTAGGGAGCAACTGTATAATAACAATTCTGTAATCAATCAAAATGAACAAGCATTAGCAATGAGAGCGGGCGGGGCTGGATTACTACCAGGAGATTCCAGAGCGGTATTTAAAAATATAAATGTAGACATGCGTCAATATAATAATCTAAAAATGTTTCTACATGCCGAAGCACTTCCCGCTCCTTCTGACCCAACACCACTTCAAAACGATCAGATGGTTGGATTTATACGATTTGGAAATGACTTCACACAAAACTTTTATCAAATAGAAATTCCTTTAAAAGTAACTGCTGAAGGAGCATCAACTGCTGAAGACATTTGGCCAGAAGTAAATAATATAAATTTACCATTATCACTTTTAACACAATTGAAAATTTTAGCAATGAGCGGTAGTGCTCCCCCAGAAGATGCAAACGGAATTCGATATATAGATGATAATGTTTTAGATCCTTCTCTAACAACCAATACAAGTAGAGGTAAATTGAGATTAGGAATTCGAGGAAATCCTAATTTTGGATTGGTACGGACTTTAATGGTGGGTATAAAAAACAAATCTACAACCACTAATATTCGCGGTGAAGTATGGTTTAACGAACTTAGATTGTCCGGAATGGATAATAAAGGAGGAATGGCCTCTGTGGTGAATTTAGATACTAATTTTGCTGATTTGGCTACAGTTTCTGCTACTGGAAAGCGAAGTACTGCAGGTTTTGGTTCCTTAGAACAAGGACCAAATGAAAGAAGTCGCGAAGATATCTTTCAATATAATTTTGTCTCTAATTTGAGCATTGGTAAATTATTGCCTAAAAAATGGGGAATCAATTTGCCTTTCAATTATGCTGTAGGTGAAGAAATTATTACGCCACTCTACGACCCATTTAATCAGGATATTAAACTGCAACAACTTATTGATATTACAGCAAATCAAGCTGAAAAAGATAATATTAGAGACAGGGCAATAGATTATACAAAACGTAGAAGTATCAATTTCATAGGCGTAAAGAAAGAAAGAGGCGAAAAACAAAAGCCACATGTTTATGACCTTGAAAATTTAACTTTATCCTATTCTTATAACGAAGTGAAGCGACACGATTTTGAAATTGAAAGTTATTTGGACAAACAAGTCAACACAACTGTTGATTACGCCTATACATTTCAACCAAAGCCTTTTGAACCTTTCAAGAAAGTTAAGGTTTTCAAGAAAAGTGATTATTGGAAATTGTTGAGTGACTTTAATTTTAATTATTTACCAACTAACATTTCGTTTAGTTCAAACATTATCAGACAATATAATCGGCAAGAATTCCGTCAAGTTGAAGTAGCTGGAATTGGATTAGACCCATTATACAGGCGAAATTTCCTGTTTAATTATCAATATGGATTCAATTATAATTTGACAAAGGCTTTGAAATTAAATTTCACGGCGTCTTCAAATAATATTGTAAAAAACTATTTAAACGAAAATAATGTTCCGAATAATAACATAACAATTTGGGATAATTATTGGAATGTTGGCGATCCAAATCAGCATACACAACAATTGACAGTTAATTATGATTTGCCAATAAACAAAATTCCATTGTTTGGTTTTGTAAAATCCACCTATTCATATGTAGGAAATTATAGTTGGCAAAAAGCATCTGCAGCTTTATCTTCTGTTGAAGCTACCGACGGAACTTTTTATAATTTAGGAAATACTATTCAAAATTCCGCCTCTCAAAAACTGAATACGGCTCTAAATATGGATGCTTTTTACAAGTATATCGGATTGTCAAAACAAATTAAAAGAGCGCCTCAAATCACTCCAAAAGTTGCTCCAAAACCAGGTCAGAAAGTTGTAAATACGCAGGTACAGCAAAACACATCTCAAGACAATGTGTTCATAGAAGGACTAAGAGGGGTTTTAACAAGCGTTAAAAACATACAAATTAATTACACAGAAAATAGAGGAACTGCCTTGCCAGGATATTTACCAGGATTAGGATTCTTGGGGACTTCAAAACCAACTTTAGGATTTGTTTTTGGTTCGCAAGACGACGTTCGTTATGAAGCAGCGAAAAATGGTTGGTTGACGAATTACCCTCAATTCAATCAGAATTTTACGCAAGTGACAAATAAAACATTGAACCTTACGGCAAATATGGATTTGTTTCCAGATTTCAAAATAGATTTAACCGCTGACAGAAGCTATGCAGACAATTTCTCGGAGCAATTTGATGTCTCTGCGGGACTATACAATTCAAGATCGCCCTATAGTACTGGAAATTTTGCAATTTCTACAGTTATGCTAAAAACCGCTTTTAGAAATAGTGACATCAATGAATCATCAGCATTTAATGACTTTAGAGGAAACAGAATTATAGTTGCAAATCGTTTGGCACAGCAATATTATAATTCTACAACTTATCCATTGGATCTTGAAGGATATCCTGTAGGATTTGGAAAAAACAGTCAGGCAGTTTTATTGCCTTCTTTCCTTGCAGCTTATACGGGTTTAATAAGTGATAAAATTGGACAAGCTGCATCTGGGGTTTCACTTTCTGCTTTTAGAGATTTTCCAATACCAAACTGGACTGCAAAATATAGTGGCTTAATGAAATATACTTTCTTTAAAGAAAATTTCAAAAGATTTTCTATGCAGCACAGTTACCGAGCGTCATATACAATCAATTCATTTAGGTCAAATTTAGCATATAACTTAAACCCGAATGGATTGGATGCGGGAGGAAATTTTCTAAATAAAACCATTATTGCAAATATCAATTTAGTAGAACAATTTAATCCATTAATCAGAATTGATTTTGAATTGAAAAACGCAATGAAATTTTTAGCAGAAATGAAAAAAGATCGTGCATTATCAATGAGTTTTGATAATAATTTGTTGACTGAAGTTCAAGGAATTGAATATGTAGTTGGGATGGGATATCGTTTTAAAGACGTAGCTTTTACCTCTAAATTTGCAGATAATCCAACAGGAGTAATCAAAGGGGACATTAATATAAAAGCTGATTTTTCTTATAGAAACAACCAAACTATTGTTAGATATTTAGATTACAATAACAATCAATTGGCTGGAGGGCAGAACATTTGGTCAGCAAAATTAACAGCTGATTATTCTTTGAGCAAAAATCTAACCGCTATTTTCTATTATGACCATTCGTTCTCAAAAGCAGTAATATCAACGTCATTTCCGATGACAAATATTAGAGGAGGATTTACTATAAGATATAATTTCGGAAATTAAGTTGAAATATTTTTAAAATAACTCACGAAATGATACCTTTGTAATTAAATAATTTAAAAACTAAAATTAAGAAAATGAATATTCCTTCAGAATTAAAATACACTAAAGACCACGAATGGATTAGTATTGATGGTGAAATTGCAACTATTGGAATTACTGATTTTGCCCAAAAAGAATTAGGAGATATTGTATATGTTGAAGTGGAAACGTTAGACCAAACCCTTGAAAAAGATGCCGTTTTTGGAACAGTTGAAGCAGTTAAAACAGTCTCGGATTTATTTCTTCCACTTTCAGGTGAAATAATCGAATTTAATGACAACTTAGAATCCGTTCCAGAAACAGTAAATGCCGATCCTTACGGAAAGGGCTGGATGGTAAAAGTTAGGTTTTCTACTCCTTCAGAAATTGAGGAATTGCTTTCAAGTGAAGATTATAAATCGCTAATTGGTGCTTAAAAATATTTATTTGTCAGCATCATTAATTTGGACTTCTTCCATATTAGTTCTTTGTTTAGAGCCTTTCAATGATTTGCCCGAAGTAGCAATAAAAAACGCTGATAAGTACGTTCATTTTACATTTCATTTTGTATTTGTAATTTTATGGACCTTGTATTTTAATTCTAAAATTGCTGATAAATTAGTTAAATTTACGAAAGCAATAGTTATAGTTTCTTTTTTATTCGGTATCCTAATTGAATTAGCGCAACAATTTTTCACCACCACTAGAAAAGCCGATATTTTAGACGTTTGTGCGAATACAACTGGTGCGATAACTGCATTAATAATTATTTTAGTCTATAATTATGCGATCAGATTAAAGATAAAATCACAGTAATTATCGAATAATAGATCTGAAAGTTCTCTTAAAAAACGGCTATGAATATTAAAGATTATTTAGATTCAACCTACTTAAAAACTGCAGGACAAGCCGGAATAAGCGAAAATAAAAACTTCGAAATAGTCGTCAATTGTGTTCAAGAAGCAATTGACGAACGTTTCAAATTGGTAATGATTCGTCCAGAAATGGTTGCCTTGGCAAAAAGAATGATACTTTCGCAAAATTCTAAATTAGGCATAGGAACTGTTATTGATTTTCCAAAAGGTATTTCAAGTCTTAGTAAAAAATTAAAGGAAGCCAACCAAGCTATTCTTGATGGCGCCGATGATTTGGATTTTGTTTGTAACTATGAAGCCTTTAAGAAGGGGAATATAAAATTAGTACGAGATGAAATTCTAAAATGTACACAGCTCGGAATCGAAAACCATAAAATTGTAAAGTGGATAATTGAAGTTGCGGCTTTGAATAATCAACAAATAATTCAATTATCATCGTTAATTAAAAACATTGTAATTTCAAATTTTAAAGAAGATAATTACGGTTCTGTTTTTGTAAAATCATCTACAGGATTTTATAAAACCGAAAACAATCTGCCTAATGGCGCTACAATTCCTACAATTATAATGATGTTAGAAAATGCATCACCCCTGTCAATTAAAGCAGCTGGAGGAGTAAAAAATTATGACGAGGCGATGGATATGATTCGAATCGGTGTGAAAAGAATTGGAACATCTTCAGCAAAAGCGATTGTAGGTGGTATTTCCTCCTCTGGTAATTATTAAATCAATTAAACACTTGTATTTTTTTTGTTAAAAATAGAATAAACCTTTATGTTTTAAGGTTTTTCCTTTTGTGATATACTATTTTTTCAAGTATCTTTGCACAAGTTTTGAAATACCAAATGAAAACAGCATTGAACGCTACAACAAATACTCTTTCTATCAAATCTATTTACACCGATTTCCTTGAAATCACTAAGGCCAGATTGGCTGTTAGTGTTGTGTTTTCATCTGTTGCAGGTTTTATGTTAGGTATTGCCGATTTTCAATCTTTGGAATGGTTGGTTTTAGTAAAACTCGCCATCGGTGGTTATTGTATGGTGGGCGCTTCAAACGCTTTCAATCAAGTAATTGAAAAAGAATTGGATGCCTTAATGGACAGAACCAAAAATCGTCCCGTTCCTGCTCAAAGAATGTCCGAAGGTTCAGCTTTAACAATTGCTTTCTTACTCACAATTTTCGGAATTTTCCTATTATATTCTATAAATCCGAAATCGGCTATGTTTGGCGCGGTTTCTATTTTTATTTACACCTGTATTTATACGCCTTTAAAAACAATGACTCCGTTGTCAGTTTTTGTTGGTGCCTTTCCTGGTGCAATTCCATTTATGTTGGGTTGGGTTGCGGCAACTGGAAATTTCGGTATTGAAGCCGGCACTTTATTTCTAATACAATTTTTCTGGCAGTTTCCTCATTTTTGGGCAATCGGTTGGTTTTTATACGAAGATTATGAAAAAGCAGGATTCTTTATGTTGCCTTCGGGTAAAAAAGATAAATCCACCGCTTTGCAAATTATTCTTTATACTGTTTGGCTGATAATTGCATCTTTATTACCAGTTTTAGGTTATACTGGGAGATTATTTATTACCAAATTCTCAGCAGTGATTGTATTTTTATTAGGATTATGGATGTTATTTTATGCCGTTAAATTATACCAAACTCGAACTTCAAAATCGGCGAAAACCTTAATGTTAGTTAGTGTTTCTTATATTACTTTATTACAATTGGTTTATATATTAGATAAATTTTTAAGATAATTATGGAAATGACAATCAACGAACACAAAGAAAGAACCGCGAGATCATACAAATTGATTTTGATTTTTGCAATGGTAAGCATGTTTATGATGTTTGCAGGGATAACAAGTGCATTTGTGGTAAGTAAATCAAGAGCCGATTGGTTAAAGGATTTTCAATTGCCAACTGCATTTTATTTAAGTACGCTAGCAATATTAAGTTGCAGTGTCACTTTTCATTTTGCAAAAAAAGCGATACAAAAAGACAATAGAAATGCGACAACTTCATTTCTTTTAGCTACTTTAGCGCTCGGAATTTTATTTGTTATTTTACAGTTTGTTGGTTTCCGTCAAATCGTAGATAATGGCTATTTTTTCACAGGAAGTGCGAGTTCTATTACAACCACTTTTTTATATGTTGTAACAATTGTGCACCTTGCTCACCTTGCTGGAGGGCTAATTTCACTTTTAATTATAATTTATAATCATTTTAAACAAAAATACAATTCAACTCAAACCCTTGGTATTGAGCTAGGTGCAATGTATTGGCACTTTCTTGACTTCTTATGGGTTTATTTGTTTTTGTTTTTATATTTCTTTAAATAAGAAAAAAACGTAAATTTGGAAACTTTTTAATGAATAACTTATATGGGATCGACAGTTACTACTGCAAATAGTGAAGAAAAAACTTGGGGAGGCGGAAATGAGCCAATGGGAGCAAGTTATGGCAAATTAATGATGTGGTTTTTTATCGTATCTGATGCTTTAACGTTCTCTGGATTTTTAGCTGCTTATGGTTTTTCAAGATTTAAATTTATTGAAACTTGGCCTTTAGCCGATGAAGTGTTTACTCACTTTCCTTTCCTTCACGGCGTTTCTGCGCCAATGTACTATGTTGCATTGATGACTTTTATCTTAATTGGTTCTTCAGTAACAATGGTTTTAGCCGTTGACGCAGGTCATCATCTAAACAAAGCAAAAGTTACATTTTATATGTTTCTAACCATAATCGGTGGTTTAATTTTCGTTGGTTCTCAAGCTTGGGAATGGTCTAATTTTATTAAAGGGGAATATGGTGCTATTGAAACAAAAGGAGGAAGTTTGCTTCAGTTTGTTGACAATACAGGACACAGAGTAAAATTAGCTGATTTTGCTGCTTCTCTTCCAAAAGAAAGAGAACAATTAACAAGAAACAAAGGAATGTGGTTTATGGAAGAAGAAGCTTCATTACCTACATACACTGTTGCGGAAGTTCAAGCAGGCTTCAAAGCAAATCCTGATTTATTAATCAAAACAGAGGTGATTTATGAAGACAATGCTGCCACTAAAGTAGATACAAAAAACAATCCAACTTTAAACAAAATAAAGCACAAAACAATTCTAACCAGAACAGAATCTGAGCACAGATTAGAAAATGCAGTTTTAGTTGTTGAAGGAGCAAACCTTAAAAGAAACGAATACGGAAGTAGGTTATTCGCCTGTTTCTTCTTCTTTATTACTGGGTTCCACGGTTTCCACGTATTTTCAGGAGTTATCATTAACGTCATTATTTTCTTTAACGTCCTTGTTGGTACGTATGAGAAAAGAAGAAGTTATGAAATGGTAGAAAAAGTTGGATTATATTGGCATTTTGTCGATTTAGTTTGGGTGTTTGTATTTACAGTTTTCTATCTCGTTTAATTTTCAAAAGTTATATTATGTCAGACGTTCACGTTTCTAACACAAAAAGAATTTGGTTTGTTTTCGCACTATTATCAGTTGTAACAACCGTTGAAGTATTTCTTGGAATTATAAAACCAGAAGCTTTGCACTTGCATCATTTTTTAGGCATGAATTTGTTAAATTGGATTTTTTACATCCTAACCATTTTCAAAGCCTATTTTATTGTTTGGGCATTTATGCACATGGAAGGCGAAAAAAGTGTCCTTAGATATGTAGTAGTAACTCCAGTAATATTCTTGGTACTTTACTTATTATTTATTTTATTGACCGAAGCAGATTATATATTCGAGGTTTTCAAAAACTCCACCATCAAATGGAATTTTTAACAACATATTAATTAAAAAAAAGGGTACGCATTGCGTACCTTTTTTTATTTTTGCATAAATATATCATCAAGACATAATGAAAAAAAATATAGTTCTCTTCGTCTTATTTATTTTACCAATTGTTGCGTATCTATTTTTTGCATCAGGCATCAATAGTTTCACAAAATTGCCAACCGTTACCTCTAAAATTCCTGATTTAGGTGCTTGGAATTCATTAAATAATCAGAAAGTAACGCTGAACAATAAAATCACTATCCTGGGTTTTTCAGGGGCTGATTTATTAAAAAACAGAGGGAATTATTTCAATATAAATCAAAAAATTTACCAGCAATACCATTCTTTCAAAGATTTGCAATTTGTTGTTGTTTGTCCTTTAGGAACCGAAAAAGACGCAAAGTACATCGTGGATCAATTTTCGAAAATCACTGACGTTTCTCAATGGCATTTTGTTTTTACTTCTAAAGATGAAATCCAGAAGTATTACAACCAATTGAAATTAAAAAACAAACTGAATTCCGATTTTGGGACTTCAAATGTTTTCATAATTGACAAAAAAAGAAATCTTCGTGGAAGAAAGAAAAAAAGTGAATACAAAGAAGGATACGACACCACATCTCCAGCCGATTTAAGCAACGAAATGTTAGATGATTTCAAAATCATTTTATACGAATACAGAGCCGCTTTGAAGAAAAATCACAATGCAGAACGTCAAATTTAATAAGTAGAAAATGATAAAAAATAAATCATACATCGGAATTTTCTTCGTCATTTTAGTGTTCGGAATCTTTGCAATTCCAAAAATTATTGATAGAATTCAAAACGGAGAAGTGGTAAAAGGAGATCGTTTAGATAATATATCTAACCATTCTTCAGAAGATAAATCCAAATTACTCACTATTGGACCTGCACCAAAATTTGAACTTACAGATCAAAACAACAAGCTAATTTCAAATAAAGAGTATGCTGGAAAAGTATATGTTTTAGAATTTTTCTTTTCGACGTGTCCATCCATTTGCCCAAAAATGAATTTGAATATGATAACTATTCAAAACACCTTTTTTGGAAATCCAAACTTTGGAATTGTCTCTATTACTATAAATCCTGAACACGATACTGCAGCAGTTTTAAAAGAACACGCAGAAAAATTAGGCGTAAAATCAACCAATTGGCATTTCCTAACAGGCGATAAAACCAAAATATTTGAATTGGCAAACAAAGGATTTAATGTTTATGTAGGCGAAAATGCAAAAGCAAATGGCGGCTTTGAACATTCAGGATTATTTGCATTAATCGATAAAAATGGCGATATTCGTTGCCGAAAAGACAACTTTGGAAACCCAATTCTATACTACGACGGAATCGAAAAAGAAGGTGTTAGAACCCTACAACAGGACATTGCAATTTTACTAAAAGAATAACTATGGAAAACAATTCAGTAGAACAAAAATACAACAAATGGATTATCGCATTATCCGTAATAATTCCAGTTGCAGTAGCCGTACTTTTCAAAATTAAACTAAAAGATTTAGGATTCAATGTATCGCCATTGCCAATTTTACCACCAATTTACGCAACCATAAACGGAATTACAGCTGTTTTATTAATCACCGCTGTAATCGCAATTAAAAATGGCAATCGAAAACGTCACGAACTGCTAATGAAAATTGCTATCGCCTGTTCATTAGTTTTTTTAGTACTGTACATCGCCTACCACATGACCACCGATTCAACTCCGTATGGAGGAGATGGATTCGACAGATACGCCTATTTTTTCATTCTTATTTCCCACATCATTTTATCCATCGCCACCATTCCGCTCGTATTAATTACATACGTTCGTGCCTTGGCTGAAAAATTTGACAAGCATAAAAAAATCTCCAAAATCACCTTCCCAATTTGGCTGTATGTTGCCGTTACTGGTGTGATTGTCTATGTTATGATTTCTCCCTATTATGTTTAAAATGGAGACAAGTGACAAGAGACAAGAGGCAAGAGTTGCAAGAAAAATAAAAGGGAATGTTCAGTCACATCTTGTTTCTTTCTTCTTTCTTCTTATTTTTTCTCTATCAACAAATGCCCAATGCGCCATGTGTCGAGCGGCGTTAGAAAGCGAGGGAAATCAGGCAAAAGCCAAAGGAATCAACGACGGAATTGTCTATCTTATGGTAATTCCCTACCTACTTTTTGTAATTGTTGCCTATGCCGTTTACAGAATGTACACCCAGAAAAGCAAGGCGTAATTTTTTTTGGAGCGAATTGTCTTTCTTTTTCAGGAGATGCACTTCCCGCTGTCATTCCAAATCCTCGCTAAAAAGCTCGGGATTTTCCCTTCCATCGGGGCTAGATAAAAGTTTATATTCCTCTCCCCAGCCCTCTCCAAAGGAAAGGGTGACAGGATGTGAAGTTGTTGGTGGAAAATCTGTGAAAATCTTTTTAATCTGTGTCAAAAAAAACTATCCAACTACCGTCATTGCAGCAAAACTTACTTTATTTGTCAATCTGGATTTATTTCAGATTCTATTAACCGAATAACCCAGCAACCAATTACCACCAACCGAAAACTTTTTTATATTTCTTTTGTGCTGAAAAAAGTTTGGATGTCTATTTTATCCCATCAACAGCAACTTTCACATTTCCACTAACTTTAATAAAAGCAATAATAGCCTTGTTCGTCAATTGTATTTTTTGAAATTGAACGTCGTCAATTTTCCCATTAACAAAAACACCAGGCATCGGTGAATAATTCTTCAAATAATTCATCATACTCTGCTTTCCGTCTTCCAAATTAGATTGTATTGAATACCTGCA
Source organism: Flavobacterium sp. (assembly GCF_040402835.1). Taxonomy (GTDB): domain Bacteria; phylum Bacteroidota; class Bacteroidia; order Flavobacteriales; family Flavobacteriaceae; genus Flavobacterium. The sequence goes on from NZ_JBBALW010000016.1 coordinate 20,790, forward strand.
ACTTTCCTGAATTTTTCTTAAAACCATTCCTTGAGCCAACCAATTTGCGGTTTTCAATAATTTACTTTTTGTGTCCAAAACATAATCCAATTGGTCAAAATAAATCTCTTTTGTCGTTTCATTATATTGCGGAACACCTGTCAAATAAACCGTTCCATTAATGCTTCCCAACATTTCTAAAGCGATAACCATCTTCCCGTTTTTATGCCAAATAGAAACATTTTGTACCGTCACTTTCTTGCTTCCATTTCCGTATTCTTGACCAGCAAAATTCTTAGTAATAATTTTCGATGCATGTTCATAACTTGAAACCGCCACAATATTAGCCGAAATCTTATCAGGCATTAGCGTCACCGATTTCAAAACAATCTTGTATCTATCAAATTTAGAAACTGGTTTTTGACCAATTAAGGTTTCCATATTGCATTTCAATCCCATTTCTAACATAATGGTTTCCTTTTTGAATTTTGCATCAGTAGCATACAATTCTATTGGAACAATTCGAAGCCAACTTTCAAAAGCTTCATTCATCTGAAATGGTGTACATATTTTCTCTAAAGCATCTAAAACATTAGGCTTAAAATCCATAGATTTTTCAATTGCATCATCAATTGTTCGCTCAATTTTCGATTTAAAAAGTTTTACCGTAGGATTAATCAAAAACGCAATCGGAATAGATTTTCCCATTACAACCGCCGTTGGACTTTCGTTCCAATCCAAAGATTTAAACTCTGTTTTGGTGTTTAATTTCCAATTTGACAAATTCACATCGCTTATCAAAGTGATGTTTCCATTCAAATTAAATTCTTGTGTGCTGTACAAAGCAATTCCTAATTTGTCTGTTCCAATTCGATACTTAATAGCTGCTTTCAATGGCAAAACAGTTTTGATTTTTCCATTCAAATTTTCAATGGATATCGGTGCCAACTTCCAAATCTTCATTTCAATATCATCGTCTTCAATTTTATTGTCTTCAAAAATTAATCCCGTCATGAATTTATTGGTTTGATTTTCAATATCTTTCAACTTGATTGCAATTGGAATAGTAATAAATGAAGGCGTATTTTCATAAACCAAAGGCGAAGCATCATCTGGCTCAGGTTTCAAAGCAGTAATTTTGGAAGTAGTAGCACAACTTGAAAAAAGAGTTAGCACTAAAAGAAAAGTAACTTTATAAAGAGTTTTCAAAACGATTTTTAATTTAATTTGAGTTCAAAATTAAGCAAAATGTTATGAATTTAAAGTACAAACCAGAAAGATATTCAAACTTAAATTCTTTATTTCTCTCTATCTCAATTAATTTCATCAATGTAATGGCTTTCATTAATGATAAGCTCTTTATAAATTTCAATTAATTTTACAATCAATTATTTTTAATTATGAAATTCATTTTTATGGAATTATTATTATTAATCAATAAAATATTTTTTTTTGATAATTTATTTGCATTGTAATTTATTTATGTATTATATTTGTCTTGTTGTGTTCGTACACGCATTTTTGACAAATCGGATTTTAGACTAAAAATTAATAAATAAAAAAGAGTTATATTATGAAAAGAAAATTACAAATTATCATTGATTCAAAAATTAAATATTCACTTGTATTTTTTGCAATGTTGTTATTTAATAGCGCCCTAAATTATGGTCAAACAACTATTGTATCAGATGATTTCAATAGAGTTGTCTTATCACCTGGTGGAATTCCGTCGTTAACTTATTCTACATTGATTACTGGAATTGCAACGTCAGCCAATGTCGTAACCACCTCTCCTGATTATAGATTACAAATTTTAAATGGAGTAACTGTTGGTACCGCCGGAAGAACTTCTTCAATGTCTGTAATGCCTACCGTTACTAATTATAACACTACTCTGCGTTCCAACACACAATTAGTTACTTGGTCATTTAATATGCGTCACAACAGAAGTTCTGGAACCACAATGTCAGGTTTTGGAGCGGGTCAATGGGGTGTTGCCACTGTAATTGCTTGTGATAATGCCGACCCAACGGCTGCAACTGCAAAAGGATACGCGGTTATTATGGGAGGAACGAATAATGTCGCAACGTCAACGTATGATCTGGTAAGTTTTTCAAATGGTTTAAATGTAAATACGAATATTGCTCCAATAATAACCGGCATCGCCTTAGCTAGTTTTAAAAATGTAGTAAGTATAAAAGTAACTTATGACCCTATTACCAACAAATGGAATATGTTTCAAAAAGACGAAAGTTCAGCGGTTTCAACTACTGCCTACCCAGATCCGTATGCTATTTCTGTGGCCGCAATTGGTGAAGTAACGGATACTGCGGGATATGTAAGTGGTTCATTAGCAAATTTTGGTTTCATGTTTATGCACGGAACTACACTAAACAATTCTGCGTTTTTTGATAATTATAAGGTTACAGTAGGAACTGCATCAATAGCCACTTATTATTTAGCAGCAAATTCGGCTTGTACTAATTTAATAAATTGGTGGTCAGGAACTGATGCTGCAACTGGAACACATCCAACTGATTTTACTGCCGCCAATCAAATATTCAACATTTTCAATACAGGAGCTACAATTGCTTCCGATTGGACAGTGAATGGTAGTGGAAGCAAGGTAGTTCTTGGAAATGGAACAGTTGCAAATTCATTAGTGATTCCTGCAACTGCTTTTTTAAACGGTAAAATAGATTTAGCGGCTTTAAGCACATTAATTATAAGTCACGTAACTACTTTCCCTACTTTAAACCAAATTTCACCAACTTCATCTATTATTTATAATGGAGTGGCTGATCAGGTAATTCAAACAGGTTCTTATGGTAATTTAGCTGTAAACACTGTTGGAATTGGTACTGCTTCAGGAGCCATTACAACTGCAGGAAATTTAACTATTTCAAGTAGTTCAACACTAAATATGGGTGCTAATAAATTATTAGGAGTTGGAACATTTACCGGAACAGGGGCAATTAAAACACAATATTCTTCTTCTTCCTCTGCTTCTGCTTTTCCGGTTGATATTAATTGGCCATTTTCTGTTTTTTACAACAGTTTAACTACAGTACAAGCAATAGTTCAAGGGACTTATACTAATTTAGACATCACAGGTGGAGGACCTAGAAATTTATTAGCTGCAGTGATTTCCGTTTCTGGAAATTTAAATGCCGAAGGAGCGGTTTGTACTCCTGCAACTAGTACAATTAATTATACTGGAACTGCACCTCAAACCATTGGAACGGTATTCCCTGGTTTCTCAATGAAAATTGCTAATTCTAGTACTTCAGGAGTTTCGCTCACTGCTTCTAACATTGCTTCAATTACAAATGCCACCAATTTAGAATTGGCAGGTAACATGAGCTCTGGCGGTTTCAACCAAACTTTTGGTGCAATTTCGCTTTCTGGAAATTCAATTATTACTTTAGGAACGGGTTCACATACCTTAAATTTCCCTGATTGTAGCACAACTTTTTGGGATCCTACAAAGACTTTAGTAATTAAAGGATGGACAGGAACGCCGGGCGCTTCAGGAACTGCGGGTAAACTATTTTTCGGAACAAATGCTTCTGGATTATCTTCAGCTCAGATAGCCGCAATTTCTTTTCAAGGTTTTACAGGAAAAATTTTATTACCAACAGGCGAAATAGTTCCAGCAGCTTTGGGAATTCAAAATCAAAATTTCGAAAACCTAAAATTATATCCAAATCCTGTTTCAACCGTATTAAATGTATCCAATGATACTGAAATTTCAGAAGTAACTGTTTTCAATTTCTTAGGACAAAAAGTATTAAATTTAACTCCAAATACTTTAACTTCGTCAATTGATATGAGTAGTTTGTCTCCATCTGCCTATATTGTAGAAATAATTTCAGCAGGAAATAAAGCAACCTTTAAAGTAATTAAAAAATAATATCTAAATAGGTTCAATATAAAAACCTCGATTTCATTCGGGGTTTTTATTTAGTAATTTATACAAATACAAATTAGTTAGTTTTATGAAAAAATACCCATACAATAACAACCCTTTTAACTGGTTTATCCTTCTTCTTCTTATTTTGGCGACTAATATTTCAAATGGAGCTATTTATTATATAGACTCTGTGGCTGGTTCTGATACTAATAACGGAACCACAGATTTAACTCCTTGGCAAAATATTTCAAAAGTAAATTTTTTAACCATAGCTTTAGGTTCCAAAATCTATTTAAAATGCGGTAGCGTTTGGAACGGTCAACAATTAAAATTTAATGGTTCAGGAACAGCTGCCTATCCAATTGTTGTGGATCAATATGGAACAGGAGCGAAACCACGACTAAATGGCGATGGGATTGCAACTGCTAATCAAGGCGTTGTGTATTTATACAATCAAGATTATATTGAAATAAATAATTTAGAAATTACCAATTACCCTGTTTTATCACCAAGTACAAATCCAAACAGCATTTTCTTTGTAGGATTGTATGCCACCTCAGGAACTAATCCAAATCCTTATGGTGCAGACCGACGTGGAGTGATGGTAGCGCTTTTGGATAAGGGTGTATGCAATCATATCTATCTTAAAAATTTAAATATTCACCACATAAAAGGGCAATTGGGCAATGGGTCTTCTGCTGTAAATGGTGCTATTCCCAAAAGAACAGGCGGTATTTATTTTGCTGTTTTAGATGAAGCTACTGCAAGTAATTCAAGATTTAATGATGTTTTAATTGATAATTGTGCCATAAATTATTGCGAAAATACTGGTTTGGCTTTTGACAATGAGGACAATGTGTATTATCCTGGAGGAACAGAATTGGCTTTATGGACTGCTAGAAAATTCACTAATATTAAAGTAAGTAATAATATCATTCACCACATTGGTAAAAACGCAATGATTATTCGTTGCACTGACGAAACTGGCTTAATAGAATACAATACGTGTTATGAAACAGCTGTGGGAACTACCGGAAACACTATGTTTACGGCAAGAGCAAAAGGTACTATATTCCAATACAATGAAGGGTATTACAATCGCGCTACAACTCAAAATGTTGATCCTGGGAGTATTGATGGAAGTATGTATGACCCTGATTTTGGTAGTGTAGGCGTTATTTTTCAATACAGTTACAGCCACGATAATTCACAAGGAATTTATTGGGGTTGCAATACTCGCGGTTCTAATAATAATACTACTGGCATTCCTGATCCTGAAGATGTGGGGTGTACTTTAAGATATTGCATCAGTCAAAATGATCTTGGGGACTTAGTATTTTTAAATTATTCCTCAGCAGGAAATGAGATTTACAACAATGTTTTTTATATAAAATCAGGAACCAGCCCTAGTATAATTCATGAAAATAGTGGCAACAATCACACCTATAATTTTTTTAATAATATTGTTTACAATTTAGGAAATGGCGGCTATTCCTTTGGCACAACTGGACAAACGAGAACCATTCAAAACAATGTTTTTTATGGTACGCACCCTTCAAACGAACCATCAGATGTTAATAAGTTAACCACCAATCCATTATTTGTGAATCCAGGACTAGCCACAACTGGAATTAATTCACTACTTGATGGATATAAATTGCAATCTACATCTCCCGCACTATCTAATGGAAGATTAATTTCAAACAATGGAGGAAAAGACTTTTGGCAAAATACAGTAAGCTCCTTGACAGTGCCGAATAGAGGGGCGTATCAAGGTTCGGGGATTTTAATTACTGATACTTGGGCTTTGGCTTCCTTAAAAATATATCCAAATCCATTTGAGGACGTTGTAAATTTATCCAATACAACACGAATCAATTCGGTTGAGGTGTTTAATATTCTGGGGCAATGTCTTTTAACAACCCATCCAAATTCCTTAAACAGTTCCATTACTATGCAACAATTGCCTCCTGCTACTTATTTTATGCATATAGAAACAGAATCGGGAAAGGCTACGGTAAAAATGGTTAAAAAATAGCAACTATTACATTAAAAAAATAGTTTAGTTGATTTAAGTCTGCTCCAGTTTTGAGCAGACTTTTTTTGTTATATATTTTCTACTTTAGACTTTTTCTTAAATATTTTCCTTTACAATAATATCCACTTTGACATAATTGATTGTAACGTCTAATTCTTGTTTAAGTATTAGTGTTTTGTATAATTTTTTAACACCTAAATACCCTTGTTTTTCTGGTTTTTGATTGATTAAAAAATCGATATAACCTTCATTCAGGTATTCTAAATTTGACTTTAATAAATCATAACCAATAACCCGTATGTTTTTCAGATTATTTTCTTTAATAAATTTTGCTACAATATGAACCCTCGAATTCAATACAAAAACAGCGCCTATATTATCAAACATTTCGATTTTAAGATTTTCTTCAGAGGAGTCTTTAATGCTTATTTCTGTAAAATTATATTTTGGGAGTTTGGATTTATTATCTTCGAAATAGGAATAAAAACCTTCAATTTTTTTCAAATTAAAAACAGTTTTAGAGGTGTTTTCTATATTGCTTGTAATTTTAAAAATCAATACATTACTTTCTTCTTTAACACCATAGCTAATTAATTTCCCAGCCAGATAGCCACTTTTGAAAGAATTTTGTCCTATAAATGAAACGTTTTCAACTTCTTCTAGGTTTGAATCTATAAGTACTATTGGGATGTTTTTTTTCTTATATTCATTCAAAAAAGAAATTGATTCTTCATAAAAAACGGGTGCGAAAACCAAACCGTCATATTCAAGCTCTAAAATTTTTGCCGCAGTTTCATTAAAAGATTTGGTGTCGTAATTAAAGAAAAAGTAATCTACTTTTACGCCGTAATTTAAAAATTCTGTAGCTGCTTTTACTATTCCTTTCAGAGGAGCATCCCAATAGGCAAATCCTTCGTTTTGGAGCAGTAATACTGCAAATTTGAATTTTTTATTTAAAACTAAATTGCTAGCAAAAATGTTTTTAACATAACCGTGTTCTTTTATAAGCGCGTTTACTTTATCTGTGTTTTCTTGGCTTACTCTTCCTCGATTATGGATAATTCTGTCCACTGTTCCGGGAGAAACATTTGCCATTTTCGCTATTTTTCTTATTGTTATGATGGTTATTTTTTTTTAAGTTAGTGTTCTTAAAGAGTTCAATTATTTTCTAAATTCTTTCTCCAAATTTAGGTTTAAATATATTTACAGAAATCCAAATTTAGTGTAAAATAGTGTGATTTTGTATTTAATCCTCAAACTGTTTAAGTTAGATTAAGTATTTTATTATTATTTTGAGAATTTTATTAGGAAATTAAGATTTTAAGTGTTTAATTTGCTTTTTATGTGTACGAACACGCGTATTAAAATAAAAATAAATTAACCAAACTAAATTCTAACCTTTAATAATTAAAAATGAAAAAAAAATTAGTGTTTTTATTGTTGCTATTTGCTACATTTAGTTACGCACAAACCCAGAAATTAGTTGTTTCTGGAACTGTAACTGATTCGAAAGGAATGGCTTTGCCAGGGGTTTCTATTACTACAAATAGTAAAACAAGTACAACTTCTGATTTGGAAGGAAATTTTGCTCTAACTGTTTTGAATAGTCAAGCTACTCTAAAATTTTCTTATGTTGGATTTATAAGTCAAACTATAAACGTAGGGACGAACAAAACAATTAATGTTACCCTTCAAGAAGACAATAAAGAGCTTGAAGAAGTTGTTGTTGTAGGATACGGTACCCAACGCAAAAAAGATGTAACTGGGGCAATTACTACCGTGAAAGTAAAAGACATGTTGACTATTCCAACAACTAGCGTTGCCGAAATGCTTCGGGGTCGTGTTGCTGGAGTTCAGGTAACTATTGGTTCGTCTAGACCAGGAAGCGGTTCAGATATTTTGATTCGTGGAAAACGTTCCCTTTCAGGAGGAAATTCTCCATTGTTTGTTGTAGACGGTTCTCCGGTTACAGATGTAGATGATTTAAATGCCAATGATATAAAGAGTGTCGAAGTTTTAAAAGATGCTTCTTCACAAGCTATATATGGTGCTCGCGCTTCAGCAGGGGTAATTTTGATTACTACTAATAGAGGTTTCAATGGAAAAACTCAAATTGAATTTAACACTGCTACATCTTTTCAAACTTTAAAAAAGAATTTTGACTTAATGTCTGGGCCAGAATGGATTCAAATGATTTTAGCAGGACAAAGTGACTTTAGACCATTATCTCAAGTTGAGCCTTATGTAATTGAAGCTGCAATTGGAGACCCAATGTTATATAATAATTATTTAGCAGGAAAAATAAATAATTGGGAAAAAGAACTTATCAAGCCCGCTCAAATGATTTCTTACAATTTAGGAGTAAAAGGGGGGAGCGAAAAAACTAAATACAGTAGTAGTTTTAATTACACCAAGCAAGATGGAATGATTACTAACTCAAGTTATGAAAGATTTACTGGCAGATTAAATATAGACCAAATTATTTCAAGCAGTCTTAAAACAGGCACCAATATTTCATACACCCGTTCGACAACAAATGGGGAAGACGGAATTACCAATGGAAGCTCAGGAAGTTCAAATATGTATAGAAAAGCATTTACATTTTCACCCTATTCTGCTCCTTACGATGATTTGGGAAATGTTGCACAGTTTGTATCAACAGATTTAAAATACAACCCTTTATGGAACAGTCAGCAAGCTTCCGATCAACGTTTTACTAATAGATTATTAGTAAATGTATTTTTAGATTGGCAAATTACAAAAGGACTTAAATACAGATTAAATACGAGTTATAACTCTCGAAGTGAAAATAGAGAAAGTTATGAATCAAGTTTGCACGAAAGAGGAAGACCTGTTCGTGGTTGGGGACAACTCAAATTTGGAAATGATACAGAATGGTTAGTTGAAAATATTTTGACGTACAATAAAGACATCAACGATAAAAACAGATTTGATATTACATTAGTGCAAAGCGCGAATAAATTTAGAAATGAAAGTTTTACTCAAACAGCTCAGAATTTCTTAACCGATTTCTTTGGAGCTAATGGCTTTAATAACGCATCTGTTTTTGGCGTTCCAAGTCGTTCCGTTACGAATCGTCAGATACAATCCTATTTAGGAAGAGCAAGATTTTCATTATTAGATAAACTTGTACTTTCAGCTTCTTTAAGGTATGATGGCTCTTCCGTTTTTGGTACTGAAAACAAATGGGGACTATTTCCATCCTATTCTGCGGCTTTAAAACTTAATGATGATAATTCAGAAGTTGTGAATAATTTGAAATTGAGATTTAGTTACGGTGAAGTTGGAAACCAAGGAATTGGAGCTTATCAAACTACTTCAACAACCAGTCAATCTGAATTTATATTTGGACCAGGACCAACCTATTCTGTTGGGTTATTGCCAGGAAACGTAATGCCTAATCCATTCTTGAAATGGGAAAATTCAGCTTCACACAATGCCGGTTTGGATTTTGGGTTCTTTAATAATGCCATCTCTGGAAGTGTAGAGGTTTATACCACTAAAACTACTGATTTATTGGTTTATAAAACGCTTCAAGCTTCATCAGGATATTCTTCTCAACTTTCAAATTTGGGAGAAGTCCAAAACCGCGGAGTGGAATTGCAGTTGAGTTCAACCCCAATAAAAACAAAAGATTTTACCATGGGAGTTAACTTAACTTTCAGTCAAAATAGAAATAAAATTATCAGTATCGATGGAAGGTTAGATGCCAATGGAAATCCTTTAAGTCAGCCTAATAATAACTGGTTTATTGGTCATCCAATTGATTGTTATTATGAATATCGTTTTGATGGAATTTTCAATACTATTGAAGAAGTTCGTGCTTCAGCCCAAGGCAAAGATGTTTCTGGGAACCCATTACCAGACGCCCAGTTGCAAACAAAAGTGGGTTCAATACGTGTTAAAGATATAAATGGTGATGGAATAATAAATGAAGCTGGTGATAGAGATATTATAGACGCAACACCCGATTGGATAGGTTCATTTTCAACTACTTTTAACTATAAAGGAATTAATTTATTACTTGATTTTTATACAGTTCAGGGCATAGTTAGAAATAATACTTTTTTGTATGACTATAACGATGGAGGAACAAATAGTGGGAGATTAAACGGAATTAAAAGAGATTATTGGACTCCAGATGGACTTGGTCAAGAGGCTCCAATGCCAAGAACAAACTACTCTGATCCGTATGTTCGATCAATGGGAATTCAAGACGCTTCTTATTTCCGTTTAAGAACAATCTCATTAGGATATACGCTTCAAAAAATGAAGTGGATGGGTAAAGAAAACAAAACAAAAATAAATATTTATGGAACGGCTACTAATTATTTAACATGGACAAAATATCAATCCTTCAGTCCTGAAGGAAGTCCTTCTAGTTATCCTGAACCTAAAACAGTAACTTTTGGTATTAATATATCACTATAAAAACAAATAAAATGAAAAATAAAATTTTAATTATAGCTTTTTTGTCGTTTTTAATCAACGGTTGTTCGGACTTCTTAGTTGAAAAAAACGAAACTGATCTGTCCACAGATTTTGTTTATAGCACTCCCGATGGTCTTGGATTTGCGGTAACCGCATTGTATTCTATACAAAGAGATATGGGTAAAAAATTCGGAGAAAATGGGGGTAATAGTTCATTATCTACAAGTGGATTAATGACGGGCGACGACATCACCTTCACCCGAGCGGGCGATGGGGATTGGTCTGGTACCGCTTTGTATGACCCAACAAAATTAACTCCTAATAATAAAGACGTTGAAGGATTTTGGTTGTACAATTATAAAATTATTGGTAGAGCAAATGAAATTATTTATTACGGACTTCAAATGGATCAAAACGATCTAAAAGTGAAACAAGCTTTATCCGAAACGTACTGTTTTAGAGCACATGCCTATTTTAATTTATTAAGAAGATTCGATAATATATATTTTACTACCATACCCGTTACTCCTTATAATGTGAACGATGCAATTAATTATCAACCCGCAGACCAAGCGGTTGTTATGAATCAAATGAAATTGGATTTAAACTATGCTATCAACAATTTAGCTTGGTCTACAACTCAACAAGGTAGATTCGTTCAAGGTGCAGCAAGACACATAAAAGCTCTTGTAGATATGTGGCCAATAAATCAAAATCTAAGTACAATGGACTTAGACGATGCTATTGTTCAAGTAGAAGCAATAAAAAGTCAATCAATGTATGCTTTAATGCCTGAGCCGAAAGACGTTTTTGCTCCAGCGTCTTCCTCATTGTTAGGAGCAAAAATTAGCAATAGTGAATGTATCCTAGTAGAACAATGGAGCAACCAAGTAGGAGGAGCTCCTTCTAATTTGACGGGAACACAATCAGGACATCGTTTTGCATCGGCTACATTAACAAGATATGACAATAAAACTATAGTTTCAAGCCCTTCGGCATTGTTAACTGATATGGAACAAGGTGGCGTTTCTTGGGGTCGTATTTACCCTAATGACTATCTTTTAGGTTTGTATGACAAAGTAAATGATAAACGTTACAACCAATACTTCCGTCAAAACTTTACATTTAATAATATTACAACACCATTAATTCGTAAATTAATTGTTCAATCTTGGGATATGAATTATTTATTGTTAAATGGATTACCAAATCCTAATTTAGGGATTACTGTACCAGCAAATGTTGCAGTTGGACAAACATTGAATTTTACATTTGTAAACGGTAACATAGCTCCTAAATTCATGGTTAGTAATTATGCCTTGGATATGCACCCATCAACCACTAAATATTTTGACAAATGGACAAGAACTAATATAGACAATCCTTCTTATAAAGATGTGGTAACTTATCGTTTAGCCGAAACATTTTTAATTGGTGCTGAGGCCTATTTACGCAAAGGAAATCAAGCAAAAGCCCTAGAATTTTTTAATAAAACATGGGTAAGAGCTGGAAATACTTCAAGAACAGCGGCGCTTACTCTTCAAGACATCCTTGATGAAGACGCAAGAGAATTATCTCAAGAAAATTTGGGTCATAGATGGTATCTTATAAAAAGATTTGGTCCTACGACTATGAGTACGCAAATTAGAACGTATGCTGGATCTGACAATTATTTAAATAAAGTTGTTTACAGTAGCACCACGGGAAAAACTACTCTTGCTTCTGCAAATGCAATAAATGCTGCTAATTACATTTTAATTAGATCTAATTTTGATGTTTCAAGAAATGTAAGATGGCCAATTCCGCAAAGCCAAATTAACGCTATGGGTGGAAATTATCCTCAAAATCTAGGATATTAATACTGAATAATGCAAAAAAAGATGAGGTGTTTATTTCTATGAAATGCCTCATCTATTTTTGTCTTTTACAAATTCTGAATACAAATATTTATTATTACATAATGAAACACTTTATATTAATTACATTTTTTATTGCTCAATTTTCATATTCTCAAGGCTGTGACCCAAAAAAATACAGTAATCTTGGAGCAATACAATACAAATCTATTCAAGTTGAGGCCAAGCCATGGGTTAAAGGAAAAGATATGCCATGGGAATTCTTTGAAACTTGTACTGTAAAAGAAATTGAAGGATTTAAACCAAACACTAAAAAGGTTCCGAATACTCTTTATGGTAGCGATGTATCTCAAAAATTCAATGCAACTGGTTTTTTCAGAACTGAAAAGCAAGGCAACAGATGGTGGGTCATTGATCCTTTAGGATACCGAAATATTCAGGTAGCAATTAATTCTTTGCGACTAGGAAAGTCAGAAAAAAATGAAATGGAATTTAGTAAACGTTTTGGAAATGATAGAAAGTGGATAAATACTACGGCAGATTCTCTAAAATACTATGGTTTTAATGGAAGCGGTTCTTGGAGTGAAGACGAGTTAATACAAGAATACAATACAACAGCAAAATTACCTCTTTCATTTTCACCAAACCTAAACTTTATGAGTGGATATGGTAAGGAAAGAGGCGGAACAGTTCAACTACCAGGAAATACTGGTTATCCCAACCAATGTATTTTTGTTTTTGATGCTGAGTTTGAAACCTATTGCGAAAAAAGAGCCCAAGAAATTGCTAAATACAGTACTGATAAAAATTTATTTGGATATTTTTCGGATAACGAAATGCCACTTGGATTAGAAAATTTAGAAGGATATCTCAAGTTAGAAAATAAATTAGATCAAGGGTATTTGTTTGCTTCTAAATGGATAGAACAAAAAGGAATCACAATTGATAAAATAACAGACAAAGACAAAGCTGAATTTGCTGGAATTGTTGCCGAAAAATATTTTTACATAGTTTCAAAAGCCATAAAGAAATATGACCCTAATCATATGTATTTGGGAAGTAGATTGCATGGAGGAGCAAAAAAAGTAGATTCTATAATTGCTGCTGCTGGAAAATATTGTGATATTATTGCCATTAATTATTATGGTAGTTGGTCACCAGATGCAGTAATGATTGATATGTGGGACAGAGCGGGTAGAAAACCATTTATAGTAACTGAATTTTATACCAAAGCAATGGATTCGGGACTTGATAATACTTCTGGAGCTGGGTTTACAGTTCGAACTCAAAAAGACAGAGGATTGGCATATCAAAATTTTTGTTTGTCACTTCTAGCCAGCAAATCATGTGTTGGATGGCATTATTTTAAATACCAAGACAATGACCCAACATCAAAAAAAGCAGATCCTTCTAATACTGATGCCAATAAAGGATTGGTAAACAACAGTTTCCAATATTATAAACCCTTAATGAAACTCATGAAAGAATTAAATGATAATAAGTATAATTTAGTTAGTTTTTTAGAATCTGAATCAAAAAAAACAAAAGCGATAGAACCATTAGACATCATTTTTGCTATAGGACAATCTAATATGTCAGGTCGAGCGCCTATTGACGATTATAGTGTGATTCCAAATGTATATCTATTAAACGCTGATGGAAATTTTGAACCCGCTTCACAACCTTTAAACAAATATTCTAACATCCGAAAAGAATTGAAAATGCAAGGCGTGACGGCTGCAAGAAATTGCATGGTAAGTTTGCAAAAATCTTTAGACAAACCCTTGGGATTAATTGTAAATGCGCAAGGTGGTTCATCGATAAAATTGTGGTATAAACCGGGTAAAGCAAATTACGATGGTGCATTGAAACGAGCCAAAGAAGCTCAAAAACACGGAAAAATTAAAGCTATTATTTGGAATCAAGGGTCTAGTGATAATAAAGATGGAATGGCAGATAATTTTGTTACTTATAAAGCCAATTTAAAAGAAATGGTTGAAAATTTTAGAAGAGATTTAAACGAATCTGAACTTCCATTTATTTGTGGAGAATTATCAGCGCGTCCCGATTTTGCCGAATTCAACAAAGAAGTGATTCAAAAAGTGAAGGAATATATTCCGTTTAGTGATTTTATTACTGCCGAAGGAACGAAACTATTAGAAGATAACATTCATTTTGATGCCGAAAGCGCGAATAAACTAGGGGACAGATATGCTGAAAAGGTACTTCCGTTTCTTGTAAAAAAACAATAATTTTCAAAATTTACATAAAATTAAGGTATTAGTTTTTATCATTATAAAGCTAAAACTCTAAATGTTTTGATAGTAAAACCATGAAATTAGCTTTTAAAGTATTTTTTATTTTATTTTATACGGTAGCTTTTGCAAATATATCTTTGCCAGCCGTTTTTTGTGATAATATGGTTTTACAGCAAAATAGTAATGTTGCTTTTTGGGGAACTGCGAGTCCAAATGAAGCTATTTCTATTTTTGTGAGTTGGTCAAAAATGACATATAAAATAAATGCAACCGAAACCGGAAACTGGAAATTAACAATACCAACTAAAAAAGGAAGTTTTCAAGAGCAAATAATTACTTTAAAGGGAAATAATGATATTCTAATCAGTCATGTGCTTCTTGGTGAGGTTTGGTTTTCTTCTGGCCAATCCAATATGGAATGGGTGATGCGTCGAGTAAAAGATGCTAAAAAAGAACTTTCAGAATCCAATTATCCTAACATCAGACTTTTTAATGTTACTAAAAAAATAGCCGAAACCCCTCAGGTTAATTTCCCTAAAGAGTGTAAATGGCTTCCTTGCGATTCAATTAGTGTAAAAGAATTTTCTGCTATTAGTTATTATTTTGCCCGTGAAATGTACTTAAAACTGAAAGTGCCTATTGGAATTATTACTGCAAATTGGGGAGGAACAGGAGCAGAATGCTGGACTACAGCAGAAATGAACAAGAACAATCTTGCGCTTAAAAATTTATATGTTCGTTGGGAAAATTGGGATTTAGACAGAAAAAAAGATAGTATTTCGTTTGCAGATTTCAAGTCAAAAGGAATAAAAGCAGAAGAACCGCAATCGGTTTATATGACAAACAGACCACACCGACGTCCTTCAGTTTTGTATAACGGAATGGTTGCACCGCTTATTCCATACACTATAAAGGGAGTTATTTGGTATCAAGGCACGTCGAATAGAGAATGGGCTAACGAGTATTTTGAACAAATGAAAGCTTTGATTACTGGATGGCGAAAAAAATGGAATAAACCCGATTTGCCTTTCTATTTCCTTCAACTAACAGCTTTCAAATACAGCGACAGTAATTTGGCTGCCATTATTCGAGAAAATCAATTGAAAACACTTCAAATTCCAAATACAGCAATGTGTCCAACAATGGATATTGGTGATTTAAACGACTTGCATTATCCCTATAAATTACCTTACGGGATGAGGTTGGCGAATATTGCTTTGGCAAATTCCTATTCCAAAAAAATTGATTTCTGTGGCCCATTATATTCAAACTATGTAATAAAAAATGATTCTATTGAAATTTCTTTCAATTACAATAAAGAACTCAGAATTAAAGGAGCTATTTTGAATGATATTTTTATTGCGGGTGAAGATAAAAATTTTGTAAAAGCAGAAGCTTACATCAAAAACAATAAATTAATTGTATTTTCACAATCAATTAAAGCGCCAGTTTCTGTTCGATATGCTTGGAATAACACTGATAAAGCCAATCTTTTTAATGGTTCTAATCTACCTGCTTCTCCATTTCGAACTGACAATTGGGAAAATATAATCATCGAATGAAACCAATCATCACTGTCGCAATTTTGAACAAGAACCACTTTAAAACGCTATTAAATTTCTTATTTTTATATGGAATAATTTTTGGCACATCACTTTTTTCTCAACAAAAACAAGGATTTCAAGATGTTAATTACACCATAAATGAAGCTTGGAAATTTTCTAAAGAAAATCTATCGGATGCTTATAAAATGGATTTTTCCGATAAAAATTGGATAACAGTTTCCATACCTCATACTTGGAACAATGAGGATGCTATGGATGAAACGCCTGGTTTTTTCAGAAATGCTTGTTGGTACCGACGTTCTGTTTTTATTGGGGAAGAAGCCAAAGGGAAAAATACCATACTACATTTTGACGGAGCCAATCAGTTGGTTGATGTATATGTAAATGAAAAATTAGTTGGGAATCATATTGGCGGTTCAACAGCATTTTCTTTTGATATTACCAAATTCATACAAGTGGGAAAACCAAATTTGTTTGCTATTAAAGTTGATAATTCCTATAATGAAAACATTCCGCCATTAACAGCAGATTATACTTTTTTTGGAGGAATAAACAGACCAATTTCGCTACGTTTTGTAAGTCCAATTCACCTATCAAATGATGATTTTGCTTCTTCTGGGATTTATATAAAAATACCTAAAGTTTCTAATAATGAAGCAACTGTTGCTGTCAAAACAATAATCAAAAATACACTCTCTAAAAAAACTAAGATTCAAATTATTCAGAAATATTGTAATCCAAAAGGGGAAATTTTAAAAGTTGTAACTAATAAATTAACCTTGATTGCTGGTGAATCTAAAACCTTTGAAACCAATCCAATTCAAATCGAAAATCCAGAATTATGGTCGCCTGATTCGCCTAAATTATACACTTTAATTACAACTTTAGTTGATGAAAATAACAACACAATTCAGGAAAAGCAAAATATTTTTGGGTTACGATGGTTTGAATTTACAGCCGACAAAGGTTTTTATTTAAATGGTAATCCGTTGAAGTTAATTGGTGTAAACCGCCACGAAGTTTATGACAAACTTGGAAATGCTTTGAGGGATGAAATGCACCTTCAGGACATGAATTTGATAAAAGAAATGGGTTGTAATTTCCTTAGAATTTCTCATTATCCACAAGACGATTACATTCTAAGCATGTGCGATAAACTGGGAATTATTACCATGGTTGAAATTCCAATTGTCAATGCAATTACTGAAAACGAGTCGTTCCTAAACAATTCTTTGCACATGGCTGAGGAAATGGTCAAACAAAATTTCAATCATCCGTCGCTAGTAATTTGGGCATATATGAATGAGATTATGTTGCGTCCTCCATTCAAAAAAGATCTAGAAAGGCACGCGATATATTGCAAAGAAGTAAATAGACAAGCCAAAGCAATCGAGAAATTAATTAGAGAATTAGACCCCAGCCGATATACGTTAATTCCATGTCACGGTTCGATGTCGGCATATAAAGAAGCAGGATTATTTGAAATTCCTAAAATAGTAGGATTAAATTTGTACCAAGGTTGGTACAGTGGCGTTTTTTCTGGATTTGATGATTATCTAGATAATTTTCATAAAGAATATCCAAATACTCCAATTATAATTACCGAATACGGAGCGGATGTTGATTCTAGATTACATTCTTTTTTACCCGAAAGGTTCGATTATACAGCTGAATACGGCAATTTGTACCACGAACATTATTTGAAAGCAATTCAAGATCGAGATTTTGTTTCGGCAGCAGCCATTTGGAACTTAAATGATTTTTTCTCTGAAAATAGAGCAGCAGCAGTACCTCACGTAAATAATAAAGGAATTACAGGATTAAATAGGGAAAAGAAAGATACCTATTTATTATATCAAGCCAATTTACTCAAAAAACCTTTTGTCGCAATTGGTTCTAGTTCATGGGAAAACAGAGCTGGAGTTGAAACACAATTGGGAATATGTTCTCAAAATATTTCTATTTATAGTAATTTACCCAAAGTGGAAGTCGCTTTAAATTCTAAAACTTTAGGTATTTTTATTCCTATAAATGGGGTAGTAGTAGTTCCAATTCCATTTGTGAGCGGAATAAACATCGTGGAAGCTGTTGCTAAAAGTGATATCTCTGAAACGACTGATTTTTATAAAACAAATTTTCAGATAATTCCAAATCAAATCCAAAATTCTGACTTTGAAAGTTTGAATGTAATGTTGGGTTCCAATCGTTATTTTGAAGATAAAGACGCGAGAATTTGTTGGATTCCAGAAAAGCCTTATTCGACAGGTAGCTGGGGATATATTGGTGGAAAACCATTTAAAACCAAAACACGATATGGTGAATTACCGGCATCAGAATTGGATGTTTTAAATACAATCCAAGACCCAATATTTCAAACACAACGCAATGGAATTGAAGAGTTCAAAGCCGATGTTTCTGATGGACAATATGAGGTTTATTTCTATTGGGCACATTTAATTCCTTTAGTTCAAAAAGAAGCGCTGGCCTATAATTTAGGAAATACTTCTACTTATGAAAATGCGATCAATTATATATTTGATGTTGCTATTAATGGAAATACGGTGCTTCAAAATTTAGATATTCCAAACCAAATCGGAGTGGAACGAGCCATTGTAAAGAGCACTGAAATAAATGCAATAGGTGGTAAAGGAATTTCAATAAAATTTAATGCCAACAAGGAGGGAAAAACCTATTTAAATGCGATTAGAATCGTGAAAATAAAGTAAAATATAGAAACTGAATTCAGTAAATAACTATTTATTAAATAAAGACTAACCAGCTTTAGTATTCAAATTAACCAAAAACCAAATTAACTTAAAATTTAAAAAAATGAAAGAAAAGCTAATATTAACCGACAAAGAACAAAAGATTGCACTGTTTTGCGCTTGCCTTGCAGGATTCGCATTTTCGGCAAATTACACCAACCATGCTCCTTTAAAAGAATGGTTGATGAAAAGTTTCGACACTCCAGAATTTCCATTTACAAAAGCAATGTTTGGGTTTTTAACCACTGCAATTTTCTTAACTCATGCTTTGATGCAAATTCCAGGTGGACATTTAGCTGATAAATTTGGGCCAAAAAAAATATTGTGTATTGCATTAACTATTGTTTGTATTGGCAACTTTGGAATTTCATTTTCAGAGAGTTATAATCAATTATTATTCTGGAAATTTTTTGTAGGTTTTGGAACAGGGGTAAGTTTTGTTTCGGGAGCTCGTTACATCTACCAATCAATCCCTTTAGAAAAATTATTTATATACCAAGGATATTATGGTGCGAGTGTTTTGATGGGTTCAGGATTTGTAATTTTTGCTGTTCCACAAATAGCAAGAGTTTATGAAAATTGGTCCCCCGCATTTATTTCAACTTCGGCTGTTGCACTAATTACACTTTTAATGGTGCTGTTTTTTGCGCCAAAACCATTTGCTAAAGAACATCCTCACAGTTCTTTGTTGACGATGCTTTCTAATGGACAATTATATTTATTAGGTTTAGTCCAGATGGCTTCCTTTGGATTAGTAATTGTAATCGGATCTTGGATTACAGAAATGTTAAAGGAAAATTTTTCCTTTGAAAATAAAATAATTATCCCTTTTATCGCTTCTTTAGTTTTGTTACTTGGCATCTTTACTAGACCTTGGGGCGGAAAATTAGTTTCGCAAATTGGTGTCCGCAAATTGCTAATTATAAGTTTACTATTGAACGCTTCAGGCTGTTTTATATTAGCCTTTTGCACCCCTTATTTATACATAGATATTGTAGCAATTATTTTATTAGGAATAGGATGTGGATTGCCCTATGCAGGTTTGTTTAATCGTGCAGCTGCTTTATTTCCCGGAAGAGCGGGAGCGGCAATGGGTTTAGTAAATATGTTAGGAATTGTTTTTATTTTGGCTGCAGCGCCATTAGTAGGAAAAATTACAGATTGGACAGGAAATTTCTCTTCTGCATTTATTTCATTAGGAATATTTGCTTTAATAATCTGTGTAATATCTCTTAAAATAAACAATGAATATCAACAAAAATAATTTATAAATACATTATAATTAAATCATGAACTTAATTAATCTTTTTGATTTGTCCCTTGTAGGCAGAAAAAACAAAATTGCCCTTGAATTTGGGACATCTACTTTCACTTTCGGAGAAATCGATTTACGAAGCAATAAAATGGCTAACTTTTTATTGTCTAAAAACTTGGTTTCGGGCGATAGAATTTGCGTTTATCTGGAGAATTGTGTCGAAATGATAGACCTTTATTTGGCTTGTGCCAAAACGGGCATCATCTTCGTACCAGTTAATATTTTATACAAGGAAAGAGAGATTACACATATTTTAACCGACGCCGATCCAAAATTATTAATTGCAGACGTTGAAGTTCCTGGTGGATTTCCAGCCTTGCAATTAAATGATTTGATTCAGGAGTTGAAAAATCATAATGATACAGCAGTTGAAATTAGAACTACAGGCGATAGTCCTGCTGCTTTAGTATACACAAGTGGTACTACAGGAGTATCAAAGGGAGCAATTCTAACGCATAATAATTTCATTTCTAATGGACTAAATTTAATTACTTGTTGGCAAATCACTGAAAACGATCGGTTTTTATTAGCACTTCCATTATTTCATGTTCATTCACTTGCTAATGGGATTCACTGTTGGCTAATGAGTGGTTGTTTTATGCGATTGTTGGTTCGTTTCGAACATCTAAAAGCAACTAACGAATTCTTAGATTTTAAACCGACTTTATTTTTTGGTGTGCCAACGATATATATTCGTTTGCTGGAACAATCAACTGAAATTGCTAAGCAAATTGGTGCCAACATGCGCTTATTTGTTTGTGGTTCCGCTCCTTTACCACCCCAAGTTATGGAAGATTTTGAAACCAAATACGGTCACGTAATTTTGGAACGGTACGGAATGACAGAAACTTTAATGAACATTAGCAATCCCTACACTGGCGAAAGAAAACCAGGAACGGTTGGATTTCCATTGCCCGGAATATCAGCTAAAATTGTTTTGCCAAATGGAGAAACAGCCGCAATAGATGAAGAAGGGGAAGTATGCGTAAAAGGTCCCAATGTTTTTGCAGGTTATTGGAAAAAAGAACAAGCTACAATTGATTCTTTTATAGATGGTTATTTCAAAACCGGTGACATGGGTGTGCTTTCGGAAGATGGGTATTTTACATTAAGAGGACGAAAAAGTGATTTGATTATTAGCGGCGGATTTAATATTTATCCTCGTGAAATTGAAGAGTTTTTATTAGAACAAGAAGGAATTTCTGAGGCGGTTGTTGTTGGAATACCTCACGAAACTAGAGGGGAAATGCCTATAGCCTATATTGTTTCTTCTCCAAATTTTGATGCGAATTTAATTGAAGAATTGTGCAAAAAAACCTTTGCATCGTTCAAAATACCAAGGAGTTTTATTACTGTAGAAAGTTTGCCCAGAACAGCGCTTGGAAAAGTTCAAAAGCATTTATTGCCAAAACCTTGATGCTAATTTATTGGCCGATTATAAACCAAATAGTTTAATTTTTTTAAATAAAAATACAATGATAGTGCAATACGGAGACGTGGGATTTAATGAAGAATGGCTAGAATTAGTAAAAAACGACCCCGTACATCCAACGATTTCAATCGAGAAACGAATAACTGGAAACCGAACAATTTTTGTTTACGTTCATGAAGGAATTCCGCAATTTATGATATGTGCGAGAATAGGTAATAAACTTCCTAGAAATATGATGGAGGTTTTAAATGATGATGGATATAAAAGCAAATACGACATTACGTATGCCATTTTTTATTCTGTTTTTAGGTTGCCACAAGCAAGTTTGAAAGGAGCAGGGACACTGGCAATTAAAGATTTAATAGAACATAGCCGAAAATTAGGTATAAAAAACTTCTTTACGTTAAGTCCTATTCCTTCAATGAAACTTCACCTCAAAAACAAACCTGACGAATCTATTGTGAGGCAATATTTAGAATCTTGGGAAGGTTCAGTAGCACGTTTTCATTTAAGCAATGGCGCAAAAATTCACAGTATAAATTTTGATGCAGACTACAGCGAATTAAGATTAAATGAAAGTTGGGGCGTAATGGTTAATTATGATTACAACTTTAAGTAATTAGTCATGAAATTAGTCTATTGATTTCGCTAACATATAGTGGGAGTTAAAAAGTTTATCATCAATTATTTATAGATAAAAAAATATTTTTAACTTCCCATTTTTTAATAATCCCCTCGATTTTTAAATCTTGGATCGTCTTTTTTGATAAATTCGGTTCTTCGTTTTACGGGTTCTATTTTTGGCAAACTCGCTTCTTCTGTTTTGCTCGAAGGTTCAATAAGTTGGTTCAACTCCAAGATTTCTGCATCGGTCAAATCACGAAATCTTCCTACAGGAATATCCAATGAAATATTGATAATCCGAATTCGTTTTAAAGCCACTACATCGTAACCTAAATAGTCCGACATTCTACGAATCTGACGGTTTAAGCCTTGTGTTAATATAATTTTAAATATAAATTGACTGATTTGTTCTACTTTACATTTTCTTGTAATCGTATCCAAAATAGGGATTCCGTTGCCCATTCTTTCAATAAATTGCGCTGTTATTGGCTTGTTTACCGTAACTGTATATTCCTTTTCGTGATTGTTTCGAGCACGAAGTATTTTGTTTACAATATCGCCATCATTCGTCATAAAAATCAATCCTTCGCTGGCTTTATCTAATCGTCCAATTGGGAAAATCCGTTTTGGATAATTGATGTAATCTACAATATTATTCCGAACATCTAAATTGGTTGTGCATTCAATTCCTACAGGTTTGTTGAATGCCAAATAAACTGGTTTTTCTCGTTGTTCTCGGATTAATTTTCCGTCAATTCGAATTTCATCTGTATTTGAAACTTTCGTACCCAATTCTGGAACTACGCCATTAATTGTTACTCGACCTTCGTCAATTAATTTATCGGCTTCCCGACGCGAACAATAACCAGTTTCTCCAATGAATTTATTGAGACGCTTTAGATTTTCTTCCATGCTACAAAGTTAATTAGAAAAACGCTTAATAGTTAGGATTCTACTAAAAAAGCAACTATTTTTTGATATAAATCAATATCATTCATACTGTGTCCAATTCCTTTTGTTGGTATAAAAATTGAATCTTTCCAAGCAATTGCATTTTTTTCTCCTTCTGAAAAAGCAACTATTTTATCATCAATATCGTGAGCGATAAAGCCTTTAGTTGAGATATTGGATGAAAAAAATTGACCACTAAATTCCGTAATACTAAGGTTGTAATTTTCCAAATAATAGTTTTCTAAACCTTTATATATAATGGAATTCAAACTTAATAACGCGATATAATTTTTGAGAATTACTTTAAAATCTGATGGTGCGCCAAGAATTACCATCTTTTGAATCGAAGGATTTTGATATAGCGATTGATAATACAAACACGCTTTGCCGCCAATGGAATGACCAATTAAAATTTGTGGATTATATTTTTTGGTTGCGTGATTTATAAATTCGGCATATTTTGGAACATTAAAATCTATTCCACCAGATAATCCGTGAGCGGGCGCATCAATTGCAACAATTGTATTTCCGGATTCTAATAAAAAGGGAAGTGCTTTTTTCCAACGCCCCGAATTACTTTCCCAACCGTGAATTAAGAAAATGACAGTTTCATCGCCTTTCCAAATATAAGTTTGAATGGCATTTCCTTCAAAATCGATAGATTTTGCTTCCGCATTTTGAAGAATTTCTGGAATTGAATTTAAAGTAATTTTTCCTTTTCTGGGAATACTGAATAAATCATACGCTTTTTGAGTTGCTTTCTTTTGGGAAATAAAACTCAGCAAATTGATGTAAAAACCTATGGATTTTGTAAGCAGGAAATAATTGATTTTCTTCATAATAAAAAAGCCACGTTATTAGCGTGGCTTCATATAATTAAAATTTAGAAAACATCTTTTCCATTTTTTCTCTTTCCTCTTCAGCAAGTGAGCTGTCAACTAAAATTCTTCCTGAATGTTCGTCAGTAATGATTTTTTTTCTTGACGCAATTTCCACTTGTGTTTGAGGTGGAATTGTAAAGAAAGAACCCGCAGACGCACCTCTTTCAATAGAAACTACTGCCAATCCGTTACGAACACTTGATCTAATTCTTGTGTAAGCAGCTAATAATCTTTGTTCAATTAAAGCTTGGTATTCCGCTGATTTTTGAGTTAAGAAACCTTCTTCTTTTTCAGTTTCAGACATAATTGCATTCAATTCTGTCTTTTTATGTTTCAAGTGAGTTGATTTAATATCTAATTTTTCTTTAGATTGAGAAATCACTTCTTTTTTATGTTCAATAGTAGCTTTCATTTCTTTAATTTGCTTTTCAGCCAATTGAATTTCAAGCTCTTGAAACTCAACTTCTTTTGTTAAAGAGTTGAATTCTCTGTTGTTACGAACAGTTTCTTGTTGTTTAACATATTTTTTCATTGACTCATTGTGGTCGTCAATAGCTATTTTTTTAGCTTTGATAAGATCTTCAATAACGGTCAAATCATTTTTAAGTTTATCTAAACGAGTGCTTAAACCAGCAACTTCATCTTCTAAATCTTCTACTTCTAAAGGAAGTTCTCCTCTAACATTTCTGATTTCGTCAATTCTTGTATCAATTAATTGCAAATCATACAATGCTCTTAATTTGTCTTCTACACTTAGTTCTTTCGTATTCGCCATAATAATTTATAAGTACTTAACTGGATTTGTATTTTCTTCCGATAAAATGATTGCAAAATTAAGGATTTTTTTGCTAAGAAAATCAACAATATAATTTTTTGTATACCTTTCGCTCTCAAAATGACCAATATCGGCTAAAATTATTCGATTTTCGGCTTCATAAAACTGATGGTACTTCAAATCTGCCGTTAAAAAAATATTTGCACCAGCAGCAATTGCATTTTTTATGGCAAAACTTCCAGCTCCTCCAAGAAGGGCAACTTTTTTGATCGGTTTTCCAATAAATTCAGAATGACGAATTCCTTCACATTGCATTTTGTCTTTCACAAACAATAAAAAATCTTTTTCGGTCATGGGATTTTCTAATTCTCCAATCAATCCCAAACCTATATTTTGATGTTTGTTTTGCAATTCTATGATTTCATAAGCCACTTCTTCATAAATATGACTTTCAAAAAGTGCTTTCAGAATTTTGCTTTCTAATTGTTTTTCAAAGGTAACTTCAATCTTAATTTCATCCGCTTCAACAAATTCAAATCGTTCACCAATTTCAGGATTGCTGTGTTCATTTCCCATATAAGTTCCCAATCCTTTAGAACTAAAGCTACAATTTTCATAGTTTCCAATCGTTCCTGCACCAGCATCAAAAAATGCATTTCGAACTTTTTCTACATTTTCAGGAATGGTAAAAGTCACTAATTTTCTTATAAATTGCTCTTTTGGAATTAGAATTTTAGTATTTATTAAACCTAAAGCATCACCGAAAATTTTGTTTACACCTTCAGGATGATTGTCTAATGCCGTATGAACTGCATAAATTGCAATATCATTCTTGATTGCTTTTATAATGGAACGTTCAACATAATTTTTCCCAGTAATTTTCTTCAATCCTGAGAATAATATCGGATGGAAACACACCACTAAGTTGCAATTTTTGATAATAGCTTCATCAATTACACTTTCTAAAGCATCGTGACAAACTAAAATTCCAGTTGCTTCGGTTTCTAAATTACCAACTAATAATCCAACATTATCGAAATCTTCAGCATACGCTAAAGGCGCCATTTCTTCAAGTAGGGAAATTATATCTTTAATTTTTTGCATAATTGTATCTTTGAATTACAAATTAACGAATAATCAATTCAACTTTTTTATAAAGATAAAAGAATATCTTTTTGAAAATAAAATTACTTCAAAAAATACTGTTTGTTAAGTACTTGTTTCTAATCAAATTTAAATACTGCAAATTTTGTATATTTGTAATTAAAATACAATAATTATGACCACAATAACCTTAAAAATTAACGAACGAACCAAAGCAGGGAAAGCATTTTTAGAAATGACGAAGGTTTTGGTTAATGATTCAAAAGGAATTGAGATTATTGAAACCAATTCCAAAAAATTAAATGTCGAGGAAAGTCCTTATAATCCTGAATTTGTAAAAATGATTCTAAAAGCGGAAAAAAGAGGTGATTATACAGAGATTAATCCAAAAGATATATGGGGAAGTTTAGGCTTAAAATAGAAAAATTAGCAGAACTTCATCTAAAAAAGCATATCAAATCTGGGAATAAAGCTGCTATTAAAAAAATCAACATAATTTTAGAAGAACTTCAAGAAACACCCTTTCAAGGAGTTGGTAAACCTGAAGCATTAAAACACGAACTTACTGGATTTTGGTCAAGAGAAATAAATTCTAAAGATAGGATTATTTACAAAGTTGACCGAGATATTGTAATGGTTTACGTTTTTTCTGCAATGGGTCATTATTCCGATAAATAATTATGAATTTACTTCGAAAAATACTGTTTCCATTTGTCATTATATATGGTGTAATAACTTCATTACGAAATTTTCTATATGATACGGGGGTTTTCAAATCCTATTCTTTCAATTTGCCAGTAATTGTAGTTGGAAATCTGAGTGTTGGTGGAACAGGAAAAACCCCTCAAATTGAATATTTAATCCGATTATTATCTAAAAAATATAAAATTGCAACTTTAAGTAGGGGTTATAAAAGAAAATCTAAAGGGTTTATTTTGGCTGATGCCAATGTAAATGCGTCTATAATTGGCGATGAACCGTTTCAATTTTACTCAAAATTTCCAAATATTCAAGTAGCCGTTGATGACAATCGAAAAAATGGAATCGAACAATTGCTTTCTCAAACTTCAAAACCAGAAGTCATTTTATTGGACGATGCCTTTCAACACAGAAAAGTAAAAGCTGGGTTTTATATTTTGTTGACTTCGTATAACGAATTGTATTCCGATGATTTTCAGCTTCCTACTGGAAATTTAAGAGAGAATAAGAGCGGAGCAAAAAGAGCAAATGTTATACTAGTTACAAAATGCCCTTCTGATTTATCAAATGACGAGCAACTAAAAATCAGAAAAAAGTTAGCTATTTTAGACACTCAAGAATTGTATTTCACAACAATCGCTTACGATGAATTTGTGTACTCAGAAAATGAAAAATATAAAGTTTCAGAGGTACGAAATGTTGATAAATTACTTTTGGCTGGAATCGCAAAACCCCAATCCTTTTTTGCACATTTACAAAATAATAATGCGGAGTGTTTGACTTTTTCAGATCATCATCATTTTTCAGAAAAAGATATTTTAGAAATTAAAAGTAAAGCCAATAACAAAATCATAATTACCACCGAAAAAGATTACGCTAGATTGAAAGGAAGTATTTCAAAAGAACAACTTTTTTATCTGCCAATACAAAGTAAATTTCTTACAGAAGGGGAAAATTTTGATAAAATCATAAACAATTATGTGGAATTCAGTTCAAGAAACAGTAAATTATATTAAAGCCAAAACAGCTGATTTTGCCCCAGAATACGGAGTAATTTTAGGCTCAGGATTAGGAAGTTTTACAGATGATATTCAAATTGAGTTTACTTTGCCGTATTCAGAAATTCCAAATTTTCCGGTTTCTACAGTTCAAGGGCATAAAAGTGCGTTGGTTTTTGGAACTATTGGAAACAAAAAAGTCGTTGCTATGCAAGGTCGATTTCATTTCTATGAAGGATATTCTATGAAAGAAGTGACTTTTCCAGTGCGTGTGATGAAATTTTTAGGAATTGATAAAGTAGTTGTTTCTAATGCTTCTGGAGGGGTAAATCCAAATTATAAAGTGGGTTCAATTGTAATTATAAAAGACCACATAAATATGATGCCTGAGCATCCTTTACGTGGAAAAAATGATGAACGTTTTGGTCCTCGTTTTGTAAATATGAGTGAGCCATATTCTAAAAAAATGATTGCAAAAGCTAAAGAAGTAGCTCAAAAATTAAATATTGAAGTGCAAGACGGAATTTATTTAGGTTTGCAAGGACCTACATTTGAAACGTTGTCAGAATACAGAATGGTGAAAATTTTGGGTGCCGATTGCGTTGGAATGTCAACCGTTCCTGAAGTAATAGTTGCACGACACATGGACATGGAATGTTTCGGAATTTCCGTGATTACAGATATGGGCGATGAAGATAATATTGAAGATGTAAACCACGCAGAAGTTCTAAAAGCAGCCGAAAAAGCGGAACCATTTGTACGAAAACTAATCAAAGAATTGATTATAAATTATTAATTTTCAATATATAAAATTAAGTCAATAATTCTTGAAGAATATCCAATTTCATTATCATACCAACCCACAACTTTCACCATTTTATCAATAACGGATGTTAATTGGGAGTCAAATACACAAGAATTGGTATTTCCAATAATATCTACAGAAACAATTGGGTCTTCGGTATAATCTAAAATGCCTTTAAAATTAGTTTGTGATGCAGTTTTGAAAGCAGCGTTAATTTCTTCAATAGAAACTTGTCTTTTTACATTAAATGTGATGTCGGTCAATGATCCGTCTGGAACGGGAACTCGAATACCACAACCTCCGATTTTTCCTTCAAATTTTGGAAATATTTTCGTCAATGCTTTTGCTGCTCCGGTTGTTGTTGGAACTATAGATTGTGAGGCGCCACGAGCCCTGCGTAAATCTTTATGAGGTTGATCGTGCAAACTTTGGTCGGTGGTGTAAGAGTGAACCGTCGTAATATATGCCTGTTCAATTCCGCATAATTCATCAATAATTTTAATCATCGGGGCTGCATTATTGGTGGTGCAACTCGCATTTGAAATTATAGTTTCGCTTCCATCAAGAATAGTTTCATTGACACCTAAAACCACTGTTTTTATAGCATCAACTTCTGATGGTGCTGACAAAATTACCTTTTTGGCTCCAGCCAATATGTGTGCGTTTATGTCGTCAAAAGTGTGGTATTTCCCAGTAGATTCAATAACAAAATCGATATTCAAGGATTTCCAATCTAAATTACATATTGATTTTTCGTGAAAAAACAAGTAGGATTTTTCATTTATAACAATTGCATCTTCTGTAAAACTGCATTCGTAAGGAAGTTTTCCATGAATACTGTCATATTTCACAAGATGCGCCATCGTTTTGTTGTCGGCAATATCATTAATCGCTACAACTTCAATTATTGGATGGTTTAAAAGCAATCGAAATAAATTCCGACCAATTCTCCCAAATCCATTAATGGCAATTCTTGTTTTCAAGTGTATTGTTTAATCGGTTAATTGTTAATTTGTTGAATCGATTACACAAATAAACGATTACACAAATAAACTTTTCTATAATATATGTTTCTGAGCTTTATAAGAAGACCTTACTAAAGGACCACTTTCAACGTGTCGGAAACCCAATTCAAGTCCAAATTGCTCGTATTTTGCAAATTGATCTGGGGTTATAAATTCCTTCACAGGCAAGTGTTTTTTACTTGGTTGCAAATATTGTCCGATGGTTACGACATCAACATTCGCTTGACGTAAATCCTTCATCGTTTGAAAAACCTCTTCTTCAGTTTCGCCCAAACCAAGCATAATACCCGATTTAGTTCTAGTGATTCCTTTTTCTTTTAGGTATCTCAAAACTTCCAAACTTTTGTCGTATTTCGCTTGAATTCTAACTTCTCTTGTCAATCTGCGAACGGTTTCTATATTATGGGAAACTACTTCAGGATTTGCCTCCACAATTCGGTCAATATTTCTTTCAATTCCTTGAAAATCTGGAATTAAGGTTTCCAAAGTAGTAGTTGGATTCATTCTTCGAATTGCTTTTATAGTTTCAATCCAAATTATCGAACCGCCATCTTTCAAATCATCTCTGTCAACACTTGTAATTACAGCGTGTTTGATATTCATAATTTTTATGGAACGTGCCACTTTTTCAGGTTCATCCCAATCTACAGTTTCAGGTCTTCCCGTTTTTACACCACAAAAACCACAAGAACGGGTGCAAATATTTCCAAGAATCATAAACGTTGCAGTTCCTTCGCCCCAACATTCACCCATATTTGGACAGCTTCCTGAAGTACAAATGGTGTTGAGTTTATATTTATCGACCAAGCCACGAAGCTCAGTGTATTTTTGTCCAATCGGTAGTTTTACTTTCAACCATTTTGGTTTTCCAGTTGGAAGTACATTTTCTAAAACAGATTCCATAATAGGGATTTTAATGATGCAAATATACGAAAAGTAGATTTTAAAAAACGGTTTTTGATTTGTAATTAGGATATAATTACAAAACAAAAACCGAAATTTAATAGGCAATTTTTTTGTATCTGATTATTCTAATTTTACGGTTATTGGCAAATTATAAGAAGTGCGAACGGCTTGACCAGCAATCATTCCAAGTGTCCATTTTGATTTTAAGGATTTCAATACTCGAATAGCTTCTGTTCCTAATCCATAACCGGGATCACGAAGCACTTTAATGTTGGACATTGTCCCATCTTCTTCAATCACAAAAGAAACGTAAACGCTTATTGTTTGTTCTCCTTCAATTTCAGGTTTTTCAAAATGATTACCAACGTAGGAATAAAATTTAGCAATTCCTCCAGGAAATTCAGGGAGTTTATCCAGCGCATTAGTATTTACTGGGCCATTATTTTTCTTTACGCCACCTTCAGAAGTTCCATTTGTAATAATTGGAATTGTAGTTGCAGTTCCAGTTGGTGAGCCTAAAAGTGTTGATTTTGATTCTTTTTGCTCATTATTAGTATTAATTTCATCTACTGGTTCTGTACTTTTTGTAATTATCGGATGTATCAAATCTTTTTTAGTAATCACCTTTTCAATTTCTTTCTTTTTTAAAGGAAGGATTTCTTTTTTTGGTACTTCTCGAATGTGGTTTTCAAATTTAGTGATGTGGATTGTAGGAAATATGTGCTCAGGTTTCGCAACTACTGCTTTTGAATTAAAGGAACTTAATAGAAATCCGATTCCAAAAATTGAAATAATAAATAACAATCCAAAAAAGAAAGCTGTAATTGTATTCACAGAATCTTCTTTTCGTAATTGATACGCGCCATATTCTTTGTTTCTTCCTTCGAAAACTAGGTTAGTCCACCCGTTTCCATAAATACTTACTTTAGACATAATTTTGAGTTTAATGGTTAAGTAGTATCACATCATAAGTGTGTGTTTTTACTTATAACGCTAAAATTCAAAGTAATATTGTGGTTGTTTATTTTGTGAAGAAAAAAATGCAAGTAAGTAATACGTGGGTGTAATAAAGTGTCGTGATTTAAAATCTGTAATTTATTGTTTTTGGTTAATTTTAAATAGTTTTTTACTATTTCAAGACTTTTAACTTTACGACATTAAAACTTTCGACTTACTTATTATCTTTTATTTTGAATTATTTCTGCCAATAATTTTTTAGCACGTAGAATTTTAACTTTCACATTACCCAAAGGTTCATCTAGCTGATTTGCGATTTCCTGATAACTCATTTCTTGAAAATAACGCAACTGAATGACTTCTTGATAATGTGGTTTTAACTCTTTTATATATTGAAGTAATTGCGACAAATTTTGTTCGGTAATCAATTTGTCTTCCGCCGATGGAGTAGTATCAGCAATATTATAGGCCTGATAATCTTCTTCGTCAGTAATTTCTAAAAATAATGATAATTTTTTCTTTCGTAAAATATCAATGTGAACGTTTTTTGCAATAGCAATTAACCACGTATTAAATTGAAATTCGGGATTGTAAGTGGCTAATTTATCAAATGCTTTTGAGAAGGTTTCAATGGTAATATCTTCGGCATCTGTCTCGTTTTCAGTGCGTTTTAACATAAATCCATAGACTTCATTCCAATAAAAATCCAATAGAAAAGTAAAGGCAACTTGATCACCAATTTTAGCTTTTTCTATATTATTTATTATTTCCAATGTACGGGTTTTGAGAAAATGTTGGATACAAAGATATTCATTTGTGTGAATATAAGTACAATCTCAATAATTGGAAACCAATACATTACATCTTTCTCTTTTAATTTGCCTGCTGAAAATCCAAGAATAATCCAAGTGAACAGGTATCTAAAACCAATTATACTCAAAACGACAATCCATTGGTATTGAAAAGCCAAGAGAATTATGGGTAAAATTAGAAACAATATTTGCGAAATAAAAAACACTGAAAGTTGAATTCTGTCAAATGATTTATAAAAAGTTGCAGTGGCAACGTGGCGTTTTTTCTGTGTAATCCAATCCTTAAAAGTCGTTTTTGGTTTGGAATACGTAAAACTATCTGGGGAATAACAACAAGTCGTATTGTTTCCTTTACTTGCCTGATTGATGAATAAATCGTCGTCACCAGAACGAATTTTCATGTGGTCGATAAACCCATTTACTTTGAAAAATTCGTCTTTTTTGTAGGCTAAATTTCTTCCAACACCCATATAAGGACGCCCGATTTTTGCCCAAGAAAAATATTGAACTGCGGTTAACATCGTTTCAAAACGGATGATTTTGTTCAAGAAAGAACCCTTAATTTTTTCATAAGCGCCATATCCCAAAACAAATGTTTTATGCATCGTAAACTGAGAACTCATCAACGTAATCCAATCTTTCGAAGTTGGATAACAATCGGCATCTGTAAAAAGCAAATAGTCTTTTTTGGCAGCTTTGATTCCTAAAGTCAATGCGAATTTTTTGTTACCCCAAAAAGCTTCATTATTTTCAACTTTTACCAAGTGAACATTTGAATATTTTTTTTCAAATTCTTCAAAAATATCTAAAGTTGTGTCGCTTGAGGCATCGTCAATTAAAATAATTTCAAAATCCGGGTAGTTTTGTTCTGCCAAAAGTGGAATAAAATTAATAACATTTTCTTCTTCGTTTTTAGCGCAAACTATTACTGAAATTGGGATTCTTTTAGACGTACTTTTTTGGATTTTTGCAAAAGCAAATTTCGAAAAAATTCCCGCATAATAAAAAAGTTGCACTGCAACAATTACAATAAAAATATAAAAAATAGTGATTAACATATCAGTTTTTCCTCTTTTTTGGATGTGTGCAAAGGTATGAATTCAAATAGGATTTTCAAATAGAGAATTTGTATTTAAACAAATTAATTTCGGCTCTGACTTAAATTTTAAATGATATTCACTTCCGCTTCAATACGAATTCCGAAAGTATTGTAAATTGTATCTTGAATTTCCCTAGAAACATTCAAAATTTCTTGACCTGTAGCCGAGCCATAATTTACTAAAACCAAAGCTTGATTTTTATGAATTCCCGCATCACCATAACGTTTTCCTTTGAATCCAGCTTGTTCAATTAGCCAACCCGCAGGGACTTTTACTTCGGTTTCGGAAATTTCATAAAATTTCATTTCAGGGAATTTTTGATGAATTTTCTCAAAATCTGATTTTAAAACAATTGGATTTTTGAAAAAACTACCGCTATTTCCTAATACTTTTGGATCGGGTAATTTGCTTTGTCGAATTGCTATTACAGCATTGCTTACTTCTTTTAATGTTGGTATTTTAATGTTGTTTTTTTCTAATTCCAATGCAATATCGCCATAAGAAATATTGATTTTATGATTGCGTTTCGTCAATTTAAAAACTACCGAAGTGATGATATATTGGTCCTTCGCTTCATTTTTGAAAACACTTTCTCTATAACCAAAATGACATGCTTCTTTTGAGAAGGTTTTCATCTCCAAAGTGTCAATTTTGATAGCCGAACAAGAAACAAAAGTGTCTTTTATTTCGGTTCCATAAGCACCAATATTTTGAACGGGTGTGGTTCCAACATTTCCTGGAATCAATGACATGTTTTCTAATCCACCAAAATTTTGATTGATTGTCCACAAAACAAATTCGTGCCAATTTTCTCCAGCTTGGCTTTCAACCCAAACAAAACTGTCATTTTCTTTAACTATTTTCTTTCCCTTTAAATCAATGTGAATCACTAAAGCGTCAATATCTTTGGTTAATAGCATATTGCTTCCACCTCCCAAAATAAATTTGTTTTTAGTTTTATTTTCAATCAAAACAGTTTTTAAATCTGCTACTGAATGAACTCCCACAAATTGTTTTGCGTTGGCTTCGATACCAAAAGTATTGTAGTTTTTTAAAGAAAAATGATTTAGAATTCCCATTTATATAGCATAAAAGTAAAAAGCAAATGTACTTTAAACCTATTAAAAATTATAATTTATATTTAATCGATTGACAATCCACGGTTCAAAAATTCGAGCAATGGTTTCAAAACGATTAATTTTTCTGCGGAAGTTTTAATGAAATTTTCATTTAACAGTTCAGCATCAGTTATATTCTGAACAGCAACAAAACTTTTCAGTTTTAAAAATTCAATTGCAGGATGTTCTTTGTCAAAATCTTTTGGACTGTTTTTCAACGAATTGGTTTCAGTTTTGTCTAATCCAGAATAGTGTTTTTTGAAGTTTTTATCGTTCAATATTACTTCCAAATCTTCATAAAAAAAGGCGATTTCTTTTCTAATTTTTTTCAAATCATCTGCTTCAGGGCTATAAATTCCGCCAGCGATAAAACTGCTTCCTTTTTCAATATGAATATAATATCCTGGTCCATTTTTATTGCCTTGGTTGGTATTCATCCAAATTCCTAAATGAGTTTTATAAGGTGCTTTATTTTTAGAAAAACGAATATCACGGTTAATTCTGAATGCGCTATTTTTCACTTCTAAGAGTTCTAAATTGGCATCTTGAGGTTTCATAATTTCAAGAAACCCTCGAATTAATTGGTGATAATCCTTTTTAAATTCTTCGTAACGTTTTTTATTTTCTAAAAACCAATCCCGATTGTTATTGGCTTTTAAATCTTCAAGAAATTTTATTTGGTGTTTTGAAATCATAATTTATTGAAATTGTTTCGTCAAATCTTCTTCACTTATATATCCCGAATGTTTCCAAATTACTTTATTATTTTGGTATAATAGTAAGGTAGGAAGTTCGTCAATTTTCAATTCTGTGATTAAAGTCTTGTTTTCATCTGCATTTAATCGAACAATAGTCACTTTTTCTGCCATTTCTTTTTGCATTTTCAAAAGGTACGGTTTCATTTTTTTACAAGGAGCACACCATTCTGCATAAAAATCAATCAGGACTTTTTTTTCAGAATTTAGCAATTCTTTGTATTCCTGACTGCACATTCCGATGATTTTATCACTCGGAATTGACAATCCTGCAGCATTCCATTTCATAATTCCACCTTGCAATTCATAAATGGTTTTGAAACCTAATTCTTGCAATTTTTCGGATGCTTTTTTACTTCTTCCGCCACTCATACAATAGACGAATACAGGTTTTGATTTGTCATATTTACTAACTTTCCCATCAAAATCATCACCATTCCAATCGATGTTTACTGCTTTATCAATGTGCTGTCCTGCAAATTCTTCTGGGGAACGAACATCTATAATTTGTGAGTTTGTATTCGCTTTTATTTTATCTGCAAATGCCTTTGGTGCTACAGATTCGTATTTTTTTTCGGTTTGACCATTGCAATTTGTACATAGGAAACCTATAAATAATAAGGAAAAAAGTGTTGCTTTCATTGTATGTTGATTTAATTTTTATTAGTAAAGGAAATGGTTAATTATGGAATTTGCAAAACTTACAAGTTAAATATTTTATAACTCTGATGTGTCGATTTTATGATGGCTTCCGTTCGTTCAGGATGTGTATCCGAAATAAATAGTTGTCCAAAATCATCATTATTGACCATTTCTACAATTTTTCCTACACGAGTTTCGTCTAATTTATCAAAAATATCGTCAAATAATAATATTGGATTTTCGCCAGATTGCTTTTTCACAAATTCAAATTGAGCCAATTTTAATGCTATTAAAAATGATTTTTGTTGGCCTTGAGATCCAAACTTTTTTATCGGATAATTATCAATTTCAAATGATAAATCGTCTTTATGAATTCCGACACTTGTATAATGCAAAACCCTATCTTTATTGATATTTTCTTGTAAAAGTAACAATAATTCTTTCTCAAATAATTGACTTTCATAAACCAATTGAACAGTTTCTGCGGAACCTGTAATTGCTTGATGGTGTTTGTTAAATATTGGAACAAAATCAGCTAAAAATGCTTTCCTTTTTTCAAATAGTATTTGACCTAAACCATTCAATTGTTCATTATATATGGACAATGTATCCATTTCAAAAACCTGATTCAAAGCAAAATATTTTAATAAAGCATTGCGCTGATTTAGGATTTTTTGATATTGAATTAGCTGGTGCAAATAATTGGAATCCAACTGCGAAATCACACTGTCAACAAATTTCCGTCTGGTTTCACTGCCTTCAACAATCAAATCTCTATCGGCTGGTGAAATTATTACTAGCGGTATGAAACCTAAATGTTCGGAAAACTTATCATATTGTTTACCATTTCGTTTCAAAATTTTCTTTTGTCCTTTTTTTAAACTACAAACTATTTGCTCTGTTCGTTCGTTTTTTTCAAATTCGCCATCCACAACAAAAAATTCTTCGCCGTGTTTGATATTTTGAACCGCCAATGGGTTGAAGTAGCTTTTTCCATACGATAAATGAAAAATAGCATCCAATACATTGGTTTTTCCAATTCCATTTTTTCCTACGAAGCAATTTATCTTGCTGTCAAACTCGAAATTGGCTTCTGAAAAATTTTTATAATTGAATAAAGAAATCTTTTTTAGATACATTTATGAAACTTACTGATAATGAGAGAATTGAAAATCTGAATTTGTTTTATTTTAAAAGGTGCAAATTATTGAAAATTATCGATAAATCCTCATTTTGTGGAATTTGAATTCCAATTATTTTTGTAATTTGTACGAATGAACATCAAAATCAAGTAAATGTTTCTTTTATTTAAATATAAACTCATTTTTTTTATGACAGTTTGAATAAAAATTTTATTTTTGCCACTCACTAATTTAAATTAAATGGCAACGTACAATAAAAGAGGCTATAAAACTCCAAAAGAAAAAGTAGAAAACGACTCACAAGTTGAAAACATAACTATAGCTGAAAAAGACAGTACAACTGCTGGTGTCTTTAATTCATTAGACCAAACGGCTTCAAAAACGGAAGAATTTGTAGCTAGAAACCAAAAAGTAATCTTTGGAATAGTTGCTGTTATTGCCTTAGTTACTGTTGGATATGTGTTATTTCAAAAATTTGTTGCAGAGCCAAAAGAAGATACTGCGGCAACTGAAATGTTTTTAGCGCAACAAAATTTCCAAAAAGCTACTGACGGAACAAAAAGCGATTCCTTATATAATTTAGCATTAAAAGGTTCAGAAGGTAAATTCGGATTCGTTGATATTGCTTCAAAGTATGAAGGAACGGATGCAGGAAATTTAGCTAATTATTATGCTGGAATGGCCTATTTGAATACAAAAAAATACGATGAAGCGATTTCTTATTTAGAGAAATTCAAATCTGATGATATGGTATTAAGTGCTTTGGCAATTGGCGCAATTGGTGATGCTCATTCTCAAAAAAATCAACCAAAAGAAGCTTTAGAATTCTATATTAAAGCATCCGAAACAAATAAAAACGAATTTACAACGCCACGTTTCTTGTTGAAAGCAGGTCAAACAGCTTTAGGTTTAAAAAACAAAGCAGATGCGTTGAAATATTTCACAGAAATTAAAGAAAAATACGAAGCAACACCTGAAGCAGCAAATATTGATGCTTTAATCGGTTTAGCCCAGTAAAGTAGCCATAGGATTTTGCATTTATAATTGAAGAATTTATTATCTTTGATTGTATATTTTGAAAAACAATAAAATCCTTAATTATGGCAACTGCAAATAAAAATTTATCAAATTACGATAAGAACACAATCCCAAGCGCGAAAAATTTTCGGTTTGGGATTGTTGTTTCAGAATGGAACGAAACCATCACCGAAGGTTTGTATTCTGGTGCTGAAGCTGCTTTATTAGATTGTGATGCTTTATCAGAAAATATTATTCGTTGGAATGTTCCAGGTAGTTTTGAGCTGATTTATGGTGCCAAAAAAATGATAGAAACCCAAAATATGGATGCTATTATTGTAATTGGATGTGTTATTAAAGGCGAAACAATGCACTTTGAATTTGTTTGCGAAGGTGTAACCCAAGGAATAAAAGACTTGAATGTTAAATTTGATGTTCCCGTAATTTTTTGTTTGCTAACCGATAATACCGAACAACAATCTTTGGATAGAAGTGGGGGAATTCACGGAAATAAAGGAACAGAAGCTGCTATTGCCGCGTTAAAAATGGCTTATTTACGGAAACAAGCAATTCTGAATTATCAATTTCAAGACCAACAATTACTTTCTTCAGGGCAACTTCAAATAGAAGAACTACAATTGAGAATCGAAGAGTAAGTGGTTACTAAAAGAATTTAGACCTCTACATTTTATTATTTGTAGAGGTTTTTTATTTTTATAAATTTGATATGAAAACCCAATAGAAATTCGTTAAATTTGTAAATTAAGGTTTTAACAATTAACAAACATTTTTTTAATGTCGAGTATCATTCAATTACTTCCAGATCACGTTGCCAATCAAATTGCCGCAGGTGAAGTTGTTCAAAGACCTGCTTCGGTAGTCAAAGAATTACTTGAAAATGCAGTTGATGCTAAAGCAACCGACATTAAATTAATCATAAAAGATGCTGGAAAATCATTAGTTCAAGTTATTGATAATGGACTTGGAATGACTGTTACCGATGCGCGTTTGTGTTTTGAGCGTCACGCAACTTCCAAAATTCGTCAAGCCGAAGATTTATTTTCTTTGCATACCAAAGGATTTCGTGGGGAAGCTTTGGCGTCAATTGCCGCTATTGCACACGTGGAAATGAAAACCAAGCAAGATCAAGAAGAATTGGGTACGCACATTGTTATTGAAGGCAGCAAATTTGTATCTCAAGATGTTGCTGTTTTGCCAAAAGGGACCTCGTTTTCGGTTAAGAATCTATTTTTTAATATTCCCGCTCGTCGTAATTTTTTGAAATCGGAAACTGTGGAACACCGCCATATTGTTGATGAATTTCAACGCGTGGCTTTGGCACATCCCAATATTCATTTTACGTATTATCACAATGGAAGTGATTTGTTCAATTTGCCACAATCGAATTCGAGACAGCGAATTGTAAATATTTTTTCGGGTAAAACCAATGAAAAATTAGTTCCTGTTCAGGAAGAAACAGAAATTGTAAGCATTCAAGGATTTGTAAGTAAGCCAGAATTTGCTAAGAAAAATCGTGGTGAACAGTTTTTCTTTGTGAACGATCGTTTTATAAAAAGTGGCTATTTGCACCACGCTGTTATGGCGGCTTATGAAGGATTGTTGAAAGATGGTGCGCAGCCAAGTTATTTCTTGTATTTAAATGTGCCTCCAAATACGATTGATATTAATATTCATCCCACAAAAACTGAAATTAAATTTGACGATGAACACGCACTTTATGCTATTTTGCGTTCTGCAATAAAACACAGTTTAGGGCAATTTAATGTGGCTCCAATTTTGGATTTTGATAGAGATTCTAATTTAGACACCCCTTATAATTATAAAAATCAAGAAGCTTCGACTCCAACTATTCAAGTTGATGGTGCTTTTAATCCGTTTTCTGATGAAACTCCAAACAAACATTTTACAACCTATCGCAAAACTGAAAATACGGCAAATTGGGAAAGTTTATATGTTGGTTTAAAACAAGATACAGAGGAAATTGGTAATATTGAATTTGAAAGTGATGAAGTGACGGGATCGTTATTTAATGAAAATGAAATCGAACAAGCTACCAATAAAACATATCAAATTCATAAGAAATACATTGTAAATCCTATTAAATCTGGGATGGTTATTGTAGATCAACAGCGGGCGCATCAACGGGTTTTGTACGAGCAATTTCTTACAAATATGACGGTACATCAGGCTTCAAGCCAACAATTATTATTTCCATTAAATTTGTTTTTTTCGTCGAGCGAAATGAAATTAATTTCAGAATTACAACTTTCATTGGTCAATACTGGTTTTGTTTTTGAAGCTACAAATGACGATCACGTGGTAATTTCTGGTTTGCCAATTAACGTTACAGAAAGTGAAGTTTCCATAGTTTTAGAACAGTTATTGAGCGATTTGCAAGACGGAATTCCCGAAAGTAGTTTCAGTCAAAATGATAGTATAGCCAAATCAATGGCGAAAAGTTTAGCTGTAAAATCTGGAACCTATTTAACAGAAAAAGAACAAGAAAATTTAGTAAATGGGCTTTTTGCTTGCAAAGAACCCAATGTTTCCCCATTTCAAAAACCTACTTTCATCACGATGCGTGTGGAAGATTTAGACAAAAAATTCGCACTATGAGAAACGTAACTGAAACGGTTAAGCAATTAATCATCATTAATATTATCTTTTTTATTGGGACACAAATTTTAGGCGATGTTGCTTATAAATACTTGTCTTTGTATTATCCTGAAAACCCAGATTTTAAGTATTGGCAACCGTTGACGCACATGTTTATGCACGGAAATCTAATGCATATTTTCTTTAATATGTTTGCTTTATTTTCTTTTGGAACTGCGTTAGAGCAAATGTGGGGCGCAAAAAAATTCTTATTTTTCTACATCTCTTGCGGATTAGGAGCCGCGTTAATTCATATACTTTCCAATTATTATTTCTTCCACGAAGGATTGAATACGCTTTTAGCAAATGGAATTCAGAAATCTGAAATTTTACAGGTTTTGGGTGAAGGAAAATACGATTCAAGATGGACAGAGATTTTATCAAAATCGGGTTTTGAGAGTTTTACTTCTGCATTTATGACACCTGCAGTTGGTGCTTCGGGCGCAATTTATGGGGTTTTGGTTGCCTTTGCCTTTATGTTTCCAAATGCTGAATTGGCTTTGATGTTTATTCCAATTCCAATAAAAGCTAAATATTTTGTACCTGTAATTGTAGGTTTAGACTTGTTTTCAGGTGTTACAGGATTTTCTGTTTTTGGTGGTGGAATTGCCCATTTTGCTCACGTTGGTGGCGCATTGTTCGGATTTTTAATGGTTTGGTATTGGAAAAAAAATCAGTTTAATTCAAATCGTTGGAATTAATTCCTAAATCTTAATTCTAAAATCTTAATTCTTAAATTAAATGAGTATAATTGAAGATTTGAAATTGCAATTTAGAATTGGTAATGTTGTAACAAAATTGATATTTTGGAACATTGCTTTTTTTGCTATTCCAAGTATTGTATTTGGTGTTTTACCTTTGTTTAAAGTCAATATTGATTATCTGAATTATGTGAGTTTGTCTTCAAATCCATTGGATTTATTATGGAAACCTTGGACAATTTTTTCGTATGCATTTTTCCATTTTGGTATTTTTCATATTCTCTTTAATATGTTGATGCTGAATTTTGCAGGAAGATTATTCTTGATATTCTTCAATCAAAAGCAATTGTTGAGTTTGTATTTTGTCGGTTCGCTATTTGCTGGTAGTATTTATATGTTGAGTTATATGTTTTTTCCTGCTTTGGCAAATGTAAATACGTCTTTGGTTGGCGCCTCTGCATCAGTAATGGCAATTCTTTTCGCAACAGTTTCCTATTCTCCTTTGATGGAAATTAGATTGCTATTTTTTGGAAATGTAAAATTATGGCACATCGCTTTGGTTTTAATTGTAATTGATTTGTTTCAATTGCCAATGGAAAATACAGGCGGACATTTAGCACACATTGGCGGTGCTTTTTTTGGTTATATTTACACTCAATTATTGAAGAATGGAACTGATATTTGTGGATGGTTCACTTCAATTTTAGACTTTTTCGCCAGTATATTCAATGGAAAAAAGACAACACCATTCAAAAAAGTGCATAGAAATTATAAAGCTCCCGTAGTGAAAAAAGTTTCTAAAATTGTCACAAAAGATAAAGGACAGCAACAAATTGACGAAATTTTAGATAAAATTAGCCAATCAGGTTATGATAGTTTAACAAAAGAAGAAAAAGAATTCCTGTTTAAAGCAGGGAAATAAGTGTTCAGTTTGTAGTGTTCAGTTTTCAAAGTTCAGCATCCGTTTGCAGAAAAATAAGTATTAATATGAGAAAGCTTTCTTGGTTTAATAAAGTGGTGTTTTTTATCAATATAGTTTTGGCTGTATTGACATTCGTTGCTTATTTTTTACCGTTTTTAGCACCTAAATTATTCCCGTTTTTGTCAGCGTTAACTTTGGTTTTGCCTTTGTTTTTAATTTTGAATGGGCTTTTTTTTATTTATTGGGGCATCCAACTCAAACAACAAATAATCTTATCCGCATTGGTTTTGCTGATGGGAATTACATTTATCAATAAATTTTATAAATTTTCATCTACAGATTTACCTAAAGAAGAAAAAGATTTTGTTGTAATGAGTTATAATGTGCGTTTGTTTAATTTATTCAAATGGTTGAACGATGATAATGTTCCCGATGAAATTTTGGATTTTATAAACGAGCAAAATCCTGATATTCTTTGTATTCAAGAATTTTCAACTGCTGCCAAATTAGATTTGAAGATTTACCCTTATAAATATGTTTTTATGCAAGGAAAAAAAATAAAAACAGGACAAGCCATTTTTTCTAAATATCCAATTATTGATGAAGGAAATTTAGTGTTTCCAAGTTCTAATAACAATGCTATTTTTGCTGATATTAAAAAGGGAAAAGACATTATTAGGGTTTATAATATGCATTTGCAATCCATAAAAATATCACCAGATGTAAATGAAATTTCTGAAAATATTGATGGAATCAACCAAGATAAATCGCAGATTTTGATTATAAGAATCAGTAAAGCATTTAAGAAACAACAGCAACAAGCGGAAATATTAACGAATCACAAAAAAGAATGTGAGTATCCAATTATCATTTGTGGCGACATGAATAACAGTCCCTATTCCTACGTTTATCGAAGTATTAAAGGCTCTTTAAATGATTGTTTTGAAGAAGCGGGTTGTGGTTTTGGACAAACTTATAATTTCAAATATTATCCGGCACGTATCGATTATATTTTTGCTGATAAAGTGATGAAAGTCAAAAATTTTACGAGTTTCCCTGAATTTATAAATTCCGATCATAGTCCTGTAATTACAAGATTAGCAATGGATTAATTTATATTCCCTGCTCCTTCAAATAATCTAAAGCAAATCGACCTTCATTAAAAAGTAAATCCAAAATGCTTAAATTAGTAATAAATCCGTGTTTGTCTCCAAATACTTGGGTGTAAGAATCAAAAGCAGAAGTATCTTTTTTACCATCGGCTAAATTTCTAAAATCGAGACAATTGGTAGCTTCGTG
The DNA here is from genome assembly GCF_040402835.1 of Flavobacterium sp. Classification (GTDB taxonomy): domain Bacteria; phylum Bacteroidota; class Bacteroidia; order Flavobacteriales; family Flavobacteriaceae; genus Flavobacterium. Next base: position 64,272 of record NZ_JBBALW010000016.1, read on the forward strand.
AAAATATTCAGTAGTTTTTTCAAATTCTTCCCGATAGCTATCGGGATTCATCCCCAAGCATTTTGAAACAATAGCAATCGTTTCAAAATTCAAATCGATTAAAAAAGTATGTTTTTTAGTAAAAATAGGTTGTAATGCATCTTCAAAATACTCGAAAAAAGGGGAAGTTCTATACGCCGCTTCAAGAGATTTAAAATGCTGTTTTTGCCAATCGAAAGCCGTTTCAAGTTTGATATCTTTTGTTTTTATATACTTTTCTTTACTGTGTTTTATAGGAATATTCAACATCAAAATTCCATTTGGACTATAAATATAGGTTCGGTTTCTATTGGTTTGCTTCTGAAAATTATCTTCAACTTCAAACACAATTGAATCCGCTTTTGCCATAGCCGCAAAATTACTAATTGAAGGGAAATAGGTGGGAAGAAGTAAAGCGTTCATATTTGTCCAAAGTTTTTAATGTCATAATGTCGAAAGTCAAATAGTTGTATTCATAACAGACTTTAAGACTTTCGACTTTGTAACATTTGACTAATTTTCTTTTCTCTTTCTAACAAAATAACTAATTCCGAAATACGCTATTAAGACGAATAAGAAATATTTGAAATACGATTGTGGTTGCCCATCACCGCTAACGGTTGTGAAAACCCTATCCCAACGAATTTTGTTGAAGCCTTTTCCATTTGGATCTAAACTCATCCAAATAAATACAGGTTTTCCAACGATATGATCTTCTGGTGTATAACCAAAATATCTTGCATCCAATGAGTTGTGACGGTTGTCTCCCATCATCCAATAATAGTTTTGTTTGAACGTATAAGTAGTCGCAATTTGCCCATTTATTCTGATTTCGTCTCCATTTACTTTTAAATCATTGTTTTCATATTCACGAATAATGGTTTTATAAAAAGGTAAACTTTCAGTATTTAAAGCAACGGTAACTCCTTTTTTAGGAATGTAAATTGGACCAAAATTATCTAAATTCCATTTTGTATGATAGGGGAATATTGCTGCTTCTGCTTCGTGGGAAATATTACGAATTACACTTTTTACAATTGGATTCAAACGCAAACGATTTGCGGATTCTTCAGTTAATGCTCTGAAATAAAAGGTGTTTTGAGTGCTTTGGTAAACGCCATCTGTAATATTCAATTCTTTAGTAATATACGTTTGGTCAAAGCCAGTGCCATCGGTTGTTACAGTATAGGAATATTGAGGTTTTGCTCGTTCTGGCATCGGCATAATTTTGCCTTTAATATATACAACACCCTCTTTTATGGACAAACTATCACCTGGAATACCAACGCAACGTTTTACATAATTGGTCTTTTTATCGATTGGTTTGTCGTATCTTTTATCCGCCGCTTTGTACATATTAAACAAAGTATCCGCAGGCCAATTGAATACTACAATGTCGGTTCTGTTGACTTCTTGCATTGCAAAAAATCGGAAATAAGGAAGTTGTGGTAATCTTAAATACGATTTTACATTTAAAAGGGGCAAAGTATCGTGAACCATCGGCGCAGCAATTGGCGTCATTGGAGTTCTTGCTCCATAATGGAATTTACTCACAAATAAAAAGTCACCCACTAATAATGATTTTTCCAATGAAGAAGTTGGAATCGTATACGGTTGCATTATGTATGTGTGAACCAAAGTCGCTACAACTATTGCAAAAAGTAATGAACTAATGGTGTCTGCCGTTTTGTTTTTAGGCTCTAAACTTCTATTATTTATGTAAACTAATTTTTGAGTGTAGTTGATATAATAAATATAAAAACCCAATGTCAATACTCCCAAAAGGGTATCCAATGTTGAGTTTTTTCCAAAACTTCTCAAAGTTTCTACCCAAACTACAGGAAACATAATAAGATTTACAACGGGAACAAACAATAATATCGTCCACCAAGGCGAACGGTTTATGATTTTCATCAAAACAATTGCGTTGTAAACTGGAATTGCCGCTTCCCATTTTTTTCTACCTGCGGCTTCATACAATTTCCAAGTTCCTAAAAAGTGAATTACTTGAACAATCAAGAAAAATACCAACCATTGAATTAGTGTCATATTATTTTAGATTTTAGATTTTAGATTTCTTTTGGAATACAAAAATCAAATTATTATTATTTATTGTTTCATTTTTTTAATCTTAAATCACAAATCTGCAATCTTAAATTAATTCTAATACATCTTTCATTGTGAAAACCCCTTTTTTACCCAAAATCCATTCAGCTGCAATTACGGCGCCCAATGCAAATCCTTCTCTATTGTGTGCCAAATGTTTTATTTCAATCAAATCAACATCTGAATTATAGGAAACGGTGTGTGTGCCGGGAACATTTTCTATTCTTTTGGCATCAATTAATAGTTCGTTTGACATTGGATTTTCCAAAGTCCAATTTTCGTAACTACTATTTTTTATAATTCCATTTGCCAATGAAATAGCGGTTCCGCTTGGTGAATCTAATTTTTGTGTATGATGAATTTCTTCTATTCCAACTTTATACGCATCAAATTTTGACATAATTTTTGCCAAATATTCGTTCAATTCAAAGAAAATATTGACGCCCAAACTAAAATTAGAACTACTAATAAATGCAGTATTTTTCTCTTTGCAAAGTTGCACCATATTTTCGTATTCACTTAACCATCCTGTCGTTCCAGAAATTACTGGTATTCCAAGATTTAAAGCAGTCGAAATATTGGCTACTGCAGCTTCTGGCGCACTAAAATCTATGGCAATGTCAGCATTTTCAAGTCCGTCAAAGGCATCTTCAATGGATTTACGCAATACAATTTCGTGTCCGCGTTGCAACGCAATTTTTTCAATTACTTGCCCCATTTTTCCGTAACCTAAAAGTGCAATTTTCATTAAAAGTGATAGTTTAAAGTCAATCCTAAATTTTGCTTATAGTTGATTTCATTTTCATAAAGTTCGGGACGAACCGACAATTTATCATTCACGTTGAATTGCATTAAATGCGCATCAATATTGGCGTCTATTATATTTAATAAATAGAAACCTACGGTTACTAAAACCGACATATCCCTATTTCGTTGATAAAATTGTTGCCCTGCAATTAATCTCGAATCATCTAAATATTGAAATTCATCATCGCGATACCCCTCTAACCTTCTTTTGTAAGCATTTCTGTAACTATTATATTTGGTGTTGTTTACGGAATAATAATACAATCCTGCTCCAATTCCTCCGTAAACCAATGGAATTTTCCAATATTTTTTATTATATGCTTGCCCTAATCCTGGCAATATTGCAGAATAAAATGCAGCTTTTGCAGGCGCCAAAGGATTTATTTCTTTGTATTTTAAAGTATCTTTTGAGACCAAAATTGGTACTTTTTTAGCTTGAGCAAAAAGCGATGTAGTTACAATTAAGAACCCAATTAAAAATATGGAATAGAATTTAAGCACTATCCTTTTATTAATTTGATAATTCTATTGAAATCTTCTTCAGAATGAAATGGAATTGTTATTTTTCCTTTGCCATTTCCTGCAACTTTCACATCTACTTTAGCACCAAAATACTCTGTAATAGCTTTGTTTGCCTCAGCTGCTACAGCAAAAGTGGTTGTTTTTGCTTTTGTTGCAACTTTAGGTTTCAAACTTTCTTGATAGTTTTTCACCAAAGTCTCGGTTTCTCTAACAGAAAGATTTTGGCTTACAATTTTTTGGTAAATATCAGTTTGAACATCTTGATTTTCAATATTTATTATGGCACGACCGTGACCCATAGTTATAAATCCGTCACGAATTCCCGTTTGAATAATTGGATCTAATTTCAATAATCTCAAATAATTTGCAATCGTAGAACGCTTTTTCCCCACGCGTTCGCTCATTTGCTCTTGTGTCAATTGAATTTCGTCAATCAATCTTTGGTATGATAACGCAATTTCAATTGGATCTAAATCATGTCTTTGGATATTTTCTACCAAAGCCATCGTTAGCGATTCATTGTCGTTCGCTATTCTAATATAAGCGGGAACCACATTCAATCCTGCCAATTTTGAAGCACGTAATCGTCGTTCTCCAGAAATTAATTGGTATTTATTAAAGTCTGTTTTCCGAACCGTAATTGGCTGAATTACACCTAATTCCTTAATGGAAGTTGCCAATTCTCGCAATGATTCCTCATTGAAATTACTCCTTGGCTGAAAAGGATTTATCTCGATGGCATCAATTTCTAACTCGACAATATTTCCTACAACTTTATCTGCATTTTTATCATTAACCGACTTAATATCATTATCTGGGTCTTTCAATAAAGCAGATAATCCTCTTCCTAATGCTTGTTTTTTTATTGCTTGTGCCATAAATTAATTACTATTTTTCTTAATAATTTCTTCTGCCAGTCTTAAATAATTATTTGCTCCTTTGCTCGTTGCATCGTAATTAATTATGCTTTCACCGTAACTTGGGGCCTCGGTCAACTTCACATTTCTTTGGATTATAGTCTCAAAAACCATATCGTTAAAATGTTTTTGAACCTCCTCAACCACTTGATTGGACAAACGCAAACGAGAATCAAACATTGTCAATAACAAACCTTCAATATCTAAATCGGGATTGTGAATCTTTTGAACACTTTTTATTGTATTCAATAATTTCCCCAAACCTTCCAAAGCAAAATATTCACACTGAATCGGAATAATCACAGAATCTGCCGCTGTCAACGCATTTAATGTCAATAATCCTAATGATGGTCCGCAATCAATCAAAATATAATCGTATTTATCTTTGATGTTTTTCAACGCTTCCTTCAACATATATTCTCTATTTTCCTTGTCAACCAACTCAATTTCGATGGCAACAAGGTCAATATGTGCAGGAATTACATCCACATTTGGAGCCGAACAAGTGATAATCGCTTCTTCAGGAGAGTTGCTGTGCTCTAAAATTTGATACGTTCCAATTATAATATTTTCAACGTCAATTCCCAACCCAGAACTTGAATTTGCTTGAGGATCAGCGTCAATAAGTAAAACTTTTTTTTCTAAAACGCCTAAAGAAGCCGCCAAATTTATCGAAGTTGTTGTTTTTCCAACGCCTCCTTTTTGATTCGCAATAGCTATGATTTTACCCATTTAATTTTATTAAATTTTGAAATGTAAAAATACAATTTATTATGGTTAACAGAAATCTATTTTGTTAACATTTGTTAATCTTTTTATGTATATCCGTAATTGCTCATATTTTTGTATATTTGTTTGATAAATAAAT
>NZ_JBBALW010000017.1:0-67837 GCF_040402835.1 Flavobacterium sp.
TTATTTTTTTTCTCAAAACAAAAATAAGGGATTCTCAGACACTTTTTATTTTTGAATTTCGGATAGCAATGAATGAAAATGTAATTTTTATCTTAGGTAAATCGGGAATTGTTATATTTGTAGATTAATTTAAAACAATTGTGTTATGGAACAAAAAATGTCTCCTTCGAAATCAGCTTTACAGTATGGTGCGTTATTCGGAATTTTAATGGTATTAGAATTTGTAATCGTCTATGTTATGGATGTAGATCCAATTTCAAATCCAGCAGCTGGAATTATCATTAACACATTGAATTACCTTGTGTTTCCTGTAAGTATAATTACAATTAGCTGTATGAATTACAAGAAAAACCTAAATAATGGTTTTGTTTCATTTGGAGAATGTTTGAAAATTGGGGTTACAATTTGTTTAATAGCTGGTTTAATCTATGGTGTTTTCAGTGCCGTTTTTAATATGATATTTCCTGAATTTATGGGAGAAATTTTAAAGAAAACAAAGCAAGTTATGTTAAAACAAAACCCAACTATGACTTCTGCTCAAGTTGAAATGGGAATTTCAATGACGAAAAAATTCATGAGTCCCGCCATTGTAATCCCTGCAACTATTGCAATGTATTCTTTTATGGGTTTAATATATTCATTAATAATTGGGGCATTTGTAAAAAATGACAATCCACAAAGTTTGTAGATAAATGAATTTATCCATTATAATTCCACTTCTCAATGAAGAAGAATCGTTGCAAGAACTCCATGATTGGATTGTTTCTGTGATGAAATCCAACGATTATTCCTATGAAGTTATCTTTATTGATGATGGAAGTACCGACAGTTCTTGGTCGATTATTGAGCGTTTGTCTGCTGAAAATTCAAGCATTAAAGGAATTCGCTTTTTGAGAAACTATGGGAAATCACAGGCTTTGCACGCTGGTTTTACAAAAGCGCAAGGTGATGTTGTGATTACAATGGATGCCGATTTACAAGACAGTCCTGAAGAAATTCCGGGATTAATTGATATGATTACCAATCAAGAATTTGATTTGGTTTCAGGTTGGAAAAAGAAACGCTACGATGCTGTATTTGCTAAAAATTTACCTTCTAAATTATTCAATTGGGCGGCACGGAAAACCTCTGGCGTTCAGCTGAATGATTTTAATTGTGGCTTGAAGGCTTATAAAAATGTAGTCATAAAAAACATAGAAGTTTCGGGGGAAATGCACCGCTATATTCCAGTTTTAGCAAAAAACGCAGGTTTTAGCAAAATTGGTGAAAAGGTAGTTTTACACCAAGCCAGAAAATATGGCGAAACTAAATTTGGTATGGAACGCTTTATTAATGGCTTCTTGGATTTGATTACAATTTGGTTTCTTTCTCGTTTTGGAAAAAGACCGATGCATTTGTTTGGCGCTTTGGGATCAGTAATGTTTATGATTGGATTTATATCTGCAGGGTTTATTGGGTTTATGAAATTGTATAAATTATACCATAATATGCCGTATGATTTGGTGACTAATAATCCTTGGTTTTACATTTCGTTGACCACGATGATTATTGGTACACAATTATTTTTGGCTGGATTTTTAGGGGAAATAATTTTGAGAACAAAGAATAACGAGGAACGGTATAAGGTTTCAAAAGAAACAAGATAAAATAACTTTAAGCAGAAAATTCACGGATTTAAACACACAAAGTTATGGAATTAGAAGTTATTCAAAATAAAATATTCGAAGTCCGAGGTTGTAAAGTGATGCTTGATTTTGACTTGGCACTGTTGTATAATGTTGAAAACAAAAGACTTAAAGCGTCTGTGAGAAGGAATTCAAATCGTTTCCCTGCTGATTTCATGTTTGAACTTACTGAAATTGAGTTCGCCAACTTGAGGACGAAATTTTCGTCCTCAAGTTATGGTGGATTAAGATATATGCCTTTTGCATTTACAGAACAAGGAATCGCAATGCTCTCAAGTGTACTAAACAGTGAGAAAGCTATTGAAGTTAACATTTCTATAATTAGAGCTTTTGTAACTTTTAGACAGTTTTCTTTAACTTACAGCGAATTAAAAGATAGAATAGCAGTAATAGAAAGTCAGTTTCCTGATATTTATAAAGCATTAAATTATTTAGTAGAAAAAGATGCAGTTTCCGATAATAATAATGAAAGAAACAAAATAGGTTACAAGAAATAAAATTAAAATTTAAAAAATAATATTATTTATGGCTAGCCCTGATTGAAGTGGAAAGCCCACGCTTTTTAGCGTGGCTTGAAACGGAAAGCAGGAAATAGCTCCAAAAAAATAAAAATGGATATACCACAAAATATTTTAAATGCCGTAAATGAATGGTTAACACCTATTTTCGACAAAGAAACTCATGATGAAATCAAAGAAATAATGACCTCATCTCCTGAAAATTTAGAAGAGCGTTTTTATAAAAATTTAGAATTTGGAACGGGCGGAATGCGCGGAATTATGGGTGTTGGAACCAATCGAATCAACAAATATACGCTTGGAAAAAACACGCAAGGGATTTCAAATTATATGCAAAAAGTCTTTCCTGGAAAGGAATTGAAAGTTGCAATTGCATTTGATTGTCGTCATAATAGTCAATCTTTGGCGAAAGTGGTTGCGGATGTTTTTTCGGCAAATGGGATAAAAGTGTATTTATTTTCGGATATGCGACCAACACCCGAATTGAGTTTTGCGTTGAAATATTTGGGTTGTCAAGCAGGAATTGTGCTTACAGCTTCGCATAATCCGCCAGAATATAATGGCTATAAAGTGTATTGGGAAGATGGTGGACAGCTTGTTCCGCCTGAAGATGCGGCGATTATTGAAGCAATTGAAGCATTGAAATATGACGAAATTAAATTTAGGGCAAACGAAAATTTGATAGAATATATAGATGCGGAAATTGATGCGGCTTTTGTGAATTCATCGATTGCGAATGCAAGTTTTAATACTTCTGCAACTGCAAAAAGTGATTTAAATATTGTTTTTACCTCATTGCACGGAACTTCTATAAAATCCGTTCCTGCAACTTTGGCGCAAGCGGGTTATACGAATGTGAATCTTGTTGCGGAACAATCAGAGCCAAATGGTGATTTTCCAACAGTTAAATCTCCAAATCCTGAAGAGCCAGAGGCGTTGAAAATGGCATTGGAATTGGCTGACAAGATTCAGGCTGATATTGTGATTGGAACAGACCCTGACTGCGATAGATTGGGCGTTGCTGTGAGAAATAATGAAGGTGAAATGATGCTTTTGAACGGAAATCAAACGATGATTTTGATGACAGCATTTTTATTGGAACAATGGCAAAAAGCGGATAAAATTACTGGAACACAGTTTGTAGGTTCCACGATAGTTTCTACTCCGATGATAATGGAATTGGCAACAGCGTATGGCGTGGAATGCAAAGTGGGATTGACAGGATTCAAGTGGATTGCCAAAATGATTAAGGATTTTCCTGAGTTGGAATTCATTGGCGGGGGCGAAGAAAGTTTTGGATTTATGGTTGGTGATGCGGTTCGCGATAAAGATGCGGTGGCTTCTACCCTACTGATTTGTGAAATTGCGGCTAAAGCCAAGGCAAAAGGCAGTTCTGTTTATAAAGAATTATTGAATTTATATGTAGATTATGGATTCTACAAAGAATTTTTGGTGTCAATTACCAAAAAAGGAATTGAAGGTTTGGCAGAAATAAACCAGATGATGGTGGATATGAGAACAAATCCTTTGAAAGAAATTAACGGCGAACGCATCGTAATGATGGAAGATTATAAAACTTCGGTGGCAACTAATTTATTGACGGGCGAAACGGAAAGTATGTCGATTCCGAAATCGGATGTGTTGATTTATTACACTGAAGATGGGGCAAAAATTGCGGCAAGACCAAGCGGCACGGAACCGAAAATTAAGTTTTATGTGAGTGTGAATGCACAACTTGATTCGGTTGCTGATTTTAATGAAGTAAATGCTATTTTGGATACTAAAATTAAGAGGATTTTAGAGGATTTAAAAATTGATTGATGAGTAATTTTAAGAAAATATTTCCCTTTGTACTGCCTTATAAAAAGTACGCCTATTTAAACATATTTTTCAATGTTTTATATGCGCTTTTTGGAACGCTTTCCTTTATTTCATTGATGCCAATGATGGATGTTTTGTTTGGACAATCCAAGAAAAATTATGTTGTTCCTACTTATAAAGGAATTTGGGAACTGAAAAATTACATTTCTGATTTCTCGAGCTATTATCTAACAAATATTACCGATACAAAAGGAATTGGATTTACATTAGCGCTATTGGTTGTTGGAATTATATCCATCTTTTTATTAAAAAATCTTTCTGATTATTTGGCAATGTTTTTCATTACTTTTTTGAGAAATGGAATTTTAAAAGACATTCGGAATGCGATGTACAAAAAAACGATAGATTTACCTTTGGCATTTTTCTCGGAAAAACGAAAAGGGGATACAATTTCAAGGATTTCAGGCGATGTAAATGAAGTACAAAACTCCTTTTTATCAATATTAGAATTGGCTGTAAAAGAACCATTGACAATTATTTTTACGATAATTGCCATGTTTACAATCAGTGTAAAGCTTACGATTTTTGTATTTATATTTATCCCCATTTCGGGAACGATAATTTCACTTATCGGGAAAAAATTAAAGAAACAATCTACCAAAGCACAAGAAGAACAAGGCGTTTTCCTTTCTATAATTGAAGAAACTTTAGGCGGATTAAAAGTGGTAAAAGGATATAATTCTGAAAAGTATTTTAACCAAATATTTCAAAATTCAACAACCAAATTTTTTAATTTATCAAATATAATTGGAAACCGGCAAAATCTTGCTTCCCCTTTGAGTGAATTTATGGGAATTATGGTCATTGCCGTTTTACTATGGTTTGGGGGGCACATGGTTTTGATAGAACACACTTTAAATGGTGCCGCTTTTATTACCTATATGGGATTGGCTTATAATATCTTAACGCCTGCAAAATCAATATCTAAAGCTTCTTACAGTATCAAAAGAGGAAACGCTGCAGCCGAACGAATTTTAGAGATTTTAGAACAAGAAAATCCAATTGTAAGCAAAATTGATGCAATTGAAAAAGATACATTTGAATCTGAAATAAGCATTAAAAATATCAACTTTAAATACGAAGACGAAATTGTACTTAAGAACTTTTCATTGGAAGTAAAAAAAGGGGAAACCGTTGCGCTTGTTGGACAATCGGGAAGTGGAAAAAGTACCATTGCCAATTTATTGACTCGTTTTTATGATGTAAATGAAGGCACAATTGAAATAGATGCTGTTGCTATAAAAGATATGAATTTACAATCATTGCGAGGTTTAATGGGATTAGTTACGCAAGACAGTATCTTATTTAATGATACTATAAAAGCAAATATTTCGTTAGGTAAATTAGATGCTACAGATGAAGAAATTATTGAAGCATTAAAAATTGCCAATGCGTATGAATTCGTAAAAGACTTACCAAAAGGCATTTACACCAATATTGGCGACAGCGGAAACAAACTTTCGGGCGGTCAAAAACAACGATTGTCAATTGCTCGTGCCGTATTGAAAAACCCACCGATAATGATTTTGGATGAAGCAACATCAGCTTTGGATACAGAAAGTGAAAAATTTGTACAAATCGCTTTAGAAAATATGATGCAAAATAGAACTTCAATTGTAATTGCACACCGCCTTTCTACCATTCAAAAAGCAGATAAAATTGTAGTTTTGCATAAAGGCGAAATTGTAGAACAAGGCACACACGATGAATTAATTGCAAGGAACGGAACGTATAACAAATTGGTTACGATGCAGAGTTTTGAGTGATCTTTAATAAAGTTAAATCTTAAATAGATGTTTATAAACGACAAAAATATCAAGATTCCTGAAGATCCAAATACCATTGTTTGGAAGTATTTAGACTTGTCAAAATTTGTCGATTTATTGCTATATAAAAAATTATTTCTTTCGCGTTCGGACAAATTTGAAGATCAATATGAAGGTACTTTTAGCGAACCTACATTTGAAGAAATTCGGAAGTTATCCATCAACAATCCTGAATTTTTAGATTATTACAAATCCCACCGCGAAAATGTAGTGATTAGCAGTTGGCATATCAACGAATATGAATCTTTTGCGATGTGGCAGATTTTCACACAAAAAAGTGAAGGATTGGCAATTCAATCTACTTTGGGGCGAATTCAAGAGGCTCTGAAACTCGATACTACCTACAACCAACATATCGGCGAAGTGAATTATATTGATTATAAAAAAGAATATATTCCTTTTGACAATGCCTTTTTTCCCTTTCTATTCAAACGGAAAAGTTTCCAATATGAAAGAGAAATCCGAATTATTTCAGACGTTACCGAATTTGAATTGAAAATTGATAACGGTTTGAAAATCGACGTTGATATTAACCAATTAATTGAGAAGATTTATATTCATCCCAAATCTGAAAACTGGTATAAAAACTTGGTGATTGAATTGGTACACCGACTTGGCTTTGATTTTACCATTGAAAAATCAGATTTAGAAAGTGATATTCTAATTTAGAATCTTGCAGTGATTTTAAAATTGAAAACCCTAGTCGTCATATAATTTGGGATTCCGTATTGATTTTTCGTATACACATCACGAACCCAAGTATTGGTAATTGCATTCAAATTATTAAATAAATTGAAAATTTCCATTCCTACAGACAAGTCTTTAAATTTTTTTAGCCAGTGTCCTTTTGGTAAGTTTTTATTATTATCCGTGAAAACTTTGAAGAATCCAACATCTGCACGACGGTAATCACGCATTTTATTTTGATATACATAAGGATCTGCATAGGATGGCGAACCACCTGGAAGTCCCGTATTATATACTAAATTAAGATATAATTTTACACTTGGAAGGTTCGGCATATAATCTTGAAACAAAATTCCGAATTTCAATCTTTGATCCGTTGGTCTTGGAATAAAACCTTTATTATCGATATTTTCCTCTGTTTTTAAATACCCAAAACTAAACCAAGATTCGGTTCCAGGTACAAATTCTCCGTTCAAACGAACATCAAGTCCTTGTGCAAAAGCGGTTGCATTGTTATCGGCGGCATATCTAATTCTGACATTATCCAAAGTATAGGGATTTACATCGGTAAGAATTTTATAATAGGCTTCTGTAACCAACTTAAATGGGCGATTCCACATTTTAAAACTGTAATCATTACTCAAAACAAAATGTATCGATTTTTGCGCTTTTACGTTCGGAAGTACTGTCCCCGTAAAATCTCTGAGTTCTCGATAAGACGGTGGCTGCACATACAAACCAGTTGAAAATCGAAAAACCATATCTTTTTCCCAATCGGGTTTGATTGCAAATTGGGCTCTTGGACTGAATTCAATTTGATTTTTACCTTCAACATTTGCGCCAGCAACTTTCCACTGGTGCATTCTTGCTCCAATATTTAACCAAATATCGTGATTCCCTAATTTCGTCTTTCTATTCAATTGGGCATAACCAGAAAATCTGTCAATTGTAGCAAAATTCAAAGCTCTCACATTTTGAAATGGAACTAAAGGTCCAATATACGGATGATACGGCTGTTGATTTGTAGGCAAATTTAAATTGTGTGGATTTATAGAAAACCCTGCAGAATCGATAACTTCCCACTCCACAACTCTATCCCGAATATCTTCACGAGTGTATTTGAAGCCCCATTCTATCTGATTTTTTTTCAAATCGTGAAATCCTTTTACTTCCGCATTTACAATTAAAGCATCCAAATCATTTCGAGCGTGATTTAATTGTGTTCCGATGGCGCGACTAAAAGTTACTCCGCCAAAAGTTTCAGAACCTAGATTACTATCTACTTCCCCCAAATAGTAACCCGCATAAATATCAAAATATTCTTGTTCCAAAGTATGATAAGCAGATCCAATAAATTTTAAAGTGAAATTCTCACTTGCTTTAAAAGTGGTTTTAAATGCGCCAAAATAAGTATCATATTTGTCTTTTTCTTGTCCTTCGTAATATACTTGCAAAGCAATTGGTTGGTCAATAGTTCCGAAATTAGTTTGCCTTGAAATGGGTTGGTAGTTGTATTTATTTTGAGAAATATTACCCAAAAAACTCCATTGCCATTTAGTCGAAGCGTTATAAATTACATTCGTTTGAACATCGGCAAAAGTAGGTCTGAAATTGGTTTCTGTTTGTTGGCTGTTTACCAAAAGACTATTATTTCTATAGCGAACACCAGTTATTGCTGACCATTTTTGATTTTTTGAAACGGCATCTACCGCTAAACTTCCTCCCAAAAGACTTGCTTCAGCGGCAACTCCAAATTTTGTGGGACGACGGTACGTAATGTCTAAAACTGACGATAATTTATCTCCATATTTTGACTGAAATCCACCTGCCGAAAAATCAACATTCTGAACCAAATCGGTATTGGTGAAACTCAAACCTTCTTGCTGACCAGAACGAACCAAGAACGGACGATAGACTTCGACTTCATTTACATACACTAAATTTTCATCGTAATTTCCACCTCGAACGGCGTATTGTGTGCTCAATTCATTATTGGAATAAACGCCCGGCAATGTTTTCAAAATATTCTCAATTCCTGCATTTGCACCTGGAATTCTTCTGATAACTTCGGGTTCAATTGTGGTAATTCCCTGAACTCGTTTTCTATTATTTGCAGTGATAATTACCTCGCCCATTTGCTCCGCTTTTTCATTCATTGTAACGTTGAATTCAAAGTCTTCATTGGGTTTTAATTCCAATGTAGCCGTTGTTTTCTTAAGAGAAACGTGCGTAAAAACAAGTATAATTTTCTTGTTTGCAGGAACTGGCAATGAATAAAACCCATTGGAATTCGTAACCGTAGATTTAGTTTGATAGGATATGTTTACGTTTTCAACAGGATTGTTATTTTCGTCTAAAATGATTCCTTTTACTCTTGCATTTTGAGAAAAAAGAAAGCTTCCAGTAAATAAAAACAGTATGGTAATCAGTATGTTTTTGAATTTCAAGAGTATTTATTTTTTAATTTGACTTCTAAAAAATTGTGTTTCAAAGATAGTAGAATTTCCTACATTATCAGTAACAACAACTTTTAAATCGTTTTTTCCTTCAGCCACAATTCCATCATCAAAATTGTGAAACATTTTTTTAGTTTTATAATCGTATTCAAACAAAATCCAGTTTCCATTCAAATAACCATCATAGGATTTTATTCCTGATAGCTCATCTTTTATAGTAAATTCAAGCGTTTTTTTATCGCTAATCCACTTACTTTCAATGCTTTTACTGATTTTAATTGTAGGCGGAATAGTGTCTTTCATTAAAATGAATTTTCCCCAATTTTTAGTATAGGAAGCAAACGTGTTTTCTTTTAATTTGGTATAATTGTAATACGTTTTGTTATCTTGAATAGAACCAATAAACATTTTTTCCTTATCTTTTTGTGAAGAAATAGAATCAATTGCAGAAATCACAAAATTGGAATGAACAGGAATATTTTCATTATCCAATAATAAAGCATTCGCTTTTTCTTCAAAATTCAGATAAAAATCATCGTAAAAAGTACCTTTTGGAATGTAGAAAGTCCAATTTCCTTTTTCAAAATTATATTCTTTATTCGATTTAATGAAATACTTCGTTTTTTTAATTTTTAAAGTATCTATAGCTGATTCCAAAGAATTTTCAATGGGAATAGTGATTGTCGTTTTATTATTATTAAAATCTGAAACCTCAATTCTACAAATTTGATTCGTATTTTGAGTAACATTTATAATTCCATTATTTTCATAAGGCTTGATAATACTCAAAGGAAAAGGTGTTTTCATAAATAATTTTTGAACTCTTTGTCCCATTATTCTATAGCGTGAATAATCAATTAGGGCATTCACATAACGCATTTCATCGAATGCATACGAGTCAAATTGATACCCAAAAATAGTTTTTCCATTCAAAAATGTTTCTACTTTATAAATACCATTTCTATCCCAAGATAAATCCGATAAATCATAAGCATTGATTCCAAAACCAATTTTTCCATTGGCGAGAATTTTATCACAATAATAACTTCCATCTTTTTGCAACGTTAAATTGACCATAAATGGATTTTTGGATTTATTAATGACTGTGTTCTCATCCATTGGATAAACCAAAACATTGGTGATAACTGGCTTTTGCGTATCTTTAATTACAGCGTCAAATCCAAAGAAAAGTGGGTTTATAATTTTCTCGGTTTGGGAATCCCGAATTTCAAAATGCAAATGCGGCCCATCGGAACCACCAGTATTTCCTGACAAAGCAATGATTTCTCCTTTTTTAATTGGCAATTGATTGGGCTTCAAATACAAATCAACTTCATATAATTTTTCTTTATATTGATCTGCTTTTAAATAAGATTCAATTGCGGGATTCAAAGATTTTAAATGTCCGTAAACGGTCGTAAATCCATTTGGATGAGTAATGTAAATTGCTTTTCCGTATCCAAAAGTAGAAATTTTAATTCTTGAAACATAACCTTCTGCCGAAGCAAAAACATTCAAACCCTCCTTTTTTTGAGTTTTATAATCAAAACCTGCGTGAAAATGATTGGGTCTTAATTCCCCAAAATTCCCTGAAAGTTCAATCGGTATTTCTAAAGGAGCAGCAAAATAATCTTTTGTGTACTGATTTTGAGAAAAAACAGAGGCTGATATCAATACTAAAAATAAAGTGATTTTCATTTGAAAGGTTTCTGCTAATTTAAACAAAAAAAGATAAAAATCTAAAATAAAATGAAGCTATAACCAACTAAATTTCAAAATATTATAAACTATTATTCTGTTAATTGTAAAATTTTTTAGAAAAAAGCACTTTAATTAAATAGGAATACTAACTTTGTAGATTAAGTAATGATTTAGTTTCATAATGAGTGAAATTGCAGAAATAGTTGATACTCTTGAAGGTAGAATAGAGAAACTCTTTAGTAAAATTGATGCTTTAGAGAAAAATACTCATATTTTAAAGGACGAATTAAACGAATCTGCAACAATTATTGAAAAACAATCTTATGCGATTGAAGTGTTAAAAACACAATATAATTCACTTAAAATGGCGAATTCATTGCTTGGCAGTGATGAAAATAAAAGAGATACAAAGCTAAAAATAAATTCATTAATTCGTGAAATTGATTACTGTATTGCACAGTTATCTGATTAGTAAAATTATGGATGAAAAGCTTAAAATTAAATTATCAATTGCAGACAGAGTTTATCCGTTAACGGTAGATATGTCTCAGGAAGAAGGATTGAGAAGTGCTTCTAAGAAAATTGATGTTATGATTAAGCAATTTGAAGAAAATTATGCGGTTCGTGATAAGCAAGATGTATTGGCAATGTGTGCCTTACAATTTGCCTCTCAATTAGAACAAAAGCAAATTGACAAGTCAATCGATAACGTAGAAACAAACGAAAGATTGAAGAAAATTAATGATTTATTAGCAAAATATCTCGATAAATAAACACGTTCTTTACAATAACTAAGATACTGCCTACATTAGTTCCTATTTGGTAAACTCAACACTAACAATTTAGAATGAGCGAATCTTCATTACTATAGCATGTCACGCCCTGCGTGAAAGCTTGAACAATGAGTTAGCTCAAAACTTGTATTTCCGAGTTTATTAAAGCAATCTAATGTAGGCTTTTTTTATATATAAATTTAAACAAACATGGACAGTACATTAATTATAATTATTTCAGGAATAGCGGGAATTGCAGGTGGTTTTATCGTTGCGAAAATGATGGAAAAAAGCAACGTTTCCAATTTAGTTCAAAATGCTAAAAAAGAAGCGGCTTCCATTTTAAAAGATGCAAACCTTGAAGGCGAAAACATCAAAAAAGACAAAATTCTTCAAGCAAAAGAGAGATTTATTGAGCTAAAATCAGAACACGAAGAAGTAATTCTTGCTCGTGATAGAAAAGTAGCAGAAGTAGAAAAAAGAGTCCGTGACAAAGAATCTCAAATCTCTAACGAATTGGCAAAAGCCAAAAAAGTAAACGACGATTTTGAAGCTAAAACCGTAGAATATACTTCAAAAGTTGAAATTCTTGATAAAAAACAACAAGAAGTTGAGAAAATGCACAAGAGTCAGTTGAACCAATTGGAAGTAATTTCAGGATTGTCTGCTGAAGATGCTAGAGACCAACTGATTGAAGGTTTGAAAGCAGAAGCAAAGAACAAAGCAATGTCGCACATTCAAGATACTATTGAAGAAGCAAAATTAACAGCGCAACAAGAAGCCAAGAAAATCATTATTAATACTATTCAACGTGTTGGTACAGAGGAAGCTGTAGAAAATTGCGTTTCCGTTTTCAACATTGAATCTGACGATGTAAAAGGTAGAATTATTGGTCGTGAAGGTAGAAATATTCGAGCTTTAGAAGCTGCAACAGGAGTTGAAATCATTGTTGACGATACGCCAGAAGCAATTATATTATCTTGTTTTGACCCCGTAAGAAGAGAAATTGCACGTTTAGCACTTCATAAATTAGTAACCGACGGAAGAATTCACCCGGCAAGAATTGAAGAAGTTGTTGCCAAAACTGCCAAACAAATTGACGATGAAATTATAGAAGTTGGAAAACGAACTGTAATCGATTTAGGGATTCACGGATTACACCCTGAGTTGATAAAAGTTGTGGGTAGAATGAAATACCGTTCGTCTTACGGACAAAATTTATTGCAACACTCACGCGAAGTTTCCAAACTTTGTGGAATCATGGCAGCTGAATTAGGATTGAATGTAAAATTAGCCAAAAGAGCTGGATTATTACACGATATTGGAAAAGTTCCAGATGCAGAAAGTGATTTACCACACGCATTATTAGGAATGCAATGGGCGGAGAAATACGGTGAAAAAGAAGAAGTTTGCAACGCAATTGGAGCGCATCACGACGAAATCGAGATGAAATCATTGTTATCGCCAATTATCCAAGTTTGTGATGCTATTTCTGGAGCGCGCCCTGGAGCAAGACGACAAGTTTTGGATTCTTACATTCAACGTTTGAAAGATTTAGAAGAAGTAGCCTACGGATTTACTGGTGTTAAAAACGCTTATGCAATCCAAGCAGGTAGAGAATTACGTGTTATCGTAGAAAGTGAAAAAGTTTCTGACGACAATGCTGCTACTTTATCTTTTGAGATTTCCCAAAAAATTCAAACTGAAATGACCTATCCTGGTCAAGTGAAAGTTACCGTAATTAGAGAAACCAGAGCGGTTAATGTAGCAAAATAAAATCCCGTCCTAGCCTTCCCAAAGGGAAGGAATTGATAGAGTTGAAAAATATAAGACTTGCGAATTGGCAAGTCTTTTTTTTATCAAAATCTTAAATACTAGTTCCTAAATCTATTTTCTCGGGTGAAAAGAATTCATTATTTCTGATAAATGCTTTCTATCAAGATGCACATAAATTTCTGTAGTGGTAATGGATTCATGACCTAGCATCAATTGGATTGAACGTAAATCGGCACCATTTTCTAACAAATGGGTAGCAAAAGAATGTCGGAAAGTGTGTGGACTTATAATTTTATTCAAATCAATTTTCACCGCTAGAACTTTAATAATTGTAAAAATCATTGCGCGAGTCAATTGACGTCCTCGCCTATTCAGGAACAACGTATCTTCGTGCCCTTTTTGAATGTTGATATGTGTTCGAAATGAATTTTTATATATTTCAATGTAATTTTGAGTAAAGGAACCAATAGGAACAAAGCGTTGTTTATTCCCTTTTCCTGTAATTTTTATAAACCCTTCTTCAAAAAACAAATCCGAGATTTTCAAGGAAACCAATTCCGAAACTCGAAGTCCACATCCGTAAAGTGTTTCTAAAATGGCGCGATTGCGTTCGCCTTCATTGGAACTCAAATCGATTGCCGCAATCAATCGGTCTATATCAATTAAAGACAATGTATCGGGGAGTTTTCTACCTATTCTTGGAGTTTCTATTAATTCTAATGGATTGTCGGTTCTGTAATCTTCAAATAACATGTATGTGAAAAAACTTTTTAAACCTGAAATAATTCTGGCTTGAGAACGGGCATTTACTTCTTTTGCAACACTATATATAAAGTGCTGTATTGTTTCTTCGTTAATGTTTATAGGAGAAACCGAAATTGAATTTTCATCTAAAAATAGACACAAACGCTCAATATCAAAAGTATAATTGTTTATTGTGTTTTTAGACAACCCTCTTTCAATACGCAAATACGATTGATAACTTTTGATGTAAGAATTCCAATTCATAACTACAAAGGAAACCTATTTGCATAAAAAAACCACGCTATAAGCGTGGTTATATTTTAAAAAAAAATAATTAAAATTTGTATCCAACATTAAAAGAAATGTTATTTGTATCCAAACCTAATGTTGTTGTTTCTACTTCAGGACCGTTTTTAGGCGAATTAATGTGATGCGATAATGCAGCAAGATTAGCACCTAAAACTAAGTGTTTTGAAATAAAATAATTAATTCCGCAAACTACATCTATATTAGTAGTTTTGTAATCTTCAGTTCCATTATTCACAGACCCAAAATCTAAAGAAGCTCCTAATTGTGTTGAAAATTGTTTACCCGCGTTGAAATGATAAGCAGTTCCAATTCCAAAACCTTTACTTGTTAAAGATCCTGATTTTTCGTTTGTATATCTAGCAGATACAGAAATATTATCCGATGTAAAATAAACTAAACTAGGTGCAAATATTACTGTAGAATTCCCTCCATTACTTCTAGATACGAATTTAACTGACCCTGTTGCTGCTAAATCTCCTTTAGTAAAACCTAAAACTTTATTTTTTTTATCTTGAGCGTTTGCAAAACTAATTACTAATACTGTACATAATGTTATAATGATTTTTTTCATTTTAAAGTTTTTATTAAATATTATTTATAAATACAAGTAAACTTACGATTTATATTTTAATGAAACTATTATTTATAAAAAAACCACGCCAATGACGTGGTTTCGTTTAAAAAAAATAATATTAGAATTTATAAATTAAACTAAAATTATCTCTGTTTAAGAAATTTGAATACTCATTCAAATTAATTAAGGTAGTAGCATCTCCAGTTTTAGGTTTGCTGTAAGATAATAAATCTCCTAGATGCCAACCAACTGATAAATGTTGCGTTACCGAATAATTAAGATGAACACCTGCAGCAAAGGAAGTCATATCTTTCCCTAACATTAAATTTGCTCCAGTAAAAACATTAAATCTTTCCCCCAATTTCAACATTTGGTATTTCATTCCTAGAGAAAAATCTGTAGAAGAACCAGCTGTTCCGCCAGAACGAGCAGCTATTCCTGCCTCAAGAGCCATTTTATCAGAAATAAAATAACTAACTGTAGGAGCTATAACAGTTTGTCCGTTAGTTACGGATGTCACATTACCACCCAAAAGGAAATCCCCTTTTACAAATCCAAAACCAGAATCTTTTTTGTCTTGTGCATTAGCAAAGCTAATAGCCAATACTGCCGCAGCTGTTAAAATAATTTTTTTCATTTTTGTTTTTGTTTAAAATTAATAATAGTAAAATTATAAATTTATGTTAAAGCAGCTCTTCTTACTAAAATTCACTTATTAACAAATTTATTAACAATTATAAATAATATTGAATAATTAATATTATTTACTATATTTTATTACTAAAAAATTAAATATAATGCATTTATTTAATGAAAAATTAATTTGAACCATTGTATTAAATGTTTGTAAATTGTATTTTAAAATAGATTCGTTATTTTTACTAAAAAATTACTATGAAAATCATCATCATCAACGGACCAAATCTTAATCTTTTAGGAAAAAGAGAGCCGGAAATTTATGGAAATCAAACATTTGAAGTTTATTTAGATGGATTGAAAGCTAAATTCCCACTAATTGATCTTTATTATTTTCAAAGTAATATAGAAGGAGAGTTGATTTCTAAAATTCAGGAAGTTGGTTTTTCTTATGATGGTATTGTTTTAAACGCTGCTGCATATACACACACTTCAATTGGAATCGGCGATGCTGTAAAAGCGATTTCATCACCAGTAATAGAAGTTCATATCTCAAATACTTTTTCTCGCGAAACTTTTCGCCATCAATCCTATATTTCTCCAAATGCAAAAGGGGTAATTATAGGTTTTGGAATGAAGAGTTATGACTTGGCTTTGCAATCTTTTTTATAGTTTAAAGAGGTTTAGAATCTCTGTGAAATTAAACACTGTAACAATTATAACTCCCAATCGTCGTTACTATACAAACCAATACTTACTATGAAAAAAATATTCTTGATTTTATTATTTGCCTCCTTCTCTGCTTTTGCACAAATTAAAGGAACAGTTTCCGATGAAAAAGGAAATCCCTTACCCTTCGTAAATGTTTTCTCTGCCAACACCTACAATGGAACTACTTCCAACGAGAACGGAAAATATGAATTGAATATTAAAACTCTAGGAAAGCAAACCATCGTATTTCAATATTTAGGATTTAAAACCCAAAAAATATCAATTTTAGTTGAAAAGCTACCTTATATATTAAATGTCAAATTATTTGAAGAAAGTTACACCTTGAATGAAGTTGTAATCAATCCAAAAGACAATCCCGCCAATGCAATAATTCGAAGTGCTATTGCAAATAAAAAAGAAAACTCGGATAAAACGGGTCGATTTAAAGCCGATTTTTATTCGCGTGGGATTTTTAAAGTGAAAGATTTACCAAAGAAAATATTTGGTCAAAAAATAGATCTTGGAGAACAAATGGGAGCTAATATTGATTCTACAGGAAGCGGAATCATGTATTTGTCGGAAACCGTTTCCAAAATAACTTTTGAAAAACCTACTAATTTAAAGGAGAAAATCATCGCGTCAAAAATTAGTGGAAACAACAATGGTTTTAGTTATAATACGGCAAAGTCTTCAACTTATGATTTTTATAACAATACTTTAGATTTCAATGTTAGTCTGATTTCGCCAATTGCAAACAACGCCTTCAATTATTATAAATACAAATTAGAGAGTACTTTTTTTGATGAAAATAACCAACAAATTTGCAAGATTAAAGTAATTCCAAAACGAGACAAAGAACCTGTTTTTGAAGGATATATCTATATTGTTGATGAAAGTTGGGCGATTTATGCTATCGATTTAGACATAAAAGGCTACCGAATGAAGAATGAATTTGTAGATACTATGACATTAAAACAAAATTACAACTACAATTCAAAAAACAAAATTTGGGCAAAAAACTCACAAAGTTTGGCTTTCAATGCTGGAATTTTTGGAATTAAATTCAATGGTAAATTCAATTATGTTTTTAGTAATTATGAATTCCAAGATTCTTTTGAAAAGAAAACTTTTAGTAACGAGATCTTGAGTTTTGAAGAAAATGCCAACAAAAAAGATTCTATCTATTGGAATAAAAACAGACCCATTCCATTGACAGCTGAAGAAAGCAATGATTATATTAAAAAAGACAGCATTTATAATATTAGAAATTCAAAAACTTATTTAGATTCTATTGATAAGAAAAATAATAAATTTAAAATTGTAAATATTATTTCAGGATATAATTATAAAAACAGTTCCAAAAAAACAAATTTCAATTATGTTGGATTGCTAGATTTGAGTTCCACAAGTTTTAATACCGTTCAGGGGTATAGCATCTCTTCTGGATTTAATTTCAGGAAACGTAATGAAGAAAATGGTAAAAATACCATTATAAATACCGAAGTTAATTATGGATTTTCTGATGCTCGATTGCGTGTAAATGGATATTACAATCACCGATTCAACAATCAGGATTATGCCTATTTGAATATTTCTGGAGGAACTAAAATCAATCAGTTTAATGATAATCAGCCTATTAGTCCTTTTATAAACAGTACGAGCTCCCTATTCTTTAAAAATAATTTTATGAAATTATATAATCTAGAATTTGCTCAAATTAATTATGGTCAAGATGTAGCAAATGGATTGAATTTAAGCGGAAAAATAGCCTACGAACAAAGAAAACCATTATTGAATACAACCGATTTTGCAATTGTAAAAAGTGATGATTCCTACTCTTCGAATAATCCATTAGACCCAAATGATTTTGTAAATCCTGGATTTGAAGCGCATCATTTAGTAAAAATAGGTTTGAATGCTAAAATAAATTTTGGAAACAAATACTTTTCACGCCCCGATGGACGGTTCAATATTAGAAATCAAAAATACCCAACACTTTTCTTTGCTTACGAAAAAGCAGTTGCTGGAAGTGATAAAAAATACGAATTTGACCACGTAAATGCGCGTTTGTATTATGATATAAATGTTGGAAACAAAGGAGATCTTGCCATGAATTTAAAAGCCGGAAAATTCTTTAATGCCGCAAACATTGCCTTTATGGATTTCAAGCATTTTAACGGAAATCAGACACATATTGGAGGAACAGGCAGCTATTTGAATGTGTTTAATTTGATGCCTTATTACACCAATAGCACCAATGACAGCTATTTTGAAGCACATTTGGAACACAACGACAAAGGATTTGTTATGAATAAAATCCCATTGTTAAACAAATTAAAATCGACATTGATTATTGGATTTCACAATCTGTCCATTCCAGATAGAAAACCCTATTCTGAAGTTAGCATTGGACTAGATAATTTAGGTTTTGGAAAATTCAAACTGTTCCGATTTGATTATGTTCGTTCGTATCAAAATGGTTATCAGGGAGATGGTGTGGTTTTTGGATTGAAAATATTGAATGCTTTAGACTAAATAGAATTACAAATAAAACGGATAAGAAGTAATTCTCACCCGTTTTTATTTAGTATCTGGCTCGCTTGGTTCTATGTGTATCAAAACTTGCCCTAATTCAAATATCTTTTCCTGCAAAGTATCTTTTAATAAATGGGCTAAATCGTGCCCTTCTTTCACCGAAATTGTAGCATCAACAACAGCGTGTAAATCTACGTGGAATTTCATTCCAGATTTCCGAATAAAGCATTTTTCGGTGGCTATAATCCCATCGACCTTTTGAGAAACGGTTCTTATTTCTGCAACCAAATCATCATATAAATGCTCATCCATAATTTCGCCCAAAGCAGGTCTGAAAATAAGATAACTATTATAAAGTATAAATCCAGATGCAAAAAGCGCTGCCCAATCATCGGCAGATTCGTACCCTTTTCCAAGAATTATTGCAATTGAAATCCCAATAAATGCAGCAACTGAAGTAATTGCATCGCTTCTATGATGCCAAGCATCTGCTTTTAGTGACGAACTATTTGTTTGAATTCCACGTTTCATAACCAATCGAAAAGAAAATTCTTTCCAAATAATGATTACACCCAAAACTATTAATGTCCAAGGTTTTGGCAATTCGTGAGGATTAGCAATATTACAGATACTTTCGTAAGCTATAATGGTAGCGGATGTAATCAAGAAACCAACTGCTAAAAACGTAACCAATGGTTCCGCGCGTCCATGTCCATAAGGATGATTCGCATCAGCGGGACGGTTTGAATATTTGATTCCAAATAAAACCAAAAAGGAAGAAAAAATATCTGTAGTCGATTCGATTGCATCGGCAATTAAAGCATACGAATTTCCAAAAACCCCTGCAATTCCTTTTACAATAGCCAAGCAAGTATTTCCAACAATACTAAAGTAGGTTGCTTTTACAGCTATTTGTTCGCTTGATTTCATTATGAAATTTAGGTATTACAAAAATTAGGGTTATTCCCGAATAATATTAGCACCAATAGCTCTTAATCTTTCGTCAATTCTTTCATAACCTCTATCAATTTGTTCGATGTTTTGAATAATACTCGTTCCTTTAGCAGAAAGCGCAGCAATCAATAATGAAATTCCAGCACGAATATCTGGCGATGACATTGTGGTAGCTTTCAATTGTGATTCAAAATTATGTCCCATAACTACGGCTCTGTGTGGATCACATAACATAATTTTGGCACCCATATCAATCAATTTATCAACGAAGAATAAACGGCTTTCAAACATTTTTTGGTGAATTAACACATCGCCTTTTGCTTGTGTGGCAACTACCAAAACGATGCTCAATAAATCGGGTGTAAAACCTGGCCAAGGCGCATCAGCAATAGTAAGAATAGAACCATCGATGTCGGTTTTTATTTCATATCCATTAGTATGGGCTGGAATATAAATATCGTCGCCTCTTTTTTCAAGGGTAATTCCTAATTTTCTGAACGTATTTGGAATAATACCTAAGTTTTCCCAACTTACATTTTTGATTGTAATTTCACTTCTAGTCATTGCGGCAAGCCCAATCCAAGAACCAATTTCTATCATATCTGGAAGGATTCTATGTTCGCATCCACCCAAATTTTGAACTCCTTCAATGGTCAATAAATTGGATCCTACTCCAGTTATTTTAGCGCCCATTGAATTCAACATTTTGCATAATTGTTGCAAATACGGTTCGCAAGCAGCATTATAAACTGATGTTTTTCCTTTGGCTAAAACGGCTGCCATAACAATATTTGCCGTTCCTGTAACTGATGCTTCGTCCAATAACATATCGGCGCCAACCAATCCGTCAACAGCTTCTACACCATAAAAATGGTCTTCTCTGTTGTAACGGAATTTTGCTCCAAGATTTATAAAACCCTCAAAATGCGTGTCTAATCTTCTGCGTCCAATTTTGTCACCACCTGGTTTTGGGATATATCCTTTTCCGAAACGAGCCAAAAGTGGCCCAACAATCATTATAGAA
Source organism: Flavobacterium sp. (assembly GCF_040402835.1). Lineage (GTDB taxonomy): Bacteria > Bacteroidota > Bacteroidia > Flavobacteriales > Flavobacteriaceae > Flavobacterium. The sequence goes on from NZ_JBBALW010000017.1 coordinate 20,791, forward strand.
CCTCTTAAAGACCCACCTTCTTTTTTGAAAGCTTCGGTTTCTAAGTAACCAATATTTACTTCGTCGGCCTGAAAAGTTATAGAACTTGTTGAATTTCTTTGAATTTTAACTCCTAAATTACCTAATAAAGTAATTAATTTATTGACATCAATAATGTCTGGAATATTGTTGATAGTAACTTTTTCTGAAGTTAAAAGTACCGCACACAAAATTTGTAATGCTTCGTTTTTCGCTCCTTGAGGAGTAATTTCTCCTTTTAGTTGAATGCCACCTTCAATTTTAAATGTTCCCATATTTTTTAATTATGATTTTTTAATTATGAATTATGAGTTAATGAACAGATGGAAACTCATAAATTTTAAATTTTTTACAACGGTTTTCTGGTTTGGTTTTTGTGAATTGGATTATTTGGCTTTCCTGATTTGGTTATTTTTGGTTTAATAAGTGGTCCCGAAGGATTGATTTTATTAGAAATACGCTTATTGGTTCTCATTAAATCTGAGGTATTTAAAAGTGCCTCTGTACTTTGAAGCATATTGATTTTTCCTCCAGAAAGTTCATATAAATGTTCAAAAATCACATCGTCTTTTACGGTGTCTTTGTTCCAACTTAAATACGATTTTTTCATATGATTGGCGATGACTTTAATCAATGCCAATTTCATTTCTCCGTCTTCCCATTTGTTAGCAACGTCAATCATATACTTGATATTATTACCATAAAAACGGTACTTTGGAAAGTTTTGAGGGTATTTTAAAACATCAGGTTTGAGTTGCAAAACTTCACGAGTTGGAATTGGATAGGGTGAATTTACATCCAATTTAAAGTCGGACATAATGAAAAGCTGGTCCCAAAGTTTGTGTTGAAAATCCAATACATCTCGAAGGTGTGGGTTTAAACTTCCCATAACTTGAATGATATATTTTGCTGCTTTGTTGCGCTCAATTGGGTCTTCAATAGCAGTTGCTTGTTCAATCAATTTTTGCAAATGACGACCGTATTCTGGAATGATAAGATGTTCTCTTTCTGAATTGTATTCTAAATTGAAGACCACATCATTTGCTACTTCTTTTTGATATTTTGTAACCATAATTTATAGGGAAATTATACCTTTTACTGTTGAAAGTTCAAGGTATTTGTCAATTATTTTTTGGGCATTTGGCATTTGAACGTCAATTGAGATGCTGGTATATTTGCCTGTTTTTGAATTTTTTGTTTCAATTACAGCACCCATACTATTGAATGCATTCTCTACTTTTTTTATTTTTTCTTGGTCTGTTGGAACGATGAATTTGAACAGGTATTTGGCTGGCCAAGTGTTACTATTGTTCAATTCTGTTTTCAATCTGTCATAAAAATCCTTGGTATCCTTGTCCATTCTAAAATATATTATAGCAAATATAAGGTAAAATTTACGAATTATAAAGTTTGATTGAGTTTTTGAAATTTACAAAAGTTCAAATGAATACTTTTTAGCCCTGATGGAAATGGAAATCCCACGTCATTGCGAGGCACGAAGCAATCTCGTGGATTGTAATGGACAGCAGGAATTACATTTGCTGAAAATGCGGGAACAATTCGCTCCAAAAAAGAAATAATTTTTTTTAAATGCGGATTACTTTGAGTAAATTTGCACCTTATATCCAAAAAGTGCAAAAGGAAATCATAGTTATTATTGGCGGGCCCGGAACTGGGAAAACAACGATTATAGATGGGCTTTTAGAGCGTGGATATTGTTGTTATCCTGAGATTTCACGGGAGGTGACGATGGAAGCGAAGAAGCAAGGGATTGAGCAATTGTTTCTTGAAAATCCGTTACTTTTTAGCGAATTGCTTTTGGAAGGACGCAAAAAACAGTTTTTGAATGCGCAAAATGAGCCTCACGAAATTGTTTTTTTAGACCGAGGAATTCCCGATGTTTTGGCATATATGCATTATATTGGCGACAGTTATCCTTCTTTTTTTGATGCTGCTTGTCGTGAAAATACCTACACAAAAATATTTATTCTTCCGCCTTGGGAAGATATATATGTGAGTGATGACGCCCGTTACGAGAATTATGAACAGGCAAAATTGATTTACAATCACCTTACAGAAACGTATCAAAATTACGGTTACGAATTAATTGAAGTGCCAAAAGATACCTTAGATAACAGAATTATTTTTATCTTAGAGCAAATTTAGTTCGGGTTTTGTTGAAATACCTGAAACTTTAAGCGAAAATAAATGCCAAAAGCGTTAGAAATTCTTCAAAAATACTGGAAACACGATCAGTTTAGATCGCTTCAAAAAGAGATTATTGACTCTGTTTTGAGTGGTCAAGACACGTTTGCTTTGTTGCCAACTGGCGGTGGAAAATCGATATGTTTTCAGGTTCCGGCATTGATGAATGAAGGAATTTGCTTGGTAATTTCGCCATTGGTTGCGTTGATGAAAGACCAAGTTCAGAACTTGCAAAAACTTGATATAAAAGCGATTGCACTAACTGGAGGTATAAAATCAGACGAATTGGCAACGCTTTTAGACAACTGTCAATTTGGGAATTATAAGTTTTTATACCTTTCACCAGAGCGTTTGCAAACCGAGTGGATTTTTGAGCGAATTAAGCAATTGCCAATTTCTATTATTGCAATTGACGAAGCGCATTGTGTGTCGCAATGGGGACACGATTTCCGACCTTCGTATTTGAAAATTTCCAATTTAAAAACTCATTTTCCAAAAGTCCCTTTTATAGCATTGACCGCTTCGGCGACGAAAAGAGTTCAGGAAGATGTGATTTTGCAATTGGGATTGGAAAAAACGGCAGTATTTCAGAAATCATTTAACAGAGAAAATATCGCTTATTTTGTTTTGGAAGCCGAAGATAAATTGTTTCGGATGGAACAAATTTTGAAGAAAAATCCAGAACCTTCTATTATATATGTGCGAAATAGGAAATCGTGTTTGGATGTTTCGTCGCAATTGCAAGCGTTGGGATTCAAATCTACGTATTATCACGGTGGATTATCGGCAAAGGAAAAAGATAAAAATATGCAGCTTTGGATGTCGGAAGAAGCGCAAGTGATTGTGGCTACCAATGCGTTTGGAATGGGAATTGACAAGGCAAATGTGAAAACCGTAATCCATATTCAGTTGCCAGAAAATATAGAAAATTATTATCAGGAAGCGGGTCGTGCGGGAAGAAATGAAGAAAAGGCGTATGCTGTTTTGCTGACAAGTCCTTCCGATAAATCGAATGCTGAAAGTCAGTTTATTGCTGTTTTGCCCGATAAAAAATTTCTAAATACAATGTATGTAAAATTGTGTAATTATTTCCAAATTGCTTATGGCGAAGTAATTGAGGAGCAATTTTCATTTAATTTGAACCAGTTTTGCGGAAAATATGAATTTCCGATTTTGAAAACCTATAATGGAATGCAGTTTTTAGACCGTCAAGGAATTATTACTTTATCGCAAGAATTTTCAGAAAAAGTGACGGTTCAATTTATAATTCCTTCCAAAGAGGTACTTCGATATATCAGCTTGAATAGAAAAGACGAACCAATATTATTGGCTTTGCTCCGCTCCTATCCTGGAATACACGAGGTTCCTGCAGCTTTAAATATGGCGATGATTGCAAAAAAAGCGGAAACCAATGAAACTGCAGTAAATGCATTATTACATCAATTAATGGAAAAAGGAATTATAGAGTATCATGCAAAAAGCAATGATACTCGTTTGATTTTCAATGTCATTAGAGAAGATGAACGAACGATTAACGGCGTTTCAAAATATTTAGAAATACAAAATAATTTAAAAAAAGAGCAATTGAAATCGGTTTTGGAATTTGTAAAAGACACTGAAAATTGCAAAAGCAAATTGATATTAAATTATTTTGGAGAAAAATCGGATGTAAATTGTGGAATTTGCTCCTTTTGTATTGGGCAGAAAGTGCCAGAAATTGAAACCGAAGATCTTCGAGAACTTATTTTTTCCTTATTGAAAATTGCACCTTTAAATTCAAGAGAAATTCAAATTCATACTAAAAAATCGACAGATGCAATTATCTTTGCATTGCAAAACTTATTGGAAAGTGATCGAATTCTTATAAAATCCAACAATAAATATACTTTAAAATCATAATGGAAAAATTACGCATCGTTTTTATGGGAACTCCCGAATTTGCTGTGGGCATTTTGGATACTGTACTAAAAAACAACTACGAAATTGTTGGCGTTATTACAGCGGCTGACAAACCTGCGGGACGTGGTCAAAAAATAAAATATTCAGCCGTTAAGGAATATGCATTAGAAAATAATTTGACGCTTTTGCAGCCTACTAATTTAAAAGACGAAGATTTTTTGTCGAAATTAAAGGCTTTGAATGCCAATTTACAAATTATTGTTGCTTTTAGAATGTTGCCAAAAGTAGTTTGGGAAATGCCTAAATACGGTACGTTTAATTTGCACGCCTCATTGCTACCGAATTATCGTGGTGCAGCACCAATTAATTGGGTGATTATAAATGGTGAAACTAAAACTGGCGTTACTACTTTTTATATAGATGACAAAATAGATACAGGTGCAATGATTTTGAGTTCGGAAATTGCTATTGATGAAGAAGTAAATGCAGGACAATTGCACGATCAATTAATGGTTTTGGGAGGTGAAACTGTTTTAAAGACATTACTATTAATTGAAACGGAAAATGTAAATCCAAAAATTCAGGAAAATAATGACGAAATAAAAACAGCATATAAATTAGACAAGGACAATTGTAAAATTAATTGGCAACAATCGGGAAAGGAAATTCACAACCTCATCCGAGGATTATCGCCTTATCCTGTTGCTTGGTGCCATTTTAAAGATAACGAGCAAGAATGGAATGTGAAAATATACGAATCGAAGATAATTGATGAGCAACATTCTGAAACTGTGGGAAAGATAATTACTACAAAGAAGGAATTGAAAATAGCTGTTGCCAATGGGTTTATTCAAATTTTGAGTTTGCAATTCCCTGGAAAGAAAAAAATGACAGCTTCAGAACTTTTAAATGGAATTTCATTTTCCGAAAAAGCATTAGTTTGTTAGAGTGCTAAAACAGTGGTTACAACGGATTTTTAAATATAAATACGATGTTTATCAACAAATAGCATAAGTTATCAACAAAACGTGTAGATATTTTTAAAAAGTATTGTGTAGTAATGAATTCCTACTAATTTTGTTAGAGAATTAAAATTTTAACCAACATTTAATAACTATTATTATGAATAAATCAGAATTAATTGACGCAATCGCTGCTGATGCAGGAATTACTAAAGCAGCAGCAAAATCAGCTTTAGAATCATTTTTAGGAAATGTAAGTGGTACTTTGAAAAAAGGTGGAAGAGTATCTTTAGTAGGTTTCGGATCTTGGTCTGTTACTGCTAGAGCTGCAAGAGACGGTAGAAACCCTCAAACAGGAGCAACTATCAAAATTGCTGCTAAAAAAGTTGTTAAATTTAAAGCTGGAGCAGATTTAGAATCAGCTGTAAACTAATAATTTACCAATATAAATTAAAGCCACGCAATTGCGTGGCTTTTTTTATTACTTACAATTTAATTTCTTCTTTTGTAAAAAGAAAATCATTAAAAGAAAAATCTAAAATTTCTGATTTTTGAGAATACAACAGGATTTCCTTAATTCCTTTTTGTAACATTAATTCGGTATTATATTTTCTGCTTGTTGCAAAATGAGCTTCTTCCAACATAATTTTAAAATAATATTTTCCTCCAGCAGTTCGCACCTTTACGAAGTTAACTTCTTCAATTGCATTTTTGAAATAGTCAATTCCTTCCTCGCATTCAAATTTTAACTCGTAGCGAAAACTGGTGAATATTGCCTTGCCTTTTCTGGAAGTGAAGACAAATTTATAATAATCGTCAAATCTTTTACTGATAACGAAAGCACTCATTTAATTTTTGGTTTTAGATTGATGATTTTAGAATAGGGATAGTTGAAATTAATTAAAATAAAAAAGCTCCAAACTAAGTTTGAAGCTTTCTTGTACTCGGGACGGGACTTGAACCCGTACGACCATTACAGTCACTGGATTTTAAGTCCAGCGTGTCTACCAATTTCACCACCCAAGCATTTTGAAATTAAAAAATTTAATTTCTATGGTATAGAGCGAAAAACGGGGCTCGAACCCGCGACCTCGACCTTGGCAAGGTCGCGCTCTACCAACTGAGCTATTTTCGCATTTCAATTTTTAAAAAGAGCCGCTTTACTTGTTATGTATAGCGGGGGCAAATTTAATACATTTATTCAATTATACAAGTCTTTTTAGTAAAAAATAATAGCAAGAATTTAAACTTCTGATAACGTTGCCTTTAATACAAAAACTAATTATTTCTTAGTCAACATTCTTTTAATTTCGTTGAGTTTCATCATCGCTTCAATTGGCGTCAAGGTATTGATGTCTAAACTAAGTATTTCTTCTTTAATTTCTTCTAATAAAGGATCATCCAAATTAAAGAAACTCATTTGCATTTCTTCCTTTTCCGCCTTAATTCCCGTTAATGCATCGCCAGAGTGATCTTTTTCTAATTTTTTTAATAACTTTTGCGCTTTTAAAATCACTGTTTGTGGCATTCCAGCCATTTTAGCCACGTGAATTCCAAAACTATGAGCACTCCCTCCTTTTACTAATTTTCTAATGAAAAGCACCGTATCTTTTAACTCTTTCACTGACACATTATAGTTTTGAATTCGAGATAACAATTCACTCATTTCATTCAACTCGTGGTAATGTGTTGCAAATAAAGTCTTTGGTTTTGAAGGATGTTCGTGCAAAAATTCTGCAATTGCCCACGCTATCGAAATTCCGTCATACGTACTTGTTCCTCTTCCGATTTCATCTAATAAAATCAAACTTCTATCAGATAAATTATTCAAAATTGAAGCCGTTTCATTCATCTCAACCATAAACGTGGATTCTCCCATCGAAATATTATCGCTCGCTCCAACTCTCGTAAAAATTTTATCGACAATTCCCATTCTCACGTTATCCGCTGGTACAAAACTTCCCATTTGTGCCAACAAAACTATCAAAGCAGTTTGTCGTAAAATGGCTGATTTACCAGACATATTTGGACCCGTAATCATAATTAATTGCTGTGTATCTCGATCTAAAAAAACATCATTGGCGATGTACGGCATCCCAACGGGCAATTGTTTTTCAATCACAGGATGACGACCATTTCTTATATCCAATTCAAAAGTTTCGTCTAATTCCGGGCAAACATATTTGTTTTCAATCGCCAATTGTGCAAAAGAAGTCAGGCAATCCAATTGCGCTACCAAATTTGCGTTTAGCTGAACGGGTTTAATATAAGTAGTAATCCAAGCAACCAATTGCTCGAATAAATCCATTTCTAATTTGTGGATTTTTTCTTCGGCACCGAGAATTTTGGTTTCATATTCCTTAAGTTCTTCCGTGATATAGCGTTCAGCATTTACCAATGTTTGCTTGCGAATCCATTCAGTTGGAACTTTATCTTTGTGCGTATTTCGAACTTCTATATAATATCCAAAAACATTATTAAAGGATATTTTCAATGATGAAATTCCCGTTTTTTCAGATTCTCGTTTTTCAATTCCTTCCAAAAACTCTTTTCCAGAAGTTGAAATTGCCCGTAAATCATCTAATTCTTCACTGATTCCTTTGGCAATTGCGTTTCCTTTTGCAATAGCAACAGGTGCATCTTGATTCAAAGTTGTTTTGATTTTTTCACGCAATAACTCGCAACTGTGCAAGGTATCGCCAATAACTTTCACGGCTTCTTGCGGACTTTCTAACGCTAATTTTTTAATTGGAATAATAGCATCCAACGATTCTTTCAAATAAACCACTTCGCGCGGGGAAACTTTTCCAGTTGCAATTTTAGAAATCAAACGTTCCAAATCAGAAATCTGCTTGATTTGGTGTTGAATATTCTTTAAAATGGGCTGGTTTTCTTTCAAATAAGAAACCACTTCGTGCCGATTTCTAATTTTATGAATGTCTTTCAAAGGCAATGCCAACCAACGTTTTAGCAATCTTCCACCCATTGGCGAAAGCGTTCTATCGATTACATCCAATAAAGTTACGGCGTTGGGATTGTAACTGTGGTACAACTCTAAATTCCGAATTGTAAACCGATCCATCCAAACATATGCGTCTTCTGCAATGCGTTGAATGGAAGTAATGTGTTGTAATTTATTATGTTGCGTTTCCGATAAATAAAATAAAATTGCTCCCGATGCAATGATTCCTTCGGGTAATTCTTCGATTCCAAATCCTTTTAAAGAGACTGTTTGAAAGTGATTTGTGAGCGTTTCAAATGCGTAATCTTCTTTATAAACCCAATCTTCCAAATAAAAATTATGATAATCCTCGCCAAAAGTTTCCTTAAAATCGTTTTTATTATTCTTTGGAATCAAAACTTCACTTGGATTGAAATTCTGTAATAATTTGTCTATATAATCTTCCGTTCCTTGAGCCGTTAAAAATTCGCCCGTAGAAACATCTAAAAAAGAAATTCCAATATTTTTTTTACCAAAGTAAATAGAAGCCAAAAAATTATTTGATTTTGATTGCAAAACCTCGTCATTCATTGAAACACCTGGTGTAATTAATTCTGTAACGCCTCTATTGACAATTGTTTTCGTCATTTTTGGGTCTTCTAATTGATCGCAAATAGCCACACGAAGTCCCGCTTTTACCAATTTAGGCAAATACGTATTGATAGAATGGTGCGGAAAACCAGCCAAAGCAGTTTCTGTTGCCGAACCTGCACCACGTTTTGTGAGGGTAATTCCAAGAATTTTTGACGCACGAACAGCATCTTCACCGAAAGTTTCATAAAAATCACCTACACGAAACAACAAACAAGCATCCGGATATTTCCTTTTGATTTCGTTATATTGCTTCATTAACGGGGTTTCCTTTACTTCTGTTTGTTTAGCTGCCAAAGTTTTTATTGTTTTAAAAGTGATATGAATATTACAAAAGCGAATTTAATTATTTTATACTGAATTAAGTACTTTAGAAAATTAATTTAATTTTAAGAAAATTTTATTAGTAGAATTGAAATTTTTATTTAGATTTGTTCCAATAATTTAATTAAAATTACAATGAAAAAAATATTTTTATTAGCTATGCTAACAGTTTTAGGAGTTACTACTTCTAATGCACAAGAAACAAAAAAAGCAAAAGCACCTGCAGATGCTAAAGTTATAGCGCCAAAAGTTGAAGGTGCTGGTATGGTTTTTGAAACAGAAACTATTGATTACGGAACAATTCCAGCGGATTCTGATGGTACCCGTAAATTTGTTTTCACAAATAATGGTAACAAACCGTTAATTATTTCAAATACACAAGGATCTTGTGGATGTACTGTTCCAACAACTCCAAAAGAGCCTATCGCTCCTGGAGCAAAAGGGGAAATTGGCGTGCATTATGCAACAGATAGAGCTGGTCAGGCTTTTACAAAAACAGTTACTGTAACTTCTAATGCTGAAGGTCAGCCTACAAAAGTATTAACAATTAAGGGAAATGTTTTGGCTCGCGAAACTCCCGCTGCAGTGATAGCTGTACCAAAAAGCTAAATTTATTTATATGATATAAAAAAGCTTCCTTTTAATAGGAAGCTTTTTTTTTAATATTATCCTAAAACTATGCGAAAGCTAGAAAACAGTGAATTAAACAGAAAATCTATTGATGATTTCAAAGAAGCTTCAAAAACACCACTTATTATTATTCTCGACAACATTCGGAGTTTGAATAATATTGGTTCTGTTTTTAGAACTTCCGATGCTTTTTTAATAGAAAAAATATATTTGTGTGGCATTACAGCAACTCCTCCAAATAAAGAAATTCACAAAACTGCTTTGGGAGCAACAGAAACTGTAATTTGGGAACATTACGAAAGTGTTTTGGAAGTCATAAAAAAACTGAAATCCGAAGGTGTAAAAGTATTTGCCATTGAGCAAGTTGAAAGTGCGGTTTTTCTTCAAGATTTTGAAGTTGAAACCAATGTAAAATACGCTTTGGTTTTTGGAAACGAAGTTTTTGGTGTTTCACAAAACGCAATTGAATTGTGTGATGGAACAATAGAAATTCCTCAATTAGGAACCAAACATTCTTTGAATATTGCCGTAAGTGCCGGAATTGTGATTTGGGACTTTTTTAAGAAAATGAGGTGATTTATTCCGCTAATTTCTTTCTGATTTCTTCCAATATAAAAATATAATCGCTTTGTTTCTTTACGAAATCTCTTTCTGAAACATCAATAATTAATACGTTTAAGTTGGTTTGAGATTTGATATAATCCAAATATCCTTTATTGATTTTATCCAAATATTCTGCAGGAATTTCTTGCTCGTAACTTCTGCCTCTGCGTTTGATATTTTGCAGCAATCGATCTGTATTTTGATACAAATAGACATACAAATCAGGCTTTGGCATTTCCTTATAAATAATATCAAAAAGCGTTTTATACAACCGATATTCATCTTCTTGCAGTGTAACTTTTGCAAAAATTAAGGATTTGAATATGTGATAATCTGCAACAATAAAATCCTTAAACAAATCAAATTGCGCTAAATCATCTGATAATTGTTGGTATCTGTCCGCCAAAAATGACATTTCTAATGGAAAAGCAAATCGGTTTTGATCTTTATAAAATTTAGGTAAAAACGGATTATCAGCAAACCGTTCAAATACAGTTTTTGCATTAAAATCTTCGGCAATTTTAGAAGCCAACGTTGTTTTTCCTGCGCCAATATTTCCTTCAATTGCAATGTAATTGTACTGTTGTAAATTGTATTTTTGTAATGGTAATTCCAAATCAGAAACTATTTTACAAACGCTTTTATCTTCACATTCATCAATTAAAACAGGAATCGTTTTCTCGAAAATAGGATGTACAAAATCCAATTGCAAGTCGTTTATTGGCAATAAAACAAACAAACGGTTTTGCATTTGCGGATGCGGAATTTCCAATGTTTCCGTTTGAACGATTTCATTTTCAAAACTAATTATATCAATGTCGATGGTTCGAGATTGGTAACCAAGTTGCTGTTCTTTTCGAATTCTTCCTAATTTCTTTTCGATTTTCAAAATTCCAGACAATAATTTCAGCGGCGATTTATGTGTGTGAATTGCAATTGCACAATTATAAAAAGCGTCACTTTCAAAACCCCAAGAAGGAGTTTCGTATAATTTTGAGACTTTGAAAACCGTACCGAGTTCCAATTGAATCAATTGAATGCATTGTTGGATATTTTCAAGACGATTGCCTTGATTGCTTCCTATCGATAAAACGGCTTGGTTTTGGATTTTCATATTAACCGCAAATTAACAAAAGAAATTCAGAATAGAAGTATAATTGCAAAGACTGTTAATAAATTTATTATTAAAATTTAAACATCTATCCGCACCACATATCCTTCTGAGCTTCGAACATTAAAAACCGTTCCATCTTCAAAAATAAGATATTGCCCTTTTATACCTGTTAATTTTCCTTTGAAATTTGGTATTTTATCTAAACTTAGACTGTTTATTTTATTTGGATATTCTAAAACGGGATAGTTCATTTCATATAAATCATTTTTTTCTAAATGAAAATATTCCCGAACTTCGGTAGGTATTAATTGTTCTAAATTGGAACGCGCTTCAATTAAATCGATGTGTGCAATATCGTTTGTAAGCATTTTACGCCAATTAGTTTTATCGGCAAAATGATTTTTTAGAGCAACTTCTGTAATTCCTGCCAAGTACCGATTGGGAACTTCTATAATAGCAATTGCCTTTTCGGCACCTTGATCAATCCAACGTGTTGGGACTTGCGTATTGCGCGTAACCCCTACTTTCACTTCGCTTGACAACGCCAAATAGATAATATGCGGTTGCAATTGCACTTTTTCTTCATACGCCAAATCTCGGTCTTGAATTCCAAGATGCGCCGTGCTTAATTCGGGTTTCATAATCCAATCACCAACTGCTGGACTTGAATAAAAACAATCATAGCAAAATCCTTGGCGGAAAATTTTCTTCTGCTTTCCGCAATTCAAACATTCAAAGCCTACAAAATTAATTTCAATATTTTTATTTAATAACTGATTGACATTTAGAAAACTATCTTGAAAAATCAAATAATATTGAATGGGGTTTTCAAACTCGGTTTGCATTTTTTTGAGGACGCCTTGGTATGTCATTAATTTAAAAGTTTAAGGTTTGGAGTTTTAAGTTCCGAAAAATTGCTATTTTTGGTAAAGTTAGCATTTGTTTGTCGTTTTACAAATCTAATATTCTAATTCTAAAATCAAAATCAGAATGCCGATATCTATTATCAATTCCTTTGCGACTTGGGTTTTAAAACAGCGCATCCATCAGATGGAGTTGTTCTTAAAATACCCAAATGAGGTACAAGAAGAATTGCTAATGAACCTCATTCGATCTGCTGAAAACACTTTTGTTGGCATAGAAAATGGATTTGAATCGATAAAAACGTATGCTACTTTTATTCAAAGAGTTCCTATTTCAACTTATGAAGATTTGCAGCCTTTAATAGAGCGAACGCGACAAGGCGAACAAAATATATTTTGGGGCACACCGATAAAATGGTTTGCAAAATCGAGTGGAACAACAAATGCCAAAAGCAAATTTATCCCCGTAAGTACTGAGGCTTTAGAAGATTGTCATTACAAAGGAAGCAAGGATTTATTGTGTTTGTATTTGAATAACAATGAAAATTCCGAATTGTTTTTGGGTAAAAGTTTACGCCTTGGTGGGAGTTCTCAAATCTATGAAACCAACAATACTTTTTTTGGTGATTTATCAGCAATTCTAATTGAAAATATGCCAATTTGGGCTGAATACAGCAGCACGCCAAGCAATAAAGTTTCCTTGATGAGTGAATGGGAAACCAAAATTACAGCCATTATCAATGAAACTAAAACTGAAAATGTCACTAGTTTTGCGGGCGTTCCTTCGTGGATGTTGGTATTATTGAATACGGTTTTAGAAGAAACCGGAAAAGGAAATTTATTAGAAATCTGGCCAAATTTAGAAGTATATTTCCATGGTGGCGTTAGTTTTGATCCGTATCGGGAGCAATATCAAAAAATAGTCCCGAAGAGTGATTTCAAATATTATGAAATTTACAATGCTTCCGAAGGCTTTTTTGCCATTCAAGATTTGAATAATTCAAATGATTTACTGTTGATGTTGGATTACGGGATTTTCTACGAATTCATTCCGATGGAAACTTTTGGAAATTTGAGTCAAATTGCCATTCGATTGTGCGATGTTGAATTGAATAAAAATTACGCCATTGTAATTACAACAAATTCTGGTTTATGGCGCTATATGATTGGCGATACCGTTCGGTTTACTTCCTTGAATCCGTATCGAATTCGGGTAACGGGAAGAACGAAACACCATATCAATGTTTTTGGCGAGGAGTTAATGGTGGAAAACACCGATCGAGCAATTGCCAAAGCCTGTCAACTTACCAATACTGAAATGGTAGATTATACTGTGGCGCCTATTTTCATGAAAGATAAAGAAAAAGGAGCGCACGAATGGATGATTGAATTCAAGAAAAACCCATCAGATCCTATCGCTTTTGGAAAAATATTAGATGAAACACTGCAAACTTTAAACTCGGATTATGAAGCCAAACGGTACAATAATATGACTTTAAATCCATTACAAGTGAATATTGCACGACCGAATTTATTTTATGATTGGCTGAAAGACCAGAACAAATTAGGAGGTCAACATAAAATCCCAAGATTATCAAATCAACGTGATTATTTAGAGAAATTGAAGGGGATGTAATGCTTTATTACTAGGTTAATAATGTTAAAAGCATTAAAAACTTATAAAATAAAGGTAAATAAAAATTAACAGACCTAGATTATATATGAGTAGCGGGTTATTTGACTATCGAATAAGAGAAAGTTAAAGTGCTTTTTTTAATAGTAGTAAGGAACAATAAATACTTCAAAATAGGCAAAATGCAAAACTGTATCCAAATAAATTGATAAATTAGAATATTACGGTTTATAAAAAGCATTTATAGATTGTCAAATTTATAAATGGTATCTTTGCAAAAATTATAGCATATTATGAATAACAAGGAAGGCAATAACAAAAAAAGCGGCGGTAGAGCGAACAGTTCAAGACCAAGCTCAAATAAGCCAACCCGAGCCGGAGGCGAACGGAGCGGAGCTAAACCTGCGATGCAAAAACGGGCACAAGGGCCTAAAAAAGTAAAAATAAATACTAAAGTTGCAGCAATTGCGTCGGATAAAGTGGAGAAAAAACCAAATCAAGCGCCAAAAAGACCGAAAGTTAAAGACGAAATTCGATTGAATAAATACATTGCAAATTCGGGCGCTTGCTCTCGTCGTGATGCCGATATTTACATACAATCTGGGAATGTGAAAGTGAATGGAATTCCTGTTACTGAGATGGGATATATGGTAAAACCAGGCGATGTAGTGAATTTTGACGGGAATGTTTTGACTCCTGAAAAGAAAGAATATATTTTGTTGAACAAGCCAAAAAACTTTACAACAGCATTGGACGAAGGTCAAGAATACCGTAATGTTTTGGAATTAGTGAAAGGTTCTACGACTTCAAAAATTGGAGCTGTAGGAAGAATGGATAAAAATACGACGGGTTTATTGTTGTTTACGAATGACACGGATATGATTCGTAAATTTACGTTGCCAACAAACAAATCTTCAAAAATTTACCAAGTTTCTTTGGATAAAAACTTGAAATTTGAGGATTTAGAAAAAATCAATAAAGGTTTGGTTTTGGACGGTCACCGTGTTTTTGTAGAAGATGTAAGTTACATTGAAGGTGAATCAAAAAGTGAAATCGGACTGAAATTGCGTTCTTCAAATGTGAAAGTGGTTCGCTCTATTTTTGAACATTTTAGTTACGATGTTTTAAGAATTGACAGAGTTGCCTTTGCAGGTTTAACCAAGAAAAATTTACCTCGAGGAAACTGGAGAATGCTGACAGAACAAGAAATTATCAACTTGAAAAATTCTTAAATAAGTCGAAAGTTTTAATGTCGTAAAGTCAAAAGTCTCAAAATAATGACCCCAGAAAATTTACAATCTATCGCTTTTAAATGGTTTGATGCTTTCAACAATCACAATTTGGAGCAACTATTATCTTTATATGATGACGATGCCGAACATTACAGTCCGAAATTGAAAATACACAAACCAGAAACCAACGGTTTGATAATTGGGAAACAGGCGCTGCGAGAATGGTGGCAAGATGCGTTTGCCCGTTTGCCGAGTTTGAATTACAAAGTGACTTCGCTTACCGCAAATGGCGATCGGGTTTTCATGGAGTATATTCGTTCTGTTGCTGGCGAAGAAAATACGCTCGTGGCAGAAGTGCTAATCGTGCGAGAAGGCAAAATCATTGCTTCTCGAGTGTATCACGGGTAGGTAGGTTTATTCATTTAATATGAATTTATTTCAGATTCTTATTTACTTTCACACCTGACAGGTTTCCAAAACTTGGAATAGAAGAATAATTTTCATTTGGGCGTGCCCTCGTTTTGAACGTCATTGCGAAGAATGAAGCAATCTCTAAACTCGGTCGGGTGTTCCGCTGCAAGTCCTCGCCAAGTTCCGCTTTCGCTACACTTGCTTGTGGACTATCCACTTCACCCCCTCACGCAATTCCGACTTTTAAGAACGTTTAATTTTTAAAGAACACTTAGAAGAGTTGGGTTTACTAAAAAAATTTAATAAATCTCTTTGAATATGCTAATAAAACCTGCAGTATTAGTTAAGCAACATTTTTAAAATTATTTTTCTATTTTGTCAATGCTTTTCTTCTTTCAATTTCAGCTCTTAAATTATTAAACCAAGAATTATAAATTTCTGGAGTTTTTAACATCGATTCTTTTTCTTCAGCTCTCTTACTATAACCATCATTTTTTATAGCAATAGTTCCTTCATAAAAAGTAATTTTAACCTCCGTTAAAGCGGAATTAAATTCTTCAATATAAAAAGTTGCTTTTGATTTTCGTGATAATTTTCTGCTTACTTCAATTCTTTTATAAGCATTTATTAATCCAGTTTCATTACTAGCATTTTCAACTAAATATCCTTCAGATTGAAGTAAAGAAATAACAGATTTAAAGACCATATCCTTACCAGTTTCATACTGTTTTGTGGTCATGATTTTAATTTGTGAAGGAGTTAACTCAGGAACTACTGTAGCACAAGAAAATAAAAAAGTAAGCGCTAAAAAACAATAAATTTTTTTCATAATTTTAATTTTAAAAAGAAGTTGATATTACTGAATAATCAATAACCTTATCAAGGCTATCAAACGTTATTATTAGATCAAAAGATTGTGAACTTGAAGAAACGCTGGCTTTTTGTCCAAAAAAAACTTCGCTACTTCCCGCCTTAGTTTGAGCACTCATTTTGTTATAACTCCAAACTTCATCATTTGATTTATTTTTGGTTGTTAAATTCGGTGAACCAAACAATTTTAATATTTCATCTTGAGATGTAACATTTTTAATGATTTTACTTTTAACCATTCCAAAAGTTAAATTACTCTTTTGTGTGGGTTCAGAATTTGCCCCATATTTGTGTGCCGTACAACTTATCACGGTAAGTAGTATTAAAAGTAAAAGTTTTTTCATTTTTGATAATAATTTAGAATTATATTACAAATATGTAAAATTATAGCAAATATGCTATAACAAAATAATATTTATTAGTTTCTTTTTGGTAAATGAAAAGAAGTGACAATTTAACAAGGACATTTACATTTGATGAGGATGGATTGCGGTTGTTAGCCAAACGACTAAAAGAAATTCGGACAGAAAAGAAAATTAGTAAAGAAGAATTAGCCTATCGTTCAGAATTAACACTTTCACAGATTGCAAGGATTGAAACCATAAAAACTAATCCTACTATTAGTACA
The DNA here is from genome assembly GCF_040402835.1 of Flavobacterium sp. Classification (GTDB taxonomy): domain Bacteria; phylum Bacteroidota; class Bacteroidia; order Flavobacteriales; family Flavobacteriaceae; genus Flavobacterium. The sequence continues at coordinate 37,775 of NZ_JBBALW010000017.1, forward strand.
TTATTCAAAATAATCAGAGCTTTGGAGATTTCCCCTAGTGATTTATTCAATTTTGATTTGACTAGAAACAACAAATAATAAGAATTTGATATTATTATTGAAGATGAAATTCGTAAAATGGTAATTATTTAATTTCATAAAATTGATTAAACAAACTTTTCCCAATTCTCATTTCACTTTCAAACTTTTCAAGCTATCTTTGTACTCTAAATTTTCATATTAATTTAGATCAAGAAAACGGAAATGAAAATAGATAAAAAAGACATTCTCAAAGCATTAGAAACAATAACTATTGCTGGAGAGGGAAAAAATATGGTGGAGAGTGGCGCTGTCACAAATGTGGTAACTTTTGGTGATGATATAATCGTAGATTTAGTTTTGCACACACCCGCAATGCACATCAAAAAAAGAGCCGAAGACGACATCAAAAAAACAATTCACGATTTGGTTTCTAAAGACGCCAAAATCAAAGTAAATATAAAAGTTGAAACGCCAGAAGCCAACACCATCAAAGGGAAAGCTGTTTCTGGAATAAAAAATATCATCGCTATTGCATCCGGAAAAGGAGGCGTTGGAAAATCAACGGTTACGGCAAATATAGCGGTAACATTAGCAAAAATGGGTTTCAAAGTTGGAATTTTAGACGCCGATATTTACGGGCCTTCCATGCCAATTATGTTTGACGTGGAATCTGAAAAACCAATTTCAGTTACCGTTGACGGAAAATCTAAAATGAAACCTGTTGAAAGCTACGAAGTAAAAATTTTATCTATCGGATTTTTCACAGCACCAAGCCAAGCCGTTATTTGGCGAGGACCAATGGCTTCAAAAGCACTAAACCAAATGATTTTTGATGCCGATTGGGGCGAATTGGATTTTATGTTACTCGATTTGCCACCCGGAACAGGCGACATCCACCTTTCCATCGTGCAAGCATTGCCAATTACCGGCGTCGTTGTAGTAAGCACGCCACAAGCCGTAGCACTTGCCGATGCAAAAAAAGGAGTTTCGATGTTCACATCAGAAAGTATTAATGTACCCGTTTTGGGAATTATCGAAAATATGGCGTACTTTACACCCGAAGTCCCGATAGCTATCGGGATGCTTGAAAATAAATACTATATCTTTGGAAAAGAAGGCGCAAAAAACCTTGCCGAAGATTTAAATGTTCCCTTCCTTGGCGAAGTTCCAATAGTTCAATCCATTCGCGAAGCGGGTGATTACGGTCGTCCAGCTGCCTTGCAAACGGGGTCTGTAACCGAAAAAGTGTTTGAAGAAATTACACGAAAAGTCGTTCAGGAAGTGGTGAGTAGAAATGAAAATTTACCCGCTACCGAAGCCGTAAAAATTACAACAATGGCGGGCTGTTCAGCAGTTAAAAAATAAATAATTAGAGAGTTTAATCCATCTAATTGACACAAAAAAGTTATGACAATAGAAGAATTAACAACAAACGTAGAAAAAGCCCTCGAAGAAATCAGACCATTTTTGAATTCCGACGGCGGCGACATTTCACTCATTTCCATCGAGGATGGAAAACACGTGAAAGTGCGTCTCGAAGGGGCTTGCGTAGGGTGCAGCGTGAATCAAATGACACTAAAAATCGGTGTGGAAACAACCATAAAAAAGTTTGCTCCACAAATTGAAACGGTCATAAATATCAATTAAAGCATTTGGGCGTGACCCTATTTGCAATCACTATTTGATATAAATTCACGTTTTGTTCTTGCAAATACGGTCGAGCTTTTCGCTGCAAGTCCTCGTCAAGTTCCGCTTCGCTACACTTGTCTGTGGGCTATCCGCTTCACTCCCTCACGCGCTTCAGATGTCAAATCACAATTTTTCATAACTGACAATTATCATATACTAAACGCATTCTATTTTTAATCTTTGCCTCTTTGTAACTTTAAAATTCTTTTAACTTTTAAAAATGATTGAAACAGACATACTCATTATAGGCGCAGGTCCAACAGGGCTTTTCGCAGTATTTGAAGCAGGACTTTTAAAATTAAAATGCCACATTATTGATGGATTGCCACAACCCGGCGGACAATTATCAGAATTATATCCTAAAAAACCCATTTTCGACATTCCCGGATTTCCAACTATTTTAGCAGGCGATTTGGTAACGAATTTAATGGAGCAAATAAAACAATTTCAACCCGGATTTACCCTAAATGAAGTTGCCGAAACCATCGACAAATTAGAAGACGGAACATTTATCGTTACCACCAATAAAGGAACAAAGCACCACGCCAATGCCGTTGCAATTGCTGGCGGATTAGGAAGTTTTGAACCTCGAAAACCAATCTTAGAAGGCATAGAATTCTACGAGCAAAACGACCGTGGTGTAGAATATTTTGTAAAAGATCCTGAAAAATTCAGAGATAAAAAAGTAGTCATTTCTGGAGGTGGAGATTCCGCTTTAGATTGGAGTATTTTCCTTTCAAATGTAGCATCAAGTGTAACATTGGTTCACCGAAGAAACGAATTTCGTGGCGCATTAGATTCTGTAGAAAAAGTACAAGAACTAAAAGCATCTGGTAAAATAAAATTAATTACACCCGGAGAAATCGTTGGTTTCAAAGGCACAGAACACATTGAATCCGTAAACATCGAAACCAATGGCGAAATCATAAACATTGAAACCGATTATTTTATTCCGCTTTTTGGATTAACACCAAAATTAGGACCTATTGCCAATTGGGGATTAAACATAAATAAAAATGCTATACTAGTTAATAATTCGTTGGATTATCAAACTAATATTCCTGGAATCTACGCCATTGGCGATGTTAATAGTTATCCCGGAAAATTAAAACTAATTTTGTGTGGATTCCACGAAGCAACTTTAATGGTTCAAAGCGTGTATCAAAGAATGAATCCTGGAAAAAAATATGTATTGAAATACACCACAGTTTCTGGCGTTGATGGCTTTGACGGCACTCGAAAAGAAGCCGAAAAACAAGTTATAAAAGCAATAAAATAAAAATGGCTGAAGATATCCTAATAAAAATAACAGACCGAGATGGAACCGTTCACGAAGTTCAAGCGCCAACCGATATGAACCTCAACATTATGGAATTGGTTCGTATGTACGAGTTAGTTCCCGAAGGAACTATCGGAATTTGTGGTGGAATGGCAATGTGCGCTTCGTGTCAATGTTATGTTTTAAACGACATTGAAATCCCAGAAAAAGGCGATGATGAAGAAGCCATGCTTTCCGAAGCATTCAACGTAAAGCCCAACAGTCGCTTGGGTTGTCAAATACATATCACTAAAAAACTAGAAGGATTAGCAATAGCATTAGCACCTGAAGAATAAAAAAAAGCGAGAATAAATTCTCGCTTTTTTATTGAAACTAAACCAACTCAGTTTCTTTTTTGAAAATATTTTCTTCGATTGCATCCCAAAGCCCAATCCGTTTTTCTAAAGCTAAAACAGAAATTGTTTCGACTTCTTTCCATTTGGCTTCCTCATTTCCGCAAAGTTCTACGACCATTTGTAATGCTTTTGGTCCATGATCATCAGCATCTAATTCGATGTGTCTTTCGAAATAATAAATCAATTTTTTCAAGTCGGTTTGAGGAAAATTAGCTTGAAAATTTCTTAATATTTCGGTAAACATCGCTGGAATTAAATCTTCTCTACCAAAAGTGAAAGCAGCTGCAATTTCATGTGGTTTTCCTTCTTCAATTACTCTGAAAGTAAAATCTAAGAATGCTTTAATATTTGGGTGAATCGTGCTTTGTTTTATAGAAACAAATATATTTTGAGTAGCAATTACATGCTCGATAAAATTTTTAATTTCTGAGGTTGAAGCACCAAAAGAATGCATCGCTTCAAGGTACATTTCAAAATGACTTTGTCTCGCTCCTTCCATTGTCAAGTCAGATTCTTCTGCTAAAACAATTTCATTTATTAAATAACGAGTTTCCGGATTTTTAGTCGCAATCCAAGGCGTAGTTGTACAAGTAAGTTTAGATTGTAAGGCTTTCAATAAAGACATAAAATCCCAAACTGCATACACATGATTTTCAACAAAGCATTGCAAATCTTCAATAGTTTGTACTTTTTGATACAACGTATGTTGCAATAATGCTGTTTTTTGAGTTTGAATACTCCTATTTATAGTTTCGATATTCACTATGAGAATTTTTTGTACAAAAGTAAAAAAGCTTCTTGAAAACAAGAAGCTTTTACCCTGATTTTTATCAATATTTTAATAAATGTTTTATACTATTTAAAGGCAGGAATTCCAGTAATATCCATACCCGTAATCAATAAATGGATGTCGTGTGTTCCTTCATACGTAATCACAGATTCTAGATTCATCATGTGACGCATTATAGAATATTCGCCTGTAATTCCCATTCCACCCAAAATTTGACGTGCTTCTCGAGCAATAGTAATTGCCATATCAACATTATTTCGTTTTGCCATCGAAATTTGAGCGGTAGTTGCTTTTCCTTCATTTCTTAAAACTCCCAAACGCCAAGTTAATAACTGTGCTTTGGTAATCTCAGTTATCATTTCGGCCAATTTCTTTTGTTGTAATTGTGTTCCCGCTATTGGTTTGTCAAACTGAATTCTTTCTTTTGCATAACGCAGCGCAGTGTCATAACAATCCATTGCGGCACCAATAGCGCCCCAAGCAATTCCATAACGTGCCGAATCCAAGCATTGCATTGGAGCTCCAAGACCTGTTTTGCCCATCAAAATATTTTCTTTAGGAATTTTCACGTTATCAAAAATCAATTCTCCTGTTGAAGACGCACGAAGTGACCATTTGTTGTGAGTTTCAGGCGTTGTAAAACCTTCCATTCCGCGTTCTACAATCAAACCATGAATTCTACCTTCTTCATTTTTTGCCCAAACTACTGCGATATCAGCAAATGGAGCATTTGAAATCCACATTTTGGCACCATTCAATAGATAATGGTCGCCCATGTCTTTGTAGTTGGAAATCATGCTACTTGGATCAGAACCATAATTGGGTTCGGTTAAACCAAAGCAACCCATGAATTCACCAGAAGCTAATTTTGGCAAATATTTCAACCGTTGTTCTTCATTTCCAAATTTCCAAATAGGATACATTACTAATGAAGATTGAACAGAAGCTGTTGAACGAACACCAGAATCTCCTCTTTCAATTTCTTGCATTATCAAACCATAAGAAATTTGGTCTAAACCTGCACCGCCATATTCTTCTGGAACATAAGGTCCAAAAGCACCAATATCTGCCAATCCTTTTATGATTTGTGTTGGGAAAGCGGCTCTTTGAGCAAAGTCTTCGATAATTGGCGAAACTTCACGTTTTACCCATTCTCGAGCGGCATCACGAACTAATTTGTGCTCGTCCGTCAATAATTCGTCAAGGTTATAATAATCTGGAGCTTGAAATAAATCTGTTTTCATATTTTATCTTTTGGTTGAATCGCTAAAAGCGAAGTTCACTTTTTAATAGTCAAATGCAAATTTACATAAAGAAATGTAACAAACCGATTAACAATTGTTATATTTTTTCCTCTTTCTTATTGGAGCTTAATCCTGCTTTCCGTTGCAATCCTCGCTAAAAAGCGAGGGATTTCCTCTTTAATCAGGGCTAGGATTACATCTTTAAATAGAAATCTTTCGTGAGGGCAATATATTCTGGAGTATATTCGTGTCTGCTAATTTCGATTACCAGTTCATCTGAAGTTAAAACTGCCAATTCAAATCTTTTAAAAGCCAATAAACTTCGAATAATTTTGGTGTTTTGAGCGCCTTTAACGCGAGTAATTTTAATCGGGAAAAGTTCAACATTAGCGCACAATTCTATAAATCGATCTTCTTCATTGAAAGGAATAATTACAGAAAAAATTCCGTTTTCAGATAGCAATAAATCGGCGGCTTCTGCTAAATCTTCAAATGGCATCGCCTCTTGAAAACGAGCCAAGTCTCGTTGTTCATTTTCAGATCGGAAATCATCGGTATAAAAAGGAGGATTGGAAATAATTAAATCGTACTCCTCTTCTGGCTCTTCTACAAATTCATCTAAACCTGCGTGAAAGCAAAATAATCTATCACTCCAAGGGGAATTTTCAAAATTATCTACCGCTTGTTCATACGCATTTTCATCAATTTCTAAAGCGTCAATTTGGTCGGCGTTGCATCTTTGCGCTAGCATTAAAGCAATTATTCCGGTTCCTGTTCCAATGTCTAAAACTGATTTTGGATTATTGTCTATTGGCGTCCAAGCACCTAACAAAACGCCATCTGTGCCAATTTTCATAGCACATTGATCTTGGTTAATACTAAATTGTTTGAATTGAAATAGTGACATTGTGATTTAAGATTGAAGATTTTAGATTTTAGATTTCTGATTTCAGAATTTTTGATTAAACGATTAAACAAATAACCGAATACACTTTTCTAAAGGTACATTTCAACCAAACCTTCAGGTAAATCCATCAAAACTTTCTTGTTTTCTCTATCAATTTTTACAAGGAAATGATCAATCATAGGTATTAGCATTTCTACATCGCCATTGAGGACTTCAAAAAGTGGTTGTGCGGTTGTGTCGTTTACAGAAACGATTTTTCCTATTATTCCACAGCGTTTGTCTTCAATTTCAAATCCGATAACTTCGTGAAAGTAGAATTTATTACCCGTGAGTTTTGGCAACATTTTTATAGGAAGATATATGGCATTACCAATAATAGCGTCTGCGTCTTCCTCGGTAGTCATGTCTTCAAATCGAATTCTAAGGAAATCGTTTTTATGAAGGGAACTACTTTCAATAAAAAAAGGAACCAAGTGTTTGTTGCATTCAACAAACACTGATTCCAAATTTTCGTATAACTCTGGTTCGTCCGTATCTAAATAGGCAAGAACTTCCCCTTTGAAACTAAATTTTTTTGCGATTTTACCTAAATAGAAACAATCTTCTTTACGCATGAATCGCTAAATGAATTAAGCTTGAGCTTCTTCGTTATTTTCTTCAGCAGCAGGAGTTTCATCAACTACAACTTCTTCAGTTACAACCTCAGCAGCAGGAGTTTCTTCAACTTCAGCAGGAGCTTCTTCTGCTACAACCTCAGCTTCTTCAGCTACAGCAGCAGGAGTTTCTTCAACTTCAGCGACTTCTTCTACCTCTACTTCAGCAACAGGAGTTTGCTCCGCCTGTTCGCTTACGCTCGAGTCTTCAACTTCTACTTCTTCAACGGCTGACTCAGCAGCTATTGCATCCGCTTCAGCTTTAGCAGCATTTGCTAAACGTTTAGCATTTACATCTTGTTCCGCTTTAAAAGCTTTCTTTTTAGCATCCGCTTGCGCTTTTGTTAAACCGTCTTTTTTAGCATCCACTTTTCCTGATTTTGCTTCTAACCAAGCAGCTAATTTTGCGTCAGCTTGTTCTTGAGTTAAAGCTCCTTTACGAATTCCTCCGTCAAGGTGATGTTTCAATAAAGCTCCTTTGTAAGATAAAATTGCTTTCGCAGTATCTGTAGGCTGAGCGCCATTGTGTAACCATTTAACAGCGCTATCAAGATTTAAATCGATAGTTGCAGGATTTGTGTTTGGATTGTAAGTACCAATTTTTTCTAGGTATTTACCGTCTCTTTTTGAGCGAGCATCAGCCGCTACAACCCAGTAAAAAGGTTTACCTTTTTTACCGTGTCTTTGTAATCTAATTTTTACAGACATAATCGTGTGATTAAATTTTGAGGTACTCGACCTCTGTTAATTAAGGGTGCAAATATACATAATTTTTCGAATGTAACTAATGTGCTTTTACTAAATTTATTAAAAGCGGTTAAATAAATAAAATTTAGTTTAATTTCTATAAAAAATTTTAGCATTTTTGTATAATTAGTCTATTTTTGTAACTATAAAAATGAAAAAATGAAAAAAATAATATCCTTATTCTTAGTCATAATTGCATTTTGCTCTTGTACGCAAGAAGTGACATTCAATAGTCCTTCTGTTCAAGGGACAAAAGACAACTATTTTTGGAGAGCAAAAACTTCAAGCGCTTCAGTTGATATCCCAAATGCGACTATCCGAATTGTAGCATTAAGCCAGTTTGAAACTTTGACATTATCTATGCCGCTTCCTACAATTTCACAATCCTACCCTGCCACTACTTTATTAGGAACGGGTCAAATAAGTGAAGCTACTTTTAGTTATGCTGTAAATGGGCAAAATTTATTTTATGCAACTGGAACAAATACTGATGACGGACAGATAATCCTTACAGAATATGACTCGGTTAACAAAACTGTAAGCGGAACATATCGTTTCAACGCTTACAACACAACAAATAATCCGTTGGGAAACACTTTGGTGAACTTCAAACAAGGCGTCTTTTATAAAGTTCCTGTTTTGAATTAACATTCAAAAAGCAAAATTCTTTTTGAATTAGACATAAAAAAAATGCTCAATAATAATTGAGCATTTTTTTTATGTCTAATTGTTTTAATTAATCCACTAAAACAATTACTTTATTGTCTTTTAATTCAATTGTTCCCGAAGTAATGGCAAGAGTATAATTTTGCTCATTTACTTTCGTGAATTTATCAGCGGATTCTTTACTGAAATTAAAATTCAAAGCCGCAATTTTAACCAATCCGTCTTTCAATATCGAAACAATTGGCGCGTGATTATTCAATAATTGAAAGCTTCCATCAACTCCAGGAAGAGAAACCGAAGTTACTTCTCCTGAAAATAATTGTGCTTCTGGTGATACTATTTCTAAAATCATTTTTTTAATTGATAATTGATAATTGATAATTGATAATTTTTACATTGTCAATTGTTAATTATCCATTGTTAATTGAATTATGCTTCCGCCAACATTTTTTCTCCTGCTTCGATAGCGTCTTCAATTGTTCCTTTGAGGTTGAAAGCTGCTTCTGGCAAGTGATCTAATTCTCCATCAATGATCATATTAAATCCTTTGATAGTGTCTTTAATGTCAACTAAAACTCCTTTTAATCCTGTAAACTGTTCTGCAACGTGGAACGGTTGAGATAAGAAACGTTGTACACGTCTTGCTCTTGAAACCGATAATTTATCTTCTTCAGACAATTCTTCCATACCCAAAATCGCAATAATATCTTGTAATTGTTTGTATTTTTGAAGGATTTCTTTTACTCTTTGCGCACAGTCATAATGCTCATCACCAAGAATTTGTGGCGTTAAAATACGAGAAGTAGAATCCAATGGATCTACCGCTGGATAAATACCTAATTCGGCAATTTTACGAGACAATACGGTTGTAGCATCAAGGTGAGCAAATGTAGTTGCTGGAGCTGGATCGGTTAAATCATCCGCAGGAACGTAAACCGCTTGTACCGATGTAATAGAACCTTTGTTTGTAGAAGTAATACGTTCTTGCATCGCTCCCATTTCGGTTGCTAATGTTGGTTGGTATCCTACTGCAGAAGGCATACGACCTAAAAGAGCCGAAACCTCTGAACCTGCTTGTGTAAAACGGAAGATATTATCAACAAAGAACAATACATCTTTTCCTTGATCTGAACCAGCACCATCACGGAAATATTCTGCGATAGACAATCCTGACAAGGCTACACGAGCACGAGCTCCAGGAGGCTCATTCATTTGACCGAAAACGAAAGTAGCTTTTGACTCTCTCATTCCTGGCATATCTACTTTAGATAAATCCCATCCACCTTCTTCCATAGAATGCATGAATTCATCACCGTATTTTATAATTCCTGACTCTAACATCTCACGAAGTAAGTCATTTCCTTCACGTGTTCTTTCTCCTACTCCTGCGAATACTGAAAGTCCACCGTGACCTTTTGCTATATTGTTAATCAACTCTTGAATCAATACTGTTTTACCAACACCAGCACCACCGAACAATCCAATTTTCCCTCCTTTTGAGTATGGCTCAATTAAATCGATTACTTTAATACCTGTGAATAAAACTTCTGATGAAGTTGATAAATCTTCAAATCTTGGTGCTTGACGGTGAATTGACATTCCGTTTTCGCCTGTTTTTGGTAAATCTCCTAAACCATCAATTGCATCTCCGATTACGTTGAATAAACGACCGTAAACATCTGGCCCAATTGGCATTTTTATGGGATTTCCAGTGCCTACAACTTCATAACCTCTACTTAAACCATCCGTAGAGTCCATCGAAATGGTACGAACTGTATTTTCACCAATGTGAGATTGTACTTCAAGTACTAATAATGTACCGTCTTTCTTAGTGATTTCTAATGAATCATAAATTTTTGGAAGTTCGACATCTTTACCATTGAAAACTACATCCACTACTGGCCCGATGATCTGCGATACTTTTCCTATTACTTTTGACATTGCTTATGTATTTATTAAATAGCTAATTAGGTTTGTGAAATTCAAATTTCCTAAACACATTGTATAGGTTTGTTTTTCAAAGCGCAAAGATAATTTTTTAAAACATAAAAATCAATACAATTTTGAGAAAAAAGCAGGTTTTTTTATTATATCATTTTTTTGGATAAAAAGAGGCTTTATTATGAAACAAAAAAATAAAAATAACACAATTTGCATTCTATTTACTGCTCATTTAATTTCAAAAAAAAACTGCCCAAAGTATAATTTGGGCAGTTGCATTTAAAAAGTGCGGATAATAGGACTCGAACCTACACGCCTTGCGGCACCAGATCCTAAGTCTGGCATGTCTACCAATTTCACCATATCCGCAAAATTGTGAGTGCAAATATACAACTAATTATAAATTATGACCCGAAAAAAATAAAAATTTATATTTTTTGAATTGGTGAAGCAATTATAAATTATAAGTTTTTTCAAAGTCTTTTTTTGTATTTTTGGAATTCTAAAAAACTACTGAATTATGAATACAATAAAAGCGTATGTTCAAGAAAACAAGACTCGCTTCATAAACGAGTTAATCGAATTATTAAAACTACCTTCTGTAAGTGCCGATGCTGCTTATTCTCAAGACGTTATCAATACTGCCGATGCGGTAAAAGTAAGCCTTGAAAAAGCAGGTTGCAACTTTGTAGAAATTTGCGATACTCCAGGATATCCAATTGTTTTTGGCGAACATATTATCGATAAAAATCTTCCAACGGTTCTTGTTTATGGTCATTATGATGTGCAACCGCCAGATCCAATGGAATTATGGACTTCACCACCGTTTGAACCTGTAATTAAAACTACCGAAATTCATCCCGAAGGAGCTATTTTTGCTCGTGGAGCGTGCGACGACAAAGGGCAAATGTACATGCACGTCAAAGCATTTGAATATATGGTGCAATCCAAAACATTACCCTGCAACGTGAAATTCATGATTGAAGGTGAAGAAGAGGTAGGTTCTAAAAGTTTGAGCTGGTTTGTAGAACGCAACCAAGAAAAACTAAAATGCGACGTAATTCTAATTTCTGATACGGGAATGATTTCCAATCAGCAACCCTCAATTACTACTGGTTTAAGAGGTTTAAGCTACGTAGAAATAGAAGTTACAGGTCCAAATCGCGACTTACATTCGGGATTGTATGGCGGTGCTGTTGCCAATCCAATAAACGTGCTTGCCAAAATGATTGCCTCCCTTCACGATGAAAACAATCACATTACCATTCCTGATTTCTATGATAATGTCGAAGAATTATCGCTTGAAGAACGCGCCGAAATGGCAAAAGCGCCTTTCAATTTAGATAATTATAAAAAAGCATTGAACCTCAACGATATTTATGGCGAAAAAGGATATGTAACCAACGAAAGAAATTCCATCCGACCAACATTAGATGTCAACGGAATTTGGGGCGGCTATACTGGCGAAGGCGCAAAAACCGTTATTGCAAGCAAAGCGTATGCTAAAATCTCCATGCGATTAGTTCCAAATCAAGACTGGGAAACCATCACCGAATTATTCACAAAACACTTCACAAGCATTGCTCCTGCTGGTGTAACCGTAAAAGTCACACCGCATCACGGCGGTCAAGGCTATGTAACACCAACCGATAGCATTGGCTACAAAGCTGCAAATATGGCTTACACAGAAACCTTTGGAGTTCCCGCAATTCCAGTACGTTCCGGCGGAAGCATCCCAATTGTGGCACTATTCGAAAAAGAACTAAAAAGCAAAACAATCCTTATGGGATTTGGTCTAGACAGCGACGCCATTCACTCGCCAAACGAACATTTCGGAATTTTCAACTACCTGAAAGGCATCGAAACCATCCCGTTATTCTACAAATATTTCGTCGAATTAAGCAAGTAAAACAGCTTATATATTTACCAAATCCGTTCAGCAATGAGCGGATTTTTCATTTGGGCGTGCCCTCGCTTTGAACGTTTTGACTAATTACAATATTTTTCGTAAACTCGGTCGGGCTGTGCGCTGCAATCTTTGTTCCATTTCATTCCACAAAGGATTTCCGCTGCCATCCCTCACGCGAGAAACCGAGAAAGCCAAAAAAATGTTAAATTTTGCTCTATGTTTGTAGAATAGATTTTTATTTCTACATTTGTAGAATAAATTCTAATAACGTAGAACAAATGCAATTATCAAACTCAGAAGAACAATTAATGGAACACCTTTGGAAACTTGAAAAAGCCTTTATGAAAGATTTACTCGAAGCGTATCCAAAACCAAAACCCGCAACAACAACCGTTGCAACGTTGTTGAAAAGAATGATTGACAAAAAATTTGTTTCCTATACTGCATTTGGGAATTCAAGAGAATATTTTCCATTGGTAAAAAAATCAGATTATTTCTCAAAGCATGTGAACGGTCTAATAAAGAATTTCTTCAATGATTCGGCATCACAATTCGCCTCTTTCTTTACAACTTATACTAATTTGTCACAAAAAGAATTAGAAGACCTCAAAAAAATAATTGACGTTCAACTTCAAAAAAAGAAATCATGACCGACTTTCTAATAAAATCTACGTTAAGTTTAATTGTTTTAATTTCGGTATATTTCCTTATTTTGGAAAACGAAAAAATGGCTGTTTTCAATAGAATCTATTTATTGTTCAGCATATTCTTTTCTTTTTCACTACCTTTTATTACTATAGAAGTTTTGGCAGATGCTTCAAATGCACTACTTCAAGAAACTGTTTTTAAACCAGAAAACGTTATAATAGCTGTTGCCGACGATGCTGTCAATTATTTCGAAATAGTTTTTTGGGTACTTTATGGAATTGGAACCGCATTTTTCTTAATCCGATTTGTGAAAAACATCCATAACATCACTTCCAGAATAAAAAGAAATCCAATTGTAAAATATAATAATTCAAAATTGGTTTTGGTAGATGAAAAAATACCTCCACATACTTTTTTAAATACGATTTTCATCAATAAAAGTGATTATGAAAATAGAAATATAGAGGATGAATTATACACACACGAACTTACACATGCTACCCAAAAACACACTTTGGACATTCTATTTATTGAAATCATTAAATGCTTTTTTTGGTTTAATCCAATTTTGATTTTTTATAAAAAAGCAATCCAACTCAATCACGAATTTCTTGCTGATGAAAAAGTAGTAAATTCTTATAATAATATCCCAGTTTATCAAAGCTTACTTTTATCAAAAGCGAACGAAAAACAACCGTATTACTTGGCCAGTAATTTAAATTATTTAGTAACCAAAAAACGATTAATTATGATGAGTAAAAAAACGCCCATTTCAATTGCAATTCTTAAAAAAGTTGCTTTAACACCAATTTTTGCTGGACTTATCTTCTTTGTGTGTGTAAAAAGTATAGCACAAGAAAAAGAAAATAAAACAAAAAATAAGGTTTCTGACTCAAAAGAAATAGAAGTTATTAGCTATTTTGACAACACCACTTTTAAAATAACAAATAATGAGGGTGTCGTTGTAGCTGAAAAAAAATTCAATGAATTGACACCAGAAGAAAAACGGAAAATTCCGCCTCCTCCGCCACCGATGCCGCCTAGACCAATTTATTTTAAAAATGAAGTAAAAAAATATAGTGAACAGAAAAGTCTTGAGAAAGTTATTGAGATTAAAACAAATGACGAACCACAATCAGAAACTTTCGAAGACATCATAAAACCAAGTTTCCCCGGTGGAATGGGGATGTTCTTTAAATATGTGGGTAACAATTTTAAAATCCCTGAAAATTTTAAAGGGAGGGGAAAAATTTATATAAAATTCATTGTTGAAAAAGATGGTAGCATAACAGATATAGAAATTATCCGAGATATGGGATTTGGTCTTGGAGACGAAGCAGTTCGAGTTCTAAAAGAATCTCCAAAATGGATTCCTGGACAAGTAAATGGAAAACCAGCCAGAATGATGTATAGTTTACCAATTACAATTAATTCAAATATATAACTAAAAAAGAGGAGAATTATATTAATAACGAAAAAGGGCAAGCAGAAATAGCTCAAGCTATTTTAAATTTTGTTTCAGACATAAAATAAGAAATAGATGAGTTTTTCCCTGCTATCCCTCACCCGAGCTGCCGTTTCAGAATTATGATTTTAGAATGATTTCAAACCCGACAGGTTTTTAAAACCTGTCGGGTTTTTTCTATAGGAATGCTAAAGAAATGTTAGTTTTTTGGGGATTTAGATTATTTGAAATATTAATTTATACTTTAGCTTATTAAATAATTGTAAATCCTATGGTAAAGAGAATATTGTTATTATTTGTAATTACAATTTTGACTATAAATTGTAGTCCAAATGATGAAAAACAAAATTTGGATATTAGCGTAACTGGAAAAGTGACCAACCAAAGAAATATTGGAATTGCAGGTGTTTCTATATATGTTCAACGCGGACTACCAGGAAATTATGTTGCGACTAATTATAATAACTATGAAATTCTAACTACCGATTCCTCTGGAAACTACAGTTATTTAGTAAAAAATGACACTTACTGTTATAGAATTTGCTGCGGAACTCCAGCAGGATATACAATTGTAGGGGATTGGATAGTAGATGTAGACCAAAGTATTATTAATAGTCATACTATTCCAAACGTAATCAATTTTAAATTTACTCAATAATTTATTACCTCAAAACTTCCAATTGTACTTTCTTGGTTAGGCTTTTGAAAACCAAATCGTAGGAATGGTCAATTAATTTTTTGATTAGGGAATCGGGCACGTCACGGTTGATTTCTATGGTGTTCCAATGTTTTTTACTTGCGTGAAAACCTGGTTTTATGTCGTCGTATTGTGCTCGTAATTCTTCTGCATAATCTGGATTGCATTTCAAATTTACAGACGGCATTCCTTTCTCCCATTGGGTTAACGACGATAATCCAAACATTTTTCCGCCGACTTTAAATACTAAAGTTTCTTCGTCAAAAGGGAAATGTTCGGTAACACTTTTTTTGGAAAGACAATATTCGTAGAAGGTTTCTAAGTTCATTTTTTAATTGCAAATAAAATAGGTTTGCTTGGACTTGCATCGTTTTCAAAGGGTGCAATCTGTAAATTCAATAAATAGCTTCCGTCATTTACCGCATCATTTACAAAAATCATTTCTGTAATGGTGGAATTTATGCGGGCATCGGCGTTCAAATTAACAATATCTTTTACATTCCAAAAGGCTTTGTGTGCCAATAATTTTCCTTGATCGTGTTCCTTATCAACGCTTGGCAAATCAATTAGCAAATGTTGGATGCCGCTTTCACGGATGAAAATCGCAGCGTCTTCAGACAAATATGGCGGATTGGTATTGGAATATTTCATTGATAATTTCTCGGAACTATTGGGCAATGTTCGGATGATAATGGCTTCTGGTGACGTTCTTTTTAACGCATTTTTAATTTGAATTTTTGTAATTACCAAGTCGTCATTTTGTAATTCTGGCTGAACAGAAATCAATTCTGCCAAAAAGAAAAACTGCTTTAAAGATTGATTAATCGAGTAAAAATCTTTGGTAATGTGTCCCAAACATTCGGTATGTGTTCCGTGTCCGTGGGGATTAAAGAAGATGTTATTGAAATTGGTAGAACTTCCCTCGGAAACTTTTCCAATCCAATCACCAAAAACTACAGGTTCCATGATTGGTTTTTCCAAATACCACGCAATCGGATTTTCATCGGTATTGGACAATGAAATGGAAATATCAATGGGTTTTGATAAGTCAACTTCGAAATTATTTATTTTTGCTATCATAATATATTAAACCACAAAGATCACAAAGGTTTCACTAAGTTCACTAAGATTTGTTTTTCTTTGTGTACTTTGTGGTTAAACTACTCCAAATTTAAGTAAAATAAGTCTGATGCAATTCCATCTGTCAAAAACTTTCCTTTTTTTGTAGGTTTTAATATATTTTCATCAATAAAAACCAAATCGTCATTCAAGAATTTCTGAACTTGCGTCATCAAATAATCAGTATAAATAATTCCAAAATCCTTTTCTATTTTATCCAATGAAACGCCCCAAATTGTTCGTAATCCAGTCATTATATATTCATTATAGCGATCTGTAATTGTTAGGATTTCTTCTTCATTTGGAAGTTGATTTTCTTTTAATGCCTTTATATAAAGCGAATTATTAGAAACATTCCAACTTCTGGAAATGCCATTATAACTGTGTGCCGAAGGACCAATTCCAATGTATTTTTTACCAAGCCAATACGACGAATTATTTTTAGAAAAGTAATTCTCCTTTCCAAAATTCGATAATTCGTAATGTATAAAATCATTTGCTTCAAGCTGTTCTACCAAAATAGAAAAATGCTCTTGAGCAATATCATCATTTAGTTTTTCAATTTTTCCAGTCTGAATTAATTTGTGCAAAGCAGTTTTCGGTTCGACTGTTAAAGCGTAACTCGAAATATGCGGAATGCCAAAAGACAACGCAATTTCAATATTTTTTTTCCATTTTTCATTGCTCATTCCAGGAATCCCATAAATCAAATCGAGCGAAATGTTATCAAAATATTTAGTGGCAATTGTCAAACATTTTTTGGCTTCTTCGGAATTGTGCGCGCGATTCATCAGCTTTAAATCGTCCTCAAAAAAAGATTGAATTCCAATGCTTAAACGGTTGATTTTTGTTTGTGACAATTCAATAATTCGTTCTTCGGTTAAATCATCGGGATTGGCTTCAATGGTAATTTCAGGGTTTTCGATAACATAATAATTCTCATAAACGGTTTCAATCAGAAATTTTAAATCGGCAACTTGCAAAACAGAAGGCGTTCCTCCGCCAAAATAAATAGTTTCCACTATTTCATTCTCAAATTCACTTTTACGCAACTTTAATTCATTGGCAATAGACATAACCATCTCGTCTTTCTTCTTCAATGAAGTCGAAAAATGGAAGTCGCAATAATGGCAGGCTTGTTTGCAAAAAGGGATGTGGATGTAGAGAGCCCCACCCATCCTCCCCAAAGGGGAGGGGCCAAAAAGACTTTCATTATTTAAATCATCCATATTTATTTGTTCTTTTTTGGAACATTTATGGACAAACTATTTCCCCCTTTGGGGGTCAGGGGGCTGTTCTGTTTCACAAAAGCATCCCAACCCGTATAACTTTTTTCGCCAACTGTTTTTCCTGAGTTAAAAAAATGACAAACGGCTGCTGCCAATCCATCGGTGGAATCTAAATTTTTCGGTAATTCTTTAAGTCCTAAAAGTTGTTGCAACATTTTTGCCACTTGCTCTTTGGTTGCATTTCCATTTCCAGTAATGGCCATTTTTATCTTTTTGGGTTCGTATTCTGTAATGGGAATATCTCGCGAAAGTCCCGCTGCCATTGCAACTCCCTGCGCTCGTCCGAGTTTCAACATCGATTGTACGTTCTTCCCGAAAAAAGGGGCTTCAATAGCAATTTCGTCAGGATGATGCGTTTCGATTAACTCAATGGTGCGTTCAAAAATGATTTTTAGTTTTTGGTAATGGTTGTTGTATTTGGACAATTGCAACTCATTTAATTGCAAAAATTCCATTTTCTTACCGATAACTTTAATCAAACCAAAACCCATAATGGTCGTTCCAGGGTCAATTCCTAATATGATTCTCTCTTTTGTCAATTTTGGATTCGTTTCAGTGTTTATTTATTACTTTAGCCCATTATTATAAATTTATACAAATTCACCCTTTTTAGGGTTGGGCTATATGCTATCAATTTCTCACAAAGCTAAACAATTACTTGTTCTTTTAATCAAACTTTTGATTGTTGGAGGTGCATTTTATTTTATTTACAAACAATTAGCCCATAATGACAAATTAAATTGGGTGCTTTTTGTAGAAAAATTCAACAAAAATAAATCTTTTCTTGGTATTTCATTTATACTTTTTCTGAGCGTTTTGAATCGATTTTTCGAGATTTTAAAATGGCAGAATTTAGTTTCTTACCTCCATAAAATAACATTATTTGATGCTACAAAACAAGTTTTAGGAGCTTTGACCGCCGGATTGTTTACACCAAATGGAATTGGAGAATATGCAGGAAAAGCACTGTTTTTCGAAAAATCTCAAGCAAAGAATATTGTGTTTTTAAATTTGATTTGCAATGGAATTCAATTGATTCTAAGTGTTGTTTTTGGAATTTTTGGTCTTTTGTATTTAGGCTACGGCAAATGGGTAGTATTTCTTTTAGTAGTCGTTATAGGATTTTTTGCTTTAGGATTTGGATTAAAAAAAGTAAAAATTAAAGGGTATTCAATTGAAAAAATTCTTTATAAAATCAATGAAATTCCCAAAAGCATTCATCGAAAAAATAATTACTTGGCGGTTTGTCGCTACTTGATTTTTTCACATCAATACTGTTTTCTATTTTTGGCTTTTGATGTTCAATTGCCTTATTTCACTTTAATGGCAACCATTGCAACAGTATATTTTTTAGCTTCGTCATTGCCCACTTTTCAGTTTTTAGATTTTGCTGTAAAGGGAAGTGTTGCCGTTTATTTCTTCGGATTATTGCACGTCAACGAATGGATTGTTATTTTTATAAGCACTCTGATGTGGTTTCTGAATGTGGTTTTGCCAGTGCTAATTGGAAGTTATTACGTATTAAATTTTAAATCTAAATGGAAAACGTAATTATTCTATTTTTAAAATAACAGGTAATACAAATTGAGTTTTCACGGGGATTCCACGTTTAATTGCTGGGTGAACTTTTGGAAAATCAACCAATCGTGCGTGAAGAATACTGTCAATTTTAATGGTGTCGTATGCAATACTGTCTTTTGGAAATTGAGGCTCAAATTTCATCGTTGCATTTGCAAAAATGGTCACTTTTACTTCAATTGTATCGAGTTCAGGATACAAAACAGACAACGTATCTACATTTAATTTATCTTGTATTGTTTGGGTTAGAAATGCAAAGAAACACTGTTTTTGCATTGTTTCATCTTTGATTTTTTCACACTCAGAAAAAGACGGAAATTCATCCACTTCATTCCAATTGATGGCTTTCATTTCTTTATCTAATAATTCTTTTTTAGACGGCACTTCATTACCAAAATACTGGCAGGAAGAAATCAAAAAAATTAATACTAAAGCGAGAACCTTTTTCATTTGTAACAACAATTAATATTTCAAAATTAAGGAATTATTATTTGGCATACCAAAAATTACTTTAAAAAGTAAAAATCTATAATTTCTAATAGCTTTTGTACCTGAAACCACGCAACTTAAAAAAGATTATCTCCACTTTCATAAACGAAAAAAACCTCTGATTTCTCAGAGGTTTTTGTACCCGAAGCCGGAGTCGAACCGGCACGGTTTCCCACAGGTGTTTGAGACCAGCGCGTCTACCAATTCCGCCATTCGGGCTTGACAGACAATAAATACAGATAATAAAACCTGTATTTAAACACAATAAAAGAGGTAGCTGTTATGAAAAAACAACCATCTATTCCTTTAACACGGTGCAAATGTAAAAAATATATTTACATTTAATATATAAAATACTCTAAATTTTCCTTTCCCAGTTCAATTTTATTACTAAATTTGCACCTCGGTAAAACGACACACAACTAACTAACTACATCCGAGGCATTTATATAACTATAGCTTTAATAAACATAAAAGCCAAGTTCTATCGATTGTATCGGAATAAAACAACACATTAAAATGTCACATCAAGAACCAGAAGCAAAGATATTTGCGTGTTCCCAAAGTGTATATTTAGCGGAACAAATAGCCAAAAACTATGGAATACCTCTAGGTAAAGTTACATTCTCGAAATATAGTGATGGTGAATTCCAACCTTCTTACGAGGAATCTATTAGAGGATTACGCGTTTTTATCGTTTGCTCGACTTTTCCAAGTGCAGATAATCTGATGGAATTGTTGCTTATGATTGACGCAGCAAAAAGAGCCTCGGCGAGACATATTACTGCTGTTATTCCTTACTTTGGTTGGGCAAGACAAGACAGAAAAGACAAGCCAAGAGTTCCGATTGGAGCAAAATTGACAGCGAAGTTATTAGAAACTGCAGGTGCTACAAGAATTATGACGATGGATTTGCATGCAGATCAAATTCAAGGATTCTTTGAAAAACCAGTAGATCATTTATTTGCTTCGACAATATTTTTACCTTATTTAAAAGGTTTAAATTTAGAAAATTTAACTATCGCTTCTCCTGATATGGGAGGTTCAAAAAGAGCGTATGCCTATTCTAAATTTTTAGAATCGGATGTGGTAATTTGCTACAAACAAAGAAAAGTTGCCAATATTATCGACACAATGGAGTTGATTGGTGAAGTTAAAGGAAGACATGTTGTTTTAGTTGATGACATGATTGATACCGGAGGCACCTTGGCGAAAGCCGCAGATTTAATGATTGAAAAAGGAGCATTGAGCGTAAGAGCAATTTGTACCCACGCTATTTTATCTGGAGATGCTTACGAAAAAATTGAAAACTCGAAATTACTCGAGTTAATTGTTACCGATTCTATTCCATTAAAGAAAGAGTCAAATAAAATTAGAGTGATAAGTTGTGCGCCTCTATTTGCTGAAGTAATGCACATGGTACATCACAATAATTCCATTAGTGGAAAATTTTTAATGTAAATCAAAATAGTCTTAAAGTCGAAAGTCTTAAAGTCGAACGTTTTACAAAGCTTGAAGCCAATTGCCAAAAGCATATTGCCAATTATTTATTAACTATATATATTTACAATGAAATCGATTACAATTAAAGGATCAGAAAGAGAAAGCGTGGGCAAAGTTGCGACTAAAGCCATACGTAATGCTGGAGCGGTTCCTTGCGTGTTATACGGAGGAAATCAACCAGTGCATTTTTCAGCAGATGAAAGAGCATTCAAAAGCTTGGTTTACACTCCAAACGCACACACAGTTGTGATTGAAGTAGGTGAAGGTAAGTCATACAATGCAATTTTACAAGACATTCAAGTTCACCCAGTTACAGACAAAATTTTACACATTGACTTCTTTCAATTATTTGATGACAAAGAAATCACTATGGAAGTTCCTGTTCAAATTACAGGTGTTTCTCCAGGTGTTTTATTAGGAGGTGTTTTACGTTTAAACACTCGTAAATTGAAAGTTAAAGCGTTGCCAAAAAATCTTCCAGATTTTATTGAGGCCAACATTTCTGGACTTGAAATGGGTAATAAATTGTATGTTACGAAACTTGTTTCTGACAAATACAAATTAATCCACCCAGACAACACTGTTGTTTGTCAAGTAAGAATTTCTCGTGCAGCTATGAAAGCAGCTCAAGAAGCAGCAAAAGCAGCGAAAGCTCCTGCAGCGAAAAAGAAAAAATAATAATTTTCGATATAGTCAAGAAAGCATCAGTTTTACAACTGGTGCTTTCTTTTTGATATTTAATTGAGGGATAAAATTAGAGCGTGCTTTACTATTACTTTCCAAAAAAAAAGCATAAAAAAACCGTTCAATAATTGAACGGCTCTCATTATTTAATAAAATAGCCTAGGCCATTTATAAGATTTTAATGAATGTTAAATTCAGAAAAGTGATTAATAACCACCTCTGTTTCCACCACCACGGTTGTCTCCACCACGTGAATCTCCACCACGACTGTTTCCACCACCATATCCACCACGTGAATCTCCACCACGACTATTGCTGTTAAAACTTCTTCTTTCACCTTCTGGTTTTGGCTCAGATTTGTTTACAACAATTGCACGTCCTTGAACAGTAGCACCGTTCAATTCGTCGATAGCCTTTTGAGCATCATCGTCATTTGACATTTCAACAAATCCAAATCCTTTACTTCTTCCAGTAAATTTATCAGTAATAATTTTTACAGAATCAACTGTTCCATAAGCCTCGAAAGACTCTCTTAAATCTGCTTCCTCAATACTAAAAGGAAGGCTTCCAACGAAAATATTCATATATACAAATTTATAATAAGACGTCAAATGTAGTATAAATATATTCTAATATACTATGTATTAGATTATTTATGATAAATTTAAAGAAAATCGCAAAATTTACTCCTTTTTAGACTATTGATTATTACGGATAAAAGTAATTTGAAACCCTTTTTATTATTTAATTACCTTTGCAAAAAACAATTCTTGATTTCAACAACTGACATATTCAGCATTTCCAACCAAAAACAGTTTGAAAAGATTGCGCTTAAAGTGTTTCGATTCCAACATGAAAACAATTTAGTTTACAATGAATTTTGCAATCTTATGAATGTCAAAGTTTATGACGTGAAATCGTTACAACAAATCCCATTTCTCCCAATACAATTCTTTAAAAGTCATACAGTTGTTTCAAATAAAAATCCTTTTCAGGAAACATTTACTAGCAGTGGAACTACCGGAATAATTACAAGCTGTCATTATGTTACAGATATCTCGTTATATGAGGAAAGTTATCAAAAAGGGTTTGCGCAATTCTATGGAAACATAGAGGATTATGCCATTTTAGCGTTACTTCCCTCCTATTTAGAACGCGAAGGATCTTCCTTAATTTATATGGTTAAAGATTTAATTAATAAAACGAATAACCCACAAAGCGGATTTTATCTTCACAATCACGGAGCCTTAATTGAAAAGCTAATTGCACTTGACACATCAGGCCAAAATGTGATATTAATTGGTGTTACCTATGCCTTATTGGATTTAATTGAGAAACAAAAATTCCAATTAAAAAATACTTTTATTATGGAAACTGGCGGCATGAAAGGAAAACGCAAAGAAATGATTCGCGAAGAATTGCATGACCAACTTTGCTGTGGTTTTGGGGTTACAGCAATACATTCTGAATATGGAATGACCGAACTATTGTCCCAAGCATACTCTTTAGGTGAAGGTGTTTTTGAATGCCCTTCCTGGATGCAAATTTTAATACGAAACACTGAAGATGCTTTGACTTATGTCGAAAGTGGGAAAACTGGCGGAATAAACGTAATTGATTTAGCCAATATCAATTCCTGTTCTTTTATCGCAACACAAGATTTAGGCAAAAAAAATCCCAACAACTCTTTTGAAGTATTGGGACGTTTTGACAATTCTGATATTCGAGGTTGTAATTTGATGGTTTTGTAAAAAGTTGATTCGGTTATGGGTTTAATCGGTTAACCGAAATTTCGATTAAACGATTCAACATTCTTCGATTAAACAATTATGCAACTAAACCACTCGAATTACAAAATAATTCTTCTTTCCACTTTGCAATAACACAAACTGATTGTTAATTAAATGTGTATTCATAAGCACAAATTCTTCTGTAACTTTTTCTTTATTTACTGAAATTGAATTGGCTGTTAGGGCGCGTCTTGCTTCGCCATTTGATTTTAGAAATCCTGTTTTTTCGTTTAAAACATCCACAATATTGATTCCAAATTCAATTTCATTTCTGGAAATTTCTGCTTGCGGTACACCGTCAAAAACATCCAGAAAAGTAGCTTCATCTAATTGTTTCAAATCTTCAGAAGTTGCATTTCCAAACAAAATTTCAGATGCTTCAATTGCCTTTTCTAGATCTTCTTTAGAATGAACAAAAGAAGTAACTTCTTCTGCTAATTTTCTTTGCAAAACCCTTAAATGCGGCGCTTCATTGTGCGTTACTATCAAATTATCGATAGTATTTTTGTCTAAAAAAGTAAAAATTTTAATGTATTTTTCTGCATCAACATCGGTTGTGTTCAGCCAAAATTGGTAAAATTTATAAACCGAAGTTTTATCGGCGGTAAGCCAAACATTTCCACCTTCTGATTTACCAAATTTAGAACCATCCGCTTTGGTGATTAAAGGACACGTCATTGCATACGCTTTTGCACCTTCGTGATTCATTCTTCGCACCAATTCAGTCCCAGTTGTGATGTTTCCCCATTGGTCTGAACCGCCCATTTGAAGCAAACAATTGTATTCTTTATGCAAATGATAAAAATCGTAACCTTGAATTAATTGGTAGGTAAATTCCGTAAATGACATTCCTTCGCCGTCGCCTGTCAATCGTTTTTTCACAGAATCCTTCGCCATCATATAATTTACTGTGATTCTTTTTCCAACATCACGAGCAAAATTTATAAACGATAAATCCTTCATCCAATCGTAATTATTCACAAGAATAGGTGCATTTTTTGCAGTAGAATTAAAGTCTAAAAAACGCGATAAAATGCTTTTTATACCCGCAACATTATGGTTCAAAGTGGCTTCATCTAATAAATTTCTTTCGTCGGATTTTCCAGACGGATCACCAATCATTCCTGTGGCACCACCAACAAGAGCAATGGGTTTGTGTCCAAAATGCTCCAAATGAACCAATAAAATAATCGGTACCAAACTACCAATGTGCAACGAATCTGACGTTGGGTCAAATCCTATATATGTTGTCGTCATTTCTTTCAACAATTGTTCTTCGGTTCCAGGCATAATGTCGTGAACCAATCCACGCCACTGCAATTCTTCAATAATATTCTCCATTTTCAATCAATTTAGGCAAAGATAAAATTTAATGTTGATTTGTTGATTTGTTTATTCGGTTAATCGAAAAAAAATATGTTTCCTACATCCTATTTCGTACTTTCGTAGTATGATATTAATTACTGGCGCAACAAGTTTGGTAGGTTCTCATTTGGCACTTCAATTAATTGAAAAGGGCGAAAATATTCGTGCTATTTATAGAAATTCAACTTCTAAAATGGCAACGAAATCTCTATTTGAATTATATGGAAAAGGTAATTTATTTGAAAAAATTGAATGGATTCAAGCCGATATCACCGATGTTCCGTCTTTAGAAATCGCTTTCGCAAATGTCGATTCGGTATATCATTGCGCTGCTTTGATTTCATTTGACCCCAAGGACGAAGCACTTCTACGAAAAACCAACATTGAAGGAACAGCAAATATTGTAAATTTTTGCATTGCAAATGGCGTCAAAAAACTATGTTTTGTAAGTTCGATTGCCGCTTTGGGCGATTTGAAAGAACACGAAATCAGAATTTCCGAAGCAACCGATTGGAATCCCGAAAAGCCCCACAGCGATTACGCAATTTCAAAATATGGTGCCGAAATGGAAATTTGGCGTGGGCAACAAGAAGGCTTGAAAGTTGCCGTTTTAAATCCTGGAATTATTCTTGGACCTGGTTTTTGGAACAAAGGAAGTGGTACGCTTTTTTCAGCTGTTGCCAATGGGTTACCGTTTTACACCAAAGGATTTACTGGGTTTGTAGCCGTTTCAGATGTGGTAGCTTTATTGATTTTGGCAATGAATAAAATGGAAGATGATGAAAACAATAACGGACAACGCTTTGTGATTATTGAAGATAATTATTCCTATGAAACCATTTTGAACGCCATTGCAGACGCATTGAAATTTAAAAAACCCAAATTCCATGCCTCAAAATGGATTACAGAAATTGCTTGGCGATTGAATTGGATTACATCAGAAGTGTTTAATCAAAATAGGAAAATTTCAAAAGATTCGGCCCGTTCAAGTCATTCGACTAGTTTGTATTCAAATGAAAAAGTTAAAGATGTCTTTGCATTTCAATTTAGAAACACCAAAGAATACATCAACGAAATTGTGGCTTTGCAACCAAAATTGGAAAAAATTAAAAATTAATTGGTTGTTTTCTCTGGTTTTGAAGTATTCGCTTTTTTGAAACTCTCAATTTTTTCTTCCATTCTTTTATTGACTTTGTCAAAAATCTCTTTGTATTTTTTTATGTCCGAAGCGTAGAATTTATCGCTATTGGCAAACTGAAGGCTGTCAATTTTATACTTTTTATAAATATAAGTATTTGGATTGATATTATTTGCTTCCAAAACAACCGCTTTTTGAGATTTCATAGCTTCTAAAACGGAAATATCATACATAATATCAACCATTACTTCCTCGTCAATCAAATTATCAGGTTTTTGAACAGCAGGTTTTTGACAACTTATTAGAATTGCAAAAAGTAAAAACGAAGTGACTAATTTTTTCATAATTGAAAGGTATAACTATTTAACGGTCAAACAATAATCTTTTTCCACAACGAATATCTTTCACAATAAAATTTTGATATACCAATTGTCCGTTTACAAATGTATGGGTTATTCTTGATCTAAACGTAAAATCTTCAAACGGTGACCATCCACATTTTGCAAAAATATTGTCTTTTTTTACGCTCCAAGGCAATCCAGAATTTACAATTGCCAAATCGGCATAATATCCTTGTTTTATAAATCCTCGTTTTTCAATTTTGAAGATTTTCGCAGGATTATGCGCCATTTTCTCAACGATTTTCTCAACCGAAATTTTTCCTTCCAAATGTGCTTCAAACATTGCTACGACAGCATGTTGCACTAATGGACCACCGGAAGGCGCTTTCGTATAAACTTGATTTTTTTCTTCCAAAGTATGCGGTGCGTGGTCTGTTGCAATAACGTCTATCCTGTCATCTAATAAAGCTTCCCATAATGCGGCTCTGTCACTTTCGGATTTTACAGCTGGATTCCATTTAATTAAGTTACCTTTCGTTTGATAATCTTTGTCAGAAAACCAGAGATGATGAATGCAAACTTCGGCTGTGATTTGCTTTTCTTCTAAAGGAATTTTATTCGTAAATAAATCTAATTCTTTTGCTGTTGAAAGATGAAAAACATGCAATCTAGCACCTGTTCTTTTAGCCAATTCAATAACTTTAACCGTCGATTTGTAACACGCTTCTACACTTCTAATATCGGGATGGAATTTAACAGGAATATCCTCTCCATATTCTGCTTTGAACTTTTCGAGATTGGCTTTTACGGTTGACTCGTCTTCGCTGTGAACAGCAATTAATAATTTTGTATTTGAAAATATTTTTTCCAATGAATCGGAACTATCCACTAGCATATCACCTGTTGAGGAACCCAAAAATAGTTTTATTCCGGCAACATTTTTAGGATTCGTTTTTAGAATTTCTTCTAAATTGTTATTAGTTCCACCCATCATAAAAGAATAATTTGCATACGATTTCTCTGCTGCAATTTTATATTTTTCTTCTAAAATTTCTTGAGTTACCGCATTTGGAACAGTATTGGGTTGTTCAATATAGGACGTTATTCCGCCCGCAACAGCTGCCCGAGATTCCGATTCAATATCGCCTTTATGAGTCAATCCAGGTTCTCTGAAATGCACTTGATCGTCAATTGCGCCGGGAATTAAGTAATTTCCTTCCGCGTCAATTATTTTACAATTGGAAGATTTTGCACTTATACTTTCTGCAATTTCAACTATTAATTCGTTTTCTATTAATACATCGCCGACAAAAATTGTTCCTTCATTTACAATTTTTGCGTTTTTGATTAAAATCCTGTTCATCTGTTTTCTTGCTTATAATCGATTAAAAAACTTACTTATTCTAAGTGATATTACTCCAAAAACGGCTTCTTTTATGATCGAATTGCTCATTTTTGATTCGCCTCTGGTTCGATCTGTAAAAATAATTGGAACTTCTACAATTTTGAAATTTTTACAATAGGCTCGGTATTTCATTTCAATTTGAAATGCATAACCAATAAATTTAATTTTATCCAAATTTATAGTTTCTAATACTTTTCTATTATAACACATAAATCCTGCAGTGGCATCGTGGATTTTCATTCCTGTGACTTTCTTCACATAATAGGATGCAAAATACGACATCAAAACCCGACTTAATGGCCAGTTTACAACATTCACGCCAGTTACATATCTTGAACCAATTGCGATATCGCCACCACCAAAATGACAGGCATCGTATAATTTTTCTAAATCGGTAGGATTATGAGAAAAATCGGCATCCATTTCAAATATATAATCATACTCTTTTGCCAAAGCCCATTTGAAACCAAACACATAAGCGGTTCCTAATCCTGCTTTCTTTTCTCTTTTTTCTAAAAATAATTGACTTCCAAATTCCTTTTGAAGTTCAATTACTTTATCGGCAGTTTTGTCAGGGGAATTGTCATCAACAACAAGAATATGAAATGGCTTATGCAATGAAAACACAGCTCTAACGATGCTTTCAATGTTTTCAATTTCGTTATAGGTAGGGATTATAACAATGCTAATGCTCATATTTTTGTCTGAATTTCTATGCAAAAATAAACTTTTTATGTTTTCGGATTCATAATAATTGTATAATAAATAAAAGAGTTGAAAAATTTAGTAATTTTGCACCAATATGATTGAAAATGTACTTCATCCTCGAATAGTTGAAAATAAAGATTGGGCAACCGCTTTATTTATATTTTCATTTGTATTGATTGCAGTTTCAAAATCACTATTTGAAAACAGGTTTAATGAATTTTCAAGACTTATTTTTTCGGATAAATACATTAAAGTGTATAAAGATTCTGGTCAAATGATGAGTTTATTTACCGTCATTTTATTTGTTGTTCAGTTAATTTCATTTTCTTTTTTTATTCATTTATTACTTTACAGTTTTGGATATATCTTAAAAACGGATTGGCTAATTTATATTCAAATAGTTACTTTTTTAACCGTTTATATATTATCTAAATATTTAATCGAAAAAATTATTGCAACAGCATTTGATATTGAAGAATTTGCCGAACAATTCAACTTACAAAAAGTAAGTTATAGAACTTATATTGGTGTTTTCCTTTTGCCTGTAAACTGTTTTTTGTTTTATTATGAAACTATTGCCCAAAAATTCATACTTGTTTTTGTTGCTATTGTACTGTTAATCAATTTATTCACGTATTTAGTGTCATTAAAAAATTATCAAAACATACTATTGGGCAAGTTATTTTATTTTATTTTGTATCTTTGCGCACTTGAAATAGCACCTTACTATTTTATGTATTATTGGTTTACAAAAAATTAGCATATTAGAAAATGTCAAATATGAAAGTGAAAACAATTTTGGTGTCACAGCCTGAGCCTAAAGTGGAGAATTCTCCTTACTTTGAGCTACAACAAAAGCATAAAGTAAAAATTGATTTCAGACCTTTTATTCATGTCGAAGGAGTTAACGCAAAAGAGATTAGACTTCAAAAAATAGACTTAAATAATTTTACCGCAATAATTTTAACAAGTAAAAACGCTGTAGATCACTTTTTTAGAGTTGCTGACGAAATGCGTTACAAAGTTCCAGAAGGATTGAAATATTTTTGTCAGTCGGAAGCAGTGGCTTTCTATTTACAAAAATATGTTGTGTATAGAAAACGTAAAATCTATGTTGGCCAAAAGGATTTTATCGACTTGACTTCTTTACTAAAGAAATACAAAGACGAAAAGTTTTTGTTATCCGCTTCCGATCAATTGAATGCAGAAGCGCCAATCATTTTGAATAATTTAAAAGTAGATTGGACTCAAGCCGTTTTTTATAAAACCGTAATGAGTGATTTGTCTGATTTGGCAGATGTATATTACGATGTTTTAGCGTTTTTTAGTCCAACAGGAATCAAATCATTATTCATGAATTTTCCTGATTTTCAACAAAACGAGACTCGAATTGCAGTATTTGGAAGCACTACCCAAAAAGAAGCTTTAGAACACGGATTGCGAGTTGATATTATGGCTCCTACGCCTGAATCTCCTTCCATGACAATGGCTTTAGATAAATATATTACGACATCAAACAAAGAAGTTAAAGAAAAATAGTCTTCAACATAATGACTAGTCCTAAATAATCGATACAGATTATTAGACAAAAATAGATAAATTA
>NZ_JBBALW010000018.1:0-23096 GCF_040402835.1 Flavobacterium sp.
TTTAATTTATCTATTTTTGTCTAATAATCTGTATCGATTATTTAGGACTAGTCATCTTTAGTCTGTTGGCTTGTAAAAATGAAGTTGAGAAAGCGGAAAGAAAAACAGCTGATAAAAAAGTAGTTTCAAAATCCAATTCTAGTAAAAAGCTTTCTTATGCGGAAGAAATTAAAAAACTAAAAATCAGCAAACCTAAAAATTCAATACTTTCTAACGATATTCAATTTATAAACGATTTCATTCTTAAAGGAAAATTTAAATTAGATATTTCAAAATACGAATTAGAGAATTCAAAAAAAGATTGTTTTCCAACCATAATGGCAAAGGAAGAGTTTTACGAATATTCCGTCGAAGCTGATAGAACTTCTACGAAAGAGTTTAAAAATTTAGGAGACTTGAATGGCGATGGAAAAAATGAATCTGTTTTTATTTTGCCTAGTTTAGGTTGGTGTGAAGAAGGTCAATCCTATTATTTCACTGATAATAAAATCCCCAGAATCCTAACTGACTCAAATTGTTGTCATACAGAAAGTGTGTTTAGCATTGGAGATATTGACGAAGATGGCGGAAATGAAATAGCAGAATATTATTCAAGTTGCGCAAGTAATTTTAAATACATTGACATTTGGACTTTAAAGGAAAACAAATGGAAGCTTGTTGACAAATTTGCTTTCTTTTATAATAATGGAAAGTATGAGGCTTTCAAAGACTTTCATAAACTCTACAAGAAAATTTCTAAAAATAAATTTAAATTTTTAGAAATATCAGATATGCGAGCAAACGGTGAATTGGTAATGGAATGGAAAAGAGTGACGATGAAATAATTACTGCTACTAACAGCTAGAGTTTCGTTGCGTGCGCTGCACGAACAATGAAACCCGTGTTGAACGGAACCGATTACACGTCCGCCACACTATGCACTTATCGTAAAAATTTTAGAGTCCCGATAGCTATCGGGATCAAGAGGATTTAACGTCCTCTTTTTTTGCAGTAATTTCAAGATGGTTTATCAGTGTTTTAATTCACTTTTAGATACAAAATAACCTACCCATAATTTAATTTTTACAGGAACTAGAGATTTGGCTACCGCCAAGATACCACGCAGGTGGACCACGGCTGTCAAAAACCGCTATTCGGTGCAAATTGCCAATTTTGCAACACAAACATTTTGGTGTAAAAGGCTTCTTTTCGGTTTTTTCTAATATTTTAATCTTGAGTTTTTCTTGCAAAAGCTTCAGCTTTTGACGCTTCCAAGTGCTGCTCAAAAAACCATAATACCTGATTTTCACAAAGCGTTTGGGCAGAATATGCAACGAAAATAATTGTGATGAGATTGCCTCGTTCCTCGCAATGACATTCTAACATGATTACGGATGCGACAGCTAATTTCCCTCGATACTACTATAAAATTAGAATCTGAAATAAATTCAGATTGACAAATCAAAGGTTAAATTCAGATTGACAAATCAAAGGTTAAATTCAGAATGTCTAAAGGTTGATTTGGTTATTCGTTGATTTGGTTATTCGGAAAATCAAAAATCTAAAATCGGGGTTCGCATGAGGGATGGCAGTGGAAATCCTTTGTGGAACGAAGTGGAGCAAAGATTGCAACGAACAGCCCGACCCGAAGTTTTTACGAAGGGGCATGCCCAAATCAACAAATCAACAAATTACCAAATAAACTATTCCTCCACTACTTCGTGAGATTTCGAGTAATTGCGCCATTTTTCAATACAATCCTGCATGTCTTGTGGCAATTCGGTATCAAAACGCATCATTTCACCCGAGGTAGGATGAATAAAACCTAAAGTCTTGGCGTGCAACGCTTGACGTGGTAAAACCTTGAAACAATTGTCTATAAATTGTTTGTATTTCGTAAAAGTAGTTCCCTTCAAAATTAAATTTCCACCGTAGCGCTCATCGTTAAAAATAGGATGTCCAATGTGTTTCATGTGCACCCGAATTTGGTGGGTGCGTCCAGTTTCTAATATGCAAGAAACCAATGTAACATAGCCAAAACGCTCCAAAACTTTGTAATGTGTAACGGCATATTTTCCAATCGTTGGGTCTTCAAAAACCGACATTTGCATTCTGTCTTTTACGTGTCGGGCAATATTTCCTTCAATCGTGCCTTCATCCTCTTTAACTGTTCCCCAAACCATGGCAATATATTCCCTTTCGGAAGTTTTAGCTTCAAATTGCTTTGCGAGGTGCGTCATTGCCGCTTCTGTTTTTGCAATTACTAAAAGTCCTGTGGTATCTTTATCAATTCGATGCACTAATCCTGGTCGTTCGCTGCTGTTCATTGGCAAATTCTCAAAATGATACGCCAACGCATTCACTAAAGTTCCCGTGTAATTTCCGTGTCCCGGATGCACTACAAAACCTGCTGGTTTGTTAATGAGCAACAACGTGTCGTCTTCATACACTATATCAAGTGGAATATTTTCTGGGTCAACACGATTTTCAAACGGTGGATGTGTCAGCATAATCCGAACTATATCCAAAGGTTTTACTCTGTAATTTGATTTTACGGGTACATCATTCACATAAATATCCCCAGCAGTTGCGGCATTCTGAATTTTATTTCTAGTAGCATTCGGAATCAAATTCATCAAAAATTTGTCAATTCTTAAAAGCAATTGCCCTTTGGGAACATCAAATCTAAAATGCTCAAATAATTCTTCTTCAATCTCGTCAATCTCTGTATTCTGATTATTGTCCATTCGGTGTTGCGGTGCTTAAACTATCAGTTTGTTCTTCATATCCAATTTTTCCATCTCCAAGAACCAAATCAATTTTTGATGATTTAAAGATTTTATCACCCGGATTTAATTTTTTCCCGTTGCAATGCATTTCCATAACCATATCTTTTCCAATATAAGGTTTGTAGGTAATTTCTCCTTCTTCAAGTCCCAACGATTTTAATGTTGGAACCGCTTGTCGGTATGTTTTTTCTATTAAATTTGGAATTCTCACCATCGTAAAACCCGAAGAATTTATCTTAATATACACCTTTCTGTTTTTCTTAACTCGTGCGCCAGGCATAGGATCTTGCTCTACAACAGTGTGTTTTGGATATCCCGGATTATAATCTACGCTGTCTAAAAGCACGTAATCCAAATTCAATTCGTCCAACTTGTCTTCCACTTGCTCTTCGTTCAATTTACTGAGGTTGGGAACCGTAATTTCATTCCCGTGATCGGTCGTAAAAGTCAGCCAATGCATAAACAAATAGCCCAAAACAAACAGAATTGTAAACGCTACAAATACCTGAACCAAAAAAACTTTACTCTTTAAATATTCCTTCAAAGTCATATACTTCTATTTATTGCAAAGATATAAAAAATTGTAAAGGTAATTCGTTTGAAAAAAAATGATATTTTTGTTAATTATTTGAAGCTATTCCTGCTGTCATTCCAAATCCTCGCTAAAAAGCTCGGGATTTTCCCTTCCATCAGGGCTAGGGCTTCAGTCATAAAATTTAATTTAGTTATAAAATGAAAAATATTGCAATCATAATGGGAGGTTACTCCAGTGAATATAAAATATCATTGATAAGTGGAAATGTCGTCTATCAGTTTTTAGATAAAACCAAATTCGTAGGTTTTCGAATTCATATTTTCAAAGAAAAATGGGTTTATGTTGACGCCAATGATGCCGAATTTTCAATCGATAAAAACGATTTTTCAACAACGGTAAACGGAACAAAAATCACTTTCGACTGCGTTTTCAATGCCATTCACGGAACTCCCGGAGAAGATGGATTGATGCAAGCCTATTTCGAATTGCTACAAATTCCACAAACTTCTTGCGATTATTACCAAGCCGCACTAACGTTCAACAAGCGCGATTTACTTTCCGTATTAAAACCCTACGGAATTAAAACCGCCATTTCCTATTATCTCAATAAAGGCGACCATATTGACGCAAACGAAATCATCCAAAAAGTAGGTTTGCCTTGTTTTGTAAAACCGAATAAATCAGGCTCAAGCTTTGGAATATCAAAGGTAAAAACAGTTGCCGAATTACCAATTGCCATTGAAGTTGCCTACAAAGAAGACAACGAAATCATCATCGAAAGTTTCCTTGACGGAACCGAAGTTTCTGTGGGCATTATCAATTACAAGGGCACAATTACCGTTTTGCCTATCACAGAAATTGTTTCCGAAAACGACTTCTTTGATTATGAAGCCAAATATTTAGGAAAATCACAAGAAATTACACCTGCCCGAATTTCAGATGAAATGACTTCAAAAGTGAGTGTAATTGCAAAACGTGCTTACGAAGTTTTAAAAATGAAAGGTTTCTCAAGAAGCGAATTCATCATTGTAAACGGCGAACCACATATGCTTGAAATGAATACGATTCCGGGCTTAACCACCGAAAGTTTAATTCCACAGCAAGCAAAAGAAGCGGGAATTTCATTGGAAGATTTATTTAGTAATGCTATTGAATTGGCTTTAACATAATAATGAAAGAAAAAATAATTTTTATATTGTTGCTGTTAACTTTTTCAATTGGATTTTCACAAATCAAATCTGGAGAATATGCAATGGGATTAAATATTGCCTATAATCCTGAAAATAAATTAGTTACTGGATATTATGAAAATTTTACTGGTTTTGATGAAGAAACTGGAAATCCAAAATTTTCTTGTATTTTTTACCTACACGGATTTTATAAAAATGGAAAAATAATTGTAACTTCATATTATCCAATAGACAAATTAGAAGATGAAATAAAAGGAGAGTTGCAAATTATTGACATCAATAAAATAAAAATAAAACTTTCAGAAGAACATGGAGGTTGTTGGAATGTTGAACATTTTGCAAATGATTTTGTCAATTTTGACTTTAAAACAATTAAAAATTGGAAAGAAATAAGGTATATTGATTGTAATAAAGCCTATTTTTATGGAGATAAAAAAGAAAATACAAAGAAAAAATCCTTCCTTATAAAGGGAGATGTTGTTTATATCGATAAAATTGAAAACAATTGGATTCATTGCCAATTTCACGGCAAAAAAATTACCGAAGGTTGGTTAAAGCAAAAAACTGTTAATAAAGATTAAAATGAAAAAAGCCATATTCCCAGGTTCGTTTGACCCATTAACTTTAGGTCACGAAGACATAATCAAAAGAGCAATTTCATTATTTGATGAAATTGTAATTGCAATTGGAGTAAATTCAGAAAAAAAATACATGTTTTCTTTAGAAGACCGTAAACGATTTATAGAAGAAACTTTCAGAAACGAACCCAAAGTTTCCGTAATAACGTATCAAGGCTTAACCATCGATTTGTGTCACAAGCTAAAAGCTGATTTCATTCTCCGTGGACTTAGAAATCCCGCCGATTTTGAATTCGAGAAAGCAATTGCACATACCAATAGAAAACTATCCAAAATAGAAACCGTCTTTTTATTAACTGCTGCAGGAACTTCTTACATCAGTTCAAGTATTGTGCGTGATGTAATTCGCAATGGTGGAGAATATAAACTATTGGTTCCCGCAGCCGTTCGAGTGAAAATTTAAAATTATAAAGGGATTAATAAGTTGTTGAAGCTTCTATTATATGTACTTTCGCATCATTAAATAAAGTAGTAGATTATGGAAAGAGCATTGAACAAACGCAGCGATTCTAAATGTGAATTGTGTGCAGCCACAGAAAACTTAAAAGTATTTGCTGTTTTACCAACTAAAAAAGGCGGTGCTGACGAAAATGTATTGGCTTGCAAAACGTGCACCGACCAAATAGAAAACCCAGGAACTGAAGATTTAAATCATTGGAGATGCCTAAACGACAGCATGTGGAACGAAAATGTAGCCGTTCAAGTTGTGGCATGGAGAATGTTAAGTCGTTTGCGTGCAGCGGGTTGGCCAAAAGAATTGTTAGACATGATGTATTTTGATGAAGATACTTTAGCATGGGCACAAGCCACTGGCGAAGGTGAAGAAGACGAAAATAAGATTGTTCACCGTGATGTAAATGGCGTTATTTTGGCTACTGGCGATTCCGTAGTTTTGATTAAAGATTTAAAAGTTAAAGGTTCTAGCATGGTTGCCAAACAAGGAACTTCTGTTAGAAACATTCGTTTGGACCACGAAAATGCCGAATACATTGAAGGTAGAGTTGACGGACAAACGATTGTAATTATCACGCAATATGTGAAGAAAATCTAATTAGATTTTTGGACTTCTTAGATTTTTAGATTTAAAGAGAACGAATTGAAAATTCGCGATATTGTAAATTAGATTTATAAAAAAATAATACGCAACCAGAGTTGAGTATATTCAGCTAAAAAAATAGATATACTCAATTTTTGACCTTGAAAATGATATCATAAATAAGTTGGCAAATATTATATGAGAAAAAATATCTTCATAATTTCGTTAATCCTAGTTGGGCTTTTTAGTTGTAAAAAGGAAAAAACTGAAAAAAAGATTGCACCTTCTAAATCTCTAAAAATTGTAGTGAAAAATATTAATCCTGTATTTTCTCAAAATGATTATGCATTTATTTATAAATACTCTAATGGAGAATCAAATCAAATACTTGGAATTAATATCGTTGATAAAAAAAACTTGAAATTTCATCTTATTACAAAAACACTTCCTTGTGATACAGAATATTGGGGAATTGCGGAGAATAAATATTCCGATATTGCTTCAGAAGTTGATGAAGATGAAAGCGGAACAGCATATGGAGTTAATGAATATGTTATGAATGAAGCCGAATATACAATTGCGATTAGATTATCATTAGATTCTAGTAAAGTCGTTATAAAGTATGTTCAAAAAAACGCAGAAGAAACAGATTGCCTTCCAATAAAGGAAGAAATAATGAAACGAATTAAATAGCATTTGCTAACAGTAGTATGCAATAATTACAAAGCTTTTGCTTATCAGCACATATAAACAACAAAAAATCGTGAACAGCAATTCAATTATTCTATTAACGATTTTTTACTGAACACTAAAACCTGAACACGAACTACTCCTCCACTTTCTTAACCACTTTTCTAGCCACTTCAATTTTGAATTTCTTGCCTTTCATTTTTTCTTCTCGAATATTCTGCAATAAATCTTTAACTTTATTGAATTTTACCGCTGCAAACGAAATAAAATCTTTCACTTCGATTAATCCTAAATCGCCTTTTTCGAGTTTTCCTTTTTGAGAAAAGAAACCTACAATATCAATTTTATTCAACTTGTTTTTCTTTCCACCACTGATGTAAATGGTTTGAAATTCAGGTGGTTTTGGCAAAGCTGTAGCATTTTCAATTTTCAATGCTTCCATTCCATAATCGATGTAATCCATCTTTTTCTCGCTTTCGTGAGCAATAATATAAGCCGTTCCGGAAGCCAACATACGCGCGGTTCTTCCGTTTCTGTGCGTAAATTCATCCTCTTTTGAAGGCAAATGATAATGAATAACATGTTTCATTTCTGGAATATCCAATCCACGAGCGGCTAAATCGGTTGTTACCAAATAGCTCACACTTCCATTTCTGAACTGAATTAACGCCCGTTCGCGTTCGTCCTGATCCATTCCGCCGTGATAATAAGTAGAATAAATCCCTTTTTCGTTCAACGTATCGCTGATGCGTTCGGCAGCATCACGGTGGTTGCAAAAAATCAATGCCGATTGCGATTTTAAAGTACAAATCAAGTTGAACAAACTTCCTATTTTGTCTTTTTCTTTAGAAACCACTAATTTCATAGACAAATTCGTGCGTTCTTCTTCCGCAGGAATATAATCCAAAATGGTAGGATTAATTACTCTTGTATATTTTGGAATTTCAATATCCGAAGTTGCCGAAACCAAAACCCGCTT
This sequence comes from Flavobacterium sp., assembly GCF_040402835.1. Classification (GTDB taxonomy): domain Bacteria; phylum Bacteroidota; class Bacteroidia; order Flavobacteriales; family Flavobacteriaceae; genus Flavobacterium. The sequence continues at coordinate 7,837 of NZ_JBBALW010000018.1, forward strand.
GTTTAGTTTTGATAATTTCCCAATAATAAATGACATTTGCTCGTGGAAACCCAATTGCAATGATTTGTCAAATTCATCTAAAACCAACGTTTGAATTTTGTCCAAACGGAAAGTTCCTCTGTCAATATGATCGGCAATTCGTCCTGGAGTTCCAATTAAAACTGCTGGCGGGTTGCTTAAATTTTTAATTTCAGTATCAATAGAATGTCCACCATAGCAAACATTTACTTTATAATCGGTTCCCATTTTTTTCCAAACTTGCTCAATTTGCAATGCTAATTCACGTGAAGGAACTAAAATTAAACATTGCACCGAAAGAATTTCAGGTTGCAACATTTCAAATATTGGCAACAAGAAAGCCAATGTTTTCCCCGAACCTGTTGGCGATAATAAAAGAATATTGTTATCGCTCAAAATCGTTTCTTGCGCAGCAATTTGCATTTCGTTTAGGTTTTCAATGCCTAAATTGAGAAGAATATTGTTGGAATAATGCTTATTTTTCATTTTGCAAAGGTAAACCCAATTTTGAAATAAATTTTGAATTTTGAATTTTGAATTATCAATAACCATAAACTTATCCTTTGGAGCGAATTGTCCTCTTGTATTTGGAGTAGCAATTCCCGCTTTCCATTACAATCTGCGTTAAAAAGCGCAGGATTTTCATTGCAATCGGGGCTAAAGGAAAAATTGTTTTGATGATTTTTATTATCTGGATTGAAATAAAACTGATATTGAAAAATTAAAACTATATTTGAGAATAAATAAAGTCTAACGTTTGTCAGACAAAGCGACCCAATTTTGGGTTGATAAGTCTGACTTTGTAAATCTACATGATGTGAAATGTTCATCCGAAAAATATAAAAAAGTATGAAAAAAAACGAATTGAATTTAATTAAAACGACAATAGAAATTGGTAAAAATAATACAATATAGACTTTTGATTTTTGGAATTGTAACATTGTGTTTTGGAATTTACGGATTATCAAATCTTTTCTATTTCAAATCTGATTTGATAGAAATTAAAGGAACTTTAAAAAACGTAATAAATAAAACATCGATAGTCGAAGACAGAAGAGGTTATAAAAGTAATTTAACAGAACTTATATTTTTTTTGAATGGAAGACAGCAACAATATCATTTGGAAGAAAATATTGGATATGACGAAACAAATAATGAATTTGACAGATTAAAATTAATTATCGATAGATCAAGTAAAATTTCTATTTGGATTAAGAAAAATGAAATAGAGGAATTTGAACCAACTATTTATGAAATAGATATTGACAATAAAATAGAAAGCAATTTCAAAAGTTTACATTCAGAACACTTTTTGGTTCACTATTTTTTAACAATAATAGGGATTTCATCGATAATTGGCTATTATTGGTTAAAATTTCCAGAAAAAATAAAGAAAATATTGAACTAATATTTTAATAAACGCACAACGGAATTTAAAATAAATTCAGATTGACAAACCTACAGCGTTTTGTATGCACGAGCTAATTGAGAACTCTTGTCATGCTGAACTTGTTTCAGCATCTAAAAGAACATTAAATTTAGAATCTGAAATAAATTCAGATTGACAAATCAAATATTAATTTCAGATTGACAAAATAGGATTTTTTGTTTCACAACTCCGTCAGAGTTTTAAACTCTGACGGAGTTAGGCAAAATGATTTAATCAGGAAATCCGTTGTTTTGAAAAATCTAAAAAGTCTAAAAATCTAACATTCTAAGTTGTCTAATTAACTTCTTGAAATAATAATTTGATGTTTTCGTAAGAATTTTTCAAAGCTTCTTGAATTTGTGTAGGATTTTTCCACTCTACTTTGTCAATTCCCTCGTCGATTTGACCTTCGGGAATGCCTTCAAAATCGGTTTGCATTTCGAACCAATGTGTAATTTTGAGTTTGTAAACGCCATTTCGTTTAAAAATATGATACGTTTTTTGAAGTTTTTTAATGATTTTTAAACCATTTACGCCAGTTTCTTCCTCAACTTCTCGCATCGATGTTTGTTCGATGTCCTCCCCTTTTTCGGTTCCGCCTTTGGGCAAATCCCACTTTCCATTTCTAAAAATGAATAAAACATCGCCATTTTTATTGTAAACCAAACCACCGCCAGCTTTGTTAACGGGGATTTTGGTCTTCAAAACCTTCATTATTTCCTTTTCATCAGGATAAAATAAATAAGCTTTTTGAATTTTATTTTGGAATATTTTGACGATAAGCTGTTTGAAATCAACACTTTCAAGCAAGAACAGTTGGAAATCTGTTTCTTTGAAGATTTCATTTGTTAAGAAAAGTGGTTTATCGTTGACAAAAACTTTATACATTTGTACTATGATTTTTAATAAAGACACAGCCGAAAAAACAGCCGAATTGCTTTTACAAATAAATGCAATTAAATTGAATCCACGAAATCCTTTTACGTGGGCTTCAGGTTGGAATTCACCTATTTATTGTGACAATAGAATAACGCTATCATTTCCAGCGGTTAGGAATTATATACGAGATGAATTTTCTAAAAACATTGAAAAACAATTTGGAAAACCAGATGTAATTGCCGGTGTTGCCACAGGAGCAATTGGAATTGGAATTCTAGTTGCTGAAAGTTTGGGACTTCCTTTTGTGTATGTTAGACCCGAACCAAAAAAACACGGACGCTTAAATCAAGTGGAAGGTTTTTTGCAAAAAGGACAAAATGTAATAGTTATTGAAGACTTGATAAGTACCGGTAACAGTAGCTTGTTGGCAGTAGAAGCATTAAGAGAAGCGGGCGTAAATGTGAAAGGAATGGCTGCAATTTTTAGTTATGGATTTCAAATTGCAACTGAAAATTTCAAAAATGCAAATATAGATTTATATACTTTGAGCAATTACGAAAATTTATTGCCATTGGCAGTTTCTAAAAAATACATCACCGAAGAAGAAGAATTGGCTTTACAAGATTGGAGAAAAAGTCCTTCGACTTGGGACGTTAAGTAATAATATAATTCCTTATGAAGTCAAAAATTTTTATTTTATTCATTTCTTTTTTTCTACTTAATTGTAGCTCAGATTCTAATAATTCGAGTGATTATGAAGGTTTGTGGATAATTAAAAGCAGGATTCCGGAAATAATTTCCAATCCAAATCAACCCGATTGTAGGTTATTAAACGATCAAATTTTTATTAGTGATTTTGGAACACTTTCGAGGTCTTTTCCTTTACCGGATTCTAACGGTAGTTATTCTCAACCGTGTCAATCTGGGAGTAATTCAGAATTTTATGACTATAAGAAAACGAACAACCAATTGAAAATTTATACAATTAACACAACAACTGAAGTAAATTGGAGTTTCCAATTAAATGGAAACTTATTAACCGTTATCAGACCAAATTCATCAACCGTTTACGAAAAACATATCAATTAAATTATGAACTTAGAAAGTCAAAAAGTTACCGTTGAAAAAACTGCTTCTTATTTATTTGAAGCTTTATGTGATGTTACAAATTTTGAAAAATTAATGCCAGAAAGCATTGCTAAATTTGAAGTTACAGATGCTGATTCTTTTATTTTTGGATTGAAAGGAATGCCAGAAATAAAGTTGAAAATGAAAGAAAAAACAGCTAATTCTAAAATAGTGTTGGGAGCGGCAAGTGACAAATTACCTTTTACATTGACCGCAACTATTCATAGTCTTTCAGATTCTTCGTCGGAAGTTCAGTTGCTTTTTGAAGGAGAATTTAACGCAATGATGGCGATGATGATAAAAGGACCGATAACTAAATTTATAGAAACTTTAGCCGAGAATATGCACAAATTATAATGCATTTTATTCAAATGAATTACCCCGACGCAAAGCATTGAGGAATTTTTTTGAATAAAATAGCCACCGATTTAAAGAATTAAATGGGTTTCCTCTGATTAAATAAAGGAAGATTTACTATTAAATTAGTCAAAACTGTTTTAAGAAATCAGTGAAATCTTTGTTCAAAAAAAATCCACTCGCAAAAACGAATGGATTTTAACTTTAAACTTTTAAACTTTAAACTATTTATAACTAAGCATCCAAATCAACAGTAGTTCTATCAGCAATTTCTTTATAAGTTCCGTTTTCTAATTTCTCACGAATTGCATCAAAAGCGGTTAACGTTTCATCTACGTCCGCTAAAGTATGCGAAGTTGTTGGTATCATTCGCAACAAAATTATCCCTTTTGGAATAACTGGATAAATCACAATCGACAAGAAAATACCATAATTCTCTCTCAAATCATTCACCATAATCATTGCTTCAGGAACACTTCCTTCAAGATAAACTGGTGTAATACAAGTATTTGTATCACCAATATTAAATCCTTTTGCCTTCAATCCGTTTTGTAAAGCATTCACATTTACCCATAATTTATCTTTAATTTCAGACGAGTTACGCAACAATTCCAATCGTTTCAAAGAACCAATAGTTTGAATCATCGGCAATGCTTTGGCAAACATTTGCGAACGCAAGTTATATTTTAAATAATCTATTATTTCTTTGTCAGCAGCTACAAATGCTCCAATATTTGCCATCGATTTTGCAAAAGTCGAAAAATAAATATCAATATCATCTTGAACTCCTTGCTCCTCACCAGCTCCAGCGCCTGTTTTTCCGAGGGTTCCAAAACCGTGCGCATCGTCAACTAACAGACGGAAATTGTATTTTTTTTTCATTTCTACAATCTCCTTTAACTTCCCTTGTTGTCCTCGCATTCCGAACACACCTTCTGTAATAAAAAGTATTCCTCCACCAGTTGTTTTAGCTAATTTAGTAGCACGTTGCAAGTTTTTCTCCATACATTCCACGTCATTATGACGGTACGTGAAACGCTTTCCGCTGTGCAAACGAACTCCGTCTATAATGCAAGCATGCGCATCTACATCGTACACAATTACATCATTTCTCGTTACCAAAGCATCAATAGTTGACATAATTCCTTGGTAACCAAAATTTAATAAATAGGCCGATTCTTTCATTACAAAAGCCGCTAATTCTTCCTCTAATTGTTCGTGATATTTTGTATGACCGCTCATCATTCTTGCACCCATAGGATACGCAGCACCGTATTCAATAGCAGCATCAGCATCCGCTTTTCTCACTTCTGGGTGATTTGCAAGTCCCAAATAATCATTCAAACTCCAATTCAAAATATCTTTTCCTTGAAATTTCATTCTCGGTCCTAATTCTCCTTCTAATTTTGGAAACACAAAATAACCTTCCGCTTGTGATGCCCATTTTCCTAAAGGTCCTTTATTGTTCTGAATTCTTTCGAATAAATCTTTTACCATTCTGTATTTTGAAAAAATTATTAATGTTAAAGTGTTGCAAAAATAAATATTTCTACCTTAATATAGCACTTAAATCCTACTTTTTTTTAGAAGCTACCTGCCTGACGGCAGTCAGGTTTCCAGCTATCCATTGCAATCTGCGCTAAAAAGCACAGGATTTACTTTTCTATCTGGCCTAGGGCACGCAATTCAATAAGAAACTTTGTACCTTTGATATATATTTAGATTTTAAACTATGTCACAAATCACAAAAGAATTAAAACTTGCCGTATTAATTGATGCCGACAACGTTCCCTACAGTAATGTAAAAGGAATGATGGAGGAAATCGCAAAATATGGAACGCCAACAACCAAACGTATTTACGCCGATTGGACTAAACCAAATGCCAACGGTTGGAAATCAGTTTTGTTGGAACATGCCATCACTCCTATTCAACAATACAGTTATACCGTAGGGAAAAACTCCTCAGATTCCGCAATGATTATCGACGCAATGGATTTATTATATTCCGATAAAGTAGATGGTTTTTGCATTGTTTCCAGCGATTCCGATTTTACCCGTTTGGCAATTCGCTTACGGGAATCGGGCATGAAAGTTATTGGAATTGGAGAAAAGAAAACACCAAATTCTTTCATCGTTGCGTGTGATCGATTTATATATATCGAAGTTTTACAAGGAGCCGTTCAAAAGAAAGCTCCAAAACAAACTTCGACTGACACAAAAAAAGCAGTTGGAAAAGAAATTGTAGAAAAAGAAGTGATCGAAAAAGAAGTTGTTCAAAAAATAGATTTACAAACCATTGAATTAATAGAAGCCACTATCGAAGCAATTTGCGACGACGATGGTTGGGCATTCCTTGGCGATGTTGGAAACCTCATCGTAAAGAAAAAACCGGAATTCGACCCAAGAAATTATGGTTTCAATAAGCTGACGCCTATGCTAAAATCCCTAACCGATATTCTTGAAATCGACGAAAGAGATTCAGACAAAAAAGGAATCAAACACGTATTTGTAAGATTACGGTTTAGTTAGAAAAAATATCCTCCCGAGGCTACTTCAAAACATTTAAACAAAATTTACTTTCCAAATTATAAATTGTTATTTTTGCTTGAATAAAATCTCACAACTATGCTAATTATTGGAATTGCTGGAGGAACAGGAAGTGGAAAAACTACGGTTGTTCACCAAATTATGAACGAATTACCAGAAACCGAAGTCGGAATTATTTCGCAAGATTCCTATTATAAGGAAACCCACAACTTGAGCTTCGATGAGCGTTCCCTCATAAATTTCGATCATCCAAGAGCCATCGATTTTGAATTGTTAGTAGCACATCTCAAAGAATTAAAAGAAGGAAACAACATCAATCAACCTGTATATTCATTCGTAACTCACAACAGGACAGACGATACCGTATTCACACATCCTCGAAAAGTAATGATTGTAGAAGGGATTTTAATTCTTGCCAATGCCGAATTAAGAGACTTATTTGATGTAAAAATATATGTACACGCCGATTCCGATGAACGCCTTATCCGACGATTAAAAAGAGATATTGCCGAACGTGGACGCGATATGAACGAAGTCCTAAACAGGTATCAAAACACACTGAAACCAATGCACGAGCAGTTCATCGAACCCACAAAAGCCTTCGCCGATATCATCATTCCAAACGATAAATACAACACCGTTGCAATAGATGTGGTAAGAGCTGTAATAAATCAACGAATTTCATAAAATTTTCATTAATTTTATACCATTATTTTTTGGAGCTATTTCCTGCTGTCCGCTAAATCCTCGCTAAAACGCGAGGGATACCGCTTCCATCAGGGCTAAAAAACATTCCGTCATAACTATGAAAAATCCGTTAAAAAAAACAATTGAAAAAAAATCTTGGCTAAAAAAAATAATTAGCAATAAATACTTAATAATTTTACTGTTATTCAGCGGGTGGATGCTTTTTTTAGACAACTATTCCTTTATGGATCAACGGGTGCTGAACAAACAAATTGACGAATTACAAGACAATAAAAAATACTACCAAGACGAAATCAGAAAAGATAAAGAAAATATCAAATTACTGAAAAATCAAGACCAAGTAGAAAAATATGCACGCGAAAAATACTATATGAAAAAAGACAGCGAAGACATTTATATAGTTGAATTTGAAGGCGATACTATAAAAAAATAATTTAAAAAAAACCCTAAATGGACACTGCATTATTCTCTGAATTTGAATCCGTTTCATCCAAACAATGGAAACAAAAAATTCAATTTGAACTCAAAGGCGCCGATTATAATGACACTCTTATTTGGAATTCCCCAGAAAATATAAAGGTAAAACCATTTTACCATCAAGACGATTTACAAGCTATTTTACCCGTAAATACGAAAGCAACCGAATTCAAAATATGCCAAAACATTTTTGTTTTCGACCTCGAAAAATCAATAGAAAGAACATTAGAATCAATCAGCCGCGGTGCCGAAAGCATCCGATTTTCTATAGAAGACGAAACCATTGACGTTGCAAAACTATTAGAAAAACTACCTTTAGAAAGCGTTACGATTTACTTCAATTTGGATTTTATTTCAATCGATTTCGTATCCAAAATCGAAGTAATTGCCCAAAAAAGAAACGCAAAAATATATTGTAATTTAGACCCAATTGGTCAATTAGCAAAAGAAGGAAATTGGTTTAAAACCAAAGAAAAAGACAATTTTGAAACTCTAAATTCACTTTCAAAAACAGTTTCAAAAAGTTCAATTATCAGTATTGACGGAACTTTATATCAAAATGCTGGTGCCAATATGGTGCAACAAATTGCCTATTCACTTGCTCACGCTAACGAATATTTAAACCGAATTTCAATTATTAACCAACCTATAGTTTTTCAAATTTCGGTGGGAACGAACTACTTTTTTGAAATTGCAAAATTACGGGCGTTGCGTATTTTATTCCATTTAATAGCCAAAGAATACAACCCCAATTTAGAATGTCATTTATTGGTTTCCCCAACAAAAAGAAACAAAACAATATATGATTATAATGTGAATATGTTGCGCACCACAACCGAATGTATGTCAGCTATTATTGGTGGTGCAGATGCAATTGCCAATCTTCCTTATGACGCTTTATATCACAAAGACAATGAATTTGGAGACCGAATTTCCAGAAATCAATTATTGGTTTTAAAAAATGAAAGCTATTTTGATAAAGTAAATAATCCTGCCGATGGTACTTATTATATTGAAAGCATTACCAATCAATTGGCAGAAAAAGCATTGATTTTATTTAAAGATATTGAGGCAAATGGCGGATTCCTAAAACAATTGAACGAGGGAATTATAAAAAGAAAAATTCAAGAAAGTGCCGATAAGGAGCAAGAATTATTCGATTCTGGAAAAGAAGTTTTATTGGGAACGAATAAATATCCTAACAAAGACGACAAAATGAAACACGATTTAGAATTGTTTCCTTTTGTAAAAGTAAAACCACGAAAAACATTGATTACGCCAATAATCGAAAAAAGATTAGCGGAAAAAATAGAACAAGAACGTTTAGGTACAGAATAGATTTTCAAGAATTATTATTCAAATTGAATTGAAAATTATAGTATATTTATAACATAAAATAATTTATATGGAGGCAATCAGACAAATCGTTAAAGTAAAAAATCACAAAATCAGTATTACACTTCCTGAAAATTTTAATGCGTCCGAAGTTGAAGTAATTATTTTCCCAAAAACCCAAGAAACCTATTCTATTACAAATTGGCAAATGGAAGAAGTTAGAGAACGAACAGAAGCCTATTTAAGAGAAACTTCTATAGGTCAAAATTTTGATGACGCAATGAAAGAAATTGAAGATGAAGTATGATACAATTATTCTTCCATTTGCAAACAAGATATAAAAGAAGTCTTTTTTAAATACAAATCAATTAGAAAAAATCTGGGAGAAACATTTATCCTTTCAATCAAAAAAGAAGTAAAAATAATAAATAAAAATCCATTCAGCTATCAGATAAAATATAAAAATGTAAGAGTCGCTTTAATAGAAACTTTCCCATATTTGGTTCATTTTTCAGTTTATGGTTCTCAAATTGTTATCAAGGCGGTATTCCATACTTCAAGAAATTCTGAAATTTGGTTGGATCGTGATTAAATAAAATTGCAATAAAGCTACATTTGTGGTATTTAAAATGAAAAGAAAAAACTTACAACATATTACGTTAGTCGAAAATCAAGAACCGAAAGTTGAAAATAATTCAGCGCATTTAACTGAAAATTTTCTTACTGCTGAACGAATTGAACTTAAACCAACCTATTCAAAATCTGATATTGAAAATTTTGAACATTTGGATTTTGCGGCTGGATTTGCACCCAATTTGCGTGGTCCGTATGCTACAATGTTTGTCAGAAAACCTTGGACAATTCGTCAATATGCGGGTTTTTCAACTGCCGAAGAAAGCAATGCGTTCTATAGAAGAAATTTAGCTGCGGGTCAAAAAGGACTTTCCATTGCATTTGATTTACCAACGCATCGCGGTTACGATTCAGATCACGAACGCGTTGTTGGCGATGTCGGAAAAGCGGGTGTTGCCATTGATTCTGTTGAAGATATGAAAGTATTATTCGACAAAATTCCTTTAGATGAAATGTCGGTATCAATGACAATGAACGGAGCAGTTTTACCAATTATGGCTTTTTATATCGTTGCGGCAGAAGAACAAGGTGTGAAACCGGAACAACTATCTGGCACAATTCAAAACGACATTTTGAAGGAATTTATGGTTCGTAATACCTATATTTATCCACCTGCGCCTTCAATGAAAATTATTGCTGATATATTTGAATTTACAAGCAAAAAAATGCCGAAATTCAATTCCATTTCAATTTCTGGATATCACATGCAAGAAGCTGGAGCTACCGCCGATATTGAATTGGCTTACACTTTGGCAGACGGTTTAGAATATATAAGAACAGGGCTTTCTACTGGAATGAAAATTGATGAATTTGCCCCTCGCCTTTCCTTTTTCTGGGCAATTGGAATGAACCATTTTATGGAAATTGCCAAAATGCGTGCGGGAAGAATGATTTGGGCTAAATTAGTAAAACAGTTCAATCCAAATGATGAAAAGTCATTAGCTTTAAGAACCCATTGTCAAACATCGGGATGGAGTTTAACAGAGCAAGATCCTTTTAATAACGTGGCACGAACTTGCATTGAAGCAACAGCCGCAGCTTTTGGAGGAACACAATCTTTGCATACCAATGCCTTGGATGAAGCGATTGCATTACCAACAGATTTCTCTGCTAGAATTGCAAGAAACACACAGATTTATTTACAAGAAGAAACTAAAATCACCAAAACAGTTGATCCTTGGGCAGGAAGTTATTATGTAGAAAGTTTGACCAATGAAATTACACAAAATGCTTGGAAACTAATTGAAGAAGTTGAAGAATTAGGTGGGATGACCAAAGCAATTGAAGCTGGAATCCCAAAACTACGAATCGAGGAAGCTGCAGCAAGAAAGCAAGCACGAATTGATAGTAGTCAAGATGTAATTGTTGGAATAAATAAATACCGATTAGAAAAAGAAGACCCTTTGCATATTTTAGATGTTGACAATCAAATGGTTCGCAAGCTACAATTGGAACAATTAGATAAAATAAAAGCATCACGAAATACAAAAAAAGTAAAAGAAACATTAGATAAATTGATCGCAACTGCAAAAACTGGAGAAGGAAACTTACTGGAAATTGCGGTTGAAGCAGCACGTTACAGAGCCACTTTGGGCGAAATTAGCGATGCCTTAGAAACTGTTTTTGGTAGATATAAAGCTCAAATTAAATCCTTTAGTGGCGTGTATAGTAAAGAAATTAAAGACGACAAAAGTTTTGAAAAAGCAAAACAGATGGCTGACAAATTTGCAAAGCAAGAAGGTCGTCGTCCAAGAATTATGATTGCAAAAATGGGGCAAGACGGTCACGACCGTGGTGCAAAAGTAGTAGCAACTGGCTATGCCGATGTTGGTTTTGATGTGGATATAGGTCCGTTATTTCAAACACCTGCAGAAGCTGCGAAACAAGCTATTGAGAATGATGTACATATTCTTGGCGTTTCTTCCTTGGCTGCCGGGCACAAAACGTTAGTTCCGCAAGTTATAGAAGAACTAAAAAAATACGGTCGCCAAGATATTATGGTAGTTGTTGGCGGAGTAATCCCGGCGCAAGATTACCAATTTTTATTCGATGCTGGTGCTGTTGCGGTTTTTGGACCTGGAACTAAAATTAGTGAAGCAGCTATAAAGATTCTAGAGATTTTAATTTAATATTACTATGCACGCATAGTAATATTCGTTATATTTACAATTCTAAAAATACAAACTATGAATTTTTCAGCAAAAATGCTTCGTGATGATGCCTTATTAGGCAAAGTAATTGTGGTTACTGGTGGCGGTAGCGGTTTAGGAAAGGCAATGACCAAATATTTTATGGAATTGGGTGCCAAAGTAGCCATAACCTCCCGCGATTTAGAAAAACTAAAATCTACAGCCTCCGAACTAGAAGCGGAAACCGGAGGAACTTGTCTTCCAGTTCAATGCGACGTACGCCATTACGACCAAGTGGAAGCAATGTTGCAAGAAGTTTTAAAAGCGTATGGAAAAGTTGATGTATTATTGAATAATGCAGCTGGAAATTTTATTTCGCCTACGGAGCGCCTTTCGGCAAATGCGTTTGATACAGTAATTGATATTGTTTTGAAAGGTTCAAAAAACTGCACACTTGCCTTTGGAAAACATTGGATTGACAGCAAACAAGAAACATCAACGGTCTTGAATATTGTTACAACTTATGCCTTTACGGGTTCTGCGTATGTAGTTCCAAGTGCCACTGCAAAAGCTGGAGTTCTTGCAATGACAAGAAGTTTGGCTGTAGAATGGGCAAAATACGGTATTCGAACCAATGCCATTGCGCCTGGACCATTTCCTACAAAAGGAGCTTGGGACAGATTGTTACCCGGAGATTTGAAAGAAAAATTTGATTTATCAAAAAAAGTGCCGTTGAAACGTGTTGGTGACCACCAAGAATTAGCGAATTTAGCAGCTTATTTAGTTTCTGATTTTTCGGCATATATAAATGGAGAAGTTGTAGTTATTGACGGTGGTGAATGGCTGAAAGGTGCGGGACAATTTAATTTATTGGAAGCAGTTCCTGAAGAAATGTGGGACATGCTTGAAATGATGATTAAAGCGAAGAAGAATAATTAAAATTATAATTTTGGAAAAAAAATGAAATAAGAGAACGTAATTGTTCTCTATTTTTTTAGCCCTGATGGAAGGGAAAATCCCGAGCTTTTTAGCGAGGATTTGGAATGACAGCAGGATTAGCTCCAAATAAAAAATAAGGATTTAATTAGGGAGAAATAATTATTTAGTAAATTTACAAAAATGTATTTCTTTGGAATCAAAAAACAAGATGTCGGCACTTCAAGAAAAAGCTGGAATTTCGCCTCCTGAAATTGTTAGTGAAAAAGTGGCGGAACAAATTCATACTTTAAGAAAGTTGCAACCTTCTGCAAAAGAATTAGTTGAAGGTATTTTGAATGGAAATATTACGGCTTTGAGCAGGGCGATTACGTTGGTTGAAAGTACGAATAGCGCTCATTTAGAACGGGCAAATGAAGTGATAAATACCTGTTTGCCTCACGCCAATAAGTCGATTAGAATTGGAATTACGGGTGTACCTGGTGTTGGAAAAAGTACGTTTATTGAAGCTTTTGGAAAATATTTAACGAGTTTAGGGAAGAAAGTTGCCGTTCTTGCGGTGGACCCTAGCAGTACGATTTCTCACGGAAGTATTTTGGGCGATAAAACCCGAATGGAGGAATTGGTAAAAGACAAAAATGCGTATATCCGACCTTCGGCATCTGGGGAAACGCTGGGTGGAGTGGCTCGAAAAACACGCGAATCGATTACGCTTTGCGAAGCCTGCGGATTTGATACAATCATTATTGAGACGGTGGGCGTTGGACAAAGCGAAACTGCGGTTCACAGTATGGTAGATTTCTTTTTACTACTAAAAATTTCGGGTGCGGGCGATGAATTACAAGGAATAAAACGGGGAATTATGGAAATGGCAGATGCAATTGTCATCAATAAAGCAGATGGCGATAATGTTCGGAAATCAAATTTGGCGAAAGTAGAATTTGGTCGAGCTTTGCATTTATTTCCAGCGAAAAAATCGGGTTGGATTCCAACGGCATCAACGTGTAGCGCCATAACTCACGATGGGATTTCTGAAGTTTGGGAAACAATTTTGAAGTTTTTAGAACTCACAAAAACCAACAATTACTTCTTTGAAAAACGCAAAGAACAAAATCAATATTGGATGTTGGAAACGATAAATGAGCAATTGAAAACTAATTTTTTCAATCATCCTGAAATTCAAAAACTATTAGAAGAAAACAAAAAAGCGGTGCAAAATGATGAAATTTCACCTTTTGCAGCCGCAATGATTTTGTTGGATACGTATTTTAAAAAATAATTCTAATAATACAATCCTTTATTTAAGAGTTTTAATCTGATTTTCATTGATGTTAAATGCTTTTACAACCGCATTATAATCATTGAAATCGATTGTTTTGCTGTTTTTATTCGATAAATAACCTGGAATAATTACCACTCTAAAAACTTGATTTTGAGACCAAGTAGCTCCCAGTGTATTTAAGTCAAAGTTGGATTCAAGGAATATATTAATGTCATTTCTTGTGAAATCAAAATTATAATCCAACTCTCCTTGAACTAAATAAACTGCTTGTGGCAATTGTCTCCATAAATTTTGACCATTGATAACATCAAATAATCTATAAACTAAAACCATATCCGAATTGTATATTGGCGGATTTAAAGTGATTAGTTTAGAATAGTTGTTTGCTGCGTTGAATGAAGTTGTTACTTGAAAAACTTCTGCTAGCAAATCCGCGTGTACTTCTTCTTTAGTAGTACAACCTTGAAATAAAAAAGTTGTTGAAATTGCTAAAAGTAAAATTAATTGTTTCATAATATAATTATTTAGTTTAATCAAATATATTTCAAAAATCAATCCAAAAAAAATAATTATGATTTTTTTAATGAAAATAATATAAAGTACATTTGTACATATGAAATTATACATGATAATGGTGGGATGTCGCCCTGAAGGGAGATACACCGAACAACACGATATTTTTTTTGGAATTGGAAATTCTTTGTCAGAATTAGTTCCACAAATGAAAGCTTTCTGGCCCGAAGCCAAAGGCAAAATCCATATTGATGCTTGGCGAGAAGTTACAGTTGTTGATAATCATACCATTGAAATTTTTTCCAAAGTTGGTGCTGTTGCAAATGCTTCTCAACTTTTTTTCATTAATCTTGGTGGTTATAAGGAAAATGAATTTGAAGAATACCATTACAAAATTTTAGCAACTGGTACTTCATTGGCGGAAGCCACAAAAAAAGCAAAAGCCACAAGTTTCTACAAACATTATGGATTTAAAGGGGCAACATCGCACATTGACGATAAATTTGGAATTGATATTGATGATATCTATAACGTGGCTGATATTCTTGCACCCGAATTAAAAGAAAAATTCGCTTTAAAAATTTTAGAAACAAATATGAATTTTGAAGATGAATTGCATATTGGGTATTTAAAATTGGATAAAATAGGACAAAAGGGGTTTCACGAAGATTCACAAAAAAAAGACACAAAACATCACTAAAAATCTTAAAATAAGTGATGGAAAGCTTTGTGAATCTTCGACAAACTTTGTGAAACTTTGTGAAATAAAAAAATCCCGCTAAAAAGCGGGATAAGCGATTCACACACTTTTTGCGTTGCAAAAATATAGAGAAAAAAATCCCGCTAAAAAGCGGGATAAGCGATTCACTCGCTTTTTGCATTGCAAAA
>NZ_JBBALW010000018.1:23196-66402 GCF_040402835.1 Flavobacterium sp.
AAAAATCCCGCTAAAAAGCGGGATAAGCGATTCACTCGCTTTTTGCATTGCAAAAAGCGGTTCTCTGCTTACATATTCCTTCTGTACTGACCGCCAACTTCAAATAATGCACTCGTGATTTGACCCAAAGAACATACTTTTGTAGCTTCCATTAAATGCTCAAACAAATTTTCGTTTTTGATGGCTGCTTCTTGTAAATCATTCAAATGTTGGTTTACTTTATCCTGATTTGATTGGTGTAAATTGTTCAACATATCAATCTGGAATTGCTTTTCTTCTTCTGTAGCACGAATAACTTCTGCTGGAATAACGGTTGGTGAACCCTTAGAACTCAAGAATGTATTTACTCCAATTATTGGAAATTCACCTGTGTGTTTCAAGGTTTCGTAATACAAACTTTCTTCTTGGATTTTTGAGCGTTGGTACATCGTTTCCATTGCGCCAAGTACGCCACCACGTTCCGTAATTCTATCAAATTCTTCTAAAACTGCAGCTTCCACTAAATCAGTTAATTCCTCAATTATAAAAGCACCTTGAATAGGATTTTCGTTTTTAGTCAACCCCAATTCTTTATTTATAATCAATTGAATTGCCATTGCGCGACGCACTGATTCTTCTGTTGGCGTTGTAATTGCTTCGTCATAAGCATTGGTATGCAATGAGTTACAGTTGTCGTAAATTGCATATAAAGCTTGTAAGGTAGTACGAATATCATTGAAATCAATTTCTTGAGCGTGCAAAGAACGTCCAGATGTTTGAATGTGGTATTTCAACATTTGCGCTCTTTCATTGGCACCGTATTTATTTTTCATCGCTTTAGCCCAAATTTTACGAGCTACACGACCAATAACCGCATATTCAGGATCAATTCCATTCGAGAAAAAGAAAGATAAATTTGGTCCAAAATCGTTAATATCCATTCCACGACTTAGATAATATTCCACGTAAGTGAAGCCATTAGAAAGTGTAAATGCCAATTGAGAAATTGGGTTTGCCCCTGCTTCTGCAATGTGATAGCCCGAAATGGAAACCGAATAAAAATTTCTTACATTGTTTTTTATAAAATATTCCTGCACATCACCCATCAAACGAAGAGCAAATTCTGTAGAAAAAATACAAGTATTTTGTGCTTGATCTTCTTTTAAAATATCAGCTTGAACGGTTCCACGAACTTGCGAAAGGGTTCTGATTTTTATTTCATTATAAACAGATATTGGCAAAACTAAATCGCCAGTAACTCCTAAAAGTAGTAAGCCTAAACCATTATTTCCTTCAGGTAAATCCCCTTGGTATTTTGGTCTTGCAGTTCCTTTTTGTTTGTAAATTGCATCAATTTTAGCTTCAACTTCTTTTTCTAATTCGTTTTCTTTGATGTAAAATTCACATTGTTGGTCGATTGCAGCATTCATAAAAAAGCCGAGCAACATTGGCGCAGGCCCGTTTATAGTCATACTCACAGATGTTAATGCGTGTACTAAATCGAAACCCGAGTACAATTTTTTAGCGTCGTCCAAACAGCAAATTGAAACACCAGCATTTCCGATTTTTCCGTAAATATCTGGTCGGATATGTGGGTCATTTCCATATAAAGTCACGCTATCAAAAGCTGTAGAAAGTCTTTTTGCTGGTAATCCTGCGCTCACATAATGAAACCTTTTATTGGTTCGTTCTGGCCCACCTTCGCCAGCAAACATTCGAGATGGATCTTCGTCTTCTCTTTTAAAAGGGTACAAACCAGCGGTAAATGGAAATTCTCCAGGTACATTTTCTTGTAAGTTCCAACGCAAAATATCGCCCCAAGCTTCGTATTTTGGCATTGCAATTTTTGGAATTTGCGTGTGCGACAAACTTTCAGAATGGGTGGCAATTTTTATTTCCTTGTCTCTTACTTTAAAGGTGTAAAATGGATTTTTATATTTAGCAGCTTTATCATTCCAAGTCAATATTATTTCCCAATTATAGGGATCTAAATCCATTTTTAATTTCTCAAATTGATTTAATAAAAGAGAAATAAAAACCTTGTCTTCTGATTTTTCATTGGCAGCGTTTAAAATTTCAATGCCCGATTTATTCAAGATTGGTTCCTTTCCAGAAACGCTTTCAACAGTTTTGAAAATACCATATAATTTTTGCGCTACTTTTTGTTGTGACAATGAAGTGGCGTCATATTTACGATTATTTTCTGCAATTTCAGATAAATAACGGGTTCTATGAGGTGGAATTACGAATATTTTCTCGCTCATTTCACGAGTGATTTTGAATGTTGATTTCAAATCACTTTCCGTTTTTTCAACGATTTTATCTATTATCGCTTTGTAAAGCGTATTCATTCCTGGGTCGTTGAATTGAGAAGCAATAGTTCCGAATACAGGCATATTGTCAGGATTTACATCCCAAAGATTATGATTGCGTTGGTACTGCTTTTTCACATCGCGAACCGCATCAAGTCCACCTCGTTTATCAAATTTATTTAGTGCTACTAAATCGGCAAAATCAAGCATATCGATTTTTTCCAATTGGGTTGCAGCTCCAAATTCTGGTGTCATCACATATAAAGAAACATCGGAATGATCCATGATTTCCGTATCCGATTGCCCAATACCAGAAGTTTCCAAAATGATGATATCATAATTTGCAGCTTTTAAAACTTGGATGGCATCGGCAACGTATTTTGAAAGAGCTAAATTAGATTGGCGTGTTGCCAATGAACGCATATAAACTCTAGGATTATTGATAGCATTCATACGGATTCTGTCGCCTAATAATGCACCACCAGTTTTTCTTTTTGATGGGTCTACAGATATCAATCCGATGGTTTTTTCAGGGAAATCGATTAAGAATCGGCGAACCAATTCGTCAACTAAAGAGGACTTTCCAGAACCGCCAGTTCCTGTAATTCCGAGAACGGGAGCCCTCCCCGCCCCCGAAGGGTGAGCTTGAGAAGATTTCGGAAATACTTTATGAAATTCATCTGGAGTATTTTCTGCAAACGAAATTAATCTTGCAAGAGTTGTTACGTCTTTATCGGCAATCGATTTCTCGATAGTTTTGCCTTTTGTAAGGTTCAAAGGGGGATTTGCATAATCTGATTTTTGCACTAAATCATTAATCATTCCTTGTAATCCCATAGCGCGCCCATCGTCTGGTGCATAAATGCGTGTGATTCCGTAGGCTTGTAATTCTGCAATTTCAGAAGGCAAAATTACACCTCCGCCACCACCAAAAATTTTGATATGTTCTGCTCCTTTTTCTTTGAGCAAATCATACATATATTTAAAATATTCATTGTGTCCGCCTTGATAGGATGTTAGTGCAATTGCATTGGCATCTTCTTGAATAGCGGTGTTTACAACCTCTTCAACGCTTCTATCGTGTCCAAGATGAATTACTTCAACTCCTGTAGATTGGATAATTCTTCGCATAATATTTATAGCCGCATCGTGTCCGTCAAAAAGAGCGGCAGCGGTTACAATTCGGACTTTATGAACGGGTATGTAGGGTTTTTGAACTTCCATTTATGAATGTGATAATTTTAAAGCTGCAATTTACGAGTTTTTTAAAAATAATTTATCAATAATAGTAAAAAACATACTTTATGATAATGTGAATTTTTACATAAAAATTACTTTCTGCAAAAATATCAAAATTAATACTGAGGTCATAGCCCTGATAGCAGCGGTATCCCACGCTTTTTTGTGTGGATATAGCGGATAGCAGGTAACAGCTCCAAAAAAAAATGGAATAGATTTTGTATATCTTTGTAGAAATTAAAAGTTATGAAAAGAATTATTATGCTCCTTTTATTTGTGCCATTAATTGCTACTGCACAACTCGATCAATTGAAAAAATTTGCAAAGATTAAAGTTCCTAAAATCACAAATTTGGCAATAATTCCGGATATTAGTGCGGGATTAAAAGAAGCGTTGAACAATGGAATTACGAAACAAGTTTCAAAATTAACTGCGGAAGATGGCTTTTATAAAAATGATTTGGTGAAAATTTTACTACCCTCAGAATTACAAAAAGTAGATAGAACCTTACGAAGTTTAGGAATGTCAAATTTGGCAGATGAAGGCTTGAAATTGCTGAACAGAGCTGCTGAAAATGCAGTAAAAGAAGCCACACCAATATTTGTGGATGCAGTAAAAAATATGACATTCACAGATGCCAAAACGATTTTAATGGGGAATGAAAATTCGGCGACAACCTATTTAGAAACAGCAACTTCGACTGCATTATATGATAAATTTAGCCCTGTAATTTCGACTTCATTGGACAAAGTGAACGCAGATAAAATTTGGGAACAGCTGATAAATAAATACAATTCGATTCCATTAATTAGGAAAGTTTCGCCTGATTTAAAGGATTATGTTACTAAGGAAACGATGAAAGGCGTTTTTAAAATGGTTGCTGTAGAGGAAAAAGAAATTAGGGTGAATTTAAAAGCAAGAACTTCGCCATTATTAAAAAGTATTTTTGCGATGCAGGATAAAAAATAAGAATAATACCCTAAACAATAACACAGAAATAATATCAACTTAACATTCAAATGCTAAATTATGATGATTTTTGCAGACAGTTTAAAGTTAGTTTTTTTTGAATTAAGCCATTACTTTCGGGGAATGGCTTTTTTATTTTTGGCTATTTATAAAGGAAATAACCGTAATATTAAAAATTGTAGGTTGTTCAATATTTACTACGTGTCCGCATTGTTCAACTACAAATAATTGTGACGATTTAAAGTGTTTATCTACTACTTTTCTAACCGAAGGCAGAAACATATAATCCTCTTTACCCATGATGTATAAAGTTGGAATATTCAATTCTGCTTGGCGGAACCATTTCAAAATTGGATTGATTTCTGCTGTTAATTTGAACCATTTTATAAACTCCTTTTGATATAGTTTTTTGGCTTCATTAATAAAAAATAAACGGGATTGCTTGTGGTTTTTATTAGGCATAATTACAAAAGCAAAAAACTTATACAAAACCAAATACGGCAATAAATATTTGAAAATATCCCCCAATTTCATTAGGATTTGTGAACGAAAATTCATTTTTAGAATAGCACCGCCGAGTATCATACTTTGAACTCGATTTGGATGCATTTCTGCCAATTGACGAATTAAAATAGTACCTAATGAAATACCGACAAAATGGGATTTTTCAATTTTCAGATGGTCTAAAACTTCCAGAATGTCATTGGCCAAAGCCGAAAAAGTATATTTCTGTTTGAAAGCAATTTTAATTTGTTGGTTCGAATTCCCATGACCTCTCAAATCCAATAGTAGTACATTGTACAGCTTCTGAAAATCACGAATTTGCTTGAACCAAATAGAGGAACTTCCACCTGCACCATGCACGAAGGTTACCCAGGGGGCACTTTTTTTGTTTTCGTAAATGGTATAATGTATCACTCTTTTTTTGGTAAATGTAACTGATTTATGTTTAATTATTTACAATATAAAAAAAAACTCAAATTGAATTGTGTAAAATTTTGAAATATTCAAAGGCTTTTAACAAGCGGCTTCCGTACCAAGAAAACATTTCACCATCTACAAAAATAGTAGTGGCGTGGTGTGTTGCTCTTCCAATTTCGAAAGCATCTTCTTCCCTGAACGGGAAAGGTTCAGACGATAAAAATACAATGTCGGGATCGCCATCTATTCGTATTTTTTTGAGTTCAATTTCAGGATAACGCCCTTTGTTTTCATATATATTTTGGAAGTGATTGAGCTTCAATAATTCATCTATAAATGTATTAGAGCCCGCAACCATAAAGGGATTTTTCCAGATGAAGTAGGCAACTTTCACAAAAGGTTTTTCTTTTACAAAATTTTGAAAATCGCTCAAGGCAAATGCCAATTTATCGTTCCATTTTTGTGACTCGGTTCGACAATTAAGTAATCGCCCGAAGTCGGAAATCATTCTGAAATTGTCTTCAATTGTAATAATATCAGTGACCCAAACAGGACAAGTTTTTCTCAATTCTTCAATAATTTCTTTCGTGTTTTCTTCTTTATTGGCAATGATTAAATCGGGTTTCAATAATCTAATCTTTTCAAAATGGATGTTTTTAGTGCCGCCAACACTCTTTTTTGTAGTTTTAAAATGATACGGATGCACACAAAACTTAGTAATACCAACAATTTTTTCTTCCTGACCTAAATCAAATAGCAATTCCGTTTGGGAGGGAACTAAAGAAATTATTCGCGTTGGCGAGGATTCAAAAATATGATCAATTCCGATTTGGTCAACCAATTTCATAGCCATAAACTCAATTATTATAAAATGTAAATTTATTGCTTTTTAAACAATAAAATCCAATTGTGTATGGTTTTTGTATAGGTATGTTAAACTATATTAGCAATAATGTATACTATATTTGTTTAGTTATAATAATTAAACTCAATCATTCTAAATGCGGAATTTTATTTTTTCAACAATCCTATTTTCGTCCTCACTGATTTATTCACAAGTTCAAATTTCTCAGGACAACTTTGAAGGCAATAGTACTATAAACAGTTGGTTTGGAGATGACTGTGGAATGGATACCAATTTTACAAATCCTTATCAAATTGGAATAAACACCTCTTCAAAAGTATTGAAATATTCTGATATTGGTGGACCTTATGCAAATGTTCGTTTTGATGCAGGATTCAATTATAATTTAGCAACTAGTAGTGTTTTTTCTTTAAAAATATATGTTCCCTCAAGTGGAATTACAGGAAATAGAACGAATCAAATCTCACTAAAACTTCAAAATGGTTCGCTCGCTTCGCCTTGGTCAACGCAATGTGAAATTATAAAGCCAATTGTATTAAATCAATGGCAAACGATAACTTTTAATTTCGCAACAGATACTTATGTAAATTTAGATTCGAATTCAGCTAATCCAATAATCCGATCTGATTTTAGTAGAGTTGTACTTCAAGTAAATGGCGAAAATAACACTTCTCAGGTTGTTGCTTTCCTAGATGATTTTTTATATTCAGGTGCCGCAACACTATACAACAATTTAGTTTGGAGTGATGAATTTGATACCAATGGTGCTGTAAATGCTACAAAATGGTTTCCGCAAACCCAACTTCCAAATGGAAATAGCTGGTACAACGGTGAATTGCAACATTATACCAATCGTCAGGTAAATTCAACTATTAATAATGGGATTCTTAGTATTGTTGCCAAGAGGGAAGCCTTTACCGATCAGGGAAAAACCAAGCAATTCACCTCGGCTCGATTGAATTCAAAATTTGCATTCAAATATGGGCGTGTAGAAGTGCGTGCTAAACTTCCAACTGGTGCTGGAACATGGCCTGCAATTTGGATGCTTGGAAAAAATATTATTGAGCCAGGAGGTTATTGGACCAGCGCTTTTGGAACTGCAAGTTGGCCTGCATGCGGGGAAATTGATATTATGGAGCATTGGGGAACCAATCAAAATGTAGTATCTAGCGCAGTTCATCATCCTATTAATGGGAATTTATCAGTGGGTGAATATGTTTCAAACTCACAAAATAAACCAGGAGTTTCAACTGATTTTCATATTTATGCTTTAGAATGGGATTCTCAAAAATTAACATTTAGTGTTGATGGGATTAATCATTTAACCTACAATCCAGCTGTAAAAAACCAATATACTTGGCCATTTGATGCTGAACAATATATTTTATTAAATGTAGCTATAGAGCCGAGTGTAACTGCCAGTTTTGTTCAATCAGCAATGGAAGTAGACTATGTTAGGGTTTACCAACAAACAAGTTTAGGAAATAGCTATGTAACTAAAGAGAAAGATTTACTTTTATTTCCCAATCCTGCTAAGGACAAACTAAACCTTAAAATTTCGGAAAATCAAATTGGAAATCAAATAACAATTTATTCCATTTTGGGTCAAGAATTAAATTCTTACGTCTTAAATACAGAGGAAACTATTTTAGATATATCTCACTATCAAAACGGAATCTACCTTTTGAAAATAAATACAAATTCGGGTATTCAAACTTATAAATTTATTAAAAAATAGTAGTTTTTAAGATTTCTGCCATTTCCAACTGCATTTTCTGAGCTTCTTCCCTAGCCTTTTCAGCAAAATCAGTTCCATTAGAAGCGTAAATTATAGCTCTTGAAGAATTGATTAGCAATCCAACATAGGCATTCATTCCGTATTTGCAAACTTC
This sequence comes from Flavobacterium sp., assembly GCF_040402835.1. Lineage (GTDB taxonomy): Bacteria > Bacteroidota > Bacteroidia > Flavobacteriales > Flavobacteriaceae > Flavobacterium. The sequence continues at coordinate 31,374 of NZ_JBBALW010000018.1, forward strand.
CGAAAGACTTCCACCTTGGGCGCCAACACCAGGAACAAGCAAGAAACTATTAGGTACAATTTTTCGGATTTCAGTGAAATACTCCGCTTTTGTAGCCCCAACAACGTACATAAGGTTTTCAGAATTTTTCCAAGTTTTTGAAATTTCTAAAACCTGTTTGTACAATTCTACACCATCTATTTTCAAGGTTTGAAAATCAAAAGCACCTTCATTAGAAGTCAAAGCCAGCATAATTGTGTGCTTGTTTTCGAAAGCCAAAAAGGGTTCAACCGAATCTTTTCCCATATACGGTGCAACAGTTACGCTATCAAAATTCAAATCTTCAAAGAACGCTTTGGCGTACATCGATGACGTATTCCCTATATCTCCTCGTTTTGCATCCGCTATTGTGAAGATTTCAGGATGATTTTCATTGATGTAGTTGATTGTTTTTTGTAATGAAATCCAACCTTTAATTCCATACGCTTCATAAAAAGCAGTATTGAGTTTATAGGAAACTGCCACATCATGTGTCGCATCAATTATAGACTTATTGAACTCGAAAATCGGGTCTTCTAATGCTAATAAATGAGGTGGGATTTTAGACAAATCAACATCCAAACCAATGCAAAGAAAGGATTTTTTGATTTTGATTTGTTGAATTAATTCTTTAGTTATCATTGTTGTGTGTTTAACTCAATGTTCGCAAAGTTTTTCGCAAAGTTCGCAAGGAAATCCTATTTTTTTGCCACGAATTAAAGAATTAAAAATTTTAAAAATTCTTGACCCAAACAAAAGCGAACAGGCGAAGCAATTCTATTAAATTCTATATGTTCTAATTTTTCGATTCACATTTTCCCACAGTTGAAACTGTGGGCTATGCTTGTACTTGACCGTTTGATACATTGCCCACGGTTTCAACAGGGTTTTTTTGTGTTTACACGTTTCAAATATTGCGCACGGTTTAAACCGTGGGATTTTTTTTATATTTGACCGTTTCGTGAATTTTCCCACAGTTGAAACTGAGGGCTATGCTTGTCTTTGACCAAGTAAATTATCTCTTCATCGCCTTAAAATACCTCACTCGCTTCCTTCAATTTCTCCATGTTATTCACCAATTGCAATTCATCTACAATTTTCTGAATATCGCCATTCATAATATTTCCTAAATCGTATAAAGTCAATCCAACTCGGTGATCCGTTACACGACCTTGCGAATAATTATAGGTTCTAATTTTTGCCGAACGGTCTCCAGAACTCACTTGAGAAGTACGTTTTGTAGCGTCTTCCGCTTGTTTTTTTGCCAATTCTTGTTCGTATAAACGAGAACGTAAAACGCCCATCGCCTTATCTTTATTCTTGTGTTGCGATTTTTGATCCTGACATTGCGCCACTAATCCTGTTGGAATGTGCGTCAATCGAACAGCAGATTTCGTAGTGTTTACCGATTGTCCTCCAGGTCCTGACGAACAGAAAAAATCAACACGAACATCGTTCATATCAATTTGAACATCAAATTCTTCGGCTTCTGGAAGCACCATAACCGTCGCAGCCGAAGTGTGAACTCGACCTTGCGTTTCCGTTTGTGGAACGCGTTGCACTCGGTGAACACCCGCTTCAAACTTCAAAGTTCCATAAACATCTTCGCCTGTAACTTCAAAAATTACTTCTTTGAAACCCCCAGAAGTTCCTTCATTCATATCCACTACTGAAGTTCTCCAACCTCTATTTTCACAATATTTAGTGTACATTCTAAACAAATCACCTGCAAAAATACTCGCTTCGTCTCCACCAGTTCCAGCACGAATCTCCACCATAACATTTTTCGCATCTTCCTCGTCTTTCGGAATCAACAAAAACTTAATCTCGTCCTCTAATAAAGGTAAACGTTCCTTCGCTTCTTCCAATTGCATCTTAGCCATTTCGGTCATATCTGCATCACTACCATCGGCAATAATCTCGTTAGCTTCCTCAATATTTCCCATCAAAACGACATACTCGTCCCGTTTATCGGCAAGCGTTTTCAATCCTTTATATTCCTGATTCAATTGCACATAACGCTTTTGATCGCTAATCACATCGGGCTGAATAATCAAATCCGAAATCTCATCGAAACGCTGTTTTACTATTTGAAGTCTGTCTAACATGTTATTTTTTCAATAATTAAGTGTGCAAATTTACAAAAAATAGTTGATACTATAAAGCAAACTCATTTTCGATTTTTTTTAAGCTTTATCCCGCTATCCACTGAATCTAGGCTAAAAAGCGTGGGATGCCGCTTCCAACTGCCTGGCGGCAAGTTGGTCTGGACTATGGGTTTCGGTTTCAAACTACAATGTAAGTATTTTAATAGTACTCCGTTTTATTTGCTTAATATTCAGAACCTTAAAAATATTATTTATAATAATTATAAATAAACTTTTTTTATTCATTATTCGTATATATATTTGCACAATTATTTTTAATTAATCTAAATAAATGTATAAATATATTTTCATTTTGACACTTACATCGTTTGTTAGTGCTGCTAATTTTGGTCAGGAAGCCAAAAATTTCGATTCACAAGTTAATCCATCAGAAGATATCATTATAGAAAATGATACTTTAAAACCAAGAAAAACACAAATTCTTCAAGAAGTTATTGTGATAACAAATCAACAGAAAAAACCAATAACTGCTCGAAAAATATCGATCAAAACTTTGGATTTGCCACAAGCAATATCCATTATAGAAAGTGAAACAATCAAGCAACAACAAATTTTAAGATTATCCGATGCTGTAAAAAATACAAACGGAGTATATGTTTCTGGGGCAAGTAACGCATCGGGTAATAATCAAGAAGAAATTGGTTCACGCGGATTTTCATTTAGTGGTGGAAATACATTTAAAAACGGAGTTCGTTTCAACGGTTCTTTAATTCCAGAAACCAGTTCCGTTGAATCTATAGAAATTGTGAAAGGAAGTTCTGCACTTTTATACGGAAATGTTGCTCCCGGCGGAATTTTAAACTTGATAACCAAAAAACCTAGGTTTTACCAAGGCGGAGAAATAAATTTAAGGGTTTCTGAATATAATTTTTTCAAACCTACCATAGATGTTTATGGTAGTGTAAACGATAGTAAAATGCTCGCTTACAGAATTATTACTAGCTATGAAAAAGGAAATAGTTTTAGAAATTATGTGGGTAGCAACAGAATTTACTTCAATCCTTCCTTTTTAATAAATTTAAATAAAAAAACAACTTTATTAATTGAAGGTGATTATTTAAAAGACGAAAGAACTCCAGATTTTGGTCTTACTACTATTGATTATAAAGTTATTGATTTACCAAGAAACTCTTTCTTAGGTTTTGATTGGGGAGAATTCAATTCAAAACAAGAAAGTTTCACTTCCACATTAACACATCAGTTGAAAGAAAATTGGCAGTTAAAAGCATTGTATTCTTATCAAGGATACACAACATTTTTACAGTCAAGCTTGCGTCCTAATAGCACTAATTTGGTACAAACTAATGGAGATTGGACACGAGGCGTACAAAAAAATGATGCCAAACAAGATTACAGTTTAGCAGAAATTGATTTAACAGGGACTTTTGCTATTGGCAAAATAAAACATACGTTGCTTGTTGGATCTGATGCAGACAAAAGTACGACAGACACTAGATTATTTAAAAATATAATTTATTTTGACAAGATAAATATTTACAATCCTAGAGTTATCATCAGCAAAAATACAAACTACCAATCAGCTATAATTCCAGAAATGGAAATTAACACTAATGCTTTGGCTACAGTAAAAAGATTTGGAATTTACGCCCAAGACTTAGTAGAGATTAGTGAAAAATTTAAAGTTTTGGCAGGTTTGCGTTATAGTTATTTAGACAATACTACCAATACATTAACGGTTGCATCCAATATTAATATTGAATCGAAAACCAACGACAATGTGTATTCTACAAGATTGGGTTGGATTTACCAGCCCGCAAAAAACAATTCTATTTTTGCTAGCTATTCCGACTCTTTCGTACTAAATACAGGAACGGACAAAGATTTTAAAGCGTTACCTACATCAAAAATTAATCAATATGAAATAGGATTCAAAAATGACCTTCTAAAAAATCACTTATCTATAAATTTGACTGGATATGTAATAGATTATACCAATTTAGCACAAACCGATTTTTCCAATGGTAATAACAATACTTCTATTAAAGAATTGGCTGGTGCGTATCAAAGTATAGGATTAGAATTGGATATTACTGGAGATTATAAAGGATTTAGAATGATTGCAGGTTATAGTTTTAACGAAACAAAATACACAATAAGTAATATTTACGATAAAGGAACAGCGTTACGATTTACACCAAAAAATACAGCTAACACCAGTTTGTTTTACACTTTCGGACAAGATAACAAATTGCGCGGATTTGAATTAGGAATAATTTCTTCTTATTATGGAAAAACATTAGGCGGAAGATTACGACCAAACAATGCTTCTACTCCAGCTGAATTAGCAAGAAAACCAATACCTGTAGACGGATATTTACAGTTTGATGTCTCTTTGGGTTATTCTATAAAAAACTTTGGTATCAGAACAAAACTAACAAACCTAAGCAATGTTTTAAGTTATTATGTCTACGATGATAATACGGTTACTCCTATAGCACCACGAATGCTAACAACTACATTATCTTATACTTTTTAAAATGAAAAGCATCAAAGCACGAAATTTACACCGCGATTTAGGCTATTTTTATATTGGATTAATCATTTCTTTTGCATTTTCTGGAATTTTGATGAACCATCGTGATAGTTGGCATCCTGAAAAATACACTGTGGAAACAAAAGCGATAAAAGTTAAACTTCCAGCAGAAATTGAAATTACTGACCAATTTGCGGAAAATTTAGGAAAATTATTAAGTATTGATGACAAAATACGCAGACAAAACATCAAAAAAGGAAACTTGAAAATTTCTTTTGAAAAACACGATGTCGAAATTGATATGAAAACTGGAAAAGGAGAAATAGTATCCTTTATTAAAACCCCTATTATTAGCCAAACGATGAGACTGCATAAAACCAACTCAAATTGGTGGATTTATTATGGCGATTTATTCGGAATTTCTTTAATTGTAATTGCAATAACAGGAATGATAATGATTCCTTCTGGTAAATTTTCTTTCAAAAAAAGAGGTTGGAAATTAGCAATTGCAGGATTAATTTTTCCTTTATTGATATTGGTATTATTGAATTAAAAAGTGAAGGCTGTATTTAAATACAGCCTTCACTTTTTATAAAATAAATAAAACTACATCTTTTTCAACTGCTCTTTCATCATTACGATTTGATCTTTAAGCATGTTTTGCTTGTCTAATTTTTTAGCTTCATTTAGTAACGTAGTCGCTTCTAATTTTCTTCTTCTTGTCATTGCAACTCCCGCTAAATTCAATTTTGCAACTGCTAAATCCATATCCATTGACAATCCTAATTCAATTGCTTTCTTGAAATATTTCTCCGCTTGAATCAAATTAGTTTGAGAAAGCATAATTCCGTGAAGATAATTAAAATAGCCTTGTTGCTTGCGAACTAAAGCAGATTCAGGGTTTTTGATGTGTGCCAACCATTTTTGCGCACCTGGAAAGTCTTGTTTTCTTAACTTTAAAAAAGCCAATAAAATAAATTCGTTTTTATAATATAAGAAAATTGGAATAATAGATAAAAAAATAAGGAAAATTCCATTTCCAATTTCGCTTTCAGTAAACCTCCAAATTCCTGAACAGATAATAAGTGCAGCGAAAATTAGTTTGATATTTTTGTGAAACATACTATTTGATTAAATGATTTTGCAAAGATAGTAAAAGGAATTTAAAATATTTTTACAAAACTACTTGCAAAGAAAAAAAGTCTTTGTATATTTGCACTCGGTTTTAAAGCATATAGTATTTAAAACTCCCAATGATATTTTAATACAAGATTTTAAAGATAACAAACAATGAGCAAAAGAACGTTTCAACCATCGAAAAGAAAGAGAAGAAATAAGCACGGATTTATGGACAGAATGGCTTCTGCAAATGGAAGAAAAGTCCTTGCTCGTAGAAGAGCTAAAGGAAGACATAAATTGACAGTTTCTTGCGAACCAAGACACAAAAAATAATGTTTGTTTAAACATATATAAAGGCGTTACTGTTATTAGTATCGCCTTTTTTTATATCTAATAAGTAAAAAACTCGTTAAAGGTTTCAATTACAACAAAACCTTAAATATAACAACAACACAACAAACTAACTACACAATGCCAAAAGACAATTCAATAAAATCGGTTTTAATAATAGGTTCAGGACCAATTGTTATCGGGCAAGCCTGCGAATTTGATTATGCAGGTTCTCAAGCAGCGCGTTCCATTCGTGAAGAAGGCATCGAAGTGATTTTGATAAATTCAAATCCTGCCACAATTATGACCGATCCTTCTATGGCGGATCATATTTATTTGAAACCTTTAACTACAAAATCCATTATTGAAATTCTAAAAGCACATCCTCAAATTGATGCTGTTTTACCAACAATGGGCGGACAAACCGCTTTGAATTTATGCTTAGAAGCAGATGAAAAAGGAATTTGGGCAGATTTTGGTGTTCGATTAATTGGTGTTGACATCAATGCAATCAATATTACCGAAGATAGAGAGCAATTCAAACAACTTTTACATAGAATTAATATCCCAACAGCTCCTGCAAAAACAGCAACTTCGTTCTTAAAAGGGAAAGAAATTGCCCAGGAATTCGGATTTCCATTAGTAATCCGTCCGTCATTTACTTTAGGTGGAACTGGCGCTGCTTTTGTTCATACTAAAGAGGATTTTGACGAATTATTAACTCGAGGTTTAGAAGCTTCTCCAATTCACGAAGTCCTGATTGACAAGGCTTTAATTGGCTGGAAAGAATACGAATTAGAACTTTTACGCGATAAAAATGACAATGTTGTAATCATCTGTTCTATCGAAAATATGGATCCAATGGGAATTCATACTGGCGATAGTATTACGGTTGCACCTGCAATGACTTTATCGGATACCACGTTTCAAAAAATGAGAGATATGTCCATTTTGATGATGCGAAGTATCGGGAATTTTGCGGGTGGTTGTAACGTGCAATTTGCCGTTTCACCTGATGAAAAAGAAGATATTGTAGCCATCGAAATCAATCCTCGTGTGTCTCGTTCTTCTGCATTAGCATCAAAAGCAACAGGTTATCCAATTGCGAAAATTGCTTCAAAACTGGCTTTAGGGTATCATTTAGATGAATTACAAAACCAAATTACAAAATCAACTTCGGCTTTATTTGAACCAACTTTAGATTATGTAATTGTAAAAATACCCCGTTGGAACTTCGATAAATTTGAAGGTGCTGATAGAACTTTAGGATTGCAAATGAAATCTGTGGGTGAAGTAATGGGAATTGGTCGTTCTTTCCAGGAAGCCTTACACAAAGCAACACAATCATTAGAAATCAAACGAAATGGGCTTGGTGCCGACGGAAAAGGATATAAAAACTACGATCAAATTATCGAAAAACTGACTTTTGCGAGTTGGGATCGGGTTTTTGTGATTTATGACGCTATTGCGATGGGAATTCCATTGAGTAGAATTCACGAAATCACTAAAATTGATATGTGGTTTCTAAAACAATATGAAGAATTATATACTTTAGAACGCGAAGTTTCTAGATTTAAAGTGGATACTTTACCTAAAGAATTACTTTTGGAAGCCAAACAAAAAGGCTTTGCCGACCGACAAATTGCACACATGATGGGCTGTTTGGAAAGTCAGGTTTATAAATTACGTGAAGAAAAAAATGTAAAACGCGTTTATAAATTAGTAGATACTTGTGCTGCCGAATTTAAAGCGAAAACGCCTTATTACTACTCGACTTTTGAAGCGGAGATTGAAAAAGCAAACGGAGAAAAATATGTGGACAACGAAAGCGTTGTTTCTAAAAAGAAAAAAGTGATAGTTTTAGGTTCAGGACCAAATAGAATTGGGCAAGGAATTGAATTTGACTATTCTTGCGTTCACGGCGTATTGGCTGCGGCAGAATGTGGCTATGAAACTATTATGATTAATTGCAATCCTGAAACCGTTTCTACTGATTTTGATACTGCTGATAAACTGTATTTTGAACCCGTATTTTGGGAACATATTTACGATATTATTCGTCACGAAAAACCAGAAGGCGTAATTGTTCAATTGGGTGGTCAAACTGCATTAAAATTAGCAGAAAAATTATCTAAACACGGCATTAAAATTATTGGAACTTCTTTTGATGCTTTAGATTTAGCCGAAGATAGAGGTCGTTTTTCGGAACTATTAACAGAGTTGAAAATCCCATTTCCTCAATTCGGAATTGCTGAAAATGCAGACCAAGCAAGTGCTTTAGCAGATGTTTTAGATTTCCCACTTTTGGTCAGACCTTCCTATGTTTTGGGTGGTCAAGGAATGAAAATCGTTATCAATAAACAAGAATTAGAAGAACACGTAATTGATTTATTAAAATCGATTCCTGGAAATAAATTACTTTTAGATCATTATCTTGACGGTGCAATTGAGGCTGAAGCCGATGCCATTTGCGACGGTGAAAATGTGTATATCATTGGAATAATGGAACATATCGAACCTTGTGGTGTGCATTCAGGCGATAGTAATGCTACTTTACCACCATTTAATTTAGGTGAATTGGTTATGACTCAAATAAAAGATCATACTAAGAAAATTGCATTGGCATTGCGAACTGTTGGCTTAATTAATATCCAATTTGCCATCAAAGACGAAGTCGTTTATATTATTGAAGCCAATCCCAGAGCCTCAAGAACGGTTCCTTTTATTGCAAAAGCTTATGGCGAACCGTATGTAAATTATGCCACAAAAGTAATGTTGGGGCACAATAAAGTAACCGATTTCAAATTCAACCCGCAACTAAAAGGATATGCAATCAAGCAACCCGTTTTTTCATTTAGCAAATTCCACGGTGTAAACAAAGCATTGGGACCAGAAATGAAATCCACTGGGGAAAGCATATTGTTTATTGACGATTTAAAAGACGACCAGTTTTATGAATTGTACTCCAGACGGAAAATGTATTTGAGTAAATAATATCGAATAAACAAAAAAAGCCTCAAGAAACTGACGCTTTTTTTGTTTAAAACCTACCTAAATAGAATTGAATTTATTTCTGATATATAATTTGGAGCGAATTGTTCCTGCCTTTCAGCAATTGCAATTCCCGCTTTCGGCTATATCTCTTCGCTTCGCTGCTAGGATACCGCCTCAAATGAAATTCACTGAACTCCAATTAAAATAAAACTATAGTGAAGTAATCGAGGCTACTGGAGTAGTCATTTTCTTGCTTTTAATTTTTTGGATTTTTAAATATAATAAATATGGCTTTAAAACGTGGTCAACCACGTTGTAGGACGTGGTATACCAAGTTCAATAACTAACTGACCACGTTATAGGACGTGGTAAACCACGTCAATTAGACAACCAACCCCGTTGCATAACGTGGTCGACCACGTCTGAAACCCCATTCGTGGGGTTATACAACGTGGTCAACCACGTTCAAAACCCAACTGACCCCGTTGGGTAACGTGGTAAACGGAGTTCAGGACGTGGTTGACCCCGTTATTTATAAGAATTATAATAATATTCATAGAAACATAAAACTTTGGGGAGTACCATTAGATTGTGTAAATACAAATAAAAAGTCCATTTGACGATTTGTAATTTAGTTATAACTATATTTGAAATTAATATGCAAGTGCCTAGCAACAATCTACCCAAAATTGGGTTTATATGCGCTACTTAGTAGGGCCTATATACAAGTTGGCAGTAACAATAACAAAAATCGAATATAAAACAAAATGAGAAAAAACAAATTAAAATCAATTTTATCAGTTGCAGTATTAATTCCATTTATAAGTTTTGCCCAAATTAAAATGGAAAAAATGAATTTACTAAATGGAAAAGTCGAATTTAATTCCCCAACGGAATTAACTAAAATGACTGATAAAATGTGGACATTAAAATATCAAAATAGACCGAAACCAACACTTGTATTATCAGATAAAAATGGAGAGGTCAATCTTATTGCGGATATGACAAACCAACCTGCATCAGAAAGCCAATTGGACTCATTTAAAGATTTCCAAATCCAACAGTTAAAAAGAAACAGACCTGATTTAAAAGTTTTGAATGGTGGCGTAAAAGTTATTAATGGAAAAAAAGTTGGATATTTTAAATTTATAACACAAGCAATTGACCAAAAAGTTTTTAATTACTATTTTTTCACAATTGTTGATGGAAAAATTTTATTATTCACTTTTAATTGCATCGAAAAACTGCAAATTAATTGGGAAAAGTCAGCAGATGAAATTGTAAGTTCTCTTAAAACTAAATAAAATTGCTACTGCCAACAGCAAGGGTTTCCCCCTATCCGAAATGTTCTATAAAATTAAACGTTCTTATAAGTCGAGGTTGCTGTGCGAAGTCTCCCGACTTCGTGCCCTAAAAACAAGAAAATGAAAGGTTTTAATAAAAAAAACAGTCCCTTAAATAAATTCAGATTGACAAATCAAATCTGAAATTCTAATTACCCAAGGGTTGATTCGGTTATCCGTTGATTTGGTTATTTGGAAAATCTAAATTCTAAAATCATAAATCATAAATCGGGGTTCGCATGAAGGATCGCAGGGGAAATCCCCTGTGGAACGAAGTGGAACAGAGATTGAAGTGAAGAGCCTGACCCGAAGTTTTTACGAAGGGGCATGCCCAAAAAAAACACATTCTTAAAAATTGGAAAAGTTGTAGTACTTTTACGGTTCAAAAAAATAGAAAATGTCTTCTCACCACATCGTTCGCGACGACCAAGAACCTGCTTTGATTATTGCCAATGGCGCTGCTTGTAGCAATGAATTGTTGGGGCAATTGCTGGAATGGTCGCCTTTGGTTATCGTTTTGGATTCGGCAATGGAGCGCGTGGTGGAACTCGGAATAAAAGTAGACGTATTATTGGGAGATTTCGATCGTGGTTTTGATGCCAATTTCTACAAGGAAAGCCACTACCCAATTGAGATTATTCATGCGCCAGACCAAAATAAAACCGATTTGGAGAAAGCATTTGATTATTTGCACGAAAGAAAAATCCCTGCGGTTAACGTGGTTTGGGCAACGGGAAGGCGTGCCGATCATACGATTACGAACTTGACAAACATTGTTCGGTACCGTGAAAAACTTAAAATCGTGATTTTTGACGACCATTCCAAAGTGTTTCTTTTGCAGAAAAAATACGAAAAATGGTACACCGCAAAAACGCCAATTTCTTTAATTCCGATTGGTAATGTTACAGGAATTCATTCTACTAACTTATATTATCCGTTGCAAAACGACACTTTAACGATTGGTTATAGGACGGGAAGCAGCAATTTTGTTACTGCTGACGGCTTGGTTACCATTGAACACAATGAAGGAGATTTACTTTTAATGGAGTGTTTGGATTAAAGCGCTAATTCCAAATTCTATTGCCTATCTTTGTGTTGAAATTTGAAAGATGACTACAAAAACGATTACCGAGAAAACCAATTTACACCCAAGAAATCCACACCGTTTTGGCTACGATTTCAACCAATTAATAGCAAGTTGCCCAGAACTTAAAGCGTTTGTTTTTACCAATGAATACGGTACAGAAACGATAGATTTTAGTATTCCTGAAGCTGTAAAAGCACTAAATAATTCCTTATTGATTTCGGAATACGGAATTCAGAATTGGGATATTCCAAAAGATTATTTGTGCGCCCCAATTCCTGGAAGGGCTGATTATATTCACTATGTCGCTGATTTATTGGCGTCAAGCAACAATAGAATTATTCCTGAAGGGGAAACCATACAAGGTTTAGACATCGGAATTGGTTCAAATTGTATTTATCCAATCATTGGAAATTCGGTTTATAATTGGAGTTTCGTGGGAACTGATATTGATGAAAATGCGATTCAAAATTGCAAGAAAATCATTGAAAACAATCCGCAATTGATAGACGTAATTAGTTTGCAACTTCAAGTAGAATCTCGTTTTATTTTCAAAAATATAATAACGCCCGAAGATAAATTTGCATTCACAATTTGTAATCCGCCTTTTCATTCATCTGCAGCCGAAGCAACTAAAAGTTCGTTACGAAAAGTGAATAATTTGGAACCTTCCACCAAAGAAAAAATCATTAAACCTCTTCTAAATTTTGGTGGTCAAAACGCCGAATTATGGTGCGAAGGTGGCGAATTGGGTTTCATTACGCAAATGATTTTTGAAAGTGCTAAATATCCGTTGCAGTGCTTTTGGTTTACTACATTGGTATCCAAAAAAGAAAATCTTTCCAGCTTGTATAAGACTTTAAACAAAGTCAGTGCCGTTGAAGTAAAAACGATTGACATGGCGCAAGGACAAAAAACTAGCCGAATTGTAGCGTGGACTTTCATGAGTGAAGCACAACAAAAAAGTTGGAAGTTTTAAGAAGCTATAATTGTTTTTTTTTGTAAATTTGATAGAAATAAATACATAATGAAAACCCCTGAACTTAAAAATATTCTGATTTCTAAAATTTCACAAATTGATGATGAAGCCTTTTTGTCAGCAATAAATACTATTTTGGATAGTAAATCTAAAAGTATTGAAAGTTACGATTCAGATTTACACAAAATAATAATTCTTACCGAACAGCAAAAAAAGGAAATTCTAAATTCTAAAAAAGAATATTTAGAAGGAAAATTTGTTGAAAATGATGTTTTAAATGAAGAAATGGAAAGATGGTTGCGAGAAGAATAGTTTGGTCAACATCCGCAAAGTTTCTATTAAAAACCATTTTCGAATATTTTAATTTTAGAAATAAAAGCAAAATATATTCCCTGAAATTAAATGCACTTATTCAAACTGAGTTAAAAAAACTTCTTCAGCAACCAAATATTGGCAAAAAAACAGATTTAATAAATGTTCGCGGTTTATTAATTGAAAATTACTATATTTTCTATGAAATAAACGAAACTCATATCATAATTCTATCCGTTTGGGATACAAGACAAAATCCAAAACGATTGAAATACTAATCAATGAAATTCCAAGTTGTATCCGATTACCAACCCAAAGGCGACCAACCGCAAGCTATCGAAAAATTAGTTCGAGGGTTAAACGATGGCGACCAATTTCAAACTTTATTAGGAGTTACAGGTTCTGGTAAGACTTTTACCGTTGCCAATGTTATTGAAGAAGTGCAAAGACCAACATTGGTTTTAGCGCACAACAAAACATTAGCAGCACAATTATATTCCGAATTCAAGCAGTTTTTCCCGAATAATGCGGTGGAATATTTCGTTTCCTATTACGATTATTACCAACCAGAAGCCTTTATGCCTGTCACGGGAGTTTTCATTGAAAAGGATTTATCTATCAATGAAGAGTTGGAAAAAATGCGTTTGAGTACGACCGCTTCCCTCCTTTCTGGGCGGCGAGATATTTTGGTTGTGGCGTCGGTTTCATGTTTGTACGGTATCGGAAATCCTGTAGAATTTCAGAAAAATGTAATTGCAATTGAGAAAGACCAAGTCATTTCTCGCACCAAATTCCTTCATACTTTAGTGCAAAGTTTATATTCAAGAACCGAAGCCGATTTTACACCTGGAAATTTCAGAATCAAAGGCGATACAGTTGAAGTTTATCCAAGTTATGCTGATGATGCCTATAGAATTCACTTTTTTGGTGATGAAATAGAAGAAATTGAAAGTTTCGATATTAAAACGTCGCAAGTAGTTGAGAAATTTGAAAAACTCACGATTTACCCTGCGAATATGTTTGTGACTTCGCCCGATGTATTGCAAAATGCCATTTGGGAAATCCAACAAGATTTGGTAAAACAAGTCGATTATTTCAAAGAAATCGGCAAACATTTGGAAGCAAAACGCTTAGAAGAACGTACCAATTTCGATTTAGAAATGATTCGCGAACTCGGTTATTGCTCAGGAATTGAGAATTATTCTCGTTATTTAGACGGACGATTGGCAGGAACACGCCCTTTTTGTTTGTTGGATTATTTCCCTAAAGATTTCCTGATGGTTGTCGATGAAAGCCACGTAACGCTTTCGCAAGTTCACGCGATGTATGGCGGCGATAGAAGTCGAAAAGTGAATTTGGTAGATTATGGTTTCCGACTTCCGGCTGCAATGGACAACCGCCCCTTGAAATTTGAAGAGTTCGAAGCAATGCAAAACCAGGTCATTTATGTATCGGCAACTCCCGCCGATTATGAATTGCAACGCTGCGATGGTGTTTATGTAGAACAAGTTATTCGTCCAACAGGTTTGTTAGATCCTGTAATAGAAGTTCGCCCAAGTTTGAATCAAATTGATGATTTAATTGAAGAAATTCAATTACGATGCGAATTAGACGAACGCGTTTTGGTAACCACATTAACCAAAAGAATGGCGGAGGAATTGGCAAAATATCTAACGAAAGTTAGCATTCGTTGTCGGTACATACATTCCGATGTAGATACGTTGGAGCGAATTGAAATCATGCAAGATTTACGAAAAGGTATTTTTGATGTCCTAATTGGAGTGAATTTACTTCGTGAAGGCTTAGATTTACCCGAAGTTTCCTTAGTTGCCATTTTGGATGCCGATAAAGAAGGATTTCTAAGAAGCCACCGTTCTTTGACGCAAACCATTGGTCGTGCCGCAAGAAATTTGAATGGAAAAGCCATTATGTATGCCGATAAAATTACGGCAAGTATGCAAAAAACCATCGATGAAACCAATTACCGTCGCACCAAACAAATTAATTTCAATACCGAAAACAATCAAGTTCCACAGGCATTGAACAAGAAAATCGACAGCGCTTTCACCAAAAATCCATTGGTAGAATTTGAATTGGGACACACTATGAATTTCGCTGCCGAGCCCATCCCTGAATATTTATCGAAACCTGAAATCGAAAAGCGCATCCGTGAAAACCGAAAAGCGATGGAAAAAGCCGCTAAAGATTTAGATTTTATGCAAGCCGCAAAATTGAGAGATGTCATCAAGAAATTGCAAGAGCAAATCTAACGTCACTATTTTTTATTTCATTTGGAGCGAATTGTCCTCCTGTATTTGCAATTGCATTTCCCGCTTTCGGCTCAATCTCTTCGCTTCGCTGCGAGGATACCGCCTTAATCGGGGCTGATTGAGAATTGTTTTGATGATTTTTATATTTTGGCTTCAAAAAAAACTATATTGAAAAATTAAAACTATATTTACTAAATTAATGGTCGCAAATAAAAGTACCTTCAAAATTGTATTAAACCTGTTATTGAGTTAATTTATAAAAAATAATACGCAACTAAAGTTGCGTATATACAGCCAAAAAAGATGGATATACTCACTTTTTGGCTTAAAAACTGAGTATATATACAAGTTATCTACAACTTTTCCTCCAACCCTCCGATTTGCACTTAAAGTGTTGTATTCATTGACTTTATAAAATCAGCAAGAGCAGAATAAAGCACAAAAAAGCAACAAAATACTTGTTTTGTTATACCATTTGTTGTACCTTCGTATCACGATGCACCCGATTGAAAACCTTGTATTTACAACACTTTCACTCGTTTGCATTACTTTACAAAAGTAGTATAACAATTCTAAATTCCTATTATTATGGCTTCAATTAAACTAATTTTAAGAACACACCAGGTTGATCAAACAGGACACAGCCCTTTGTATATCCGAATTATAAAAGATAGAAAAACGAAATTTATCACTGCTGGAGTGAAGCTCAAAGAGAGCGAGTGGGATGAAGCAAAGCAGAAAGTAAAAAAGAACCATTCCAACAGTGCTAGAATGAATGCTGCATTATCTCAAAAAATTGCAGATGCTGAAGGTCAGGTTGCAGATATGGAACGCAAAATAAAAACGGTATCGGTTAAAAAACTAAAAGAAGCCATCAAGGGTAAAGAAGTGCCAAACTTTTTTGAGTATGCCTACAAACGATTGGAAAAAATTAAAAGTTCCCTGTCCTACTCCACATACAGAGCCTATTCATCGCAGGTTGGAAAGTTTGAAAAATATATGGGAACAAAGGATGTCTATTTTGATGAAATTACGGTTGCGCTTTTAAACGACTATAAATTTTACTTAGCAAACACCTTAAAAAACGGTGCAACAACGCAACGCTTAACGATAATAGTACTTGGAACCATTTTCAGAGACGCTATTAGAGAAGAAGTAATTCCTGAAATAATGTTTCCATTTAATAAAATCACACTTAAAATCAGCCCTTCTAAAAGACTATTTCTTAACAAGGAACAGATTGATGATTTAACCCAAATAAAGCTAATAGAAGGTAAAAAAGCTATACTATGGAGGGATTTATTCCTATTTTCTATCTATGCTGGCGGTTTGCGTTTTAGTGATGTTATCGAAATGCAATATTCTAATTACAATGAAACTGAACATAAAATTCAAAAACTAATCCGTAAAACTGGAAGAGTACACCAGTTCAAAATTGGTAAAGTGGCAATCGATATTCTAGAAAAATACAAAAAGATAAACGCCAATCACGATGATTTTATCTTTCCGGTTATTATGGACAAAGAAGGCTATTTGAACAGCGAAGCAAAACGTTATTTTCAAACAGCAGCTTTCAACAAATTGGCAAACTGGCATCTTAAAAAAATGGCGACAAAAATAAATTTACCTTTCGACCTTTCGTTCCATTTATCAAGACACAGTTTTGCGACAAATGCTTTAAATAATGGAATGAGAATTGAGCACGTTTCTAAACTTATGGATCACCGTGACATCAGTACAACTCAAGTATATGCTAAAATCATAAGTGAAGAATTGGACAAAGCAGTTGACAATTATATTTTCTAAAAAAGGTGTCAAGCACCTATTTTATTGACATTAAACGATTGTTAATAACTTCAATTGAAATCCATTAACAAGAATTTCTTTTATGTTATAAATTTACATCAGAGAAATCAAGTAATTTTTAGAGCATTCTAGACGAGTGATAAATGAACGCTAGTTGAAAACACTAGTACTTCCAAAAAGCGACCCATTAAAAACCGCTTTTAATTACCTTTCAATACCAAATGAATAACAAAAAAAACAATATTACAATTGAATTCAAAGGATCAAAATATGCAAACCGCAGAGTTTGTAGAATTATTGGCAGTGCCTACGGCACTGACCAAAAATCCTTTATTTGATATAATCGTTGAAGATAAAATTAACATTCAAAACTATTGCAATGCCTTAATTGCAAAAATATTACAACTTAAACAATCTCAATTTCCAGACTTTATCGATTATCAATTCAACCAGGTGAAGAACCCGGAAATATGGATTTGTAAACTCGAAAAATTATTAGCCAATAACGAAGCTTTTTTCAGCTCCAAAACGGCAATGAGTAGATACAATAAATTGTACATTTTAATTGATAAAAAAAGAACCGAGCTGCAATCTGCAAGAGTAGTTCAAACAAAACCAAAAACTCCAAAAAGACTAATTAACGCTAATTCGGATGATAGATATTTTTCTTATTATGAAGTCAAAAATCATATTGAAACACTATCAGACTTTTCAGAAAAACTTATTTATTTAACACAAGAAGCTTTTGCTTATAAACAAGCTGATAAATTTTCAATTAATACAACTTTACAAGCCTACGACGAACAATGTAACCATCAAATTGAGCATTTACAAACGCTACGCAAAATGCGTTCTGAATATGATAAAGAACAACAAGAAAAATTAAACAATGCAAAATTAGCAAAAGCACCAACTTTAAAAATCCGTTTAAATGGTCCAATTAATATTTTAACGGATGCTTACAAACAAATGATGAATGATGTAAAACCAAATGGCAAACCTTACATCGCATATAAGATAAAAGAAATTGCAAAATTCATTTGTGATAATTATGTAGATGAAAATGGAAATGAACTTTCAATGCTTACAATTCAAACGTATTTATCACCAACGCGTACCGATAAGAACCCAAATAATGATTGGAAAATAAAACTGTAGTCCGATTTTTTCTAAAATTAACATTTCAACTTCTCAACACCCATAAGGTCTAACAAACTATTTAGTCCGATAAGACCAAATAAGTCTAATCGGACTTTTTTTTATTTCTTCCATTTGCACCATAACAATTTAAAACTTTTAAAAATGGATGCAATTATCTTCACAAAAGACCAGTTCACAGATCTAATGAGCAAATTAGACACAATTCAATCTCAAATTTCTATCAAGGCAGACCCTAAGAAAGAAACCTTTCTGGACAATCAAGAATTTCTATTATTGATGAAAATTTCAAAACGTACAGCTCAAACCTGGAGAGACGAAGGTAAAATTTCATTCAGTCAAGTTGGGAACAAAATCTACTACAAACTCTCGGATGTTGAAAAACTCCTTACGGAGCATTACAACAAATCTTTTAAAGGAAGATAGTATGAACAGCTGCAACGGAACTTGTGAAAGCTGTGATTGTAAACCAAAAAAAGCAATCAACCCGAATTTCTCCGTCATAGGGATTTGTAAGCGAGCGTCAATCAATCGAAATATCCGTAAAAAGAAAAGCTGTTTGAGCGCAGCGAGTTCTTTTCTTTTAGGATATGAGATTGTTATTGACCGCTGAAAATTCCAAGACTTGATTTTTTTGTTTCTTTTTTTATCAAGAAAAAAAGAAAGATAAACCATTAATAACAAAACAATGATAACAGTCTTCAAGAATTTCAACGAAGTAGTTGAACACAAATCAATTCCGGTAATCTTGGATGAAATCCGCACCGGAAAATACAAACCCGGCATCATTTACTTGCGTAAATCACTTGCCGAAAACAAAATAGAAGCTTACAATAAAGCCAAAAAATCACTACCAGCATTCACACCTTCAGGTAAATTTGTTGGAGGTCGAAAATTGGAATTCCTAGCGGATTATTCAAATTGTATTATTCTCGACATCGACAAATTAAGCACAAGCGATTTGCAAAATGCAAAGAACCTAGCTGCACAAAGTGAGTTTACCTATGCCAGTTTCATAAGTCCATCAGGTAACGGATTAAAAATTCTAGTAAAAATCAATTCCGATAAAGCAAATCACAAAGAAGCGTTTCTCTTAGTACAAGCACATTATGAGAGTATTTTAAAATTAGAAATAGACAAATCAGGCAAAGATGTAACGAGGTTATGCTTTTATTCCTGGGATGAAAATCTATATCTAAATGAAAACGCAACCGTCTTTGCGAGTGAAGTCATAGAAGCTGTCATTGCGAACGAAGTGAAGCAATCTCTTCCAGACAACCAACAACCGACAACCAACAACAGCGAAGCGTTATACAACCACTGCATAAAATTCACTGAAAAAAAAGTGCAATTTGTGGAAGGCAGTCGAAATGTATTCGTTTATCAATTAGCGAATAATCTAAACCGTAAAGGTGTTTCACTTCACGAAGCATTGGGATATATCCTAACAGATTTTGGCTATGACGAAAAAGAAGTAACTCAAGCAGTAAATAGTGCTTACGGAAATAGTCACGAGTTTGGTAAAAACGAAAAATACAAAACTGTCATCCCGAGCGCAGTCGAGGGACAAAAACCTAAAACCATCGATTATGATGAAGACGATGAAGACAAACCAAAACCAACCCAAATAGACCGTTTAGAGCTATTTTTATCAAACAAGTATGTATTTCGGCACAACATTGTATCAGGAAAACTGGAATATCAGCAGCTTTCTAACTCCTCCCCTTTGGGGAGGTCGGGTGGGGCTAAAAAGAAGTGGAATGTAATGAACGATTTTATTGAAAATTCAATGCTTCGCGAATGTTTAAAAGGTAGAATTAAAACAAACCTTTCATCATTACGGAACTTGCTGTATTCTGATTTTTGCGTTCTGTTCAACCCTTTTGAAGATTATTTCTACAACTTACCAAATTATGAACCGGATAGCTCCCTTCCCTTTGGGGAGGGCTGGGGTGGGGCTGATTATATTACCGAATTAGCTAATACAATAACTACTACAAAACAAGACCTTTGGCAGCAATGTTTTAAAAAATGGTTAGTGGCTATGGTGGGCTGTGTTCTTGATGAAAAAGTAATTAATCACACGGTTATTGTCTTTAGTGGCAAACAAGGTTTAGGAAAAACAACCTGGGTTGAAAAACTCGTTCCGAAACCTTTGAAAGAATACTTGTTTTCCGGTACTATAAACCCAAACAATAAAGATACTTTAGTTCAACTGGCAGAATGTATGTTAATTAATTTGGATGAGCTCGAAAATCTAAACCGTTCTGAAATTGGATCACTCAAAGAAATCATTACAAAAACCCAAATCAGAATGAGAAAAGCCTACGGACACAACAATGAAACAATGCCCAGACGCGCATCTTTTGCCGGAAGTGTCAACACGGCTCAGTTCTTAAACGACAGTACAGGAAGCAGAAGGTTTCTTTGTTTTGAGTTGGAAGGCATAAAATACCAGCACGATGTAGATATTAATATGGCTTTTTCACAAGCGTTGTTTCTTTTCAAAAGTGGTTTTAGGTTTTGGTTTGACCAGGAAGAAATAAAATCAATCACCGAAAATAACGAACAATATCAACTCCGAAGCCCAGAGGAAGAACTACTTTTAACGTGGTTTGAACCTTGTCCAAAAGAAGAAGCAACACTTTTTTTAAATGCGTCACAGATAGCAACCAAATTAGCCGATAGAACAAAATTAAACTTGAATGACGGAACAATAAATAAATTGGGGAAAGCATTAAAAAAACACAATTTCACTAGATTAATGCGGCAAGGAAAACCAGTCTATGCAGTTAAGGAATTCACATACGAGGAAGTCGATGCGAAAAACAGAGAAGGCGAAGAATAAAAAGTAAAATTATAATCTGTGTTAATCATATAAATCTGTGGCTAAAGAAAAATTTAGCCACAGATTTTTTTTGTTTTGGCTCCCTCTCCTTTGGAGAGGGCTGGGGTGAGGATTTTGCTTCAATTTGCATCATTTTTAGGGTGTAGGGTGGTGTAACCACTTTTCTACACAAACATTTTTTATTTTTTTTCAAAAAATAAATCGAGTAACATAAGAACTTACTACTGCAAATTAATAAACCACAAAACCCAGTTTGCACCCAATATTACAAATAAATCCGTTTTATTTCAATACTAAAAAATAAAAAATCTTTTACACGTTTTTCCCTTACACCCTACACCCTAAATTATTTTGCTTTATTTTTCCTTATTTTTCTACGTTTACGGTTTTCCTCATTTTTATTTTCATTGCTTTTTCATACATTTACATCCTATTGCTAAAAACCTATTTCGAGGTTATTGAAGAAATAGAATAACACCAAAAACAGAGGTGAAATAATTTGACCAAAGATGTTGTATGAATAGCTCACAAGTAGAAATAAATCTTAAAAACCTAATAAACACATTCGATAAAGAAACCTTTATTTATGAATTATTAGTAGCTTATGGTATATCAAGAACAACGGTAACTAGACTAAAGAAAGGCGATTTTAACCTCTCAAAAGTTCCTGGCGAAGTATTGTATAAAAAGAAAGTTTTATTCAAAGAAGTTCTTTCAGATTCCTTGTTAACAACAATTGATGAAATTACCAAAAATGAGGAATCCCTAAAACACAATCCTCGTTTTGTTATTGTTACCGATTTTAAAACACTTTTAGCGAAAGATACAAGAACGGGTTTAACACTGGATATTCCAATTCTTGAAATTGATAAACACTATCATTTTTTCTTGCCTTGGGCTAATAGCGAGATTTACAAATCTAAAAATGATACAACAGCCGACAGAAACGCCTCCTATGAAATGGCGAAGTTGTATGATATTTTGGTTCACGAAAACCCCGATATTTATGATGATGGTGGACATAATTTAAACATATTTTTATCAAGAATTCTATTTTGTTTTTTTGCTGAAGACACGAATATATTTCCTGTTGAGGGAATGTTTACTGATACATTAGGACAACATACAAATGTAAATGGAAGTGATGTTGATTCATTTTTAGACCGTTTATTTTTAAAACTAAATACAGAAATAGATAAAGATGCGCCAGCATTTTTAGAAGCATTTCCGTATGTAAATGGTGGATTATTTAGTGATACTATCAAATCGCCTAAATTTTCTTCAAAAGCAAGGAAGATAATTTTAGAATGTGGCAATTTAAACTGGGGAGAAATCAACCCAGATATTTTTGGTTCGATGATTCAGGCAGTTGTAAACCCTGAATACCGTAGTGGTTTAGGAATGCACTATACTTCCGTGCCTAATATTATGAAAGTAATAGAGCCGCTGTTCTTAAATGAATTAAACGAAGAGTTCGATAAGAGCAAAGAAAGTCCGGCAAAGTTAAAAAAACTGTTACACCGATTATCCAAATTAAAAATATTTGATCCTGCTTGTGGCAGCGGTAATTTCTTGATTATTTCTTACAAAGAATTAAGACGGTTAGAAATTAGAATTCTACAACAAATACACGAACTAGAATCGCAGGTTTCTATTGTTTTTACACAAATAAAACTATCTCAATTTTACGGAATAGAGTTAGACGATTTCGCACACGAAATGGCAATTTTATCCCTTTGGTTAGCAGAACATCAAATGAATAAAGTGTTTATTGACGAGCTGCACGATTTTGGTAAAGCAAAACCAATACTACCTCTCAAAGAAGCGGGACACATTACACAAGGCAATGCTACAAGAATAAATTGGGAAAAAGCTTGTCCAAAAAGTAAAAATGATGAAATTTATATTTTAGGGAATCCACCATATTTAGGTTCGAGTATGCAAAACAAAGAGCAGAAAGAAGATATGTCTATTGTTTTTAAAGGCTTTAAAAATTATAAAAATTTAGATTACATAGGTGCTTGGTTTATTAAAGCTACAAATTATATAAAAGGAATAAATTCACAGTACGCTTTTGTTTCTACGAATTCTATTTGTCAAGGCGAACAAGTTTCATTACTCTGGCCATATATTTTTTCAAAAGATTTAGAAATAGGATTTGCTCATACATCATTTAAGTGGACAAATAATGCAAAAGGAAATGCAGGTGTTACAGTAGTTGTAGTTGGTATACGTAATGTTTTAAGTAAAGAGAAAATTATTTATTTTGATAATCTTAAAAAAAGTACGACAAACATTAATGGATATTTGCAACCAGGAAGTAATATTTTTATTTCAAAAGAAACCGATTCAATTTCAAATTTACCAAAAATGATTTCGGGTAATAAACCTGTAGATGGTGGAAATTTATTATTAGATGAAGAAGAAAAAAATAAACTGTTAATCGAAAATCCCGAATCTATTAAGTTTATTCGAAAATTTATTGGAGCAACAGAACTATTAAATAATTATTGTCGTTTTTGTTTATGGATTGAAGACAAGATTTTAGATAAAGCTTTACTTATTCCTGAAATTAGTGATAGAATTAATAAAACGAAAAAATTTCGTTTAAATAGTAGGGATAAAAGCGCTCAAGATTTAGCTAAAAAATCTCATCAATTTAGAGATTTCTTTTTTAGTCAGAACTCTACCATAGTAATACCTCAAACCACTTCAGAGAAAAGAATTTATATTCCAATTGGTTTTTTAAGTTCTGAATATATTATCTCAAACGGCGCGAGAGCAATTTTTGATGCTGAACCTTGGATATTTGCATTAATTACCTCAAAAATACACAATGTTTGGGTTCAGACTGTAGCAGGGAGGCTAGAAACTAGAATTCAATATTCTAATACTTTATTTTATAACACCTTTCCCTTTCCAGATATTACAACAAAGCAGAAAGAAATTATAAATCTGCACGTTTTTGCAATTTTAGAAGAAAGAGAAAACCATCCCGAAAAAACATTGGCACAGTTATACGATCCGGATAAGATGCCAAAAGGTTTAAAGGAAGCACATCACGAACTGGATTTAGCTATTGAGCGTTGTTACAGGCTAAAACCTTTTGAAAGTGATGTCGAAAGATTAGAATTTCTTTTCAACGAATATGAAAAAATGACTATAAAAAAGGATTTATTTTCTCCGGAGAAAATCAAAAAAATAAAAATTAAGTAATATTGAATTATGACAAATAATTTAACCAAATCGGCAGTTGACCGTCAGAACATATTAAACAATCCCGAGTTTTTGAAAGATTTTCAAGAATTTTTAGGAATATCAGGTATGGTATATGAAGATGAAATTAGGTTTACAACAGCACAGATTGCAGATTTTTACGAGGTTAGTCCAAAAACCATAAAAAGATACATAGAAACTGCCGAGAAAGAACTTTCTCATAATGGGTATTGTGTTTTAAAAGGATTAAAACTCAAAGAATTTAAAACGCTTTTCGCTCATTTAATTTATGCTGATATCGAAGAAGATTCACATAGGGACACCAATGTCCCTATGTCAAAAAACGATGATGATTCTGATAGGGACATCAATGTCCCTATCAGAAAACAATTAACTGATAAACAGAAACTTAATAAGTTAAATAAACTTGCAATCTTCAATTTTAGAGCATTTTTAAATATTGGAATGTTGCTCACAGAAAGCGAAAAAGCGAAATCAATACGAAGTTCAATACTAGATATTGTAATAGATAGTTTAAGCCAAAAACTAGGTGGTTCAACTAAATTTATCAATCAGCGTGATGAAGATTATTTGGTTGCGATGCTTCGAGAACCACAATATCGTAAGGAATACGTAAGTGCTTTAAGCCGATATTTAGATATGGGCAAAGCAAAATATAGCATTTATACAGATGCTGTTTATCAAGCAATTTTTAACGAAAATGCTGCCGAATACAAACAAGTATTAAAATTAGAAGATACAGAAAATCCAAGAGAAACGATGTATTCTGAAATTCTAAAATTAATTGCATCGTTTGAAATTGGTATTGCCGACGAAATGAAAAATAAATACCAAGAGTTAGGTCGTCAATTAACACCAATAGAATTAAATCAATTAATTAAAAAATTTAGTGAACAACGCTTTTGGATACCACAATTAGAAGATGCTCGAATAAAAATGGCAACCAGAGATTATGGATTTAGGGATGTAGTACACCAAAGATTAGAACAATACATTCAAAGTATATCGCCAAGCGATTATCAAAAGTTTTTAGGTGAACAAAGCAAAACATTACAGGAAAGAATAGATGAAAACATCGAAATTTTCAAAAGACTTAAAGACAGATAAATGGCATTTATATATTTTGATACAGCACACGCCATTGAAGTACACGATGAAATTATAATAAAATCAGGTGGTTCTCTTGGTGTTTTAAATATAGGTTTGTTGGATAGTACATTAGACCACGTTCAAAATGATATGTATTACCCGGATTTAGAACATAAAGTAACACATTTGTTTCATTCAATAAACAAAAATCATAGTTTTCAAGATGGTAATAAGAGAGCTTCAATCGTTTTATCGGCATATTTTCTAGAGATTAACGGTTTAGATTATAGAGTGTCAATATTTATGGAACGAATGGAAAACATAGCAGTTTATGTAGCTGATAACAAAGTAGATAAAGATTTGCTGTTTGAAATTATACAATCTATCATTTATGAGGCAGATTATTCGGAAACATTAAAATTAAAAATTTATAACGCATTAACAAAATAAAATATGCCAGATATAGTTCACGTTTCATACAACCATACAGGAAAAAGCAAAAGCACTAATGCGTTTGGTATGCGAGAAATGCAGGAACGTGCTTTTGAAGCTCGTTCAGCACAACATCTGCTCATAAAAGCACCGCCAGCATAAGGAAAATCAAGAGCATTAATGTTTATTGGGTTAGATAAATTAATGAATCAAGGGTTAAAAAAAGTAATTGTTGCAGTTCCCGAAAAATCTATTGGTAGTTCTTTTAGCAAAACTCAACTTTCTCAATATGGTTTCTTTGCAGATTGGGAACCAAATCCAATATACAATCTTTGCACACCTGGAGGAGAAAAAAGTAAAGTAGGTGCTTTTAAAAAGTTTTTAGAGAGTGATGAAAAAATTCTAATATGCACACACGCAACGCTTCGCTTTGCTTGTGATGGTATTGATGAAAAAGTTTTTAACGAAACAGTACTGGCAATCGATGAATTTCATCACGTTTCTGTAGATGGCGAAAACAGACTAGGCGAAGTTTTACGTAACATTATGGCTAAATCATCAGCACATATTGTGGCAATGACTGGTTCCTACTTTCGCGGAGATAGTGTGCCCATTTTATTACCTGAATTAGAGGAAAAATTTACAAGAGTTAAATATGATTATTATGAACAGTTAAATGGTTATGAATACCTTAAAACATTAGGTATTGGTTATCATTTCTATCAAGGACGTTACACATCGGCAATTGATGAAATATTAGACGAAAACCTAAAAACAATCATTCACATTCCAAGTGTTAATTCTGGCGAATCAACCAAAGATAAAACGGAAGAAGTAAGCAGGATTATTGATAGTTTGGGAGAATTAGAATATCAAGACCCAGAAACTGGAGTTTTATTTATAAAAAGTAAAAAATCAGATAAAATATTAAAAGTTGCCGATTTAGTAAACGATAATCAAAAAGAGCGAGATAAAATACAAGGGTTTTTACGCACTATTACTGGTCCAGATGATATAGATATTATTATAGCGTTAGGTATGGCAAAAGAAGGCTTTGACTGGCCATATTGTGAGCACGCATTAACAATTGGTTACAGAGGTTCACTAACCGAAATTATCCAAATTATTGGTCGTTGTACTAGAGATAGTAATAATAAATCACACGCTCAATTTACCAATTTAATAGCTCAACCTGATGCGGAAGATAGCGAAGTAAAATTGTCAGTCAATAATATGCTAAAAGCGATAACAGCTTCATTATTGATGGAACAAGTATTAGCACCAAATTTCAAATTCAAACCTAAATTTCCCGGAGAAGATGATGACGATTCGGAAGATGATGAAAATACAATTAGAATAAATGGTTTTAAAGTAGCGAGTTCAAGCCGAGTAAAAGCGATAATAGAATCGGATATTACAGACTTAAAAGCGACTATATTACAAAACGAAACAATGATAAAAGCATTACCTGGTAATGTTGATCCCGAAGTAATAAATAAAGTGTTGATTCCAAAAATTATTAGAGAAACCTATCCCGATTTGACAGACGAACAAGTGGAAGAAGTCCGTCAGTATGTAGTGGTAGATTCTGTAATAAAAAATGCCAATATTGAAACGCAAGGAGACAAGCGTTTTATTCGTATGGCAGACAGTTTTGTCAATATTGACGACATTGATTTTGACTTGATTGATACAATCAATCCGTTTCAAAAAGCATTCGAAATACTTTCTAAATCGGTTACAGCATCTGTTTTTAAAGCTATTCAAGAAACCATCGATGCGGGTAGAATTCAAATGACCGAAGAAGAAGCCATAATTCTATGGCCTAAAGTAAAAAACTGGGTAGCACGAACAAACGAACACCCAAGCATACAATCATTCGACCCACAAGAAAGAAGATTAGCGGAAGCAATACTATTTTTAAAAGAGCAAAAGCGTAAAGCAAAAGCAAATGAGTAAGAAGCAAACATTGAAAGATATTTTTGATGATGATGATTTCGGAATTTTAGATTCTAAAGAAAAAGTATCAAGTATCAAAACAGAGGACGAGCGACTTATCGAATCGTTCCAAGAAATTAATTCTTTTTTTGAAAAGAACAAAAGAGAACCTTCGGCTAATAATGTTACTGAATTTAAGTTATTATCGAGATTAAAAAATTTAAGAGGGGATAGTAAAAAAACAGAATCGTTAAGAGAGTATGACCAGTTTAATCTTTTAAATCATAAAACAGTTGAAATAAATTCAGTGAGTGATATTTTAGCCGATGATGATTTAGGAATTCTCGATATGGATGATTCATTAGATATTTTCAAATTAAAAAACGTAACAAGTTCTAAAGACCGTGAAGAAGCTGATTTTGTTGCAAGAAGAAAAAAATGTGTAGATTTTGATAAATACGAACATTTATTTATTCAAGTTCAAAATGAATTAAAATCGGGAAAACGAAAATTAGGAGAATTTGAAAATGCAGAGAAAAATCTTGAGGAACATAAATTTTATGTATTAGATGGTATTTTATTGTATTTAGAAAAAGCAGATATAGAGAATGTTGAAAGTAATTTCCCATCACGAAAAAGGATAAGAAAAGACGGAAGAACAAGAATTATTTTTGAAAACGGCACCGAAAGTAATATGTTATATCGTTCATTAGGTAAAGCACTATACAATAACGGAAAAATTTTAACAGATAGTGATAAATCGATAGAAAATGAATTATTCAAAAATGCCAATATTGTAAATGAAGCCGATGTAGAAATAGGTTGGATTTATGTTCTAAAATCAAAATCAACCCATAAAGATATTGCTAGTATTGAAAACCTATACAAAATAGGATATTCTAAGACAGATGTAAAAGAAAGGATAAAAAATGCTGCTAAAGAAGCTACTTATTTAATGGCTGATGTTCATTTAGTTTCAACAATTCAATGTTACAATATCAATCCTCAAAAATTTGAACAATTATTACATCGTTTCTTTGGAGCTGTTTGTTTAAATATTGACATACACGATACTAAAGGAAGACGATTAACACCACGGGAATGGTTCGTTGTTCCATTACCAATAATCAATGAAGCTATTGATTTAATACTTTCAGAGGAGATTGTAAATTATAGATATGATTCAGATAATAAGATGATAATCCCAAAATAAAATTCCTAATAATCTCAAAATTAATTAATAAATAATTTAAGGAATGGTGTTAAGTAAAAAGACTTTAGAGAAATTAAGGGAGTTGATAAACGAAGAAACTGAATATCGTTCGGGTTCAAATTTAGTAAGTTTCTTTAATCAATTAGGCTATAAGGAATTTTACGGTCAAGGTTTTCCATCAAGGTGGAAATATACTGATGATAAATTAGAAGAAATTAATGGTACGCCAGAGATTGACAAGTGCATTAAAATGGTTTTTGCTCCTGTAAATTTTATTGGAAATTATGATTTGTTAGATAAACATATCAATTCTTTTAATGATTATCTAGCTTTCGATGATTGGAAAGTTGTTAGAAACGGAAAAGATATTTCTTTTAGCAAGGCTGATAAAATAAATTTTGATGTTAAAAAGGAAGTAAATGAAGAAGATTTCATTAGGCAAGAGTTTGATGAAGTATCAATTTACGAATTAAATTTAGACGGAATAATAAGTGATATATTAAACTCCAGAATTCAAGAGATAAAAGCAAGCATTAAGGGAAATGCTCCTTTGTCGGCAATTGTAATTATAGGAAGTTCACTTGAGGGGATATTATTAGGATTTGCATCTAAAAATCCAAAAGATTTCAATCAGACAAATGTGGCCCCAAAAGATAAAGAAGGTAAAGTAAAATCTTTCCACGAATGGACATTAAGTAATTTTATTGATGCGGCTAATGAAATAGGTCTATTAAAAGAAGATGTAAAAAAGTTTAGCCATACAGTTAGAGATTTTAGAAATTATATCCATCCGTATGAGCAAATTAGTAAAAATTTCAATCCAGATATTCATACTGCAAAACTATGTTGGAATGTATTAAAAGTGGCTATGATACAGTTGTCAAAAAAATAAATAAAGACCAATAAACTTTGCAATTAATAAAAGCTCAAAAAAATTATGAAATCATACTTTGGTCATATTTATTTACCTAAAAATGATGACTTTCAACTTATAAATGGAGTACAACTTTTTAAAGAAGGAGAGAGTTTTTGGTTTAAAGCACCAATAAGTATGGATGGCACGGAACAATATAATATTATAAATGGAGCTTTCACAGGCTTTGGGGAAGTTACTTTTATAGAATGTAATGTTATTGGCAGAACTATAGGTTGCGGTGGAGATGAAGTAAATTTCGGTATAAATTATATCATAAGTGGTATTCATATCGAAAATGAAGTTGATTTGACTTTTTCAAAATTATCTGTCAGAATGCCAGCTTTAAAAGGTTGGTTAAAAAAAACAGGTTTTAAAAATAATTTGAGACTACATAAAACAATGTCTCTCGAACTTCCCGAAACAATAATTTTAGGGAATTTTGAAAAATTTTCTTTAGAAGTTGCTTTTGGCTGTAATCAAAATTGGAATAGGGAAACCGGTATTTTGTTAAATGAGTATGTCACACTAAATATTAAATCCTTAAATGGAAATAGTACAGTATGGGAGTTTCTTGAAATTTATAGAAAATTTAAAAAATTTTTAGCTTTCATAGGAGTTTTTGATAAAAGTGAAGACCTTTTTTTCTTTTATGATGATGCATTAAATATGGAAAATGGAGATTTTCAAGAAACAGTTGATTTTTATATGAAATCATACAATTTCAAAAATGCGGGATTAAATGGTATAAAAATTCCAATTTTTAAAGAAATTGAAAATGAAATTGAGGAAATGTTAAAGAAGTGGTTTGTTTCAGTTAATTTATCTGATAGTATTGATTTAATTTTAGAAAAATATTTCCAAACAGGGTTAAGCCGAGAAACTTTTTTTTTAAATAGTTGTTTTGCAATTGAAATTTATCACAGACGATTTAAAAAAAATCAAAGATTACCAAAAGCAGATTTTAAAAAAATAAAAGAAGGAATAATATCTAAATTAAATACTCCGTATGAAATAAAGTTGTTCGAAGATAAATTAGCATTCGCAAATGAGCCAAGTTTCAAAGAAAGATTAGAAAGTTTAAAAGAGGATTTCCAAATTATTTTGCCATTGACAAATGATATGGATAGTTACATTAAGCAAATTGTAAATACTAGAAATAATATTGTCCATAGAAGCTCAAGTAAAAATACATTAATAGGATTAGACATATATTATGCATCTGTTTATTTAGAAGCATTAACTAAATTGTGTGTTTATAGAGAATTGGGATTTAGTCAATTGCATATTTTAAAAATGTTTGAACATACTAGGGAACAAATAGACGGAATATATAAATTGAATAAAAAGTTGCAAACTGGGATTAAAAAAAACTAAAAATTATTTTACTGTATTTGGAAGTCATTATCTCATTCAGCTGCACAAAATCCTCGTTTAGTCCAAGTATTCCTAAACTCGCATCTTTGTTTGCTTCATTTCGCTAATGACTATTTTTGAAACATTAAATACTGAATTAAAAAAACAAAAATAATAGGAATAATTGATAAGATGAGTGAGAATTAAGTCATAAACACAATCAAATTATCTTATTGATTATCATATAGATAAATAGAAATAGAATAATAGTAGTTTTCAAATAGGTTTTCAAAAAACATTAAATAAATAGTAAAAATTGAATTATAAAAGTTACATATATTTGATAATATATAGAGGTTACAAGTAATTCCAAATGATAACCTAATAATTAATGAAAAATAAATTAATTAATGAGCGATACTTTTTTAAACAAAGCAGAAGATCAAATTAGTGCAGTTCACGCATTAGAGGGTAGGACACTAAAAACGGGATGGTTAGTTATTGAAAAGGCCAAATTTAAAACTGGTTCAACAGGTGGTAATTTTTCAGTTTGTTATATTGTAAAAAAAGATAATCAAATCGGATTTTTGAAAGCTATTAATATACTTTCTTTTTTAAATGCTGATGTTGACCTTTTAGAAGCGATGACTGAAATGTTAAATACATATAATTTTGAAAAAGAAATTTTAAGTCGATGTAAAAATAAAAATTTATCAAAGGTTTCAAAATTGTTAGAAGCATCATTTGAAAACATTGCGGGTTTTATGGTTCCTAATGTATATTATATGATATTTGAAAAAGCTAATGGAGATGTTAGAAACCATTTGAATTTCACAAGTCTAATTGACGATGCTTGGAAATTTAAATCTCTTCATAATGTAGCTACTGGCATAAAACAACTACATAGTATTGATGTATCGCATCAAGATGTCAAACCATCAAATGTTTTTGTGTTTGAAAATGGTATTTCAAAAGTTGGAGATTTAGGAAGAGCTTTAAGTGAAACTTTATCTTCTCCTCATTCGAATTTAAATTTTTCAGGCGATACTCGTTATGCTCCACCAGAAGTTTTTCACAGATACGTTATGCCTGAATGGAAAGATAAAGTTTTTGCTATTGATTGCTATTTGTTAGGTAGTATGGCTACCTATTATTTTACTGGGCAAAATATGACTGCATTAATGTCTCAAAAAATTAATCCGTCTATAAATATTATATCATTAAATTTTGAAAACGCATTACCATATTGGATAAATGCTTTTGATGAATCATTACTAGTTATAAAAGAGCATACCGAAAATATTACAGACCAATCCAAACTATTAGAAGCTATAAAAATGCTTTGTTATCCTGATCCTAGAAAAAGAGGTCATATTAAAAATTTAAAGTCAATTGGAAATAATTACCAAATGGATAGATTCATAGAAATTTTTAATCTTTTAGCTCGTAAAGCTGAATATAAAATAACTAAATAAATTGGCAAATTTCTTTGAAAAAAAAGACAGGCATATAATTCCTAATTGGCGTAGCTTCGAGAATACTGCCAAATTAGGAGAACTAAACGGAAGTAAAAGTATTAAGTTAGATTCGTCATTTAAACCTGACATTTCTGATTTAATCGATAGTTGGAATGATTCAAAATGTATCGGTATTGCAGGAGATATTCTAGGAGTAGCATTAGTTTGTAATCAAGAAAATGATAAAACAGTTAGAGATATTTCAAATTTTGTTTTGCAAAATAAAGAAATAGCAACTAAAGCGATTATTGATGCGGCAAATAATGTTTTAAAATTAAAAAAAACAGAAATTGAATTAAGTTTAGATATATCAAAACCAGAGCTTTTTGGAGACAAATCCAATTTACTTGAAATACACATCAAAATAAATAATCTTAAAAGGAAATTAATTGAAAGTCCTTACAACCCCATATACTGGGTTGAACTTGCAAGGTATTATTCAATATTAGGTCAAGATGTAAAGGCTGAAAGGGCAATAAAAAACGCTTTGTTTCTAGCTCCAGAAAACCGTTTCATTTTAAGAAGCATAGCAAGGTTTTATGTACCATATTGGGGATATTGATTTAGCTCACGATATAGTCCGTAAAAGTAACCTAACAAAACACGATCCTTGGCTAATCGCAACGGAAATTGCATTAGCAACATTAAGAGATAGAAATTCAATATTTACAAAATCTGGGATTCAATTAATCGATTCAAATAATTTTCACCCTTTTAACACCTCTGAACTTGCAAGTTCAATTGCTTCAGTAGAACTAAAAAATGATAACGTTAATAAAAGTAAAAAATTATTTGAGAAATCATTAATCCATCCAAATGATAATTCACTTGCTCAAGCTGAATGGGCTTCCCAAGAAGAAGCAAATTTAATACACATAAATATTAATGATTTCAGATTGATTAATTCATTTGAGGCAAATGCAAGAGAATACGCAGAACAAGAAAACTGGCAAGAATCAATTAATTTTTCAAAAAAATGGTTTTTTGACCAACCCTTTTCGAAATTGGGAGTTTTATTTGGTAATGAAATTGCTTCTAGAAAACTTAAAGACAGTAATCAAGCTGTTGAAGTTGCCAAATTAGGATTGTTATCACATCCAAATGACCCACATTTACTTAATAATATTATATATTCTTTATGTTTACAAAACAAAATTGAAGAAGCCGAGAAATATTTGAAAGATGTAAAAAGAGAAGATATTAAATCGAGAAATTTTTCAGGAATATGTCTTACAGCCACAAAGGGTCTTCTTTATTTTAGGAAAGGTTTTTATGATGTTGGAAGACAATTATATTTTGAGTCAATGACAATGGCAAAGGAAGAAAATAATTCTTATTTAAGTTCGCTGGCTTTTATCAATTATGTGAGAGAAGAAATACTTATTGGAAATAAAGATATAGCACAAGCAATACCGGATCTTGAAAAAATTTCAAAAATTAACGAGGGAAAAGATATTGGTAATGATGCCAAAGAAGTAATTCAATTATTTAATAATAATTTTGTGTGAAAATCTAAATCAAAATTATCTTTCCAAATCAACTTTTTATTTTAAAAGAAACTACCAAAAGTTCGGTGGTAAAATAACGTTTTACATTTCAAAAGGCACTTCTTTGCCAACACTCCAAAAAAAATTACTGTCACAGTTTTTGAGACAAAAACACTTACGCTTCGCAACTTGCGCCAGACCTGCCCCCGGCAACGGCGAACTCCTTTAAAAAACAAATAAGTACGCCGTGAGCAAATTTTTTTCCCCAAGCTGTGTTACATAATTGAGTATTATAGTTCATTACAAAGCGTTTTTATTGTTTTTTTGGTTTTTGCAATGAAGCTATAATATCATTTATGTAAAACAGCCGCCATACCCAACGCGCTTGTGGTTTGCTCCAGGACAACTTTTTGAGCAGCTCCCATCGCATCACCCAGCCGCTCAAAAAACCGTCCTTCGCAAACCACTTTTACTGCTCCGTAAGAACCCTTTTTTTAAACTTGAAATAGTGTTTCTCGCAAAAACTTTACAACTGTTTTATCAGCGTTGTGGTTAAATCGGTAATATTTTCATTGCTTTTGTAAGTAGATAAAATGGCTTTATTGTGTAGTTGATTTGCCTATGGTTAAAGCCATTTTATCTACCCACAAAACCAAGAGAAGCCAGCAAGAGTATCATTTTTTTATTTGCCAGAAAAACCGAAGTAATTGCTTCAGCGGAAAAGCCGATGCCATACCGTTCCACATAATATGTATTTATAGATTGAAGCATTATCTTTCTTTCAAGTCTATGGCATCAACTTTTCCACAAAAGCAATCAGAAACATCCCAGTAAGCAAATAAAAAAATGATACACTTGCACGCGCTACTGCAATGTCATTAAGTTAAGGATTTTTCACAAGCTATCTTTTTGATTTTTAGTTAC
>NZ_JBBALW010000019.1:0-59644 GCF_040402835.1 Flavobacterium sp.
ATAATTTATTTATCAAACAAATATACAAAAATATGAGCAATTACGGATATACATATAAATTTTAGACGATTTAAAAATTGATTTCTTGCATAAAAATAAATATTTATTCTTTTGGAAACGAAAAACGTTTGTCAAAAAGAAATTCTTTATCGGTTAAAGTATATAAAAACGCAACTAAATCTACTCTATCATTATCCGATAGTAGCATTGGTTTTTGTAATTGTTTTGGTAAATTTTTTTCGTTTCCAAGTGAATTATAATGCTTAATTACTTCAGTTAATTTTTTGAAACGACCGTCGTGCATATAGGGAAATGTAAATTGAATGTTCCGTAATGTTGGAACTTTAAACAACAAATAATCTTTGCTGTTTCCAGTGATTTTTTGTCTTCCAATATCTTTCAATGTAGTGTCTAACGGCAATCCATTTCGCTCGAATTTTTCACTTGTAAATAACGGCTCGTTGTGGCAAGAAGCACAGTTGATTTTGAATAATTTGTATCCGTTTTGCTCTTGATCTGTAAAAACAACTTCTTTTCGCATCACTTTATCATACTTAGAATTGGAGGAAATTAACTGTAATTCAAATTGTGATAATGCTTTTAAAACCTTTTGTCCTGTTATGTTGGCATCACCAAAAGCTGCTAAAAATAGGGCTTGGTATTTCTCGCTTTTCTGAAGTTTTGAAACTATTTTGGCAAACGTTTCGTCCATTTCAATAGAGCTTGTTATTGGATTTAAAGGCTGAACATCCAAATGATTGACACCGCCATCCCACATAAAACTTTTTGACCACGCCAAATTCATCAAGGTCATCGAATTTCGAGTTCCAATTTTTCCATCAATTCCGTGGCTCAACTCGTGATCTACGTGAGTAAAACCTGTTGCTTGTAAATGACAACTGGCACAGGAAATCGTATTGTCCCTGGATAAAATAGGATCATAAAATAAGGTTCTTCCCAATTGAAATCCTTCTTCCGTCAATGGATTTTTAGAAAAATCATAATGAGGCTTTGGCCAACCTCTAGGAATTTCTAAATAAAGTGGAGTAGGCTTAAAAAACGTAAATGCCAACGAAAATAAGACGATACTTCCTAATGCTAAAAGATATTTAAAAGGAACTTTCATTTTATTTTTCTGTATTATTTATACTAAACATTCCAACGGCTTTATCTGCAAGTTCCATCGCTTTTGCCCCTGGAATCATTATGCTATTATTTTCTGATAGTTTTATGTATTTAAACAATTCTGCGACATCTACATTAATTTCTAAATTGGAATTTATGGGTTTTAATTCGAAGGTTCTAATGGCATAATTTGGTTTCATATAGCCGCCGATATGAAATTGAAAAGCGTTTTTACGGGTTTTGCAACTCGAACTTTTTCCTTCTATTTTCATATTTATAAAACCACTTTGCCACGCCCAATACATTCCTTTTGTTGGATCTAAATCCCCAGACATTGCTCCAGATACACTTGCTAAACTGTCAATTCCAATCGACAAAGTGACTTTTGATATTGTTTTATCTGATGTTTGTACAATTGGGATATGAAAAGAATTTGGGTTTTCAATATCAATTAAATGATAACTATTGGATTCTGGAAAAGTAGTTGCATCAGAATAGTGAAGATTGATATTAGAAATGTAAAATCTAAATACCTCAAGTTCAAGCGTGTCTTTGGATTCGGAAACATATTTTTTGTTGCGTTCTAAGGTTTCTGTTCTAAATTTCAAATTAAGACGCAAAACGAAACTATCCTTTTTTTCTTGAGCCAAACCCAATTGAAAAAAAAGACAACTAAATAATCCAATAAAAATTTTACTGCTCATCATTAGGTCTTGGTGGAGGCGGTGGGCGGTTTTCATCACCAGGATGTCTCGGACGACCTTCATCCCAAGGCGGTGGTGGTGGTCTATTTTCAACTCGTGGCGGTCTCGGAAGATTTCTATCTCTGGGTGGCGGTGGCGGATAATTCGTGTCATTGGCTTGTCGCGCTTGATTTTCTTCTCTTGGTGGTCTTGGAAAATCTTCATTTCTTGGTGGTTTTTCTCTAGGTGGATGCGGTTTGCTATTCTGATTGGAAAACATTTTTCCTAATTCTTGTGTCAAAGAATTGAAATCCTGCAATTGTGAGGTTTTACAAATATTTTTTATGTCTAAGAAATGTTTGAAATGCGCTTCCTCAATTCGTTTTTGATTGGCTAAAAACAAAGTGATTATACTATCTTTTGCAATCGTATTTACAACAGGTAGTTTTAATTGAGAATACAATTCCGACTTAATTTCTCTGTTTACTGCATCCAAAGAATCAATTTTATCTTTATATATCGGGGTTATTGATTCGTATTTTTGAATTTGTTTGGCATCAAAATGCAATTTTTCAGCGATGATTTCTTTAGGTCTTCTATGATTTTCTTCTTTAGTTCTGTTTGGTCTTGAAAAAAATAGAAAGCCTATGATTCCCACATTGAGCAACAAAAGACCAATTACAGAATATATTAATAGTTTTATTTTATCCATTGTAACTTAGTATAATTGGTTGCTATTGGAAACA
Source organism: Flavobacterium sp. (assembly GCF_040402835.1). Taxonomy (GTDB): domain Bacteria; phylum Bacteroidota; class Bacteroidia; order Flavobacteriales; family Flavobacteriaceae; genus Flavobacterium. Next base: position 2,555 of record NZ_JBBALW010000019.1, read on the forward strand.
GTCGAAACAATTGTTTCCGTTGGAGCTGAAGTTTTTTTGGTATTTGACAACAGCATTTTGATATTTAATGATACTAAAATAGTAAATGATGCTGCTGCAATCCAAATCCATTGGCTTGAAACGGTGTTTTGAATGTTTATTCTGTTTTGGATTTTTGAAAATAACAAAGTGTCGGGAACCACTTTTGTGATGCCGTTACTGCTATTAAGAATGTCGTTTGTCCAGTTATTCGCTTCCATAATTTATTAGACGTTATTTATTATTTTTTCATGCGGTATTCTTCAAATTTATTTGATATTTTTTCTTTTAAGATGGTTTTAGCCCTAAAAACTAATGATTCTACAGCTGAAATGCTCAATTCCATTATGGTGGCAATTTCAGTATTACTCAAACCATCTACTTTTGAAAGAAGAAAGGCTGTTTTTTGATTTTCTCTCAATTCATTGATGATTCCAAATAACAATGCTGCTTTTTCTTTGTTTTCTAATAGAATTCCGGGATGTTCAAAATTGGAAATATTCAGTAGTTCTACTTCATTTTGACTCTTTTTTCCAAAAATAAAAAAGCGTTTTTGACTATTTTTATGTTTGATAAAATCCAAGCATTTGTTGATTGTAATCCGATAAATCCACGTTTTTAATGTTGATTTTTCTTGGAATTTATGCAATGAAGAATGCAATTGTATGAAAACATCTTGCGTGATTTCTTCAGCATCTTCAACGTTTTGCAAATAATTAAGCGCCACATTATAAACAAGTACGCTGTACTCATTATATAAGGTTCTGAAATCACTTTTATTAGTTGCCATTTTGCAATACTATGAATTTTTATTGTTTAATAAATGTTAACTTCTTAATTTTAAAAATGTATTTTTTTTAAAAAGAGAATTATCCTATATTTGACGGACGTAAATTAGCCCTGATGGAAGGGAAAATCCCACGCTTTTTAGCGTGGATTGGAATGACAGCAGGAAACCTGACTGCCGTCAGGCAGGTAGCTTTAAAAAAAAATAAAAAATAAAATTCGGATATGAAATTATTACAAGGAAAAACAGTCATAATCACGGGCGGAAGTCGAGGAATTGGGAAAGGAATCGCAGAAGTTTTCGCAAAAAACGGTGCAAATGTAGCGTTTACATATAGTTCATCGGTGGAATCTGCTTTGGCATTGGAAAAAGAATTGAACGCTTTGGGTGTAAAAGCCAAAGGGTATCAGTCGGATGCATCGGATTTCAATGAGGCTCAAACCTTTGTAGGTGCGGTTTTAGAAGATTTTGGAACGGTTGATATTCTTATAAATAATGCTGGAATTACAAAAGATAATCTTTTGATGCGGATGTCTGAGGAAGATTTTGATAAGGTAATTGACGTGAATTTGAAGTCGGTTTTCAATATGACAAAGGCGATTCAGAAAACATTTTTGAAGCAACGTTCGGGTTCAATTATCAATATGAGTAGCGTTGTTGGCGTGAAAGGAAATGCGGGACAAACGAATTATTCAGCATCGAAAGCAGGTGTAATTGGGTTTTCAAAATCGGTAGCATTAGAGTTAGGTTCACGAAATATTCGTTGTAATGTGATTGCACCTGGATTTATCGAAACCGAAATGACTGCAAAATTAAACGAGGACGTGGTGAAAGGTTGGAGAGACGGAATTCCGTTGAAACGTGGTGGAACTACTGAAGATGTTGCTAATGCCTGTTTGTTTTTCGCATCGGATATGAGTGCATATGTGACGGGTCAAGTGATGAATGTTTGTGGCGGAATGCTAACTTAAGGAAAAGTTTTCAGTGTTCAGTTTTCAGTATACAGCCGATTACTGAACACTGATTACTAAATTCAAAAAAAATATGACCACAAACACGATTCTATTACTCTTGATTTCACTTATAATAGCGGGTGGTTTGTCGTATTATCAGTATTTTTATAAAGCTAAAATCAAATCGAAAGCGCATTTGATTTTAGCATTTTTACGTTTTTTTACAGTATTTGGCGTTTTATTATTGCTGATAAACCCCATTTTATCTCGTAAAACCTTTGAAATTGTAAAAACACCTTTGGCAATTGCGGTTGACAATTCCAGTTCGATTGTGGATTTAAAAGCAGAGGCAACTACATTAGAAGTATATAAAAAAATCACTTCCAATGCCGAAATTCAAGAGAAATTTGATGTGCAATCGTATCGTTTTGATAGTGATTTTCAAAGTTCGGAAACGTTCGATTTCAAGGGAAAGCAAACCAATATTGATGAAGTTGCGAAAAGTGTTAAAAGCATCAATAAAAATGTAACGTTTCCAACGGTTTTAATTTCTGATGGGAATCAAACATCAGGAAATGATTTCGTCTATAGTTTTGATGTAAATAATAAAGTGTATCCAATTGTTGTGGGTGATACAATGACTTATTTAGATTTGAAAGTAAGTCAATTGAACGTTAATAAGTATGCATTTCACAAAAATAAATTTCCCGTTGAAGTCTTTTTAAACTATTCAGGAACGAAAAGTATTTCTGCAAATTTCAGCATTTCACATGGCAATTCGATATTTAATACGCAAACCGTTTCTTTTTCGCCTTCAAAAAAATCAGCTATAATTTCCGTTTTGCTTCCTGCAGACAAAATTGGTTTACAGGTTTTTAAAGCTGCAATAACTTCTAAAGAAAAAGAGAAAAACACCTACAACAATACTAAGAATTTTGCGGTAGAAATCATCGATCAAAAAACAGAAATCGCAATTGTTTCTTCGATTAATCATCCTGATATTGGTGCTTTGAAACGTGCAATTGAAACTAATGTACAGCGAAAGGTAACAATTGTTAAACCAAACGAAATCAAGGATTTACAAAAGTATAATATTGCCATTTTATACCAGCCTACAGCTGATTTTAAATCATTTTTTGAAGCCAATACAACTGCTGAAATAAATACATTTATAATTACGGGAACCAAAACCGATTTTAACTTTTTGAACCAACAACAAAGCAGTTTGCTATTTAAAATGAGCAGCCAAACGAAAGATTATTTGGCCAATTATAAAAGTGATTTCAACCTTTTTGCACTTGATGATATTGGGTTTGAACAATTTCCACCCTTGCAAAATTCATTTGGAACGGTAACCGCTTCCGCTAATGTAAATGTGTTATTGTCCTCAAAAATCAGAAATATTGAAACCAATGCGCCGTTGCTTGCATTTTCTGAAAATCAAGGAAAACGAATGGCTTTTTTATTGGGTGAAAACAGTTGGAAATGGCGTTTACAAAGCCATGTAGAAACAAAATCGTATGAGAAGTATGATGTTTTTATTGATAAAACAATTCAGTTTTTAGCTTCTAATGCTTCTAAAAAATCACTGGTTGTGAATCATGAAGGATATTATAATTCAGGCGATGCAATAGAAATTTCGGCACAATACTTCAATAAGAACTATGAATTTGACGAAAAATCGAGATTGAACATTACTGTTGTAAATAAAAATACGAAGGCTACAAAAACATTTGATTTATTGAAAACTACGACTTCATTTAAAGTAAATTTAGATGGATTGGTGGCGGGTCAATATAATTTTGTGGTCAAAGAATTGAATTCAAATACGGTTTATAACGGGTATTTTGAGATATTAGATTTCGATATTGAAAAACAATTTGTAAACCCAGATTTGAATAAATTAACCCAATTGGCATCGCAAACAAAAGGGCAAGTTATTTTTCCTAATAAAGTAGAAGCGTTGATAAAATCGCTTTTAGAAAATGAAGAATACAAATCAGTTCAAAAGGCAATAGTTAAGAAAACGCCTTTGATAGATTGGATTTGGTTGCTAATACTAATTGCAATTTCACTAACTTCAGAATGGTTTATCAGAAAATACAATGGGATGTTGTAATTTAATGATGCGTTCTTTTTCGTTTTATGTAATAAAATTGAAGTCGAATATAATCATATAAAAGTGCGATTAATAAGAAAAAAGAAGCTACAAATAACGTGTGAAAAGCAATTGATTTGTAAATATATCCCCCAGAAAAACATCCAATAAAGAAAAACGCTATAATTGATAATCTCAAGAAGATATTGGTTTTCAGTTTCTTAACTTCTTCGGGTTTTTTATAAAAGAATAACTGAGACAATTCAATTCCTAAATCGGTAAAAAGTCCAGTTAAATGTGTAGTTCGAACCGTTGATTGTGAGATTTTTGTTACCAATGAATTTTGAATTCCCATTGCAAAAAGCATTAAAAACGCAATTAATTTTCCGTCTAAACTGGATATGTCCGATTGGTTTCCGAAGATTCCAACACCAACTAAAACTATTATTTCTAAAGAAATTGGTATAACGTGTGACAATTCTGGTTTTTTTCTTGATACCAATTCAGCTAAAAAATTAGAAATAAAAGAGCCTAATAAAAAGAAGATAATAAACAGTAAAAAGGTAATTGCAGAAATGAAATCTCTTGTCATAAACTCTTCAGCAAAAAAAGCAAAATGTCCTGTTACATTTGTAGTGAGCGTTTTTAGCGCTAAAACCCCAGTAATATTTACTATTCCCGCTACGAAAGACAATAATGTTGCCAAGCGTAAATTATGAATGAAAGTCCTATTTTTTCCTTGATGCCGGAACATAATTCTGATTTGAATATAAATTTACGACAAAAAGAAGGCTATTCTTTTAGAAACAAAACTTATTTTTGATACTTCTTTTTCTTTAAAATATCAGAAGCCGTTTGATAATAAGAAATCGTTTCGTTTTCTAAATCCAAACGGGGTTTTGCAATCGGTTTTTGGTCGTATAATAATTGGAACTCACTTGCTACTTTTGGATTTGGAATCAAAGTCAATTGCAATTGTTTTACCTGTTGTTTAGGGGAAATAATCGTTAAAATAGTGTCTTTTATTAATCCTAAATTTTGATATGTTGCAATTAAAGCTCTTGGTTTATAATCGGATTTTAACACATCCTGTCCAAAGAATTTACTTTGATAATTAAAGTTCAACAGTCCGAAAACTGTAGGCATTACATCAATTTGTGACATTAAATTTGTGTAGTGTTTTGGAACAATAAAACCAGGACTGTAAACCATTGCTGGGATTCGGTATTTGTCAATTGGCAATTCCGTTTTTCCAGAACTTGAAGCGCAATGATCGGCAAGAATTACGAAAACAGTATTGGCAAACCAAGGTTGTTTTTTAGCTTTGTTGAAAAACTCTTTCATTGCAAAATCAGTATATTTTACGCCACCTTCACGAGATTTTGCGTCGCCAGGAATATCAATTTTATTGTTTGGATACGTAAATGGTCGGTGGTTGCTAACCGTCATTATATGATTAAAAAACGGCTTGTTTTCTTTAAATTCAGAATTCATTTCCGTGATTGCCTTGTTGTACATGTCTTCATCGCAAACGCCCCATATATTTTGAAAGGTAATTTCATTAGGTTTGAATGTTTTTTTATCGATAATTTCATATCCATTTCCGACAAAGAAATCTTGCATATTATCAAAATAAGTATCGCCACCATAAAGATATTTTACGTTGTAACCTTTTTGTTTGAAAACGCTTCCTGTTGAAAATTTATTTTTATTATCAACTCGTTTTACGACACTTTCACCTGCAGTTGGTGGCAAACATAAAGTTACCGCTTCAAGCCCGCGAACCGTTCTATTTCCAACAGCATATAGATTAGAAAACACCAAACTTTTTGTTGCCAAACTATCTAAAAAAGGCGTGATATTCTGTTCGTTTCCATACATTTTCAGAAATTCGGCACTGTAACTTTCTATGGTAATTAGCACTACATTTTTATGATTTTCTGCGGCAGCACTTTTAATATCTCTTAACGTTGTTCCGCTAATACTTCCAGTTATTTGGTTGTTTAATAAACCATACGCTTCTTTTTCAGGAAGGGTTTTATAGAATTTAAAATAATCCAATTCGCTGTTCATGAAAGCTTGATAGAATTTATAAATTCCATTGGCTTCTAATTCATTGGCAAAAATATTATCTGAATTTTCTTTGGTTGAAAGAAAAGGAATTACAAAAAGCGACATTCCAAATAATCCAAAATACACACCCGAAATTTTAATTTTCTCTACAATTGTAGGAATGTTTTCAATGTAATTTTTTGATTTTTTAACTAAAAAATAAGTAACCAATCCAGCAACAATAAATAAGGTCGAAAACAATGGAATCACTGGATAAGATTGCATTATGTTTCCAATTACTTCATTGGTGTAAACCAAATAATCTACGGCTATGAAATTATATTTTACACCAAATTCGTTCCAAAAGAAAAATTCGCTGATTGCATTTTGAAGTAAAATCACCACAAATAAGAAGATTACAAAGCTAAAAAGCCAGTAACGAATGGTATCTCGGTATTTTGGGAGGAATAATAACAACCCAAATAATGTTGTTTTAATTGCAATGAAAGCAAAGCCAATTTCAGGTAAAACACCACCATATTCATTCAGAATAGTATTGAAAAATTTGACATATAACAATAGTGAAACTAATAATCCGAAAATGATGTAGCCATACGGTTTTAGGTATTTTGAATTGGAAATGAATATTAAATACAACCATAAAAAAGCACTTACGACTACAAATACAAAAAAATCAGAGAATAATCCTAAGATAAAAATCTTGATAGTATCAATGAATACGAATGAAGTTTGAGTTATTGGATGAAAAAGCAGAATGATTCTTAAAATGAAACTAACAATGATATAGAATAATGCAAGAGTATAAAAGGGAGAAGTTTTTCTTAAAAAAGTCATAGAAATATTTTTTACAAAAATAAGGAAATTTGAATTATAAAAGTAAGGTATTAAAATCTTAAAATTTGCATAAGAATATTAAAGTTTAATGGAAGAATTTTATTTTTAATCTATATTTGTTGTAGTTGTTAAATCGTATTAAATGAAAATCTTAATAGTAGAAGACGAAGCGGGAATCGTTCAATTTTTAAAGCAAGGATTAGAAGAAGAAGGGTACGAAATCAGTACTGCTTTAGATGGTTTATTGGGTTTTGAATTATTTAAAAAAGAAAGTTTCGACTTGATTTTATTGGATTGGATGTTGCCGAAAATGAACGGATTGGAGTTGTGCAAAGCGATAAGAATTAAAGACAAAACCATTCCCATTATTTTTTTAACAGCAAAAGATACCATTCAAGAAACTATTGAAGGTTTGAAAGCGGGTGCCAATGATTATATAAAAAAGCCGTTTAGTTTTGATGAATTATTAGAACGTATAAAAATTCATTTTAGAAATCAACAAGAAAATGAAGTTTTAACCCTTGGAACTATTGAAATTAATGTAGCTTCACATCTGGTTTTAACTGATGGAAATCGTGTGCCATTAACTCAAAGAGAGTTTGAATTGTTGTATTATTTAGTAAAAAACAAAGGGAAAGTTTGTACTCGAACCCAAATCATTGAAGATGTTTGGGACATTCATTTTGATTATGACACGGGAGTAATAGATGTTTTTATGAATTCAATTCGTAAAAAATTGAATCTAAAAAAGGAAGATGATTATATAAAAACCATTCGAGGAATTGGATACATTGCTAACGAAATTCTTTAAATATGTTAACATTATCCTTTAAAAACAGAATTGCATTTTACTATAGTATTTCTACAGCAATGCTAATTTTTGTCGTTTTCATAATTATATATTCCATTGTTTCCTTCTCGGTTTATAAGAATGTAACCGATAACATTAACTATGAAGCTGATGAATACCTTGAAAAAATTCAATTTGTAAACAATCAACCTGAAATGTTGGATAAAAGTGAATGGATTAAACAGGAACATAATGAAGTTTCTGTAAATCCTGTTTTTTTGGTCCTAACAGACAGTAAAGGCAAAATAATAGTAAAATCTGAAAACCTGAAGAATGAAAATTTAAGTATTCAACTCCATAACAACAAAATAATTACTACTGATTTTAAATTAGCAGATAAATTACTTAAGCAAATTCAAGTCCCTTTAATTATAAATAAACAAATTAAAGGGTATTTATTGGTAGCCGTTTCACAAGAAGAAGCTTCAAATACGGTAAATAATCTATTAGATATATTGCTGTTATTATACCCAATTACGCTTATTTTATTATTTTTAGTTGCTCGTATTATTACAGGTCGAAGTATTAAATCTGTAATAAATATTATTGAAACTGCCGATAAAATATCTCAAGAAAATTTAAATTCTAGGATTGATTTACCTAAAAATAAAGATGAATTACAGTTGTTATCGCAAACAATTAATGATTTATTAGATAGAATTCAAAGTGCTGTAGAACGAGAAAAACAGTTGACTTCAGACGCTTCTCACGAATTAAGAACCCCTTTAGCTGTTATTAAAGGAACATTAGAAGTGCTTATAAGAAAACCCCGAAATCAAACGGAATATTTAGAGAAAATCGAATTTTGTATCAAAGAAGTTGACTTATTGAATAATTTAGTTTCCGAGCTCTTATTATTGGCACGTTTTGAAAATCAAAAGCAAAATATTAGGAACGAAACAATTTCTTTAAATGCCATTTTTTTGGACGTTTTATCCCGGTATTCCGAAAAAATAAAAAGAAAAGAAATTACTGTTAAACACCAATTTTCTGAAGACTATATTATTAATTCTGATACTTATTTAATATCAATTGTTATCGGAAATTTAATTTCAAATGCTTTAAAATATTCCTATCAAAATGGAGAAATAAGCATTAATTTATCGAGTGATAATTCAACGGTTATTGTTTCCATTTTTAATTGTGGAATTGGAATTCCAAAAGAAAATATCGAGAAGGTTTACGACCCGTTTTTTAGATCTGAGCCCAATGAACATCCAGAAATTAAAGGAACAGGGTTAGGATTGTCAATTGTTAGAAGAATTTGTTCTTTACTTGATATTGATATAAAAATTTCAAGCGAAGAAAATAGTGGCACTTCCGTAACATTAAGATTTTCTAAATAAGATTTGAAATAGTTACTTTGAAACTTTAATTTTGTAAAACAAATAATAGTATAAAAATGGATTTAAACAAACTAAAAGGGCAATTACAAACAGAAGTTGATACCGCTTTTTTATATAATAGCATCGCAAATATTCAATCCGATGATACTTTAAATCGGGTATTGAAAAGTTTGGCAGATATTGAGAAAAGTCACGCCAGTCACATGTTGAGTAAAGTCAATGAATTGGATTCAAAATACGAAATGCCTTTGCCTTCTTCAAGAGCTAAATTACAATTGAAGTTGGGTAAAATTTTTGGCTATAGTTCTATCATTAGTAGTTTATCGGATATTGAAAAGCAATTTGCATTAAATGCTATTAAAAATAAAATTGAAAATGGGGAAAAGCCAAATGGTTTTGAACACAATCACCTAAATATTATTGAAGCTGTCAATAATAACAAGGCTTTGAATGTTTCTGGAGGTTTATTGTCCAAATTTGAAAGTCGCCATAAATCTGTTGGAGGCAATGCGCTTCGAGCAGCTGTTTTAGGCTCAAATGACGGATTGGTATCCAATATGAGTTTGGTTATGGGAGTTGCGGGTGCTGCGGTTTCAAATAATACAATACTATTGACTGGAATAGCGGGTTTGATGGCGGGTGCAATTTCAATGGCTATGGGTGAATGGCTTTCTGTTCAAAGTTCACGAGAATTGAATCAACGTCAAATTGACTTAGAAATGGAAGAATTAGAAGCATCGCCAGAAGAAGAAAAGAAAGAATTGGTGTTATTGTATCAAGCCAAAGGAATGAATATTGAAGAAGCAAAAAAATTAGCTGACAAGGCATTTGAAACACCAGAAACTGCCATTGACGCCATTATTAAAGAAGAATTAGGAATTGATAAGGAAGAATTAGGCGGTTCTGCTTGGGAAGCTGCAATTGCCTCTTTCCTATTATTTTCAATTGGCGCAATCATTCCATTGTATCCATTTATGATTTTAGATGGAAAAAATGCTATATTATTAAGCATTGGAAGCAGTATCATTGGATTATTCGGAATTGGAGCATCCATTACATTATTAACAGGAAAAAGAGTTCTATTTTCAGGATTCCGACAAGTTGCATTTGGTTTAGCCGCAGCAGCTGTGACTTATGGAATCGGATCTTTAATTGGCGTTTCATTAGCAGGATAGATTTTCAGTACTAAATGCTCGTTAAAAAGTAAAATAAAATAAATATCAACTATATATATTTTGACAAAAGTTAGCTTTGGAAGATAATAATTAAATTAGTAATAAATTAAATCGCAACATTATGAACGACGCACATTTACACATGGTGGTAAACCACTTTCCTATTATTGGGACAATTTTTGGATTGGGAATTTTAGTAACAGGGATGTTTATGAAAAATAATACCTTAAAAAATACCGCTTATATTTTATTTGCAATAGCTGCAATTTTTGCTGCTTTAAGTATGTACACCTCGGAAGGTGCTGAAGAATTAGTAGAAGATATGCCAAACATTGGGCATCAAATTATTCACGAACACGAAGAAATTGCTGAAAAATTTGCTATCATTATGTATGCCACAGGATTTTTCGGTTTACTATCTTTATTTGCTTCCTATAAAAAATACAGGTTTGCTACTATTTTTTCATACATCACATTAGCGTTAGCGTTAGTTGCTGGAGTCTTAACAAAAAGCGTGGGAACCACAGGAGGCGAAATTCGTCATACTGAAATTAGAGCCAATTTTGTTCCTACAGCTGGAGCAGAAGAAAATGTTTCAAATAATGCGGAAGAAAAAGACAAAGATTAAATAATTATTAATTTATTCACAATTTTTGTAGAAGTAGTTCTTAAATCAATTACATTTGCATCAATAATAAAAAAAAATGTTTCAAAATAATTTACATCAACATCATTTCCATATTTGCTCTCAAGCGAAGTGTTAATGTTATACGTGTAATTCACAAATTTCTAAAACCCGTTTGAGTACACCAAACGGGTTTTTTTTATCCAAGTTGTACTCATTCAAATTTAATTTAAAAAAATGAGTACTTTAAAAATTGCAATTCAAAAATCAGGTCGATTAAATGAAGAAAGCATCCAGATTCTTAAGGATTGTGGTATCGCTATTAATAATGGAAACGATCAACTTAAAGCCGAGGCTTCCAATTTTTCACTTGAAGTTTTGTATTTACGAAATTCAGATATTCCTCAATATCTCATCGATGGCGTTGTAGATGCCGCTATTGTTGGTGATAATTTATTGATTGAAAAAGGTAAAAATATTCAAGTTATTGAAAAATTAGGATTTTCAAAATGTAAGGTTTCTATCGCAGTTCCAAAATCATTTGAATACAATTCTATTCAAGATTTAGAAGGTTTACGAATCGCAACTTCCTATCCTAATACAGTTAATGATTATTTTTCTTCAAAAAAGGTTCAAGTTGAGTTACACCAAATATCAGGTTCTGTTGAAATTGCACCAAATATTGGTCTTTCAGATGCCATTGTTGATATTGTTTCAAGCGGTAGCACCTTATTCAAAAACAATCTAAAAGAAGTAGAAGTAATTTATAAAAGTGAAGCTGTTTTAGCGGTTTCGCCTAAAATTTCTGCTACTTCAAAAGTAATTCTTGACAAGTTACAATTCCGAATTCAATCGGTGCTTAAAGCGAGAAATTCAAAATATATTTTGATGAATGTACCAAATGACAAAATTGAAATAATCAGTAAAATCTTACCAGTTTTGAAAAGTCCAACGGTAATGCCATTAGCGGAAAAAGGGTGGAGTAGTGTTCATTCTGTAATCAATGAAGATTTATTTTGGGATGTTATCGATCAATTAAAAGCAGCTGGAGCCGAAGGTATTTTAGTATGTCCGATTGAAAAAATGGTTCTTTAAATTCAACTAATTTAATCTTTAAAATATAAAAAATGAACCTACTATTAAATCCAATTCAATCAACTTGGGAATCTATTTTGCAAAGACCAACTTCAAATTATGCCGAATTAGATGCTGGTGTTTCCGAAATATTTAAGGAAGTACAAACAAAAGGAGATGTCGCTTTATTAAAATATACGTCCTTATTTGATGGTATTGTTTTAGAAAATGTATTGGTGACAGAGGAAGAAATAGAATTTGCTTCAAATGAAGTTTCAGAGGTGTTAAAATTGGCTATTAATTTGGCGAAAGCCAATATTGAAAAATTTCACTTAACACAAAAAACCGAAAAAATTGAAGTTGAAACCACAGAAGGCGTTTTATGTTGGCAAGAAAAGAGACCCATTCAGAAAATTGGATTGTATATTCCTGGAGGAACGGCTCCTTTATTTTCAACTGTATTAATGTTAGCTATTCCAGCAAAAATCGCGAATTGTAGTGAAATAATCATTTGTTCGCCACCAAATAAAAAAGGAGAAATTCATCCTGCAATTTTATATACCGCAAAATTATGTGGTATTACTAAAATTTATAAAGCGGGAGGAATTCAAGCTATTGCAGCAATGACTTTTGGTACTGCAACTATTCCTAAAGTGTATAAAATTTTTGGACCTGGAAATCAATTTGTGACTGTTGCAAAACAAAAAGCCACTCAATTTGGAATTGCAATTGATATGCCTGCGGGGCCTTCTGAATTGCTGATTGTAGCAGATGATAGTGCCAATAGTTCGTTTATTGCATCTGATTTATTGAGCCAGGCAGAACACGGAATCGATAGTCAAGTGATTTTGGTTACTACATCAAAAAAAATGTTATATGCTGTAGAATCCGAAATTAGCAAGCAAATTCAAAATCTCCCACGAAAAGAAATTGCTGAACAAGCAATAGCAAATTCAAAATTGATTTATGTCGAAAATGATGCTATAGCTTTGGATTTAATAAATGAATACGGACCAGAACATTTAATTATTTGTTGTAAAAATGAAAGTTTTTTTGTTGATACTATTGAAAATGCAGGCTCTATTTTTATTGGAAATTTTACTCCTGAAAGTGCGGGTGATTATGCCTCAGGAACGAATCACACGTTGCCAACAAACGGATTTTCTAAAAATTATTCAGGTGTGAATTTAGATAGTTTTCAAAAAGCAATGACGTTTCAAAAAATATCAGAAAAAGGGATTCAGAATATAGGAAATGCAATTGAAATTATGGCAGAAGCTGAAGGTTTACAAGCGCATAAAATGGCAGTTTCACTTAGATTAGAATACATAAATAACAATTTAAACAGTTAAGTAATGGAAACATTTGATGCAAATAAATTGGTCAGAAAAAACATTATAAATATGAAATCGTATTCTTCAGCGCGTGAGGAATTTAAGGATTTTAATACGGAAATGATTTTTCTTGATGCCAATGAAAATCCATTTGAGAATGGTGTAAATCGGTATCCAGATCCGCAACAAAACAGCGTTAAATTGGCTTTAGCCGAATTAAAAAAAGTCAACAGAAATCAAATTTTATTAGGAAATGGAAGTGATGAAGTTTTAGATTTATTATTTAGAGCTTTTTGTGAACCGAACAAAGATAATATTATTACTTTGCCACCAACCTATGGAATGTATGGTGTTTTAGCGGATTTAAACGCGATTGAAAATAGAGAAATTAAATTAAATTCTGAATTTCAACCCAATGTAAAATCTATCTTAGAAGGTGTTGATGAGAATACAAAAATTATTTTTTTATGTTCCCCAAACAATCCAACAGGAAACTCTTTTTCTGAAACAGCTATTATGGAATTACTTGAAAAATTCAATGGATTGATTGTTTTGGATGAAGCGTATATTGACTTTTCAAAAAGGGAAAGTTGGCTCAAAAAAATTAAAAATTATCCCAATTTAGTAATTACCCAAACCTTGTCAAAAGCATATGGTATGGCAGGAATTCGTATAGGAATTTTATATGCTTCAACTACAATTATTGCAATTCTAAACAAGATAAAACCTCCTTATAATATCAATGTTTTGTCTCAGGAAAAAGCATTGGAAAGGATTATAGATATTGATATATACAACATTGAAATTCAAACTATTTTAGATAATAAAAGAGATTTAATTGAGCAGTTATCAATAATTGAATTTATAGAAAAAATATTTCCATCAGATGCTAATTTCGTTTTAATCAAAGTTGATGACGCATCAAAAAGATACAATCAACTTATCGATTTCGGAATTGTTATTCGGAATCGAACCACCCAATTATTATGCGAAAATTGTTTGCGAATTACGATTGGAACAAAATCAGAAAATGAAAAATTAATCAACGCTTTACATACTTTATAATGGCAAAAAAAATATTATTTATCGACCGAGACGGCACAATTGTTCTTGAGCCAAATAATTATCAATTGGATAGTTTAGAAAAATTGGAATTTTATCCAAATGTATTTCAATACTTAGGAAAAATCGCTAGAGAAATGGATTTTGAGTTGGTTTTAGTCACCAATCAAGACGGATTAGGAACAAATAGTTTCCCTGAAAATGACTTTTGGCCAACTCAAAATTTCATATTAAAAGCTTTCGAAAATGAAGGAATTGTTTTCTATGAAATTTTTATTGATAGAAGTTTGCCCGAAGAAAATTCGCCGAATAGAAAACCTCGAACAGGAATGTTAACAAAATATATTGGTAATTCTGAATATGATTTGGAAAATTCTATTGTAATTGGCGATCGAATTACAGATGTTGAATTGGCTAAAAATTTGGGTTGCAAAGCAATTTTTATAAATAAAAATGAAAATTTAGGGAGTCAAGAATCTAAATTGAGTCTTGAAGAAATGAAAAGAATTATTTCATTAGAAACCATTTCTTGGAAAGCCATTTATGAGTATTTAAAGTTAGAAAATAGAACTTCTGAAATTTACAGAAAAACAAATGAAACTGATATTTATATCAAAATTGACTTGGATGGAACAGGAATGAGTACAATTGAAACAGGGATTGCATTTTTCGACCACATGCTAGATCAAATCGCACGACACGGACAAATAGACTTAGAAATAAAGGTTAAAGGTGATTTACAAGTGGATGAACATCACACAATTGAGGATACGGCAATTGCTTTAGGCGAAGTTTTTTCAAAGGCTTTAGGCTCTAAATTAGGAATTGAACGTTACGGATTTTGTTTGCCAATGGACGATTGTTTGGCGCAAATAGCCTTGGATTTTGGCGGTAGAAACTGGTTGGTTTGGGATGCCGATTTCAAACGTGAAAAAATTGGTGAAATGCCAACAGAAATGTTTTTGCATTTTTTCAAGTCATTTTCTGATGGTGCTAAAGCAAATATTAATATTAAAGCCGAAGGAACTAATGAACATCACAAAATTGAAGCCATCTTTAAAGCATTTGCGAAAGCAATAAAAGCAGCAGTAAAAAGGGATACCGAAAAAATGATTTTGCCTTCTACAAAAGGATTACTATAAAAAAACTGAAATAGAGAGATGAAGATAGTTATTATAAATTACGGAGCAGGAAATATCCAAAGCATTCAATTTGCACTTCAAAGATTAGGTTTTGAGGGTATTTTAAGTAATAATGTAGATGAAATTCTATCAGCAGATAAAGTTATTTTTCCTGGAGTTGGAGAAGCTAGTTCGGCTATGAAAAAACTAAAAGAAAGCGGTTTGGACAAATTAATTCCTCAATTGAAACAACCCGTTTTGGGAATTTGTCTTGGAATGCAATTGATGTGTAATTTTTCTGAAGAAGGGAATACAAAAGGATTAGGGATATTTGATGTCAATGTTGTTAAATTTTCTTCAAAAGTTAAAGTGCCTCAAATGGGTTGGAATACCATTTATAATTTAAAATCTGAGTTATTTAAAGGTATTTCCGAAAACGAATTTATGTATATGGTTCATAGTTATTATGTTCCAAAATCTGAAAATTCAATTGCAACTACAAATTATGAAGTTCCCTTTTCATCTGCTTTACAAAAAAATAATTTTTATGGGGTTCAATTTCACCCTGAGAAAAGCGGAAAATTCGGGGAACAAATTTTAAGTAATTTTTTAAAAATAGTATAAATGAGAATAATTCCCGCAATAGATATTATAGATGGTAAATGTGTTCGACTTTCAAAAGGCGACTTTTCAACAAAAATTATTTACAATGAAAATCCTTTGGAAGTTGCTAAATCATTTGAAAATCACGGAATCGAATATTTGCATTTGGTTGATTTAGACGGTGCAAAATCAAGTGCAATTGTGAATTATAAAATAGTAGAACAAATAGCTTCTAAAACGAAATTGAAAATTGATTTTGGAGGAGGTTTAAAATCAGATAACGATATTAAAATTGCTTTTGAATGTGGAGCAACCCAAATTACGGGTGGAAGTATTGCAATTAAAAACAGTGAATTATTTGAAAAATGGATTGCTTATTATGGTTCAGAAAAAGTGATACTTGGCGCAGATGCTTTAAATGAAAAAGTGGCAGTTTCTGGTTGGTTAGAAAATTCAAATTTGGATTTAATTCCATTCATAAAAGGCTATCAAAACAAAGGCATTAAATATGTTATTTGTACGGATATTTCTAAAGACGGGATGCTTCAAGGACCAAGTTTTGAACTTTACAGTAGGATTATAGCTGAAATTCCCAATATTAAATTAATAGCTTCTGGAGGGATTTCAACATTTGAAGAACTGCCAAAAATTGCGGAAATGGGTTGTGAAGGAACGATTATTGGTAAGGCAATTTATGAAGGTCGAATAACATTGAAACAAATTGAGAATTATATTTTAAATACTAAATAGAAAATTAATGCTTACAAAAAGAATAATTCCTTGTTTAGATATAAAGAACGGAAGAACGGTAAAAGGCATCAATTTTTTGGATTTAAAAGATGCTGGTGATCCAATTGAATTAGCTCAAAAATATTCAGATGAAGGTGCTGATGAATTGGTTTTTTTAGACATTTCTGCAACGGAGGAACAAAGAAAAACATTGGTAAATTTAGTTAGAAAAGTTGCAGCAACCATCAATATTCCGTTTACCGTTGGTGGTGGAATTTCATCTGTTAAAGACGTGGAAATACTCTTAAATAATGGTGCTGATAAAATTGCAATCAATTCATCTGCAGTTAAAAATCCAAATTTAATTAATGAATTAGCATTGAATTTTGGTAGTCAATGCATTGTTGTAGCTATTGATGCAAAAAAAATTGAAGGCGTTTGGAAAGTTCATCTTGTAGGTGGAAAAATACCTACCGATTTGGATTTATTTGAATGGGCAAAAGAAGTTGAATTGCGTGGTGCGGGAGAAATTTTATTCACGTCTATGGATAATGACGGAACAAAAAATGGTTTTGCTAATGATGCTTTGGCACAATTATCAAGGTCAGTAAATATCCCAATAATCGCTTCTGGAGGAGCTGGATCTATTCAACATTTTATAGATGTGTTCGAAATTGGGAAAGCAGATGCAGCACTTGCAGCGAGTGTTTTTCATTATCAAGAAATAGAAATTAAAGAATTAAAAACAGCATTAAAAAACAATTCAATACCCATACGATTATGATTATAGATTTTACAAAAAGCAAGGACGGATTGCTTCCCGCAATTATTCAGGATAGTGAAACGAAAACGGTTTTAATGCTCGGTTTTATGAATTTAGAAGCTTACGAAAAAACTTTGTTAACAAATAAAGTCACGTTTTTCAGTCGTTCCAAGAATAGATTATGGACAAAAGGTGAGGAAAGTGGTAATTATATAAATCTAGTAGAAATTAAGATAGATTGTGATAATGATACTTTTTTAATTCAAGCACAACCAGAAGGACCAACTTGTCACACTGGTTCAGACACTTGTTGGCAAGAATCTAATAATATTGAATTTGGATTTTTATCAAAATTAGAAAAAACAATTAAAAGCCGAAGAGAGAATAGTTCGTCGGATAAAAGTTATGTAGCATCACTTTTTGAGTTAGGAATCAATAAAATTGCCCAAAAAGTAGGGGAGGAAGCGGTGGAGGTTATCATTGAGGCGAAAGATAATAATGACAAACTATTTTTAGATGAAAGCGCAGATTTACTTTTTCACTATTTAATATTATTACAAGCCAAGGGCTTTAAATTGCAAGATGTGGTTTCAGTTTTGAAATGTAGAGAAGAAAAAAGTTAATTATAACAGCTGCAATTGACTTTTAATTCTTTCGATAAGCATTGTTATTATTCGTTTGTTTATATTAGAGGAATTATTAGAATACATAACATATTCATCAGTTGTAAAAAGGCCAATTACAATTCCAATTAAAAGACTTCTAAATTTAGTATCCTTTTGAATACTAATCTCTATAAATTGGAATTTTTTTTCAATGGTAAAGCTTTCAAAATTTGCTTTACTTTTTATAATGTAGTTTTTAAAAATTTCAATAAAAAAGTCATTTTGTAACTTTAAAATCGGACGAAGTGTTTGATTTTGAAAGTATTCCTCTGATGATGTTTCAAAATTAATAATTCCTAAGGCGTCTCCGCGAAATTCTTTTAAAAATTGGTTTCTGATACTCATTTTTTTATAAAGGTAAAAAGGATTTATCAAATACAAAAAATTTGAATTGTAATTTTTTTATTTTTTTTAAACGATTATAAATTATAAGTAATAATCTGTAAATTTGAAAAAACTATTTATGAGATTTCACTCACGAAAATGGGTAAAACCCGAAGATTTAAACCCTAATGGGACGTTATTTGGAGGGAAATTATTGGCATGGATTGATGAAGAATTAGCGCTTTATTCAATAATACAATTGGAAAACACTAGAATTGTTACCAAACACATGTCGGAAATTAATTTTAGAAGTTCTGCTAAACAAGGCGATATTATCGAAATTGGTATTGATGTTGTAAAATTTGGATTTTCTTCATTGACATTAAAATGTGAAGCTCGAAATATAATGACTCGAGAAACAATTATCACAATAGAGTCGATTACTATGGTAAGTCTTGGTTCCGACGGAAAGCCACAAACTCACGGAAAAACTGAAATAGAATTCATACGAGACCGATTGAAATAGGCTATTCGGATTGATTTTTCTCATCCGAATTAGAAGATAATTCAAAAATTTCTAAATCAAAATATTTTATTGAGGCAAAGATATGATCAAAAATGTCTGCCATTATATATTCGTAATTCTCAAATTTTTTGTCATTTGAAAAGGCATAAATTTCTAATGGAATTCCGTTTTGATTATGTTGCAATTGTCTGCAAAGCAAAATCATATCTTTATTTAAACCCGGGTAATTATGAAGATATTGAGTAATATATTTTCTAAACAATCCAAAATTAGTTAGGTTTCTACCATTTATAGCAATAGATTTATCTATACTATTTTTAGAATTAAATTTTTCGATTTCCTCTTGACGATGAATAATATAAATACTAATTAATTGGATTTTCTTCAAATTTTCAAGTTCACTTTCATTCATAAAACGGATGCTATTCGGACGAATAAGGAGGTGTCGTTTAATACGTCTTCCGTCTGAATTAAGCATTCCACGCCAGTTTCTAAAGGAATCAGAAATCATACTGTACGTAGGAATAGTAGTGGTAGAATTATCAAAATTTCTCACTTTTACGGTAGCCAAATTAATTTCAATTACATCTCCATCGGCACCAAATTTGTCAAATGTAATCCAATCGCCGATACGAACCATGTCATTCAACGAAACCTGAACACTTGCTACAAATCCAAGAATTGTATCTCGAAAAATTAAGATTATTATTGCTGAAGCAGCTCCAAGAATTGCTAATAGTTTTTGGGTATCAATATCAAAAATTTCAGAAACGATAATAATTATTCCAAAAATCCAAAACACAATCATAATTACCTGAATGTAGCTGTCAATTGGTTTGTCGCTGTATTTTGGCGTTTGTTTTAGATGATCTCGCAAGGCATTAAAAACGGTTCTGATAATCCAAAGCACTAATAATACGATATAAACACCAATTAATTTACCGAAAATAGTTTCCCAATACACGAAATCATTTAAAATTATTGGCACTGATTTATAGATGAATAACAACGGAATTAAATGAGCAATATATTTGGCAGTTTTATTTGAAACCAATAAATCATCAAATTTTGTTTTCGTTTTTTTAGCAATATAAATCATCACTGTAACCAAAACTATCCTAAAAATGATATAAATAGAATAGGACAAAACGCACAAAACAAGTATGTTTAAAGCAGTATTAATATAGGATGCCATAGAAGAATCAATGCCCCAACTTTTTAATAACGGCTGACACCATCCAAATATATTTTGTAATAATTTATACATTTTTTAAATATCTTTTTTCAATAAAAAAAGTTGCAAAAGGTAGGAGGGAGGCCAATAAAATGAATCCCAAACTGGTAAAATTCCAATTTTGAGATTTCTTTAATAAAATAGCTAAAGCAACGTATCCGATAAAAAGTACACCGTGTGTCATTCCAATTGGATATAATAATTTGTGATATAAAACGAAATCAATTGGTTTTATAAAAAGCATATTTGAAAATAATACTATATAGGATATCCCTTCAAGGATAGCAATGATTTTGAAAGTTTTAAGCATTTATTTTATAAATTTAAAAATACAAAATTAACTATTATGATTGATAAATATAGAAAGAATCAAAAAGTAATTTACTTTTGTAATAATTACAACACTATATGAGTAAACGAGATCTAAAAAAATACCTAATCGAACTCGATAAACAGCAATTAGAAGAGCAAATCATAGCATTATATGACAAGTTTCTGCCTGTGAAAACTTATTATAATTTTGTTTTTAATCCAAACGAAAATAAATTAGTTCAAGATTGTAAGCTCAAAGTTTCTAACGAGTATTTTCCTATTCGCGGCAAAAGACCCAAAGCGAGACGTTCTGTTGCTCAAAAATTTATAAAACACTTCATAATGTTGGGTGTAGATCCGTTTATTATTGCCGATGTAATGTTGTATTCCATTGAAATTGCTCAAACCTATTCCTCAGAAAAAGTCATAAAACAAGAATTATTTTTTAAAAGCTTACTTAATTCTTTTGAGCAAGCAATTAGTTTTATGATTGCAAATGGTGTTTTATATGAGTTCAAAAATAGGGTGGAAGCCATTAGAACTGAAGCAGAATCTCAAGAATGGTTTAATATTTATGAGTTCAATGCCATAATGGAAAGATTTGAATATTAAAAATAGTTATGATTTATACTTTATTAATGCTTGAATAACCCTTTTTTAGGTGTATTTTTGCAAAAATCATAATTAAAATAATGCCACATAAAGAATTAGAAATTGAAATTGAAGATAAAAAAGAACTTTATGGGTATCAACAAGGCGACATTGACGCTATTTTTGAACGATTAGATAATGCCCCTAAAAACCATCATTTATTGTATCAATTGCCTACTGGTGGTGGTAAAACCGTTATATTTTCTGAAATTGTCAGACAATATATTGCCAAGCACGACAAAAAAGTTGTTGTTTTAACACACCGCATCGAATTGTGTAAGCAAACTTCAAAAATGCTTAAAGGTTTCGATGTGAAAAATAAGATTATCAACAGCAAAATCAAAGAATTGCCCGATCAAAATGATTATTCTTGTTTTGTGGCAATGGTTGAAACGTTGAAAAACCGTATTAACGATGAAAAATTACATTTAGATAATATTGGTTTGGTGATTATTGATGAAGCGCATTACAATTCCTTCAGAAAATTATTAAGTTCCTTTACAAACGCATTTATTCTTGGTGTTACCGCTACGCCATTGAGTTCTAATGTTAAATTGCCAATGAACGAAAATTATGACGAGTTGATTGTCGGCGATACAATTGCCTCTTTAATTGACAAAGGTTTTCTTGCAAAAGCAATTACCTATAGTTATGATGTGGGATTAACTTCCTTAAAAGTTGGAATTAACGGTGATTATACGGTGAAATCGTCTGACGATTTGTATTCTAATATGGTGATGCAGGAAAAATTACTTCACGCATATGCTGAAAAATCGTTGGGTAAAAAGACCTTGATTTTCAATAATGGAATCAATACTTCCTTGTTTGTTTATGAAACTTTTAGAGAAGCTGGATATATTATTCGCCACTTGGATAATACTTGCAGCCCTGAAGAACGCAAGGATATTTTGAGTTGGTTCAAGAAAACACCAGATGCAATTTTGACTTCTGTCGGGATTTTGACAACTGGATTTGACGAACCTACAGTAGAAACTATAATTTTAAATAGAGCTACAAAATCATTGACATTATATTATCAAATGATTGGTCGTGGTTCTAGAAAATTACCAAATAAAAATACATTTAATGTAATTGATTTGGGAAATAATGCCGCTCGATTCGGACTTTGGAGTGCACCAATTGATTGGCAACACATATTTAAATCTCCAGAATTTTACCTTGAAAATCTTCGTGACGATGTTGAAATCGAATTGTTTTTTAAATATCAAATGCCACCAGAATTAAGAGAAAAATTCAAAAATACAGCCGTTGTAACTTTTGATGTTGATGACGAACACAAAAAAATCATTGCCCAGAATTTACGTTCAAAAATCGTCTTGGATAAATCTTTAGAGCAACACGCTTCAATGTGCGTTGATAATTCTGAAGATTTAAAAGAAGCAAAAGTTTTAGCGCGTGAACTTCAAGATGATATTGAATGCCGAATGAAACGCTATTCAACTTGCTTGAGCCATTGCTCAAAAAATTACCGTGAATGGCTGGTTGACGATTATAAAATTAAATTAAACCTATTAATAGGAAAAAAAATACGAGAAGCACTTTTCGATTAATTAATTTATAATAAGATGTCAAAGCAATTTTCCAATTTAGGAGTTTCAGAAGTTTTAGTTAAGGGTTTATCCGATTTAAAAATTTCAATTCCAACAGAAATTCAAGAGAAATCTATTCCGATTTTACTTACTAAAACCGATGATTTTGTTG
Organism: Flavobacterium sp.; assembly: GCF_040402835.1. Classification (GTDB taxonomy): domain Bacteria; phylum Bacteroidota; class Bacteroidia; order Flavobacteriales; family Flavobacteriaceae; genus Flavobacterium. The sequence continues at coordinate 25,434 of NZ_JBBALW010000019.1, forward strand.
GTTTTGCAAAAACAGGAACGGGTAAAACCGCTGCTTTTGGCTTGCCCTTACTGCAATTAATAGATTTGGATGCAACGAATATTCAAGCCCTAATATTAGTTCCAACAAGAGAATTAGGACATCAAATTTTGAGTAATTTAGAGTCGTATTCTAAATATTTACCTGAAATTTCTATAGCTGCAATTTGTGGTGGAATCCCAATAAAACCTCAAATAGAACGCTTAACACTTCCAACTCATATTGTAATCGCCACGCCAGGACGCTTGATAGATTTAATTCAACGGAAAGCTATAAACATTATGGAAACTAAGTATTTAGTTCTTGATGAAGCGGATGAAATGGTTTCGATTTTGAAAGAAGGTTTGGATGAAATTGTAGCTGAATTACCAAAAAATAGAAGAACATTTTTGTTTTCCGCGACAATGCCGGGAACTATAAAGCAGTTGGTTCAAAACTATATGTCAAAGCACGTTACAGAAGTAAGTGCCAATATGGAAACGGTCGGAAATCAAGGAATTGACCATCAATTTGTGGTTGTTGATCCAATTGAAAAATTAGATGTTTTGATGCATTTTCTTTCTTCAAAAGATGGAGAACGTGGAATAATTTTTTGCAAAACTAAAGCTGCTGTCAACAAATTAGCTAAGAATTTAGCCATAAATAGATTTTCATCGGGTGCAATTCACGGAAGTTTGACACAACCAATTCGTGACAGAATTATGGTACAATTTCGGGAAGGACACATCAATATTTTGGTTGCAACCGACTTAGCAGCCAGAGGAATTGACGTTCAAGCGATTTCGTATGTAGTAAATTATCACTTGCCAGATGTTTATGAAACTTATGTGCATCGAAGCGGCAGAACAGCACGAGCGGGTGCCAAAGGACTTTCATTGACAGTTTTACAAAAAGAAGAAGTTGCTGAAATTGCAGGTTTTGAAAAAGAATTGGGAATTAAATTTATTCCGTACAAAAAACCAGATGTTGTTAGTATTGATGAAAACAATGCATTTTTGTGGGCAAAACAAATCTTCAAAACCAAACCAAATCACAAATTAGAAATAGAATTAAAAGACCGAATCAAAACGGTTTTCCATCATTTAACTAAAGATGAATTAATTGAAAAAATGTTGGCAAATTATATGTTGCAAAATAAAGAAGTCTCTGTAAATAAAGAGGTTAGGAAGAAAAAAAAGTAATTTTTCCGTATTATACGAACGTTACAATTTAAACTTTTGATTTTAAACCATAATCGATTGAAAAACAAAAATTTAGAAATGTTTAAAATAATTATTCTATTTTTTTGTTTTAACAATAGATTACCACTAATTATTTTTTCTTTGCTATGTTAGGATAATTTTCATCTCTTTGTTTTTTACCTGAATAAAAAATATTCCAAATAGTAAAATACATATAAAATGCAAAAATTACTCCACCAACAATAAAAAATCCTATGCTCATGTTGTTCTTCTTTGGCGGATTACTAATGCAAATAATAAAATTGTACCTGGCCAATGCGCAGAATATAGAGCTTCTTCATGTCTTCCGAGAATACCCAAGGTTATTGAGTATAACATGCAGATAAAAGCTAGAATAACAGGATACCACTTAAAAATAAATAATCTCATAATAGTTGTTTTAATTTGTGTTTATTAATTTTGTTTAATCAATGTAAAATCATGATCGATTTTCAGAGTAGCTAAGATAATTAAAAATTTACTTAAAATGATAAAACAAATGTTATTTAAAACAATTTACTGAAACTTTATTAATAATTGAACTATAATTTATATTATGTAAAATAGAATATTCATAAATATACTATTCTTGTATCTTTTAAGAATAAAGTCTAAATTTACAGACATATTTAATTAGTACCAATATAATGAACACTCTTGCTACTCGCATCGCTGATTTTTTAAAGCAATTCCCTCCATTTAACAATCTTTCTGTTGAAGAATTGACTATTGTTGCTATGAATATTCGGGTAATTAATTTAGAGAAAAATAAAACTTTATTTCAAATTAACGATACATTGCATGATAGTTTTTATATGGTTGCATCCGGAGTCATCAATTTATTTGTAATTTCTGATTCAGAAGAAACTTTATTAAATAAATGTATTGCAGGTGATGTTTTTGGATTGCGTCCATTTTTTGCGAAAAACAACTATATGATGACTGCAAAAGCTCGTGAAGAATGTATTGTTTATGCTATCCCAATTGCTACTTTCAGACCATTTGTAGCGCAAAATTCAGAAGTTTTGAATTTTCTTTTGGAAAGTTTTGCTAATAATACTAGTAATCCAGCCGATAAAGAAAATAAAGGTAAATTACTATCCGATAATGTGGCATTTACATCAAAGCCTACTGAAATTCAATATTTTCAGTCTTTAACCTACAATAAAACGCCCTTAAAGATAGCTTTAAATCACATTATTAAAGATGTTGCGCAATTGATGACAGACAATTTGGTTGATAACGCAATCATTTCGGAACACAACTTCCCTGTTGGGATTGTGACGGATACAGATATGCGAACAAAAATTGCAACAGGACGTTTTGAAATTACTTCTACAATTAATAAAATAATGACATCGCCAGTAATTACAGTAGCTGAGAACGTTTCATTAGCCGAAGCGCAATTGCTTTTATTGAAAAATAATGTCAGTCATTTGTGTGTTACCGTTGATGGTTCTGACAAATCTGAAATCAAAGGAATTATTACAGAACACGATTTAATAGTTTCTCAAGCGAGTAATCCAGGGGTTTTTATTAAAGAAGTTAAACGTTCTCAAAATGCAAGTGATTTAAGTCGAGTGCGTTCAAAACTATCGGATTTAGTACAAACTTCATTAGCCAAAAACATTCCATTAACTCATATTACCAATATTGCAAGTGAAATAAACCTAGCAATCATTAAGCGTTCCGTAGAATTAGCGATTTTAGATTTAGGCTCACCCCCTGCTCGTTTTGCGTGGTTAAGCATTGGAAGTCAAGGTAGAAAAGAACAATTATTATTGACCGATCAAGATAGTATTTTGGTGTTTGAAGATATTGCCGCTGAAAAATATCGGGATGTAAAAAATTATTTCATGAAATTGACAAAAAAAGCAGTTTCAATTTTAGAAATCGTTGGATATGAATCGTGTCAAAACGGACATGTTTCAAGTAATATGCTATGGTGTAAGTCATTGACAGAGTGGATAAAACAATATAGTAATTGGATGAATACTCCAGGTGAAAAAAACAATGAAATTAGCAGTGTGTTTTTTGATTATGAAATTGCTTTTGGGGAGCAAAAAATTCAAGATGCGATTACCGATATTATATTTGTAAATACTAAAAAAAATAAGTTGTTTTTTGACTATTTGGGTAATGATGCATTAAGAAAACCGCCACCTTTAAGCTTTTTCAAAAAATTCAATGTCGAAGAAACTGGCGTTAATAAAGGTAATTTTGATATAAAAAACAGACTTATACTGCCATTGGTTGATGGCGCACGACTATTTGTATTAAGTCACACTATACGAGGAATTAACAATACCTATTTACGATTTAAGCAATTGGCAATAACAGATGCGAAAAATTCTGAAATTTATTTGAATTGTGCTGATGCCTTTCAAATAGCGACGAAATTACAAACTTCCGAAGGTTTGAAATATGATAATTCGGGTCAATTTATTAATATTGAAGACCTTTCTAAAGTGGATAAGGAAAATTTAAAAAACGCTATTGCTCCTTTAAAAGATATGGAAGAATTAATAAAAGATAGTTTTCAACTGACTCAATTTTCATAATATGTTAGATTGGATTAAAAACATAAATAAAGAATATCCCGAATTTTGGAAGCATTATCTTTCTAAATTCGATAAAAAATCACAGCGGTATGTTTCGTTAAGCATTACTTATACAGGAACTAACCCTGAAAAAGATGTGATTTTATCCTTTGGTGCAGTTGCAATTGAACAAGATAGTATTCGTATTGGCGATAGTTTTGAAGTGGTTCTATTGCAATATATTTATTTGCACGATAATGGATTATCTAATGAATTTATTATCAAAAGTACACAACCAAAACTTGGTGAACGAGAAGCTATTCAGGCGTTTATAGAGTACTTGGGAAATGCAACTTTAGTTGGACATAAAATAGATTTTGCTGTGAATTTGATAAATGCTGCCCTTGAAAAGTTAGATTGTGGCAGATTGAAAAATGAAGCTTTGGATATTGAAATTATGTTTCAAAAACTTAATGACCTTTCAGATAAACCCGTTTCCATCGATCAGTTATGCGCTCATTTCAAACTTCCCGCATCTTCAGAAATAGCTTCAACACCCGAAGAAGCCTATACTATTGCACTTTTATTTTTAAAATTAAAGTTGCGACTGGGATTAAAATAAAGATACTATTTTTTCAAATCTTCCGTGATTACTTATTGATATGGGATTTAATTCATCATTATTAGCTTCTTTTAGAAATGGAATCCCTTCGATTTTGATCATTTCGTTAGTTCTATTTAAGAATTTAATGCTTTTAAAGTCAGTGCTATTTAGTACTGAAACAGTATGAATGTAATCCAAATTAATTTCTGTTTTTGTATAATATAAAACGTCATTATTCATAACTTTTCCTATTGATTTATCGGTATCAAAACATTCAAATTGAATTGGATTATAGATTCTAATCCCAATATTTCTATTGAAAATTTTATAGGCAGCTTCCTTTCTACTCCATAAATTCCAAACCATATTTTCAGGATTATCAGATTTTATGATTAGTAATTGTTCGTTTATAGTGAATATTTTATCCAAATATCCTTTTCTTTTCCAATTGCTTTCTTTAAGCGCCAATGCCAAATCAACAACGTCATTTCCTATCATTTTTCGGCTAATTTGGTTTCAATTATTTCTAAAGCAGCTTTAATAGTTAACATTCGTTCCATAGACTGGTTGTCTATATCAATCGCAAAAGCTTCTTCGATATCTAATATTATATCAACCAAATTTGCAGAATTAATATTCAAATCAGTAATGAAATCAGTAGTTTCCGTGAGGTTTTCAAATGCTTCTTCATTATTAATAAACGGCTTAATAATTGTTTTCAATTTCGTAATCGTTGCTTCTTTATCCATTATTTTTATTTTTTTATTAATATTTCTTAAATACGACACATCCATTTACATCTCCAAAACCAAAACTTGCTTTGATTATTACATTCAAATCATTTTCAATTAATTTTTGAGGAATGCAACCTTCGTCAATTATTGCAGTAATTTCAGGATGCAAATCCATACAATTTATATTTGGAAAGATAAAACCTTGCTTCAATTGCAAAACAGTCGCTACACTTTCAATACTTCCTGCACCTGTCAAACAGTGCCCTACCATTGATTTCAATGAATTTATATAAGGAAAATTTATTCCTTTTCTGTTTAATGCGTTGCTCCAATTCTGAATTTCTAAACTGTCTTTTGAAGTTGCTGTTAAATGTCCATTAATCGCATCAATATCATTTGCTGAAATTCCCGAGTTTTCAATTGCACTTGTAATGCACTTTTGAACTGCTGTTGGATTTGGTGCCGTCATTGTACCTCCACCTCGCTGACCTCCCGAATTGACATTTCCACCCAAAACTTCTGCATAAATTCTTGCTCCACGAAGCAAAGCACTTTCAAAATCTTCTAAGACTAAAGCCCCTGCCCCACTTCCGGGCACAAATCCGGAAGCGCTTTCACTCATTGGCCTTGAGCCACTTTCAGGAGTTTCATTATGTTTGTAGGTACAAACTTTCATTGCATCAAAACCTCCCCAAATGTAAGGTCCAGAATCACTTGTACTGCCTGCGAGTATTCGATTGGCTTGACCAGATTTTATTCTTTCAAAAGCCATCAAAATACTTTCAGTTCCCGTTGTACAAGCTGACGAATTAGTAGAAACTTGATTTCCTAAACCTAATTTTCCGCCCAAATAGGCACTTACGCCACTATTCATTGTTTGTGCCACTGCTGTACTTCCTAATCTCCGAGTCTGAAAAGCATCAATTTTGTATATACTTTCTCTAAATTTATCAATTCCAGAAGTACCAGTTCCAAAAATAGTTCCGCTATCCCAATCGGGTTCATTATCGTTATTTATCAATAATCCCGCATCTTTCCAGGCATTAATTCCAGCAATTACGCCATATAAAATACCTGATGAATTGAAATTTCGTAATTCTAATTCTGTAAAATAGTTCAATATTAATTCGGGTGGAATGTCAGGAGTTCCAGATATTTGACAAGAAAACTGCAACCGTTCCAATTCAGAATTGTGTTTTATTCCGGAAATACCGTTTTTGATGGAATGTGTAAACTCAGCAAGCCCAACTCCATTTGGAGCAACTACGCCAAGTCCCGTTATTACGACTCTTCTATTCATTTATAGATTCCATTTATATTAGATAATAATTCCTGCAATTTCACCTCTACAAACAATTTCTTCATTTTCATTTTTCATTATAACTTTACATTTCAATTTGCCAAAACGGAAATACATTTTCTCTGAAATTACAGTTACTTTTTCAGAAGGAAAAACAGGTTTTAAAAAATCTATATTCGTTGATGTTAAGGCAATTGAAGTATTTTTACTAAATTCATTATTCAATAAATATATTCCTAAACAAACCAATCCAATTTGTGCCATAACTTCAGTCAAAATTACTCCAGGTGTAACGGGTTTTTCTTTAAAATGACCTTTATAAAATTCTAAATTTTCATCAAATGTAAATGTTCCTTCTGCTCCATTTTCATCTATTGATATAAGTTCATCAACAAACAGAAAAGGTACTGAGTATGGTAATTTTGCTATTATTTCTTGATTATTCAAATTGATTTTGTATTAATTCAACTAAATTAAAATCGTAATAAAACTCTTTGTGCTGAAAACCCAGGACCAAAACTCAACATTAAACCTAATTCGCCTTTTTGAGGATTATTTTCCATAATTCGTTCTAAAACATATAAAACAGTTGCACTTGACATATTACCATATAATCTCAAAACTTCTTTGGTATCATTGATGTTTTTACCCAAATCAGAAAACAAATCTTCTACAGTTTGTACAATTTTTTTTCCGCCCGGATGAAATATTAAATGATGAATATCTTCAATTGTGAACTTGTTTTTTGCCAAAAAAGGATGGATTATTTCAGGAAAATGAGTTGCAATTGTATTTGGAACTTCCACGTCTAAAACCATTTGCAATCCTGAATTAGTTAGTTTAAAACCCATCATTTCAATTGCATCGTAAAAATGATACATTTCTTCGGATAAAATTTCAGGACCTTCTTCCTCTTCACAAGATGAAAGCAAAACACAGGCAGCACCATCACCAAAAATAGCGGCACTTACAATATTTGCCATCGAAAAATCATTCAACTGAAAAGTGGCTGTTGGACTTTCAACAGCAATTACGGCGGCTCGTTTTCCGGGATTTGCTTGTAAGAAATTTTTAGCGTAAATAATTCCTGATATTCCTGCAGCACAACCCATTTCTGTGACGGGCAAACGAACAATGTCTTGGCGCAATTTTAATGTGTTAATTAAATAGGCATCTAATGACGGAATCATAATACCAGTGCAACTTACCGTAATAATATAATCTAAATCTTCGGGATTCCAATTTGCTTTTAGTAATGCTTTTTCCAAAACTTTTTCACCCAAATCAATTACTTCTCGCACATAAATTGCATTTCGTTCTTCAAAGGAAGTAGGTGTGAAAACTTCGGTTGGGTCCATAATTGAGTACCGTTTATCAACAGCAGCACCTTCAAAAATTTTCTTTACTTTTCGTATAAATCGAGGTTCTTGTCCTTCAAGCCAAGACTCTAAAAAAGGCATGATTTCCTCGGTAGTTCTCGAATATTTCGGCAATTGTTTGCAAACCGATTTAATTTTTACACTCATATTTTCTTCAACATTTACATCAATTTCTATTCGTCTCTCATCTATTTATCTATTATCTTTTAGTCTATTTGTCTATTTACAAATAATCCATTGGTATCTAAAAGCCCATTTCCATTGAATTATATGTTTTTTAAACCCCAATTTTACAGATAAGGATTCCAACTCTTCTTTTTTAAATCCTCGTAATATTGAAGTCAATCCATCTTCACGAGACATTGAATTCAATTGAAATAGAAAACAAATTACTTGAAATAATCGATATGCAAGAATGCTTCTGTGCAAATCATTGATTACAATTCCAAGTTTTGAATTGGCATAAAATGTAGTCAATAAATTCTCGATTTCTGGATTTTTAAAATGATGCAAAGTTAACGTACACAATACTATATCGTATTTTAATTGGCTGAAATCGAATTTAAAAATATCTTCACATCTGAAAGTAATATTTAAATAGGATTCCGATAATTTTTTAGCGTGATTAACTGTAAAAGCATTTGCATCGATTCCAATTAAATTAAATGAATAATTATTCTCTTTACCATAATTTGATAAAATCCGCAACATATCACCATTGCCACAACCTATATCAACTATTGTAATCGTTCTTGATTTTGGCAAGGTTAAAATCAATTTTTTTACTCCGTTCAAAGTCAATGAATTCCCTCCTAACAACTGATTTATTTTGGCAATTTTATCCAATGCTTCCCGCAATACTTCACCTTCCAAAGTGAAATCATCCATTATTTCTGGAGAATCGGTTCTGTATTTTGTGTTTATAGACATTTTTTTATCTAAAATATTGGTTTTCCGTGCGTTTGCTTAATAATAATTGGTAATAGAAATGGAAATTGCACTAATATACGCATTAAAATTGATGCAATACCTGATTGTTGTAAAATATTGGCGATAAAACGACCTGTTTTTAATCTTTTCTCGAAATGAAATTTCCACTTTTCCACGTACTGTTCTTCTAATGAAGCTCTTGATGGAATTTCACAATCATAATAATTTGATATTAATTCTGAAGCAATTTTAGCACTGTGAATAGCCATTGCCATTCCATTTCCACACAAAGGATGAATTAATCCAGCAGTATCTCCAACCATCAAAATATGATTTTCAACACTTTCCTTTTTATCAAATGATATTTGACCAATTGTCAATGGTTTTTCAAAAATTAAATTACAATTTTCAAACAACTTTTTTAAATGTGGATTCTCACAAAGCACCATTTTTTGAAATTCATCAATATTTTTATACAATTTATAGGCTTCATAATTTGTAATGTAACAAATGTTGATTGCATTATTTTCAACTTTAGAAACGCCACAGTATCCCCCTTTAAAATTATGCAAACCTACCAAATCATTGGAAAAATCTCCAGTATAATGAGCTTTTACAGCGAGCCAATGTGATTTTTTTTGAATGAAATTCCGATTTAATTTGACATCAATAGCAGAACGTTTTCCAAAAGCTCCGAGAACTATTTTTGATTTTAATAGGGTTCCAATTGAGGTTGTAACTGTAAACGCATCATTATCAAAAGCTACATTTTCAACTGTTTCCTGAATAAAAACGCAGCCATTAGAAATTGCTATGGTGTACAAATAAAAATCCAAAGCATACCTGCTAATTCCAAATCCACCCAATGGCAATTCAGTGGAAATTGCAGTTCCGTTTTGATTAGAAAATTCAAGTTTTTTTATTGAAGTAGGTTGCAATTTTAAAATATCAATACCAAGCCATTTGAAATATGGTAGCACTTCATTAGAAATATATTCGCCGCAAACCTTATGTTTTGGAAATTCATTTTTCTCAATTACAGTCACTTGAAGTCCAAGTTTAGACAAATGAATTGCGGCTGTTAAACCCGCTAAACCTCCACCCAAAATTAAAACCTCTATTTGATTTTTCATAATTGAGTAAATTTAAGGAATTGGTTTCGTAAATCTAATAACGACCGTTATATATTTAACAAGATATTGGCTACTGTCTATTTCTTGAATTAGAATATTGAATTAAAAACAAAATATTACTTCGTTTCCGAAGTAATATTCTTAATTTAACACATCTTTTTACAATTTCCCGTTTTTAATTTCTTCAACAATTTCAGGATTCAACAAAGTGGTAATATCCCCAAAGTTAGAGAAGTCACCTTCTGCAATTTTACGCAATATTCTTCGCATGATTTTACCCGATCTTGTTTTAGGTAATCCTGATACAAACTGAATTTTATCTAATTTTGCAATCGGGCCAATTTGATCTGAAACCAATTGGTTGATTTCAATTTTAAGGTTATCTTGGTTTCTACTTTCACCAATTTCTTTTAAGATTACATATCCATACAAAGCATTTCCTTTAATATCGTGCGGAAACCCTACAATTGCACTTTCTGCAACTGCTGGATGTTCATTTATAGCGTCTTCAATTGGAGCTGTCCCAAGATTGTGTCCCGAAACGATAATAACATCATCAACACGTCCCGTAATTCTGTAATATCCTGTTTCATCTCTTAAAGCCCCGTCACCCGTGAAATATTTGCCTGGAAAGGTAGAAAAATAAGTTTCTTTATACCGTTTATGATCGCCCCAAATGGTTCTTGCAATTCCTGGCCACGGAAATTTGATACACAAATTTCCTGTAACTTGATTGCCTTCAATTTCGTTGCGTTTCTCGTCCATTAAAACGGGTTGAATTCCAGGCAATGGCAAAGAGGCATACGTTGGTTTTGTTGGTGTTACAAATGCTATAGGAGCAATCATAATACCTCCAGTTTCTGTTTGCCACCATGTATCTACAATTGGACAACGCTTCCCTCCTACGTGAGCATTATACCAGTGCCAAGCCTCTTCATTAATAGGTTCTCCAACCGATCCAATAACTTTTAAAGAACGTAGTGGGAATTTTTGAACGTAATCTAAACTTTCTTTTGCCAAGGCTCGAATGGCTGTTGGAGCAGTATAAAATTGCGTTACTTTGTGTTTCTCAATGACTTCCCAAAAACGACTGAAGTCAGGATACGAAGGAACTCCTTCAAAAATTACTGTCGTAGCACCATTCAATAATGGGCCATAAAGAATATAGGAATGTCCGGTAATCCAACCAATATCGGCGGTACACCAGAACACATCATTTTCTTGATAATTGAAAACATTTTTGAAAGTATAGGCGGAATACACCATATATCCAGCGGTTGTATGCACCATTCCTTTTGGTTTTCCTGTAGAACCAGAAGTATAAAGTATAAATAATGGATCTTCAGCATCCATAATTTCGGCAACATTATTATCAGAAGCTTCATCTAATAAGGGTTGGAGCCATTGATCGCGGCCTTCTTTCATTGAAATTGCAGAATAGGTTCTTTTGGCAACCAATACTTTCCCAACGCAAGGACAATTATCTAAAGCTTCGTCAATTATTCCTTTTAAGTCGATAGTTTTGTTTCCACGAAACCCTCCATCAGAAGTGATTACCATTTTACAATCGCTATCGTTTATTCTTGTTGCAACAGCAGATGCAGAAAAACCAGCAAATACAACTGAATGAACGGCACCAATTCTCGCACACGCCAAAGTAGTTATTGCTAATTCAGGAATCATTGGCAGGTAAATACAAACTCTATCTCCTTTTTGAATTCCTTGCTCGCGAAGTACATTTGCCATTTTACAAACGCGTTCGTGCAATTCATTATACGAAATATATTGTGCTGCTTCACTTGGATTGTTTGGTTCAAATATAATGGCCGTTTTATCTCCTTTTCGAGCCAAATGCCTGTCAATACAATTCTTTACAATATTCACTTTTGCACCAACAAACCATTGGATTTTTGCCTCATTCATATCAAAATCAATTACTTTTTCCCATTCTTGGTACCAAGTAAAATTTTCTGATGCCACTTTTCCCCAGAATTTTCTTGGCTCCCGAATTGATTTGTTGTAATGTTTGAAATATTGCTCTAAATTGTCAATTTTGTAATAACTCATTTTCTTGATTTTTAGTCGTTTATTTATTTTGAATATTAAAAATCAAAGATAAAAATTGTTGAGGACATTAATTTTAAATTTGAATGTTTTATGATATTCCAATTTTATGTCACAATAAACAATCGTTTTATTATAAATTGAAACCTTTTTTTATGATTTATTCCAGAACAATACCTATGAATTATGTAACAATAAATTAAAATTACGTAACTTTTTTGAGTTGCAATTCATAGAAATTTGTATTGTGTTAAACATACCTAAAAAAAACCAAATGATAACGACAAAATCAAAATCAAAAATCAAAAAAATAGTCCCTTCAGAAATTATTGTTGTTAATCCTAATTTAAACGAAACACAAATTCAAAAGCGTAAAATGTTTTTCGAAAACGTTCTGTCAAATTTGAACAATAATCCTTTGAGAATAGTGATGGTATAAAAATTTAAAATTTTTACGGCCCATTCAAAATAAATATAATTAATCAAACACCCAACAATCTTAATTTTTTGGGTGTTTTTTTTATACCCATATATTATTATTATTAGCTATTTGACTCAAATTTAACAGAAAAATAAACATGCTTGACAGCTATCGACTGGTTTTGCTGGTATATTAAAGCTAATTTATATTTCACAATAAAAAGTTTGTTTTTTTTTAGATGGTATTTAAATAGTAGATATAAAGTAGTACATTTGGTAATAATAAATTCGGAACGTTTACAAAAAACAAACCAACTGAAATTAAATGTCATACTTACATCACAAGAATTAAGAATAATAAATTATTTTAACGGAAGAAATCAATATGAAATTATCAAAATTATTGGAAAAAATTTATCTTAAACTTCTTTCAAATAAAACTAAAGAAAAAAGTGAACAGGTTATCTTAGGGATTGCATTAGTGAGTTTTTTGATTCATTTATTAGTCATTGGATTGATTCATTTTAATATTATTTATATAAATCAACCGTCTCATTTATTAAAAAATCCTATCGCTGCTATTTATACTCCTTTTTCTTTTATATTGATTTATGAGGTGTATCTTTTAATTTATTACCTCCCAAAATCAACATCTACTTATGTATTAAAACAATATGAAATTATAGCTCTTATCATTATCAGACGACTGTTCAAAGACCTTTCGGATTTATCACTTTTGTCTAATTGGTTTAACATTAAAAATGATTTACAGTTCACCTTTGATCTAGTAACATCAGTCTTATTGTTTTATTTAATTTATTTATTTCATGTTCAAAAAACTAAAATATATAGAACTAATGAAAATAGTTTAAAGTATTCTTCAAGTATTTCAAAATTCATAAATGCAAAAAAATGGATTGCTACCGCATTAGTCCCTATTTTATTATCCATTGCTTTATATTCCTTTTTAAATTGGAGTATTGGTATCTTTGAACCAAGTGAAACTAATGCAATTTCTTTCAAGAACATCAATAATATTTTCTTTGAACAGTTTTTTAATATTTTGATCATTGCAGATGTAATATTATTATTATTCTCATTTTTTCATACAGACGAATTCCATAAAGTTATTCGAAACTCCGGGTTTGTAATTTCAACTATATTAATTCGAATATCGTTTTCTGTTAGCGGTATTATAAATAATGTTTTGATAGTTTCAGCAATTTTATTTGGACTTTTAATGCTTTTTATTCATAATAAATTTGAAAAAAAGTTAGCAGAAGAATTTCAAGAAGTTAATGAAATTCATGAATGAAAAACAAAAATGTAAGCCACAGTTAATGATCTTTTTTAGAGTTATACTGCAAGTCCATTTAGTCCAATAATCCTATCTATCGGAATAACTAAACGAAATATGCTACCGCAATACAGCAAAAAGATTGGACTAATAACCAATCAATTCCAACAAAGCATTCTCAAATCTTCCTTTCGGCAAATACTGGTCTTCTAGGGCTTTGGTGAAAGGAATTGGTGTTTCTAAACTCGCCACGCGTTTTACAGGTGCATCTAAAAACTCAAAACAATTTTCCATAATCAACGAGGAAATATCACTTGAAATCCCGCCAAATAGAGAATCCTCTTGGTATATAATTGCTCTTCCTGTTTTCTTTACGGAGGCAAAAATAGCTTCTGAATCCAATGGTTGTAACGTTCTTAAATCCAAAACATCCGCAGCAATTTCGGAATTTTTATCCAAAGTTTCTAACGCCCAGTGAACCGCAGCTCCGAAAGCTATAATAGTAACTTGGGTTCCTTCTCTCAATAAAGCAGCTTTTCCTAACGGTAATGTATAATAATCTTTTGGAACTTCTTGACGAATACTGCGATACAATTGTTTGTGCTCAAAAAACATAATAGGATTTGGATCGTTAATAGAAGCATTCAACAAACCTTTGGCATCATACGGAAATGCTGGGTAAACCACTTTTAAACCTGGTGTTTTGGTAAACCAAGCCTCATTTGTTTGCGAGTGAAATGGTCCCGCTTGTGTTCCTCCACCGCAAGGCATTCGAATCACCACGTCTGCTTTTTCCGACCATCTGTAGTGTGATTTGGCAAGTAAATTTACAATTGGATTGAATCCTGTGGAAACAAAATCGGCAAATTGCATTTCTACAATGGCTTTATATCCATTTATCGACAACCCCATTCCTGCTGAAACTACGGCGCTTTCACAAATTGGCGTATTGATAACTCGTTCTTTTCCGAATAATTCTACAAAACCATCTGTTATTTTGAATGCACCTCCATATTCAGCAATATCTTGACCCATTATTACTAAATTAGAATGACGTTCCATCGATTGACGTAAACTGCTTGAAATAGCATCGATTAAACGAATATTTTCCGTTTCATTTGAAGGTGTAACTTCTTCTAATTCAAATAGTTTGTAAACATCATTTAATTCTTCATTGTAATTGGATTCAATTTCAGGTTCTGCATTGGCAAGTACCAAACTCTCCCCAATGGTAGTGATAATTTCACTATGCAGATGTGCATCGTAATCGGCAGTTAAAATTCCGTTTTCAGATAAAAATTTTCTGTAATTATCAACAGGATCTTTAATAGCCCACATGTCCATCAATTCTTGAGGAACGTATTTCGTTCCACTCGCCTCTTCGTGCCCACGCATTCTAAACGTTTTAAATTCTAATAAAATGGGTCTGGGATTATCTAACAAGGACCCTTTCAATTCCGAAACTAAATTGTAAACTTCTAAAATATTATTTCCATCAACAATATGACTTTCCATTCCGTAACCAATTCCTTTATCGGCTAAGTTCTCGCAACGAAATTGTTCGTTTGTTGGTGTTGAAAGTCCGTATCCATTGTTTTCAACAACAAACAATACAGGTAATTCCCAAACAGAGGCAATGTTTAAAGCTTCGTGAAAATCACCTTCCGATGTTGCCCCTTCTCCAGTAAAAACAGCTGTAATTTTTCCGTTTTTCTTTAATTTATTGGCTAAAGCAATACCATCTGCAACGCCTAATTGCGGTCCTAAATGCGAAATCATTCCAATGATATGGTATTCTTGTGTTCCAAAGTGAAAACTTCTGTCACGACCTTTTGTAAATCCATTCGCTTTTCCTTGCCATTGTGAAAATAAGCGATACAATGGAATATCTCTTCCAGTGAAAACGCCCAAATTTCGGTGCATTGGCAAAATGTATTCATCTGTATCTAAAACGGCGGTAATACCAACAGAAATAGCCTCTTGACCAATTCCAGAAAACCATTTTGACACTTTACCTTGACGAATAAGTTTCAACATTTTCTCTTCAATGAGTCTGGGTTTTAAAATTCTCTTATATAAATCTAATAAAGTAGCGTCAGACAAATTCTTTCTATCGAAATTCATTTTTGTAGTTTTTAAGCGTCCTCAAAAGTATAAAAAAATAACAGAATAGCCTCGAATTGTTATATTTTTAAAAAAATAAAAAACAAAGGCAAAAAAATATAAGTTACAATTGAATTTCTATTCCATCTTGCATTTTTAAAGGAATGTCATAGTAGTTAAATTTATTTTTATTTCCCTTGATTTTCTCAATGATATTAATCAAAGTATCTTTTTGTTTCATTGGTGGAAAGTATAAAGAAAAGTATTGCCAATCTTTATTAGACTCAAAATTTCGCTTTCTAGGGGCAATAGTTATTCCAACAGCGTTTGTCATTGTATAGCGCTCTTTAGTCTCTATATTTTCAATAAATGTGTCAGGAAAAATTTTAATCCACCCCCCTTTATTGTACTTGTTAGTTGTAATATATCCAAAATCAATTTTGGTGAATTCTGGAAACAAATTGATTCTAAGTAATATCGGATTAGATTCGCCATGTCCTTTTATATTGAGATGAAACACTAACTTTTTGTTATTTTTTATCATGTTACATTAATGTTTTAGTTTGTACCCTCAACCATTCGGGATTAATAACTTCAAGATTTTTACCATAAGAACGAAATAATCGGATTAACTCCATACTCGGAACCACGTCTATTTTGAAAAAGCTGGAACCCGATTCGTTCTTTTCAGGTTTCTGACTGAAATGTATTGGATATGCTTCAAAGTAGTTCGTTATTTTTATGGAAGTTAAAAATGTAATTATTTGTTTCGGTTGATTTTCTATTGGATAAACACCATAAATATCGTTACAGTAGCTATCAACTTCATTTTCGTCACTATCAATATATTTTCTTTTTAAATGCAATGGCTCGTATATTCTGTCCAATCCAAACGTTCTAATGGAATTATGAGATTCGGAATATGCAACAAGATACCAACGATTTTCAAATTCTTTTAGAAGAATAGGATGCACAATAATCACTTTGAATTCTCTATTGTTATAAGAATAATGAGAAAATGATACCGGACACTGATTTTTACACGATTTAAACAAGGTATTAAAATTTTCATATCCTTTGGCTCCGACAACATAATCGGTTAGTATTATTTTTCGTTTGGTATCGCTATCTGGAAATTCTTCTTTGTAAGTAGCTAATATTTTTTGGATAGCATCACTAAATCGCTCATTTACCCTATTGCCACCACCAAGATTTTTTATCAAATCAAGAGCTTCTTTAATACTCGATATATCGCTATCAGTGAGCGGAATAGCATTGATAGAGTAGTTAGGATCGGAATAATAATAGCCTAGGTTTTTTCTACAAAATACAATTGGAGCTTCAAAAACATCGGATTGTTTCATGTTTCTAATGTCTTTTTCTAAGGTATCCAAAGAGGGAAATTTATCTAAACTTCTTTCGCAAGCTTCTTGAATATCTAATAAACTAGGATAGGGATTATAGGTGTTTTTCAGCATTTTATCTATTACTCTATACCTACTGTAAGCTGATTTTGATATTTCCATTGTTAAAATTTTTATAAAAATACATAAAAAAAATCATTCCGTATGCGGTTTGCGGTTTGGATATAAATCTTTGTCCAATATTTAAGATGAAATACAAATTCTTTTAAAAGTAAATCATTTTAGATTTTTAAACAAATTAAATCAACAGTACTGAATTTCAGTTTCAGTTTCAAATTATAAAATTGCATTGAATTGGATATTAGAATTATCATACGAATTGATAATCTCATCGGAAAAGAGATGACGGGAAGCCCTAAACAATTGGCATCCAAACTGTGTATTACAGAAAGAAGTGTTTACAATTATATTGCTTTTATGAAAAGAGAATTGAACGCACCAATTGTATATAATTATCAATGTATTTCGTATGTGTATAATGATGATTGGAATTTTAAATTCAATTTAAAATAATCGAAAAATTGATAAAGTGGAGTTCAGAACCCACTATAAAAAACGAGGCGGAACCGAAAAGCCTTACGAGTAGGAACAATTTAATAACAATAATTATGAAAAAAACATTTTTTAAAACAGGATTATTTTTAGTCGTTACACTTTTGGCAATGAGTTGCTCTAAAGATGGCGCTATTGGACCAGCAGGAGCATCTGGAGCAAATGGTATTAATGGTACTAATGGTATTAATGGGAATGCCAATGTTGTTGGAACTAATACTTTTAGTGCTCCCCCAAGTAGTTGGACTGCATCATCAGGTAATACTGTTTGGTCAACTACTTTGCTCGTTCCTCAAATAACTCAAGCAATTGTTGACAGGGGAACGGTTTCAGTATTTTTTCTAACAGGAAATGTGTGGATGGCATTGCCAACTTCAAACCCACAAAACCATTATTTTTCAAATTTTGGATTTGTTTTAGGACAAGTAGGTGTTTTTTTAGTTGCAGAATCTGGATATACAATTACTCCTGGAACAAGCATTTTTAGAGTGGTAGTTATTTCTCCTTCCAACAAAATGGCAAATCCTAACACCGATTGGAACGATTACAACCAAGTTAAACAAGCTTTACATCTTGAAGATTAACTATTTCGCTTCTATTTCTAATCTATGCCTTACTATTTGTAAGGCATTTTTTTAATAAAATATTCATTCCGTACAAATGATACGGAGTTCGTATATAATTTTGACCTATAAATCTAAAAATCTAAAAATTATGAAACCAAATTATGAAAAAGAAATACTCGAAGAAGTGCTAACTGAAACCGAATTTTTTGTATTCGAAAACCCAATTTCGAAGCATACCCCAAACGAACACATGGGTATTGAAAAAATCAGTCTGGACGATGACTTCACCAGAATTGACTTTGTGTATATCGCACCAAAGAAATACATCAATGGGGGTTGGATTCAAATAGATTCAGGATTTTATATTAGACCTATAGGTTCTGAAGTACGTTATAAAATGGTTAGTGCCATCAACATTCCATTGGCTCCATCAAAGTATTACTTTAAAAGTAAAGGACAGGTTCATCATTTCACCTTGCTTTTTCCAGCATTACCAAAGAGCGTGATACAAATTGACATTATTGAAAGACTAGCGGAAGGAACCTACTTCAATTTTTTCAATGTAACATTGCAACACAACGCACCAACTTTAATCAGAATCATAAACGAAAATTAAATATGAAAACGGTAAAAAGAAATTTCTTAATCGTTGAAGAGAAAATTCGTTTAAATCAAATAAACTATTTTCAAGCAGTTAGGTATTTCAATCCAAGTCATTTCAATTTAGAGGATAAATTAAATCTCCATTTTGATTATTCAGAAGGTATTGGTGCCGAGTACATACGCATACTAGCAGTATATATTGACACTTCGAAAAGTATGGAATCCTATGAAGGCATAGAGTTTACCGAGGAATTTAAGTTGGCTTTTCCTGAAGAAGGAATTACTAAAAAGAAGGAACAATCGGTTTCTTTGAAGTTAAAAGAAGATTCTAAAGTCCTATGGAAAATTGGGATTCAAATCCGACAAGACATCAATACCTTAATTAATTTAACCGTATTATAAATAAAATGAAAACCACAATCAATAATTATATGGAAAATTTTAAAAAATTACTCTTGTTTTATATTTTGGGAACTGCATTGACTTTTTGGATATTGGCTCTTATTCGTTTGAATACGATATTTTTTTACGACTATTTTGGTTATTTGCATTGGCGGCATATTTATAAAAACTCATTAATTAATGGTGCCTCAATTGGAGCAATTATTTGGTTATTTTTAACTTGTAAGTTTCCAACGAGTTCGTTGAATTTAAAGTTTATTGTTACGCTCTTTAAGCCTTATTTCTTTGACTATTTAATTGGGATTCTTATTTCCTTAGTTATCCTTGAGGGAACCCAACTCTATAAATACTTTTTTGGTGCCGATTATTGCTACGCCACTAATTATAACATTTTTGGGTTTTCAGTATTGCTTGGAATTCTAACTGCTATTGGTTTTCATACAATTAAAAAAATAAAATCATGAAAATAGATAAGGATATGGTATTTATTTTATCATTCATGCCATAAGTGTTATGGATATGAATTTGTTGAAACAATTGTATAGGCAAATTGCGATAATTGGTTCCGATAAAATGGAAGTTTCAGATTATATGCGTGACTTTAAGCGAATTATTCTAGAGGTTTTAGATTTTGACGACGACTATTTTGAGGTAGTTCATGGATTGTGCGAAAAGAAAGGATGCTCTAATTACAGCTATACGTTTACGGCTAATCACACCCGAATAAATTTCACTTTGCAATTTGAAGAAACCTTTGATAACATGGTACTAATTAAAGATTGCTGCGACGAAACCAATGAAAAACAGATTCGGTTTTCGAGTTTTAAGGGGAAACGGGTTGTAGCACCGTTTTAGCATTATTTTTTTATTTCAGTTCCTCATTTATTAAATAATTAATAATCCTATATTTTACGGCACTTAAAGATCATATTACTATTTAAATAATTGACAATCAATTTAATACGATTTTGTTTAAAATTTGAAGGATTTCTTAAATTGTTGAAAACTATCGTAACTTGTGAACAAGTTTGCCTTTTAATAACCATAATAATTCATAATCTTTGTAAAGATGGTAAGGTGCTGTATTAGCACACCCATTTAAATAAATGTTTTATTATGAGTATACTTTACAAAGTGTTACCGAAGAAGAATCCTCAAGACCTTTTGGCTCCTGAGAAGTATTATGCTACTGCAATTGCAGATGGTATAGTAGATTTAGATTTGCTTGCTGAGCTTATCGCAGATCAATGCACAGTTACCGAAGCCGATTGCTATGCGGTGTTACTCTCACTCGAGAAAAACATTATCCGTGAGTTGGGTCAAGGACGAATTGTGAAAGTAGGGCGTTTAGGAAATTTCCAAGTCGGATTGAGTTCAGAAGGAATGGCTACTGCCGATGACGTTTCGTCTTCTTCTATCAAGAAAACAAGGATTTTATTTCGTCCTGGTAAAAAGATGCGAAGACTATTAGTAGATTCTACTTTTAGAAAAGCCAGCTAGAACCCCTTTTTTATGAGCAACTTTGTTGTTCGAATTGCCTCGAGTGTTTCCGCACTCGAGGTTTTTTTTGTCTTTTTTTGAGATTTATGCATCCAAAATAGACTTTTTTTACACCGCACGAAGTAATCCTACACACCGTACAAATCAAAACGATACACCGTACAATGCAAATTTTTCGTCCGTACGAAGTTTAAAAAAGCATAAAGAAGTGAAAATTGTTGAAAATGCAGCAAAAATACTAAGGTGTAATTATGACAAATGGGAAAAACAAAGTAAACCAAACTTTTAAATTAATTAAATTCAACAAATTCTAGGTAATTGTGTCAAAAAAAGAACCTAAAATCTGCAAACTTTCTTCTAAAAAATTATCAAAAAGCTTCGTTTTTGAGCAAAAAAAAGCTCAAAAAAAGCAGCTAGAACCCCTTGTTTTTGAGCAAAATTTATGTTCGAATGCCTCGAGTAGTTTCCGCTATTCACTTCGAATAAAGTTCAAAAATAATAAATATTTTTTGAATACGAACCAACTAAAAAGAATTATTTTAAAATATTTTAAAGTTTGAAATAGGGGGTTAATCATTTTTACAATTCAATTTATAATTCTTTTTCAAGTTAGATTAAAGAATTGCTTTTTAATATATTTACAATTAAATTCGTCAATAAAAATTAATAATGTTCTATGTATTGGGTTTTAACTAAATAAGAATCTTTACTTCTAACTTAAATCCATCTTTCATCTTCAGTATTAACTTTTTCTAACCTTTCAACTAAATCAACAAACACATTTTGAGTATTTGCAAGACTATTTATCAATTCTCTTAAATGAGGAAGAGTTATTTCAATATCTGAGTTAATAGATTTCAATCTTTCATCATATTTATCAGCTAAATCTAAATCTCTCATTTCCATATCACCACGATAAGCCCAAGCAGTTCCAGAAGCGAATTTTTTTTCATGTAATAGCTTTAAAGTTCGCTTCAATTCTGCTTCAATTCGATCAAAATTAACCTTAATAATTTGAAAAAATAGTCGTTCTTTCAGTTCTGGTTTATCAGGATTTTTGTCTCTAGTTTTTATATAGTAATTTCCACATTTGAAGTCAGTATATTCAAACGAGTTTTCTTCGTTATCAAAAAAATGCTTCAAATCTGACGTTGAAAACCATTCTGAAAAATCAAAACCTTGACTAAGCAAATCATTCTTAGTCATAAAAATTTGATTAGCTTTGTAAAGTTGATTGAAAATTTTAAGATTTTTGTTGCTAACTTCTGGGCTGACATTATTCATAATTATTTGATTTTAGTATTTATGTTACAAAATTTCTATTTTATATACAATCAAAGATATACTTTTATTGGTAGTTAATTTAAATTGTTTGTAGTCAATTATTTATTAATCTATGTTGGTAAGTAAAAAGGGTATAGCAAATATTAATAAGAATTTGTAAGAATTAATTTTTATATTTGAGAAATATAAAAGCGAAACAAATATTCCTACTATAACCATCTTTTGTTGGCTTAGCGAATGTTAATTGTCTGTTAGTTTCAGGTTAACAGCAATTATAAAAAATCAACTATTACAAACACAACTAATGAAATACACAAACATACGGGAAGAAGCCTTAAAAAATAAAGTGGGCGAAGATTGGTTTAAGGAATTTGACACCACCGAAATACTTGGTAATATTGATTTTACCGTTTTCCCAAAACAAGACAACTTATTTGGAAGAACACCACTACTTTGGGCGGAAGCCAAAACAGGAAATTTTGATATTCCGTCGATGTTTGTTCAATTAATTTTGACTATTGGCAAAGCACGCACCTTTGACAAGACTATGCCACCTGCATTTTTGGGCGCTTTCGATTTCAAAAAAATTGCTTTTGTACCTTACATCAACATTCAAGATATTTTTTATCTGAACGATTTTAATTGGAATGTTACGCCAAGCAACCACGAAACAAAGGAATTTCAACTCATTAAAGTACGAATTGAAGCCATACTCAAGCAATATACGTATGTGTACGATTATGAAAAGGAGGAGAAAGAACTTGCTGTTTTCATAAAAAACAATGTGGCGAAGGCAACCACGACCAACAAATTAAAGATTGATAAAAATAATTTTATTCCTATTTATTTGCGTTGGCTTGAAATTGTAAAACCAATTATTGATGTCAATTGGGACGACTTAAAAAAGGCAAATATATTTGACAACGACTTTTATCTTGCCGACCTTTTTGTGGATGACCGAGATACTCCAAACATTGAGGATGACCTCACTACGAGAGACAATCTGTTTGTGGTGTTCCAGAATCAAGGGTACAGAATTGCCAAGGAAAACATCAAGCAAATGTTTGATGCGACCATCAGGCTAAAAAACACGGATACTTACCAGCAATTTTGGAAACGCTACAAACGACCACCTATAAAAGAGTTTCAGGATTATATCATTGAACGCAGGGATTTATTAGTTTCTCAAGACATTCGGGAACGAAAAGGTGCTTTTTTTACGCCAAGAAAATGGGTAGAACTTTCGCAAAAATACCTCACTGATTATTTGGGCGAAAACTGGCAAGAGGACTATTATATATGGGATTGTGCGGCGGGAACAGGAAATCTTTTGGCGGGATTAACCAACAAGTATAACATTTACGCAAGTACTTTAGACCAAGCCGACCTTAATGTGGTACACGAACGAATTGACCACGGTGCCAACCTTTTGAAAAACCACGTTTTTCAGTTTGATTTCTTGAATGACAATTTTACGAAACTGCCCCAAAGTTTGCAAGATATTATCAATGATGAAGAAAAAAGAAAGAAGTTGGTGATTTATATAAACCCACCGTATGCGGAACATGGGAACAGAACAACATTTGCTGGTGTAGGTGAACATAAACCAAGCGTTGCAACAAATAACGAAATTTATAATAAATTCAATAAAATAGTCGGAACGGCAACAAGAGAACTCTTTGCTCAGTTCTTTCTGAGAATACATGATGAAATTCCAAATTGCAATTTAGCTTCCTTTAGTACTTTAAAACATGTAAATTCTCAGAATTTTTTAAAATTTAGACAATATTTCAAAGGATATTTTGAGAAAGGTTTTGTTTGTAGATCAAATACTTTTGATAATGTAAATGGTAAATTTCCTATTGGATTTTTAATTTGGAATTTAAGTATTAAACAAGAAATAAAAGAAGTAAAAACAGATATTGTAAATGATTATGGAGAATTTATTGGTTTCAAATCATTTTATGCTTTTGGTTCAAAAGATTTTATTAGTAGTTGGCTTCGTAAATACTATGACAAAAATGGCGAAGTGATTGGGCATCTAATTTTGCCTGGAGTTGATATGCAACAACAAAATGGTGTTTATATTACTTCAAAACCAACAGACAGTGATATTTTTCAACATAAAACAGCTTCGATCACAAAAAATAATTTGATTATTATGTCTATCTATTTGGCAATTCGTCAAATTATTGAACCAAGCTGGTTAAACAACCGTGACCAATTTTTAAATCCAAATAACAATTGGTAATCTGATATTGAATTTAAAAATGATTGCATGGCATTTACACTTTTTCATAATAATATTTCTACGAACTTAGGCACCAACCACTGGATTCCCTTTACAGAACAAGAAGTAAATGCCAAAGAAAAATTTGCGAGTAGTTTTATGACTGATTTTATGAAGAGCCCCCCAACCCCCAAAGGGGGAGCTACTACAAATGATTTATTTAGCGCTACTTGTCAACCTGAACTTGTTTCAGGTTCCCCAGAGATTCCGAAACAAGTTCGGAATGACAAAGCGTTGGTTTTCTCACCCGAAGCCACAGCTGTTTTTGATGCTGGTCGTGCGTTATGGAGCTACTATCATTCGCAAAACGAAGTCAATGTAAATGCGAGTTTATATGACATTCGAGAGTATTTTCAAGGCAGAAACGCTGCTGGCAGAATGAACCCAAGAAGCGATGATGCAATCTATTCTGAACTTATAGGGAATTTAAGAAAGAAACTAACAGAATTAGCCGATAAAATAAAACCGAAAGTATATGAATATGAGTTTTTGAAGGAGTAGTTTGCTTCTTGCCTCGCAATGACGATTAAACACAACAAATTATGAAACTAGGATTTATATACATCATTACAAACAAAAACAACACCACATTATACATTGGGGTGACTTCTAATTTGCCACAACGGATTCTGCAACACAAGGAAAAGACTCATAAAGATTCTTTTTCGGCACGGTACAGTTTGGATAAATTGGTTTATTACGAGCAGTTTCAAATGATAGGCGATGCCATAGGAAGGGAAAAGCAATTGAAAGCAGGTTCCAGAGCAAAAAAAATAGTCTTAATAACGGCACTAAATCCCGATTGGGATGATTTGTACAAAGACATCGAGGATATTATGACATGCTGATTGCCGCGTTCCTCGCAATGACAGCCGCGTTCCTCGCAATGACAGCCGCGTTCCTCGCAATGACAGCCGCGTTCCTCGCAATGACAGGAACAAAGTGGAGCGTGGCAATCTGTTGAAGTTCACGGAATCGTCCTCGTAACGTCATTGCGAGCGAAGAGCAACGGAGCGTGGCAATCATAATAAAGTTATAAATTAGAAGATATGAAAGAAGAAATAAATAAGAATATGAGCAATATAAAATTATTTGAAGAGAAAAATGTACGTTCTGAATGGATTGAACTCGAAGAAAAATGGTATTTCTCGGTTATTGATGTTATACAAGTACTAACAGATAGTACCGTTCCAAAAAGATATTGGAGTGATTTAAAAAAGAAACTATCTAAAGAAGGAAGTCAAGCGTACGATAAAATCGTACACTTGAAAATGAAAACTTTTTTTTAAAAAATATTTATTGTGACCAACTTAAAATTATTTGAAAACAAACAAATTCGTTCTGATCGGAATGAAGAAGAATGGTATTTTGTAGTAGTTGATATTGTAGCCATATTAACTGATAGTTTAGATCCAAAAGATTATTGGTACAGAATGAAAAAGCGAGAAAAAGTTTCAGGTTTTGAGTTATCGACAATTTGTCGACAACTGAAATTTATTTTCTAATCTAAAATTTTACTTAGTCTATGAGCAATATTAAATTATTTGAAGAGCAACAAGTTCGTTCTGTATGGAACGAAGAACAACAAAAATGGTATTTTTCTATCATTGATGTGATAGCAGTTTTAACAAATTCGCCACGATCAAGAAAATACTGGAATGCATTAAAAACTAAACTACAACAAGAAGGAAGTGAACTGTCCCAAAAATTGGGACAATTGAAAATGATAGCGGAAGATGGCAAAATGAGAATGACTGATGTTGCTGATACAGAGCAACTTTTGCGCCTAATCCAATCCATACCATCGCCAAAAGCCGAGCCTTTTAAACAATGGTTGGCTCAAGTAGGTGCTGAACGCATTGCCGAAATTGAAAATCCAGAATTGGCGCAAGCACGAATTAGAGCAACCTACAAAGCCAAAGGGTACAGCGATGCATGGATAGAAAAAAGAATTAGAGGCATACAAGTTCGTGATGAACTAACCAACGAATGGAAAAACCGTGGTGTAAAAGAGGGAAAAGAGTACTCCATTTTGACTGCCGAAATTAGCAAAGCTACCTTTGGCATAATTCCAAGTGAATACAAAAGTTTAAAAGGTTTAACTAAATCGTCTGAAAACTTGAGAGACCACATGACCGATTTGGAATTAATCTTCACTATGCTTGGTGAGGCTTCTACAACAGAAATTGCAAAAAACAAAAACGCCAAAGGTTTCATAGAAAATCATAAAGCTGCCAAAGCAGGTGGCACTGTAGCAGGAAATGCCAGAAAGGAATTAGAAAAAAAATCGGGTGCAAAAATTGTAACTAATCAAAATTTTAAAAATTTAGACAGTGCTAAAGAATTGAAAGATAATAATGATTTATAAAAAGCTTACAAATTCGTTCCCTTCAAAATTTCACAGAAAAATCGGATATTGATTGGAGCAATCCATTATATTTGTTTACCACAAAAATTTTAGAATAACCAAAAAATATAATAAACTATGGGAATAACTGATTTAAAAAAAGAACTAAAAAAACTTGATAAAGAAAATCTGATTGACATTATTGCAGACTTATACAAAAAAAATAAGTCGGTAAAAGAATTCTTGGACTTCTTTGTAAACCCCAATGAGCAGGAATTATTTTTGAAATATAAAGAAAAAGTTTATGAAGCTTTTTACCCAAAACGGGGCGATAGATTTAAAATTTCAGAGGGGAAAAAAGCAATTTCAGATTTTAAAAAATTAGAAGCATCAAATGAATTGGTTTCTGAATTAATGCTTTTTTACGCTGAAACTGGAGTAGAATTTACAAATGATTATGGTGACATTAATGAATCCTTTTATAATAGCGTTGTAAGTGTATATTCGAATGCTTTGAAGCTAATGAAAAAAGAAAATATCCTTGATAAATTTGCTGACCGAGCTAAAAAAATTTTAGATGACACTAGCGGTATTGGTTGGGGATTTCATGATGAACTTGGTAATGAATATTATTCTTTCTATGAATAAATTAAGAATTAAAACCCCTATTTCTAATTCTTAATATATAACCTAATGTAAGTTTACAGAGAAGTCAGAATTAGCGAAAAGTTTGCTACTTTAAAATTTACATCAAAAAAATCTTTATATTTGTGTTTGTAAGGCTTATTGCCACAAACGCTAAAAATTTATACTATGCAAAACATTCCTAGTGTTGACTTGCGTGATTTCCTTTCGGGCGAACCGGAACGTAAACAAAAATTTGTAAATGAAATCGGAAAAGCATTTGAAGATATTGGCTTCGTTGCTTTAAAAGGTCATTTTTTAGATGATCAATTGGTTGGAGAATTGTATGGCGAGATTAGAAATTTTTTCGCATTACCATTAGAAACAAAATACAGCTATGAAAATCCTGCAATTGGAGGACAACGTGGTTATGTATCTTTTGGAAAAGAACATGCAAAAGGTAGGAAAGAAGGCGATTTGAAAGAATTTTGGCATTTTGGTCAATACGTTGAATCGGATTCAAAATATGCTGCCGAATATCCTGATAATGTTGAGGTTAAAGAATTACCTCGTTTTAATGTTGTGGGTAAAGAAGCCTATATAATGCTTGAAAAAACAGGTATTTATGTATTGCGAGCATTGGCATTGCATCTTGGTTTAGATGAGTTTTATTTTGACCAATACGGTTATAATGGAAATTCGATTTTAAGACCCATTCACTATCCACCAATTACTTCAGAACCTGAAAATGCTATTCGCGCAGCAGCTCATGGCGACATCAATTTGATTACCCTTTTAATGGGTGCTCAAGGCAAAGGACTTCAAGTTCAAAGACATGATGGTCAATGGATTGATGCCATGGCGCAGCCCGATGAATTGGTTATAAATGTTGGAGATATGTTGTCACGACATACCAATAACAAATTGAAATCGACCATTCACCAAGTGGTAAATCCACCGAGAGAATTATGGGGAACTTCGAGATATTCGATTCCGTTTTTTATGCATCCTGTCAGCGATATGCGATTGGATTGTTTAGAAAGCTGTATTGATGGGGATAATCCTAAATTATACGACGACATTTCTGCAGGAGAATTCTTGCATGAAAGATTAGTAGATTTGGGGTTAATCAAAAAATAATTATTTTAAAATACCATAATAAAGTACGGATTGTATAATTCGTACTTTATTTTTTAAATGAAGTTTATTATGGACTTACAGGATCAATTAAAAAACCTTTTTCCAAACCACGAACCTTCTCCCGAAGAAGAAAAAGTCATAGAAGATAAAGTACTTTGGATTCAAGAAGAACCGATGATTTGCAAATTTGAAAAACGAAAAGGGAAGCCTACAACCATAATTGAAGGATATTCTGGAACTGATGAAGACTTCAAAATTTTAGCTAAAGAATTAAAAACTAAATTAAGCGTTGGCGGAAGTTTTAAAGACGATTCCATCATTATTCAAGGGGATTATCGGGATAAAATCATGACAATTCTAAAAGAAAAAGGCTTCAAAGTAAAGCGCGTTGGAGGGTAGCCCCCTAGCCCCCGAAGGGGGAACTCCAAATATCGTAAATAAAAAAATAATCAAAACCCTATTCACCCCAATAGGAATTCCCCCTTTGGGGGTTAGGGGGCTAAATATGATACAATCATCAGAATTAATACTAAATCCAGACGGAAGCGTCTATCATTTGAACTTAAAACCAGAAAATATTGCTCACGATATTATTTTTGTAGGTGATCAAAATAGAGTTGAAAAAATTACTCAGTTTTTTGACACTATTGAATTTTCAACTCAAAAAAGAGAATTCAAAACACAAACAGGAACTTTAAAAGGCAAACGAATTACTGTGATTTCAACAGGAATTGGTCCTGATAATATTGATATTGTATTGAACGAATTGGATGCGTTAGTAAATATTAATTTAGAAACCAGACAACCAAAAACAGAATTAACTTCTCTAAACATTGTTAGAATTGGCACTTCCGGTTCTTTGCAAGCGGACATTCCTGTGGATAGTTTTGTAATGTCAAAGTTTGGTTTAGGATTAGACAACATGCTCCGCTCCTATTTAATTGATGAAATTTCAAATTCAGCAATGGAAGAGGCATTCATAAAACACACCAATTGGGATTTACGAAAAGGAAAACCATATATAATATCTTGTTCAGAAAGGTTAGAGCAACTTATCGAAAGCGATAAAATTCACAAAGGAATTACAGCAACTGCGGGAGGTTTTTATGGACCTCAAGGTCGTGTTTTGCGATTAAATATTCAAGATGAACATTTGAATTCTAAAATGGATAATTTCAATTTTGAAAATAATCGCATTACCAATTTAGAAATGGAAACTGCTGCAATATATGGACTTTCTAAGCTTTTGGGTCATAATGCGTTGTCATTGAATGCAATTATTGCAAACCGTGCAACGGGAACATTTAGCGAAGACCCTTATAAAGCTGTCGATGAATTGATTGCCTATACTTTGGATAAATTGACGGAGTAAATTTCAAAAATGACAACTATAAAAATTGCTGGTGTTCCAGAACATTTTAATTTGCCTTGGCATTTATCCATCGAAAATGGAGAATTTCAAGCCAATGAAATCGACTTGCAATGGACTGATGTTCCAGAAGGCACTGGTAAATTGTGTCAAATGCTACGAAATGGTGAAACGGATATTGCTGTAATTTTAACCGAAGGAATAATCAAAGATATTGTTGCGGGAAATCAGAGCAAGATTGTACAAATATATGTTGAATCACCTTTGATTTGGGGAATTCATGTTGCTGCAAATTCAGAATATAAAACACTTTCTGATTTAGAAAATACAAAAGTTGCGATTTCAAGATTGGGTTCAGGCTCACAATTGATGGCGTATGTAAATGCAAATAATCAAGGTTGGAATACTGAAAATCTACAATTTGAAATTATTAATACGATTGATGGGGCTGTTGAAGCGCTCACCAAAGGAACCGCAGATTATTTTATGTGGGAACGCTTTATGACAAAACCTTTAGTTGACAAAGGAATTTTCAGGAAAATTAGTGAATGTCCAACTCCTTGGCCTTGTTTTGTAATTGCTGTTCGCAATGAAATACTTGAAAAACATCCAGAAATGGTATCCAAAATATTAGAAATCATAAATGCTAAAACTTCAAATTTTAAAGAAATCCCTAATATTGATAGTATTTTAGCAAATAAATACCATCAAAAAGTAGAAGACATTCAAGAATGGTTATCCTTGACGGAATGGTCACAAAAACAACTTTCAGAAGAACAATTAAATTCGATTCAAGACCAATTAGTTTCCTTAAAAATCATATCTAAAAAAGCAGCTTTTTCAGAAATCACCAATTAATTTCTTGAATTCCTTTTGATTTTAAATAGTCATTGGTTTTGCTAAAATGTTTGTTTCCGAACCATTTTCCTTGATTGGCGCTCATTGGCGATGGATGTCCAGATTCTAAAACCAAGTGTTTGGTTCGGTCAATTTTTAGTCCTTTTTTATGAGCAAAATTTCCCCAAAGTAAGAAAACTACATTGCTTTTTTTATCTGAAATTTCTTGAATTACTGCATCTGTAAAGTTTCCCCAATTCAAATGTTTGTGGCTGTTAGGTTTGTCTTTTTGAACCGATAATGTGGCATTCAAAAGCAAAATACCTTGTTTTGCCCAACGCTCTAAATTTCCTGAAGTTGGTAAAAATAAACTGTCTAAATCAGAATTTACTTCTCTAAATATATTCCTTAAAGAAGGTGGGATTTTCATATTTTCATTGACAGAAAAGCATAAACCATTGGCTTCGCCTTCGCCGTGATAGGGGTCTTGCCCAATGATTACAACTTTCAAATCATCAAAACTACAATAATCAAAAGCAGAGAAAAGAAGTTCTTTAGGAGGAAAACAACTGTTTGCCTTATATTCATTGGTAACAGCCAACATTAAATCCTTAAAATACGGCTTTTGTATTTCGTGAGCTAAAATAGTTTGCCAGTAAGAATTCAAATGAGATTCCATAAATTTTTATAAATTACAAATATACAAATTACAATGCACATCTTTATTAATCTAAAAATTCAACAACTATAAAAACTTTGTGAAACTATTTCTAAAAGTCTTACCATTTACGTATTTTTGTAGTGTTAAATTTCTAAAAAGCATAATGATTAACATTAACGAAAAAACACTTCAAGACCTTCAATTTCCTACAGTTTTAGAAACTATTTCTTCAATTTGTAATACTGATATTGGAAAACAAAAGGCATTAGAAATTACACCTTTCAAGGAAAAAAACGAATTGATGGATGCTTTAATGCAAACATCAGAATATTTATCTTCGTTTCAAAATAACAATGCGATCCCCAATCACGGATTTGAAACCATCAACCACGAGATAAAATTTCTTGCCATTGAAGATAGTTTTTTAGAAGTAGGAAGCTTTCGTAAAATTGCCAATATTTCTGCATCTGTAAATGTATTATTGCTTTATTTTAAGAAATTTGACGACTATTATCCGTATCTAAATAAACGTGCAATTCAAGTAGAATATACCAAAGATATTATTGCGATGGTGGACGATGTCGTGGATAAATATGGGGAAATAAAAGACAATGCCTCTGTGGATTTGCTAAATATTCGTAGAAATATGAATACGGTTCGTGGAAAAGTCAATCAGAGTTTTGGAATGGCAATGACGCAATACAATTCACTTGGATATTTAGACGATATCAAAGAAAGTTTTGTTCAAAATCGTAGGGTTTTAGCGGTTTTAGCAATGTACCGCAGAAAGGTTAAAGGTTCAATTCTTGGAAGTTCAAAAACAGGGAGCATTGCATACATTGAGCCTGAATCAACCTTAAATTATTCTCGAGAATTGAGTAATTTGGAATATGAAGAAAAAGAAGAAATCACGAGAATATTAAAGTATTTAACCAACACCATAAGACCTTTTTTACCTTTAATAATTCAGTACCAAGATTTTTTGAGCGATATTGATGTAATTGCTGCAAAAGCAAAATATGCCAATCGGATAAATGGAATTTTACCAAAAATCACCAACGAAAGAAGGTTGTATTTCAAAGATGCCTTCCACCCTATTTTATATTTAAATAACAAAGAAAGCAACCAAATTACGCATCCGCAAACTATTGAATTAGATTCAAAAAATCGGATTATTGTGATTTCAGGTCCTAATGCGGGAGGAAAAACAATTTCCCTGAAAACAGTTGGTTTGTTGCAATTAATGTTGCAATCTGGGATGTTAATTCCCGTTCACGAAAGAAGCGAAACGTTCTTATTTGACCGTATTTTGACTGACATTGGCGACAATCAATCGATAGAAAATCATTTGAGTACCTATAGTTATCGCTTGAAGAATATGAATTATTTCTTGAAAAAGTGTAACAATAAAACCTTGTTTTTAATTGATGAATTTGGAACAGGTTCCGATCCAGATTTGGGTGGTGCTTTGGCAGAAATATTTTTGGAAGAGTTTTATCACCGAGAAGCATTTGGAATTATTACAACGCATTATTCCAATTTGAAAATGTTAGCAAACGAATTGCCTTTTGCAATGAATGCCAATATGTTATTCGATGAAAAAACGTTAGAACCGATGTATAAATTGGCTTTAGGGCAAGCAGGAAGTTCCTTCACGTTTGAAGTTGCTCAGAAAAACGGAATCCCATTTGGATTAATAAACAGAGCAAAAAAGAAAATTGAAGGCGGAAAAGTACGTTTTGATAAAACCATTGCTACGTTACAAAAAGAGCGCTCGAAAATGGAGAAAACGTCTCAAACTTTGAAAGAAGAAGAATCGAAAGCACGGGAAGAAGGCAAAAAAATGGAAACCATCAATGTCAAAATAAAACAGAAATTAGAAAGCTATCAAGAATTGTATGATAGCAATCAGAAGATTATTTACATTGGTCAAAAAATTGATGATTTAGCGAGCAAATATTTCAATTCAAAAAACAAAAAAGAATTGGTTGCCGAATTTATGAAAATCATAGAAATTGAAAATTCTAAACGATTAAAAGTTACAGCTAAGGAAGTGAAAGCTTCTATTGAGAAAAAAAAGGAAGTAATTCAGGAAGTTACGGTCAAGGTTGAAGAAATTCGAGCTGCCAAAAAAGAAAAAAAACTGAAAGCCAATTTGGTTGTTGAAAAACCTAAACCTGTACTAAAATTGGGTGATAGAGTTCGAATGTTTGACGGAAAAGCAGTTGGAACTATTGATAAAATAGAAAGAAATAAAGCGGTTGTAAACTACGGAGTTTTTACTTCAACAATAAGTTTGGAAGCTTTAGAATTTATTGAAACAAACAAAAAATAAGGATTAACAGTAAACCCAAAATTATGGTTGAATTTCCAAAAGGCAAAAAAATTATTCTGTTTGATGGCGTTTGCAATTTGTGCGAAGCCTCTGTTCAGTTTGTTATTAAATATGATAAAAAAGATGTGTTTCGATTTGTAGCTTTGCAATCAGATTTAGGAATAGCAATCCTCAAACACATTGGATTAGAGAATAAAAACATTGATAGTGTTATATTATACGAACCAGGATTTGCTTATAATTATAAATCTGCGGCAGCATTAGAAATTGCTAAAAACTTAGGTGGATTTTTTCATTTTGGAACAGTCTTTAAGTTAATTCCAAACAGATTACGGAACCTATTATATGATTATATCGCTAGAAATCGCTATTTATGGTATGGGAAAAAAGAAAGTTGTCTGGTTCCAACATTAGAATTAAAATCTAAATTTTTAGAATAAAAAAAACTCCTCAATTGCTTGAGGAGTTTTTGATTTATAAAAACTGTCTTGTCCTGAAATAGCGATACACAAAATTCATCGTTATGGAAAACAAC
>NZ_JBBALW010000020.1:0-55928 GCF_040402835.1 Flavobacterium sp.
AGTAATTTCAATAAAATCAGTCACTAACGAGTGCGACTAAAGCGCCTATACCTATATTTAAGATTTATTTAAATATGCTAATCTAAAATATGAAAAAAATTATATCAGCCTTTTACAGTAATACAAAACTCTACGTATATAATTTGAATTATATGCCTAGGTTAATCATTTTATTTATAGATGTTTTTTTGACAATTTTCGCCTCCGCAATGACTTTTTTATTAATACTAAGCCTCAAAGTAACTTTCTATACAACCCTAGACGTCCCTACTAGTTATAGTATAATAATTTTAGTGAATTTCATCTTCTTTTTAGTATTTAAAACATATTCGGGAATTTTGCGACTTTCCACTTTAGTAGACGCCATAAAATTGTTTTATGCAACAGCCTGTTCTTGTTTTGCGTTAATAGTAATAAACTATAGTACTTATTTTGTAATTGGAAAAAAAATATACTTATTGCCATCATTATTCATCAATTTTATTTTTACATTTTTAATTTTAATTTCATTTCGAATTTTCATTAAAATTATTTTTGAAAATTTAAATAAAAAAAACAATAGTTCAAATGTATTAAAAGCCGTAATTTACGGAGCTGATTTCAATGTATTGGCCGTAATAAATTCATTGAACACCGAAAAACCCATTCGATTTAATATTGTTGGTTTTATAGATAAAAAAAATCAAAATTCGGATAAACGAATTTTAGATATTCCAATTTTAAATGTCAAAAATAAGATTTCCAAAGTATTAAGTTCAGTAAAAGCTAATGCTTTAATTATCGCTGACGAAACGCTGACAAAACAAGAAAAAATAAGTATAGTAGAGGATTGCTTGGAACATAATATAAAGGTTTTTACAGTGCCAAAAATTAAGGATTTGAAAAGCGAAACGGATGTTTCCAACAAAATAATTAATTTTGAGATTGATGAGCTATTAGATAGGAATAGTATAGTTTTAGATAAAAAAGCAATTGCAAAGGAATTACACAATAAAACAATCCTAATTACGGGTGCCGCAGGATCTATTGGCAGTGAAATCGTCAGACAAGCCATCAGTTTTAATCCTAAAAAAATAATTTTATTAGATCAAGCAGAAACTCCGTTGCATCATTTGAAATCAGAAATAGAGCAGTTAATTTCGGAAACTAATTTACGAACAATTATCTGTGATATTAGAAACAAAGAAACATTAAAAGAGATATTTAGTCTTTATAAACCTGAAATTGTTTTTCACGCTGCGGCATACAAGCATGTACCAATGATGGAAGACAATCCGGCACAAGCCATTTTTGCGAATGTATTGGGAACGAAAAATACCGCCGATTTATCAGTAGAATTTGGCGTGACAAATTTTGTGTATGTTTCCACAGATAAAGCCGTGAATCCAAGCAACGTGATGGGCGCCAGCAAAAGAATAGCAGAAAAATACATACAATCTTTATTTTTTAATTTAAAAGGAGAAAAAGATTTTAAAACAAAGTTCATTACCACGCGTTTTGGAAATGTGCTAGGGTCTAATGGTTCCGTTGTTCCTTTATTTACAGAACAAATAAAAAATGGTGGGCCTATCACCATCACGCATCCTGAAATTATCCGCTATTTTATGACTATACCCGAAGCCTGCCAATTGGTTCTTGAAGCAGCTGCAATGGGTAAAGGAGGCGAAATATTTATTTTTGATATGGGTGAGCCTGTAAAAATTATTGACCTAGCAAAAAAAATGATACTATTGGCAGGTTTGGTTCCTGATGAAGATATTAAAATTAAAATTGTAGGTTTACGCCCAGGAGAAAAGCTTTTCGAAGAATTACTAAATGACACTTCTAAAACAATAGCCACATATCATGATAAAATAACGATTGCAGAAGATATTTGTAAAGACTACTCCATACTTTCAAAATACATTGATGAATTAATTGTTTTGGCTACTACATCGGACAGTAATGCTGTGGTTTTAAAAATGAAATGCATAATTCCTGAATTTATGAGTATGAATTCTGAATACAATAAGTTAGATGTTTAGCAAAAGCAATGGAAATTGCAAAAATTAAATTAAAATAAATCAACCAGCATTAAAAATGAAATATAAATTTAGCACGACAATCCCTCTTTTACTTATCACCTTAGTATTCTTTTTCTCTTGTGCCTCTAAAAAAGACATTATATTATTCGGAGACATTCAAGAAAGCGCACAGAATAAGGTTCTATATTCGCTTCCTAAAATTCAAATCAATGATATTTTAGATGTGAAAATAAGTACATTAAATCCTGAATCGGCTATTCCGTACAACTCCGTTTCTAGTATGACTACACTTCCTAGTATTGAACTGATGAAATTTCAAGGTCATTTAGTGTCCGAAGAAGGTAAAATTAATTTGCCAGTACTTGGTGCTATAGTGGCAAGTGGCAAAACAACGGCCGAATTAGAGAAAGAGCTTGTTGCTGTTCTTGAGAACAACGGGCACCTTAAAAACCCTACAGTTACGGTTCGTATTTTAAATGCTAAAATCACTGTATTGGGAGAGGTGAAATTGCCTGGAACCTACACTTATACCGAACAATCCATTTCTTTGCCGCAAGCTTTAGGCTATGCTGGAGATGTTACTATTGAAGCCAATAGAAAAGAAGTTTTGCTTATTCGAGAAGAGCAAGGAGTTCGGAACTACCACAAAATTGATTTAACCAAATCCGACTGGTTTACGTCTCCGTATTACAATATCAAGCAAAATGATGTTATCTATGTGACGCCGAACAATGTTAAAGTGAAAAGTGCAGGATTCATTGGAAATACTAGTACTGTGCTTTCGGTATTCTCAATTTTATTAACCACCTTTGTTTTATTAACCCGATAATTTTAATGGAAAACACAAATAGCACTACAGGCGTCGAGGAAATCAACATTAAAGAAATCCTTTTCAAATACATATTTTATTGGAAATGGTTTGTTGTTGGAGTAGTAATCAGCCTGTTTGCCGCCTATTCGTATTTACGATATGCGCCAGTAATTTATCAAACTACGGCCAAAATAAAAATCTTAGACAATTCAAAAGGAGGAATGAAATTGCCAAGCGATGTTACCGCTTTATTTTCTAATTCCAAAGTTAATATTGACAATGAAATTGAGGTCATAAAATCCCACCGTCTTTTAAGTCGAGTAGCATTGGCATTGGACCTCACCACCACTTATTATTCTGAAGGAAAAGTTAAAAGTTCGGAACTTTGGAAAAACAAACCCTTCAAAGTAATTTGGTTGGATGCAAAAGACAGTGCCAATTCGCGAAACTTTGTGGGAGTTTTTGAATTAGAAAGTAAGGGTTTTAAATTGGTTTCAGAAGATAATGTTTCTGAAAAACTTTACCCTTACGGACAAAAAAATTCAATTAATGGGCAGCAGTTTATGTTGGTTTTAGATGATGATTTTTCTCTAATAAATGCCGGATCTAATAAATATAAAGTCATCCGAACACCATTACAAAATGTAGTCGAGAGTTTGTCCAATGGGCTACTATTGGCAAGTACAGGAAAAATGAGCGAAGTGCTTTCGATGACATTAACAGGTGAAAACCAAGACAAATCAGAGGCCGTTATAGATGCCGTTATTGATGAATTCAATCGGGACGGGGTTGCCGATAGGCAATTGATTTCTCAACGCACCATTGACTTTGTGAATGAGCGCTTTGTTTACCTGAGCAGTGAATTGGACTCTATTGAAAATCAAAAACAAATTTATAAGAAAGATAACAAACTAAGCTATTTACAGGAAGATGCTAGAATAACGGTTACAAAAAAATCACTAACAGAAGGGCAATATTATAGTTTAGAAACGCAAATAGCCTTAGCAAAATTGTTAGAAGACACCTTGAAAAAAGATAGTGCCTACGAGATGTTGCCCTCTAACATAGGTATTGATAATGAAAACATCAATTCTTTAATCACCGATTACAACAAAGCTGTTTTAGAACGCAGTAAATTATTGCTTAGTGCGGGTTTAAAAAACCCCATGGTAGTAGAATTTTCGGATAAATTAGTAGAGCTAAAGCAAAATATCTTGTATTCTATTCGCGTACTTCAGAAGCAACTTTCGGTTTCTATTACGAATATAAAATCGTTAAATCAGGACAATACCAATGTGTTTAGTAGTATTCCTGGCAAAGAAAAAATATTGCGGTCGATTGAGCGCCAGCAAAATATTAAGGAAACATTGTATTTGTTTTTATTGCAAAAGCGGGAAGAAGCCGCGGTAACCAAGGCCATTACCACGCCTTCTATAAAAATAGTAGATTATGCCTTAACCAATTTAAATCCAATTGCTCCTAAACGAAGTGCAATCTTTTTTGCCGCTTTATTGATAGGTTTATTGATTCCATTTGCAATTGTGTATATCTTGTTTTTATTGGATACTAAGATACACAGTAAACTTGATTTTGAGCGTTTGGCACCGGATATTCCTATCGTAGGGGAGATTCCATTTATAGATGAAGACAAAAGAATTATTTCTATGAATGATCGCTCCGTTCTAGCTGAATCTTTTAGAATTTTGCGTACCAATATCAACTATTTAATTCCTTTAAAAAAAGAAGGAGAATGCCCTGTTATTTTTACAGCGTCGTCAATAAAAGGGGAAGGAAAAACTTTTGTTTCTTTAAATTTGGCTTTGATTTTGGCTTCGATGGATAAAAAAGTACTGTTAGTGGGGGCGGATTTAAGAAATCCGCAGTTGCATAAATATTTGCAGATTACT
Source organism: Flavobacterium sp. (assembly GCF_040402835.1). Lineage (GTDB taxonomy): Bacteria > Bacteroidota > Bacteroidia > Flavobacteriales > Flavobacteriaceae > Flavobacterium. The sequence goes on from NZ_JBBALW010000020.1 coordinate 4,743, forward strand.
AAAAGTCGGATAGGATTGTCTAATTATTTATATGACAATAGTACCGATTGGAAAGGGTTAATTAATAAAGACGTATTCAATAATTCTTTTTTAAATATAATTTTTGCAGGTTCTGTTCCTCCAAATCCAGCTGAATTATTATCAAATGGTCGTTTTGAAGATTTATTAACTATTTTGAAAAAAGAGTACGACTATATTGTTGTGGATACTGCTCCTACGATATTGGTTACCGATACGTTGTTGATTTCTCAATTGTCAGATTTAACGGTATATGTTACTAGGGCAGATCATACCGATAAGACATTGTTACCGTATTCCAGAAATTTAAAATTGCAAGGTAAATTAAAAAACATGGCCTATGTAATAAATAATGTAGGAGGCGCGAAAGGGTATGGATATGGTTATAGTTATGGGTACGGCTATGGCTATAATTATGGCTATGGCTACGGCTATGGCGAGGATGATGGTACAACAAAAAAATCAAAAAGGAATAAATGGCTTAGTTGGTTGAAGAGGTAAATCCTCTCCCCAGCCTAGCCAGAACGGAAGGTAAATCCTCTCCCCAGCCCTCTCCGAAGGAAAGGGTGCCATAATGGGTTAAACGTTTAGACGTAGTATGATGATGCCTCTCCGAAGGGAAGATTCCATAGTGGGTAAACGTTTAGTAATGGTAGGAATCCTCTCCCCAGCCTTCACCAAAGTAAAAGGTGCCATAATGGGTAAACGTTTGGACATAGTATGATTATACTTCTGCGAAAAGGGGCATAACGGATAATCCTTAGTATTTGATAAATTATCTAAGAATGGTTGATTAAATAAAAAAAGAGTTTTTTTCAATCGCACGGCAAAGTTGGGCTTCCGATTTAAAGATAATTTTATTCCCAAATGCAGCCACGTGTTTTTGATGATGCACATCCGAACCTACAAAATCAATATAATTTTCTTTCAATAAAAAATCTGCAACATTTGCCACTGAAGACCCATAATAACCCACACTCGACAATAAATTCAATTGAAACTTTACGTCAAGGTCTTTTAAGGTTTTATACATCTTTGTATTTTGATGATAAAAAAAATAACGCTCCGGATGCGCTAATAAAGGTTGATATCCTTTAAGATGAATTTCAAAAATAATATCTTTTAAAGCCAATGGTGGATTCATATAGGACATTTCTATTAGAACAATATTATCTTTAATAGTTAATAGAGGTTCCGATTGCAAACGGTGCAAGAACGCTTCATTTATCATGTATTCTGAGGCAACGTGATGTAGCATCGTTCGAAATGGTTCTTCTAAATTCTGTTTTGTATTTTTAAAAGTCTCGTTTATTCCACTAGCAGTATTATCCCATATTTCTGGAAGGGTATGTGGAGTGGTTATACATTTAGAAAAACCAATATTTTGAAGACCTTCTAATAATTGGGTGGTCTGCGAAATACTTTCAGCGCCATCATCAATACCTGGTAATAGATGCGAATGAATATCTACCGTTCCTTCAGGGATTAATTCAGATAGTTTTGGATTGGATTTAAATAATGAAAACACGTTGTTATTTTTTTACAAATATACAGTTTATACTATAATATAAATTGCATTTTATTGTAAATTCAATTAGTAAAATAGGGAAACTTAATTTTATAAATAAACAATTTTACTACATTTGCACCATGGAATTTTCGTCAAAATTATTAGAAGCCGCTGTGAATGAGATGGCGCAATTGCCAGGAATTGGTAAACGTACCGCTTTGAGATTGCTTTTGCATTTATTAAAGCAGCCGAAAGAGCAAACACTGTTTTTGTCTCAGGCATTAACAAAAATGCGGGAAGAAATTCAATTTTGTGACAGTTGTAATAACATTTCGGATGTAGCCCGTTGTGAAATTTGTTCGAATGCAAAAAGAAATCATCAAATAATATGTGTTGTCGAAGATGTTCGAGATGTTATGGCAATTGAAAACACAGGGCAATATAGAGGAATTTATCACGTTCTAGGAGGGAAAATATCTCCAATGGACGGAGTAGGACCAAGTCAGTTGAAGATTAATTCACTTGTAGAAAAAGTTAAATCGGGAGCTGTTGAGGAATTGATATTTGCGTTAAGCTCTACCATGGAGGGCGATACCACTAATTTCTATATTTATAAACAAATTAAAGAGTGTGCTATTATCACTTCTACTATTGCCAGAGGAATTTCTGTTGGCGATGAATTAGAATATGCAGACGAGGTTACTTTAGGGAGGAGTATTGTGCAAAGAATTCCTTTTGAGAATTCCTTTAATAATAAGTAAGAAGTTGTATTTAAATTCATAATTTATACAGTATTAAAAATAAAATAGAACAACTATAGATGGAAATTACTAAAATTTGTTGCATCGGAGCGGGTTATGTTGGCGGGCCTACAATGGCTATTATCGCTCAAAAATGTCCCCACATTCAAGTTACCGTTGTCGATTTAAACGCAGAAAGAATTGCGGCATGGAATGATCCAAATCCAGACAATATTCCAATTTACGAACCTGGATTAGGAGCTATTGTAGCAGAGGCAAGAAATAGAAATTTATTTTTCTCTACCGATGTTGAAACTGCTATTGATGAAGCGCAGCTGATATTTATATCGGTAAATACTCCAACAAAAACCTACGGTGCTGGAAAAGGCATGGCCTCAGATTTAAAATACATCGAACTTTGCGCCAGACAAATTGCCAAAATTGCTAAAAATGATAAAATTGTTGTTGAAAAATCAACGTTACCCGTTCGAACGGCAGAAGCCATAAAAAGTATCTTAGACAAAACGGGTAATGGAGTTAAATTTCAAATACTTTCCAATCCTGAATTTCTTGCAGAAGGAACGGCTGTTCAAGATTTATTAAATCCAGACAGGGTGTTAATTGGTGGAGATAGTTCCGAAGAGGGGCAAATAGCAATACAAAAATTAGTTTCTATTTATTCGAATTGGGTTCCTGCAGCACAAATTTTAACTACCAATTTATGGTCGTCGGAATTGTCAAAACTTACTGCCAATGCTTTTTTAGCTCAACGGATCTCGTCCATAAATGCCATGTCAGAATTGTGTGAAAAAACGGGTGCCGATATAAATGAAGTGGCAAAAGCTATTGGAATGGACAGTAGAATTGGCTCCAAATTCTTGAAAGCTTCAGTAGGTTTTGGGGGTTCTTGTTTTCAAAAAGATATTTTAAACTTGGTTTATATATCTAAATCTTTTGGGTTGAATAAAGTTGCCGATTATTGGGAGCAAGTGATTATTATGAATGACCATCAAAAAGACAGGTTTTCTAAAAATATAATTACAACGCTTTACAATACTATTTCTGGTAAAAAAATTGCTTTTCTGGGATGGGCATTCAAAAAAGATACGAATGATACTAGAGAATCAGCCGCTATTTATGTAGCCGATCAACTGTTGAACGAAGAGGCAAACATCGCTGTTTTTGACCCTAAGGTTTCCGAGAAAAAAATCCTAGCCGATTTGGATTATTTGGAAACACGAACTTCGGAAACCAATCGAAAAGGAATCACCGTTTATGAAGAGCCTTATGAAACGTGTAAAAATGCCCACGCTATTGCAGTTTTGACGGAATGGGATGAATTTCAAACTTACGATTGGCAAAAAATATACGACGCCATGCAAAAACCAGCTTTTGTTTTTGATGGTAGGAATGTTTTAGACAGAAAAAAACTGACTGAAATCGGCTTTGTTTATCAATGCATTGGCAGTTAATAAGTAAGTCGAAAGTTTTAATGTCGTAAAGTCAAAAGTCTAGAAATAGTAAAAAACTATTAAAAATCAGTCAGTTACGGTGATTTTCATATTTTAAAATACGACACTTTATCACACTTACTACTTAATTTATAATTTTATAAATAAATAAATGAAGAAAATACTCATTACTGGTGGGGCTGGATTTATAGGTTCCCATGTTGTACGTCGGTTTGTTACCAAGTATTCGAACTATCAAATTTTTAATTTGGATGCCTTGACTTATGCAGGAAATTTAGAAAACATTGCGGATATTGAAAATAATTTCAATTATACTTTTATAAAAGGCGATATTGTTGACGAACAATTCATAACCACTTTATTCGAAACTCATCATTTTGATGGTATTTTGCATCTCGCGGCTGAATCACACGTGGATCGTTCTATTGAAGACCCGTTGTCGTTTGTGAAAACGAATGTTATTGGAACCATGAATTTGCTAAATGCAGCTAGAAAACAATGGAAAGGTAACGAAGCAGGAAAGCGATTTTATCATATCAGTACCGATGAGGTTTATGGAAGCTTAGGAGCTGAAGGTTTGTTTACTGAAACGACTGCTTACGACCCGAACTCTCCGTATTCTGCCTCCAAAGCAAGTTCCGATCATTTTGTGAGAGCCTATGGAGAAACGTATGGTTTGCCTTATGTGATTACGAATTGCTCTAACAATTATGGACCTAACCATTTCCCTGAAAAATTAATACCACTTTTTATTAATAATATTATCAATAACAAACCTTTGCCCGTTTACGGTGATGGAAAATATACTCGTGATTGGCTGTTTGTAGAAGACCATGCGGTGGCTATTGATTTGGTATTTCATGAAGGTAAAAACCATGACACCTATAATATTGGGGGTTTCAATGAGTGGCAAAATATAGATTTGGTCAAATTACTTTGCCAAATTATGGATGTAAAATTAGGACGTGTTTCAGGTACATCGGAGGGTTTGATTTCTTATGTAAAAGACCGTCCGGGGCATGATTTGCGGTATGCTATTGATGCTACAAAAATAAATCAAGAACTGGGTTGGAAGCCTTCGGTGACCTTCGAACAAGGCCTGGAGCGAACCGTAGCTTGGTATTTGAACAATGAAACGTGGCTCAAAAATGTTACTTCTGGCGAATATGCCAACTATTATAAAAAACAGTATTCTTAGGATACTGTTTTTTTCATTGTTGTCCGACAGAAACCATATAATGTAAGGCAACCCCAAAAAGTATAGTCCCTACGGGACATTTTTATGGGTAACACTTCTTATTATTCTACCGACATTTAACTCCTATCGGAGTATATCTCGTAGAGATTATATGTTGGTAAATAAATAGTTATAAAGTTGATTTTTGTCCCGTAGGGACTACACATTTTTTTATCGGACGAAAATGTTTTTTTTAGTTCTTATTTTTTAGTGCCAATTTTATCAAGCCGACAGAACTCGTAATAATCATTGGTAATACAATTATTAAATATGGTTTGTCCAAAAGGATAAAGACATACGTCAACAAGCATAAAATACTTAATATGCTAGTATTTAAAACCCGTTTTCTATTGTTTTTTATTTGAAAATACACCACCAAAAACAATATCGGATTGAATAATAAGATATTGTAATTGTTTGCTAACTCTTTGTGTAAAGAGTAAAATCCAGCAAATATGAAAAATAAACCAAGCAGCCCTAATGCTATGAAGTAGGTTTTGTAAACAGCATTTTTATTTGCAATTACTACCAAAGCAAACAGCAAACAAAAAGCATAATAATTATTCCACCACGAAAAAGGCACTTCCTCCTTTTCAAACTCCAATATTTTTCTATTTTCCTTACAAAGCGGTCTATTATTATATGAAATAGTCTTGATGCTTTCTTGAAGTTCGGCTGGTAAAAACAACTCTTCCCCTTTCAAATCCACCTTTGTTCCAAAAATAATACTCGTTCCCAATTGCTCGAAGAAATGCCCTTCGAAGTAAGGAAATAGTATGGCTCTGTAGGTTTTGTCTTCTTTGGTATTCTTAACGATAACTTCTTTTCCTAGAATTTTATTGATGGCATTTATTACCATAGTTGTGCAATTCTTATCGATAAATTTATACGTATAAAATCGTTCTTCGGATTGTAAAGAAGCATTTAAATAGTCAAAAAGCGCTTGTTTTTGATTTCTTGAAATGTTCAAAATTTGCTCGTAAACACTTCTTTTTTCATATAAATATTCTTGTAAAAATTCTTCAAAAGTGCAGCTCGTTTCCAAGTATTGTAAATCCCCTTTTACAAATTTCAAATAGAAATTTGGGGTACTAAAATCGAAAGTACCGTAGTTATATACTTCATCAATGTGGTTTTCGGCATCGTTAATTCTAATGGCGGTATGACCAAATAAAGAGTAAATTTCAGCACCTGTTCCGCAAGTAATAATACTTACTTCGGCATTATTTGAAAGGGTGATTTTTTGACTATTTACCTTGTTAGTATATAGTATTACTAGTAAAATAAATAATAAAGTAAGTTTTCTATTGCACATTTTTAAAAATAATTATTGTCTAAAAATATTTAAATCTACTTTTACCGAGAAAATATTAGAATACAAAGCCGCACTTTGATCTCCTAAATCGGTTAAAGCATAATCAATTTGAATTCCTTTGTACTTGAATCCCAAACCAACATTGGGTTGAAATCCGACTTTTTTGGTGTTGTCAATTTGCACCACATTTTGAAAATTTCCAACGCCAGCGCGAATAAAAACCAAATCGGTATATCCGTATTCAAATCCTAAAGCCGGGTCAACGCTCAATCCTTCTGTTGAAAAAATAGCATTGGTTCTTGCAAAACTCATATTCAAATTGGCTGCAGCCAAAAGACTGGTATCGTTGTGGAATTCAAATTTTTTTGACATTCCAAATTGTGCTTTTGGTAATGTTATTTCAGTATTTTCGGGAAGTGCTTGATTTTGTCCTCCAATAGCATCTTTAATCGAATTGTATGCGGCTTCATCTATAGACCAAACATTATAGGTTGTGGTAATGTCTCGAAGCATCAAACCGAATTTCCAATCGTTTCTCGTGAATTGCAATCCAACATCAAAACCAAAACCCCAAGAACTAGCAAATTGACCAATAATTCTTCGGATAATTTTTGAGCTTACACCATATTGAAAACCTGGAAGTTGCAGTTTTCTAGCATACGAAAAGGTCATTCCATAATCGGCAGTTGAAAAAAGACTGATTCTATTGTAATCAATATTTCCTTGGCTGTCAATTAGTTGTGTGGTATTCATAATGTTGTCCACGCCAAAACGAATCATGGAAATTCCCCACGCACTTTGGTCGTCGATGGGCGTTGCATAAGCAGCATAATCGTATTGCGCGATATTGGCAAAATAACTGGCGTGCATCAAAGAAACTTGTTTGTCTTCCAATCCGATGAGTCCCGCAGGATTCCAATAACCCGAATTTACGTCGTTTGAGCTTGCTGTTACAGCATTTGACATTCCTAAAGCTGCGGCATCGACACCAATATTCATGAATTCATTGGAATATTTCCTCGCCGTTTGTGCAAGACTTAAGGTGGTGGTAAGTGCAAATAGTATGAGGAAGTTATTTTTCAAATTAAAATCAATTTACAAATATAAAGGCTGTGATTTTTTACCAAAAATATACATTTTTACTGATGTTCCTACTTTGTTTTTCTAAATAAAAGCAAATGTTTCGGATTACTTTAAAAATCTATTCTAAAAACGCACTTGTCTGTAAGTTATTGTATTAAATTTGCGTTCTTTGTTACTATAAAACAAATATATCAATGACTATAAAAAGACACATTCCAAATATAATAACGCTTCTCAATCTATTTTGTGGTTGTATTGCCTTAGTTTTTGCTGTGAAAGAGAATTTTGAAATGGCGTTCTATTTCGTGTGCTTGGGAATTTTATTCGATTTTTTCGATGGTTTTTTCGCACGATTGTTCAAAGTTTCAAGTCCGCTAGGTTTGCAATTGGATTCTTTGGCAGATATGGTTACCAGCGGTGTTGTACCCGGATATATTATGTTTACGATGCTTTCCAATAGTGTAAATTCCAATCCGTCGTTAGCGTATTTCCCTTATTTAGGATTTATAATTACGTTGGGATCTTGCTATCGTTTGGCGAATTTCAATATTGATACTCGTCAAACCGATTTTTTTATTGGATTACCAACACCTGCCAATGCGCTGTTTATTTTGAGTTTGCCTTTAATTGTAAAACATTCAGATTCTTTGATTGCCTTAGAATTATTGACTAACAATGGGTTTTTATTAGTGATAACTCTTTTAAGTGCTTATATTTTAAATGCTGAAATTCCATTATTTGCATTAAAAATTAAGAAATTTAACTTTAAGGATAATGTATTGCAAATTGTATTCGTACTGATTTCACTGGTTTTATTAGTGTTATTTCAGTTTTCGGGAGTCGCTTTGGTAATTGTATTTTATGTGTTCTTGTCTGTAATTATGAATTTGATTACAGGTAAAAAAGCATAGTTTTTTCACCATTTAAGGCATATAAGTTCATTTGAGTTTTAAAAAATCTGTGATAATTTGTGTTGTATTTTTAATAAACTCACACTAAAATTCCAATTTCTTTTTACGCAATTCAAAATTCTGACCAAGATAAACGCGACGCACCATTTCATCTTCCACTAATTCTTCTGGAGTTCCTGCTTTTAGGATTCCACCTTCAAACATCAAATAGGTTTTATCCGTAATTGCCAATGTTTCTTGAACATTATGGTCGGTAATTAGAATTCCAATATTCTTATTTTTTAATTGCGCTACAATTCTTTGAATGTCTTCCACGGCAACAGGGTCAACACCTGCGAAAGGTTCGTCTAATAAAATAAATTTTGGATCTGTAGCCAAACAACGGGCAATTTCAGTTCTACGGCGTTCGCCACCCGAAAGTAAATCGCCACGATTCGTGCGAATATGATTCAAACCAAATTCAGCAATTAAGCTTTCCATTTTGGCTTCTTGTTCTGCTTTGGTGTGTTTTGTAAGTTGTAAAACACTCAAAATATTATCTTCCACACTCAATTTCCTAAAAATAGAAGCTTCTTGTGCCAAATATCCAATTCCTTGTTGCGCCCTTTTGTACATTGGATAATCAGTAATATTCATATCATCAAGATAAATATTTCCCGCATTTGGTTTTACCAATCCCACAATCATATAAAAAGAAGTCGTTTTTCCAGCGCCATTTGGACCTAATAAACCAATGATTTCTCCTTGATTTACTTCCACAGAAATCCCTTTTACAACACTTCGACCTTTGTAGGTTTTGACTAAATTTTCTGCTCTTAGTATCATTTATTGTTGGTTATTTGTTAATCTGGTTAATTGATATTCGCAAATTAACGAATAACCAAAGAACCAAATCAACACATTAACATTTATTTATTCTCTTCAAGAGCTTCCCAAAACTCATACGCTCTTCGCAAATGAGGAATCACAATTGTTCCGCCTACTAAAGTTGCAATTCCCATTGCTTCCATCATTTCTTCTTTAGAAACACCTTCTTTAAAACTCGTTTCAAGGTGGTATTTCACACAATCATCGCAGCGCAAAACCGCCGATGCAACGAGTCCCAAAAGCTCTTTTGTTTTCACATCAAGCGCTCCTGCGGCATACGCATTAGTGTCTAAATTGAAAATTCTCTTTACGATTTTGTTATTGTCAGCCAATAACTTTTCGTTCATTTTTGTGCGGTAATCATTGAATTCAGTAAGGATATCAGACATTTTTTTTATTTTTATTTTTATATACAAATACCGAGATGAAGATACTTGCTTCGTATATTAGTAACATTGGAATAGCAACAATAATTTGACTAACCACATCTGGAGGCGTAACAATTGCTGCGATTAGCAATACTACAACCACTGAATATTTTCTATATTTTCGTAAAAATGTTGGTGTTACCAATCCTAATTTTGTCAAGAAATATATAATTACTGGTAATTCAAAAAATAATCCACTTGCAATCACCGATGTTTTCATCATTCCAATATAAGAATCAATTGTAAACTGATTTTGTACCATTTTACTAATTGAGAAAGTTGCACAGAAATTGATCGACATTGGAACAATTACATAATACCCAAATAATACTCCCAAGAAAAATAATATGGAGGCAACAAATATAAATACGCGTACATTTTTTCTTTCTTTTTCATATAATGCAGGGCTTATAAACTTCCAAAGTTCCCATAAAATATAAGGGAATGCAAGTATGAATCCCGCAGTAATACACGTCCAAATAAACATGTTTACTTGTCCTTCCATATCTGTATTCTGAATTATGAAAGGCAATTCAGTAATGCAAATGCTGTCTGCAAAACCAACACTATGGGATAATTCACAGAAAAAAGTGTACGTAAAAAAACTAGGGCTAGTGGGTGCGAATATTATAGTGTCAAAAATAAAATCACTGAAAAAATAAGTAACCACTGCCATAATTAATACTGCCGAAGTACTTCGAACCAACAGCCATCTTAACTCCTCAAGATGATCTAAAAACGACATTTCATTCAACGCTTTTTTTGCCATTACACAATTCCTTCTTTTAAAATATCATGTAAATGCAATACACCTTTGTATTCTTCCTTTTCAAGAACTACCAATTGTGTAATTGAAAAATCCTCCAAAATATTTAAAGCATCCGTTACCATAGCTGATAATTGAATCATTTTAGGGCTTTTTGTCATAATATCTTTTGCGGTTAAGTGTGCAAAGGTATCGTTATTATTCAGCATTCTACGAATATCTCCGTCCGTAATTATTCCGATTACTTTATTATTTTCGATAACGGCCGTAACACCAAGACGTTTTTCTGAAATTTCAAAAATTACTTTTTTGATATTTGTTTCAGGTGAAACTTCAGGTTTGTGACTTTGATCGAGCATATCGCCCACGCGAAGTAATAATTTTTTCCCCAATGCGCCACCAGGATGGTATTTTGCAAAATCTTGCGGATTGAATTCACGAAGTTCCATCAAACAAACCGCAAGTGCATCGCCCATAACCAATTGTGCGGTGGTACTATTTGTAGGTGCTAAATTATTAGGACACGATTCAGAATCTATAGTTGTATCTAAAATAAAATCGGCACCTTTTGCAAGAAATGAAGTCGTATTTCCGGTAATTGCAATTAAAGTATTTCCGAAATGTTTTACTATTGGAACCAAAACTTTAATTTCGGGACTGTTGCCACTTTTTGAAATACAAATCACCACATCTTCGGGTTGAACCATGCCTAAATCGCCATGAATTGCTTCAGATGCATGCAAAAATAGCGATGGTGTTCCTGTAGAATTCATTGTTGCTACAATTTTTTGTGCGATAATGGCACTTTTTCCAATACCCGTGACAATCAATCTGCCTTTGGAATTGAAAATTATTTCTGTAGCTTTTACAAAGTCATCTGTTAGTAAATCAGCCAGTTTCGCTATAGATTTGCTTTCAGATAGGATTGTTTTTTTGGCAATTTCCAAAATATTTTTGTTTGTTTTCAAAACAGTTTTTTATAAAGTTTGTATTTATTAAAGAAAGTTGTATCTTTATGAGCCACAAATTTATATAAAATACTATTAACTAAGAATGAAATCTATCGAAATTGACATCCATAAGGAATTAAAAAAATATTTTGGTTTCAACCAATTTAAAGGATTGCAAGAACAAGTCATTAGAAGTCTTATCTCAGGAAAAAATTCTTTTGTAATTATGCCAACGGGTGGTGGAAAATCACTTTGTTATCAATTGCCTGCATTAATGAATGAAGGAACGGCAATTATTGTATCACCATTAATTGCATTGATGAAAAACCAAGTGGATGCCATTCGTAGTTTGTCTTCGGATATTGGAATTGCCCACGTATTAAATTCCTCGTTAAATAAAACAGAAATCAATCAAGTTAAAAAAGATATTACTTCTGGATTGACAAAGTTACTATATGTCGCACCAGAATCTTTGGCGAAAGACGAATACATTAAATTTTTAAAGAACATCAATATTTCCTTTGTAGCTATTGACGAGGCACATTGTATTTCAGAATGGGGTCACGATTTCCGTCCCGAATACAGAAATTTAAAAAATAGCATTAAACTTTTGGGTAACGTTCCCGTTATTGGCTTGACCGCAACCGCAACGCCAAAAGTACAAGAAGATATTTTGAAAAACCTTGAAATGGCGGATGCCAATACTTTCAAAGCTTCTTTTAACAGACCTAATTTATATTATGAAGTTCGTACCAAAACCAAGAATATTGAGTCGGATATTATTCGTTTTATCAAACAACACAAAGGAAAATCTGGAATTATTTATTGCTTAAGCCGTAAAAAAGTTGAAGCAATTGCTCAAGTTTTACAAGTAAACGGAATTAGTGCCGTTCCGTATCACGCTGGTTTGGATGCGAAAACGCGTGCAAAACACCAAGATATGTTCCTGATGGAAGATGTAGAAGTGGTGGTTGCAACCATCGCTTTTGGAATGGGAATTGACAAACCCGATGTGCGTTTTGTAATTCATCACGATATTCCAAAATCATTAGAAAGTTATTACCAAGAAACAGGTCGTGGCGGTCGAGATGGTGGCGAAGGACATTGTTTGGCTTATTATTCCTATAAAGATGTAGAAAAATTAGAAAAATTCTTATCAGGAAAGCCAGTTGCAGAACAAGAAATAGGTTTTGCATTGTTACAAGAAGTAGTAGCTTACGCCGAAACTTCGATGTCAAGACGTAAATTTTTGTTGCATTATTTTGGTGAGGAATTCGATAGCGAAACTGGAGAAGGTGGCGATATGGATGACAATGTCCGTAATCCAAAGACCAAAGTTGAAGCCATGAAACAAGTGGTAAAACTTCTTGAAATTGTTCGTGATACTAAACATTTATACAAATCAAAAGAGGTCGTTTATACCCTTACGGGGAAAGTAAACGCAATGATAAAAGCACACAGAACAGATTCTCAAAGCTTTTTTGGTGCTGGTGCTGCATTTGAAGAACGCTATTGGATGGCGTTATTGCGTCAAGTCTTGGTTGACGGTTTATTGTCAAAAGACATTGAAACCTATGGAATTATTAAAATCACCGATAAAGGGTTGAATTTTATAAAAAACCCAATTTCTTTTATGATGTCTGAAGATCACGAATACAACGAATCTGAAGACGAAGCAATTGTTACAGCAGCAAAATCCTCTGGAATTGCAGATGAAGAATTGATGTTGGTTTTGCGAGATTTACGTAAGAAAGTTGCCAAAAAATTAGGTGTTCCGCCTTTTGTGGTTTTCCAAGATCCGTCCCTTGAAGATATGTCGCTCAAATATCCAATTACAATGGATGAAATGGGCAATATTCACGGTGTTGGCGAAGGAAAAGCTAAAAAATACGGAAAAGAATTTGTTGATATTATTCGTACTTATGTAGAGGAAAATGACATTCTTCGTCCCGATGATTTGGTCGTAAAGTCAACGGGTGCCAATTCAATTAATAAATTATACATCATTCAAAATATCGATAGAAAATTAAATCTTGATGATATTGCTCGAGGCAAAGGCTTGAATATGGATGCTTTGATTAAAGAAATGGAACAAATTGTTTATTCTGGAACCAAATTAAACATTAAATATTGGATTGATGAAATTCTTGATGATGAACAACAAGAAGAAATTCACGACTATTTTATGGAGTCGGAATCCGATAATATTGAAGAAGCCTTAAAAGAATTTGATGGCGAATATGATATTAATGAATTGCGATTTATGAGAATTAAATTCATCAGCGAGGTTGCTAATTAAGTCGAAAGTTTTAAAGTCATAAAGTCGAAAGTCCAAAAGTGTAGAATTTTTTTATCCTTAGCGCCTTTCGACATTAAGACATTCGACATTCGACTAAAACACCTCACCCCGATGTGGTTTTAATTTATCACGAACAGCAATCATATTTTCATCTGTTACAACCATAAATGCGATGGCGTGCATTTCATTTAGAATTGTAAATCCTGTTATATTCAACGGTAATTTTTCAGCTTTAATGTATTCTTTAAGGTGAATTTCGTGGTGTTCGGCAGTTTTTGCAGCAGCGGAACCTCTAAAATCCCAAATTAATTTTATTTGTCGTGACATATTTTTGTTTGTTGTTGCAAAGTTAAGTTTTTACCACAAAAGACACAAAAGTTTTACCACAAAAGGCACAAAAGTTTAACCGCAAGGAGTGCAAAGATGAGAAAAGTTTAACCGCAAAGGGCGCAAATTTTTTAAAAGCAAGGAATGCAAATGGGAAATTAATTATGAATAATAAGTTTTGAATTTCTCGAATTTTCTCGAATTTTTTTAAGTCTATTATCTATTTGTCTATTGTCTCTTCGTCTATTATCTCTTCGTCTATTATCTTTCTTTTTCTCTTTCCTCTTTTTCCACTTCAAATACCTACTTTTGTATTTCGATTAATTAAAAAATAATGCCCCAAGAACTTCTACTTCAAGTATCGCCTGAAATTGCTACAAACGAACAACTTCTTAAAGAGTATGCCGCAAAATTGATTCGTGTTTCAAATAATGAAATCAAGCACATTTCCATCTTGAAGCGTTCGATTGATGCCCGTCAAAAGGCAATAAAAATGAATTTGAAAGTGATGCTTTTCTTTCAAGAGGACGAATTCATTGAAGAAAAAATCCAACTTCTAGAATATACAGCCGTTTCCAATGCACAAGAAGTTATTGTTGTTGGTGCTGGGCCTGCAGGACTTTTTGCAGCTTTACAATTAATAGAATTAGGCTTAAAGCCAATAGTTATAGAGCGTGGAAAAGACGTTCGGGGCCGTCGTCGTGATTTAAAAGCCATTAATGTGGATCATATTGTCGATGAAGATTCTAATTATTGTTTTGGCGAAGGCGGTGCAGGAACCTATTCTGATGGAAAATTATATACCCGTTCCAAAAAGCGTGGTGATGTAACTCGAATTTTAGAATTATTAGTCGCTTTTGGTGCTTCCGCAGATATTTTGATAGAAGCACATCCACATATTGGAACCAATAAATTACCACAAATTATTCAGGATATTCGGGAGAAAATTATTGAAATGGGAGGAAAGGTGCTTTTTGAAACACGCCTAATCGATATTTTGATAAAAAACAATGAAGTTCAAGGAATTGTAACGCAATCTGGAGCCACCATTCTTGCCAATAAAATCATATTGGCAACAGGACATTCCGCTCGAGATATTTTTGAATTGTTAGACAGAAAAAAAGTATTTATAGAGGCGAAACCGTTTGCCTTGGGCGTTAGAGCCGAACATCCACAAACCCTAATTGACAGTATTCAATACAGTTGCGATTATCGTGGCGAGCATTTGCCACCAGCACCCTATTCAATTGTAAAACAAGTAGGAGGAAGGGGAATGTATTCTTTTTGTATGTGTCCCGGCGGGGTAATTGCGCCCTGTGCGACAAGCCCCGGCGAGGTGGTAACCAATGGTTGGTCGCCATCAAAACGAGATCAAGCAACTGCAAATTCCGGAATTGTTATCGAATTAAAATTAGAAGATTTTAAGCCTTTTGCTAAATTCGGAGCCTTGGCAGGATTAGAATTTCAAAAAAGCATCGAACAAAAAGCGTGGCATTTGGCTGGAGAATCTCAAAAAGTTCCAGCCCAAAGAATGGTTGATTTTACTCAGAAAAAAGTTTCATCTGATATTCCGAAAACGTCTTATGTTCCCGGAACTGCTTCGGTAGAAATGGGGCAAGTTTTCCCAGGTTTTCTATCGCAAATATTACGTGAAGGTTTTTCTGAATTTGGAAAATCCATGCGGGGTTATCTAACAAATGAAGCCATTTTACACGCTCCAGAATCCAGAACTTCTTCGCCAGTTCGTATTCCTCGAGATTCGATTTCATTAGAACATTTGCAAATAAAAGGACTTTATCCTTGTGGTGAAGGAGCGGGTTATGCTGGTGGAATTATTTCAGCTGCAATTGATGGTGAAAAATGTGCCATTAAAATTCATGAAGCGTTACGTTTATAAAAATTGTCATCTAATTAAAAAATGTATAGTCCCTACGGGACAAAAATTAACTTCATAACTATCTATTTACCAACATATAATCTCTACGAGATATACTCCGATAGGAGTTAAATGTTGGTAGAATGATAAGAAGTGTTCATAATAAAAATATCCCGTAGGGACTATACTTTTTTGGGTAACTTTATTTTAAATGATTTTTGTCTGACAACATTGATTTATAATATATATGTCCTTTAAAACGAAAACGTTATATTTAAAATTATTTCTTTAAAAACACGCTTTTTTATCGTAATAATGTAATAATTTTTTGAGTATTTTAAAATAATTTAAGATAATGATAATTCGGTTATTTTTTAAGTCAAAATGTTTGTAATTAATAACTTCAAAATTTTATAAATTGTAAATTTGTAAAAAAAAAGCGACAATGAGTTTTATACCCGAAGAATTTCAAATTACCGCTCCATTATTTCAAAATACCTACTTGGTAAACGGAGCATTAAAAGAATGGAAAGGACCTACAACAGAAGTTTTTTCTACCATATCATCTACAGAAAATTATGCACCCACACTTTTAGGGTCAATCCCAACAATGGGCGTTTCGGAAGCCAATGAAGTTGTTGAAGCCGCAGTAAATGCCTATGACAATGGTCAAGGAATTTGGCCAACGATGAAAGTGACCGACCGAATTAAATGCATGGAGAATTTCGTAAATCAAATGAAAGCGACTCGAAGTGAAGTTGTTAAATATTTGATGTGGGAGATTGGAAAATCATTAGGTGATTCTGAAAAAGAATTTGACAGAACCGTAGAATACATCAACGATACCATTGAAGATTATAAAAAATTAGATAGAAATAGCGCTCGATTTACAAAAAGTCAAGGCATTAACGCCATGGTTCGACGCGGGCCACTTGGAGTTGTATTGTGTCTTGGGCCTTACAATTATCCTTTAAACGAAACTTTTTCCTTGCTAATTCCTGCAATTATAATGGGAAATACCGTGATTTTCAAACCTGCAAAACACGGAGTTTTATTAATTTCACCTTTGTTGGAAGCCTTCAGAAGTAGTTTCCCAAAAGGAGTTATCAATATTGTTTACGGAAGAGGTCGTGATGTAGCTTCGCCAATTATGGAATCAGGAAAAATTGCGATTTTGGCTTTAATTGGAAATAGTAAATCGGCAATAGCATTGCAAGATCAACATCCCAATAAAAACAGATTGCGTTTAATTTTAGGTTTAGAAGCTAAGAATCCTGCGATTGTTTTGGCCGATGCCGATTTGGATTTGGCGATTCAAGAATGTGTTGCGGGAAGTTTATCTTTTAACGGTCAACGATGCACCGCATTGAAAATTTTATACGTTCACGAATCTATTGCGGATGAATTTAATAAAAGATTTGCTGCCAAAGTTGATGCGCTTGATTTTGGAAATCCTTGGGATAAGTCGGTGTTTTTAACGCCATTACCAGAAAAAGACAAACCTGCGTACATTCAAGAATTGATTGACGATGCCACAAGCAAAGGTGCCAAAGTAATCAATGCTAAAGGCGGTCAACATTCCGATAATTATATTTTTCCAGCTATTTTATATCCTGTAAATAAGGAAATGCGAGTGTATCACGAAGAACAATTTGGACCCGTAGTTCCAATTTTGACTTTCAAAGATATTCAAGAACCATTAAAAGATATGGCCGAATCAAATTATGGTCAGCAAGTGAGTTTGTTCGGGAAAGATATTAAAACTATCGCACCACTTATTGATACGCTGGTGAATTTAGTTACCCGAGTAAACTTGAATAGTTCTTGCCAACGCGGACCAGACGTGTATCCGTTTACAGGTCGAAAAGATTCTGCTGTGGGAACTTTGAGCATTCACGATGCCTTGCGTTCGTTCTCCATTCGGACTTTCGTAGCGTCTAAAGACAATGAGTATAACAATGAAATCTTACAGGCATTGTTGAACAGTAAAGAATCGAATTTTATCAATACAGATTATATTTTGCAGTAATAAGGTATTGAAAATCATTACAGAATGCAAAACCGCAAACACAATAGCACTATTTGTTTGCGGTTTTTGCATCTAATTATGGGATCATTCGACACTCGTTAAACTTTTCACAAATTCAAAATCTGATGAAATACCATTTCTTTTTTTGTATTTTTGACAAGCAATACATATTTTATGATAGAAGAACGAGTAATATTGGTAAATGAATTGGACGAACCAATAGGAACGATGGAAAAAATGGAAGCGCATGAAAAAGCCGTTTTGCATCGCGCCTTTTCTGTTTTTATTTTGAATAAGAACAATGAAATTATGCTCCAGCAGCGAGCGCATCAAAAATACCATTCACCTTTATTATGGACAAATACGTGTTGCAGTCATCAACGAGTTGGCGAATCCAATATTGAAGCGGGAACTCGAAGATTGAGAGAAGAAATGGGCTTTGAAACAGAACTCAAAGAGTTGTTCCATTTTATTTATAAAGCTCCATTTGATAACGGTTTGACCGAACATGAATTGGATCATGTGATGATTGGCTATTTTAATGATGAACCTCAAATAAATATTGAAGAGGTTGAAAGTTGGAAATGGATGAAAATGGCAGCTATTAAGGACGATATGACTGTAAATCCAGAATTATATACGATTTGGTTTAAGATAATTTTTGATGAATTTTACCATTATTTAGAAAACCATAAAATTTAAAACAATAGAATTATTTTAAAAGTTGAATTCCGAATTTAAAATCAAAAATATGAGAGTTACCATTAGCAGAAAAGCACATTTTAACGCAGCGCACCGTTTGCACAGAAAAGATTGGACATTTGAACAAAATGATGCGATTTTTGGCAAATGCAACAATCCTAATTTTCACGGACATAATTATGATATGACTGTAAGCGTAACGGGGCAAATTGATCCTGAAACAGGTTATGTTATGGATGTTAAATTCCTTTCAGATATCATTAAAGAGGAAATCGAAAATAAATTTGACCATAAGAATTTGAATTTGGATGTTCCTGAATTTCAAGATTTGAATCCTACAGCCGAAAATATTGTAGTTGTGATTTGGAATAAAATTAGAAACCGAATAAAACCCGAATTTGATTTGGAAGTGGTTTTGTATGAAACACCTCGTAATTTTGTAACTTATAAAGGAGAATAATGGAATTAAAAGTAGGAGATAAAGTTCCCAAATTTACAGCAATTGATACCAACGGCGCTACTTTTGATAGTCAGAATACTATTGGCAAAAAGCCAGTTGTACTTTATTTTTATCCAAAAGACAACACACCAGGTTGCACTGCTCAAGCGTGTAGTTTCCGGGATCAATATGAAGATTTTATCGATTTAGGCGCTGAGGTAATTGGCGTTAGTAGCGATAGCGTTGCAGCGCATCAAAAATTCACAAAGCAGTTTAAACTTCCTTTTATACTTTTGTCAGATTCCAATAAAAAAATCAGAAACCTTTTTGGTGTTCCTTCTGGAATGTTTGGATTATTGCCAGGAAGAGTAACGTATGTAATTGATAAAGAGGGAATTATTGTAATGGTTTTTGATAGTATGTTGGCGACGAAACACATTCCAAAAGCGCTAGAAGCAATAAAAAAACTAGTAAAATCATGAAATTTGAAAGTTATCCTTTGCAATTTGACCCGATTTTCAAAGAAAGAATTTGGGGAGGCGAAAAATTAAAAACAGTACTAAACAAACCAATAACTTCTTCTATAACTGGAGAAAGTTGGGAATTGTCAACTGTGGAAGGCGATGTTAGCATTGTTTCCAATGGCGTTCTAAAAGGAAAATCACTGACAGAATTAATTGAAAATCATCCAGAAGAAGTTTTAGGAACTGCAGTTTATAAAAAATTTGGAAAGCAATTTCCCTTGTTGTTCAAATATTTGGATGCCAAAACTGATTTGTCAATTCAGGTGCATCCAAATGATGAGTTAGCAAAAATTCGTCACAATTCCTTTGGAAAAACGGAAATGTGGTACATTATGCAAGCCGATGAAAATGCAAGAATTATTGTAGGTTTCAATGAAAAATCGAATGCTAAAGAATATGTTGCACATTTGGAAAACAAAACCCTACTTGATTTACTAGAAGAAGTAAAAGTTAAAACGGGCGATGTTTTCCTTCTTGAAACAGGAACAGTTCACGCAATTGGCGAAGGATTGGTAGTTGCAGAAATCCAACAAACGTCTGATATTACGTATCGATTATATGATTTTGACAGAGTCGATGCCGATGGAAATTTGAGAGAGTTACACATTGATTTGGCTTTAGACGCCATCAATTACAATAAAGTTGAAACGCATAAAACCTATTCAAAAGAGACAAACAAATCCAATGAAATGGTGAATTGTCCTTATTTTACGACGAATTATTTGCCGCTTGACGGAGTAATAAAAGTTTCCAAGACTTCAGAATCTTTCACGGTTTATATGTGTACAGAAGGAACGTTTCAATTGGAATACAACCAAATTACCCATAACTATAAAAAAGGCGATACAATCTTAATACCTGCTGTGATGAATCGCTATACTTTAGCTGGAAACGCAGTATTGTTAGAAATTTTTATTTCATAGTCGGTTATAGAAAGATTATGTGTACTTTTGCAGACGAAAATTTAAATTTCAAATTAAAAAATACAAAATGGCAAACGTTAAAAATTTAAAAAAAGACATCAACTACGTTTTAGGAGATATTATTGAAGCAGTTTACTTATATGAAATCGCTACAACAGGAAAACCAACAGATGAAACGAATGCGTTGATTGATGAAGCTATTGCAAGTTTCGATACTTTAATTACTAAAGTAAACGCAAAAAAAGTTGAAAACAAAAAATCACACTTCAAACAAATCAATGTTGAATTGGAACAAGTTGCAAATCAATTGATTACTAAAATCAACGGTTTACAATAAAAATAAGTTTTAAAAAAGGTCAAATTTATTTTGGATTTTAGAAATTCAAATCTATATTTGTACTTGGAATTATTCGCCAGCGTAGCTCAGTTGGCTAGAGCAGCTGATTTGTAATCAGCAGGTCGTGGGTTCGAGTCCCTCCGCCGGCTCTTTTTAAAAAAAACCATTTTACGAAAGTAAAATGGTTTTTTGGTTTTATATCAATTCGATTTTTTTATAAAACTTAATATTCTGTATGAGAATCTTAAAAAAAACTTTTGATATATTATTTCCCAGATTTGTCAACAACGGGGCGGTTTTCTCTGTTGGCTAATTCCCAAGCGATGGTAAAGGCGAATTGCGCTCTTTTGGCTAATGCATCGAATTCTATTTTGTCAGGAGTGTCCGTAGCTTTGTGATAATCTGCATGAACTCCGTTGAAAAGGAATACGGATGGAATGCCATTTTTTGCAAAATTATAATGATCGGAGCGGTAATAAAATCGGTTGGGATCGTTTCGGTCGTTGAAAGTATAATCGATGTTGAGATTGATAAAGTTCTTGTTGGCGGCTTCGCAAATGGTGTATAAATCCGTTGAAAGGTAATCGGAGCCAATTAAATATACGTAATTGTTAGAGTCTTTATGGGCTTCGTCACGGCGTCCAATCATGTCAATATTGATGTCGGTAATAGTATTTGCTAATGGAAATAATGGATTTTCTGAATAAAAACGTGAGCCGTGAAGTCCGTGTTCTTCGCCAGTTACGTGAAGAAATAGGATAGAACGTTTTGGTCCGTGACCTTCATTTTTGGCTATTTGAAATGCTTTTGCAATTTCTAAAACAGCCACAGTTCCAGAACCGTCATCATCTGCGCCATTGAAAATTACGCCATTTTTTATTCCAACGTGATCATAATGTGCTGAAATAACTATGATTTCATTGGGTTTTTCGGAACCTTCTATGAATGCCCAAATGTTTTCTGAATCGGGTAAATTTTCATTGTGTTTTGCATTTAGGAATGCGGCAGGTATTTTTTGATAGTAATCTGTTGCTCCCTTCGGAAATGAAATTCCTGCTTTTTTATACTGTGAAATCAAATAATTTCCCGCTTTCTTTTGGCCTGCAGAGCCTGTTTCTCTGCCTTCCATGTCATTGGATGCAATGATGTTCAGGTTGGTTTTCAATGCTTCTTTTGAAATAGCATTTAAATATTTTACAGGTTGTTCTTGAGCAAAACTAATTACAGTAACAATTATTAATAAAATAGAAGTGGTGTTTTTTTTCATTGGATGTTTTTTTATGCAAATATCTAAAAATAAAGCAGATTAAATTAATTTTTCTCACTTGACGCTGTTTTATTTTCTAAATTAGCTAAATAAATTATACAAATGCAATCAAATTGTAAAACACCGCAGGAATATTTGAATTCATTACCTGAAGATCGAAAAATAGCAGTTGAAAAATTACGAGAAATAATTAAGCACAATTTACCTGAGGGTTTTCAAGAGGAAATGTCTTATGGAATGTTGGGGTATGTTGTTCCGCATTCAATTTATCCAAAAGGGTATTACTGTAATCCAAAATTGCCATTACCATTTATGAATGTTGCTTCTCAAAAGAATTTCATAGCGATTTACCATATGGGAATTTATTTAGATTCCAAAATAATGAATTGGTTTGTTATTGAATATTCTAAGCAAGTTAAAACCAAAATTGATATGGGAAAAAGTTGTATTCGATTTAAGAAAATGGATGAAATACCCTATGAATTAATAGGTGAATTGGCCACTAAAATGTCCGTTTCTGATTGGATTTCTATTTTTGAAAATAATATTAAAAAATAATTTCAATTTACCTTTAATAAACTTTGGAATTTACAAGATGGTAATCACACGAAAACCTGCTGAAATAATATTTATTGTTTTCAACAAATGCATTTCGAACACTTTTTAAAATCGTATTCACAAGTTATTTTTGCCTTTTCACTAAAATTAAATCCAGATTCTTTGATTTTTACAAATAGTTGTTAAAAAATGAGTATATTTACTAAAGTCTATTTTTATATAGTACTTTAGCAATTAACAATTAAAACAAATCAACATGAAAAATTTAGTAGCAGTTTTAGCCATTACGCTTTTGTCAGTTTCAATGAATGTTAATGCACAAGAAAAAAAACCAAAAGAAAAAGCTAAAAAAGAATGTTCTCCAAAAGAAATGAAATCTTGCGATAAAGATAAAAAAGCAGGATGTTGTGCTAAAATGACCGTAAAAAAATAAAAGTATAGATTTTCTTTGTTTTTCAGTATAAATTTTTAGACAATTTTTCACCGTTACAAACCATTTATTATCAAATAACACCATCTATTCCTAAATAGGTGCAATTGTTACTTGGGTTTAAAAATATTTTTTATTTTCAATTAATTTCGTGCTTTTTAAGAGTAATTATTTTAAAATAAATTATTTTGATAGTAAAGAAAGCTATAGCGCTAAAAGAGGATTTAATTAATGTTTCAGAATTAACAAAATTAATATCTAATTATTGTTTAAATATTGATTCAGCCCTAGAAGCTGTTCCAGTACAGAGTTTAATTTTAGAAATTAATGTTGTTAATCCTGACATACTATTTGTAGATGTCAAGCCTTTAATTATGGAACAAGTAATAAATGCTGTTTCAAAGGTAATGCAAACTATGGAATTGAATAAATTCTTAGATAAGCACGAAAAGCCTAGTGTGATAGTTCAAAGTCTTAAAGTTGAATATCGAGAATATGTTGCTATTTCTTCTTTAGAAGATATATTTTTCATTAAGATGAATGAGATTATGTATTGTAAGTCGGAAGGCAGATACACAAAGTTTTACCTCGAAAATGGAGATGTATTTATGTCTAGTAAAAATATTGGAGAATATGAAGATATCTTAGATAAACGTAATTTTTTCAGAGTTCACAATTCGTATGTAATAAATATGAATTTTGTGAATAGAATCATTAAAACTGACGGAGGTAGTAGCGAAATGAAAAATGGATTTTTAATTCCAATTTCTAAAAGAAGAATAGAAAATTTTTATAAGTTTATTAAATTAAAAAATTAAATGCAACAAAAAAAGGCTAATTACTAATTGCCTTTTTTTGTTGCCTTTTTTTATAATTCAAATGACAAAGTCATTGTTAGGATATTGGTTTTAGAATTTATAGTTGCAGAATCTGTCATTCCGGCACTAAAAAACTGTTTTTGCGAGTCTCTTTCTAAATGGGAGTAGGTAAAATCCAGTTTAGTTTCCCCAAAATTATACCCAAAACCTGTTGAAAAACCTGTTAAATTTCCAATAGTACTTCCGTTTTTGTAGGGGCTTTGTTCCGTTCTATATCCTGCTCTTAAACTTAATTCTTTAATTCTATATTCACCGCCTATTCTTAATTCGCTCGATTGACCAAGTAAATTACGTATTTCACTATTTGCATTTTTGAAATCATTACTCGGATTAAATTTAGTGTTACTGTAATCTTTTGTTGAATAGTCGATACTTAGAATTCCTTTTTTTCCAAAGATATATGCAAAACTACCAGTCCATTTTGCTGGTGTTTGTAACTGATATGGGGCATAAATATTCGTTATTCTTGGATTAACATAATCTGTTGGTAATTCCCCCAGTGAATTAGCGCTAATAACTGCAAGTTTTTGTGTTAACTTATCATTCATTTTATACCAAGTAGGCGATTCATAGGATAAACCAATTCGAGCTTGTTTGGTTATTTTCGCTATTGCTCCCAATTGAAAAGAAATTCCATTTCCATAAGTTACAAGTTCATTGTCAAATCGTAAACGTTGAACACCTGAAAGTAAATTATTAGAATTTTCTTCATAAAAGCTGTCGTTTTGTAAAAAATCTACAAAATGAGAGTTTATATTTGCACCGAAATATAATTTATCTTTATATTGAGCGGATGTATTAAAGGAAAGTTTTCCATTGTAACCGTTGGATCTAGAATAGTTTTCTTGATAATAATTTCCTCCTGTTGGCACTAAAGAAACATAATTTCTATTTGAAACGTCATTATAATTATTAGCGGGATCAATAATAAAACCTTGGTAACCTAGAAATGCTTGTTGGGCACCATATCCATAATTAGTCCCCAAGTAATCGTATAAACTAGTTATTGTTTCTCCTGGTTGCAATTGTAAATTGGATAATAATTGTCCTCCATTTTGATTAGCATAATATTTAAAATAGTCACCAACAGAATGAGACGTATTTGTTCCTGCTGAAAAAATGGCATTGTCAAAATTATTGGCGTTTTCATAGTTCAAAGCAAAACTAAATTTTCTCCAATAGCTTTTTCGGTCTTCATTCTTGACAACATAAACTGCTCCAAACTCATTCAAATCTGATGAAGTATTTTTTTCATTAGTTTTTGTTCCAAAATAACTGGAATTATTTTTAATCCCAAAAGTAGTATATGTTAAAGCGATTTGGTTATTTTTAAATATTGCCGAACCAGCTGGATTTACGTTTAATGCTGAAAAATCACCTCCTAAAGCCCCAAATGCTCCACCCATTGCGTTAAAGCGAGCGGTTCCGTTTAGATTGACTTGGGCAAAACGGAGCGCATCAGTAATATCTTGAGAAAGTACTCCTGAAGTTGTAAATCCTAAAAGAATTATTAATAAATATTTTTTCATTGTTTTTTAATAATTAAGATTCTATCAATTTGATTTTTTAAATTATTTTATCTTCTGCCGCCAGAACCGCCAGAACCGCCAGATCTTCCGCCGCCATAACTCCCACCGCCAGATCCACCACCAAAACCACCGCCAGAATTTGAGCTTGGAATGTAACTTCTTGGGGGAGAGTAGCTTTCGCTTCTAGGTGAAGAATCACTTCGTGTTGGGGTATAACTTCTCGGGGTGTAATTCTCACCTCTCGGAGACGGAGTATCTTCTCTTATAGGATTATAATTTCTAGGGGCAACATTAGTATTTCGTGGTGAAGAGACTTCTTCTCTTATTGGAACATAATTTCTAGGATTAGTGTTTACCCTTCTAGGAATAACTTCTGTGTTTGATATTGAATTTCTTCGGCCTACAGAAAAATTATTAGAAACATAATTTTCAGATACTCTACCATTATAGTATCTTCCAGAAGAACGTCCTCTAATTCCAATACTATAAGAGTTATGGTTGTTATAGCCACCGTAATAAGGATAATAGTTATCGTAGTAATAATTACTATTATATCCCCAGCCGTAATAGCCATAATTGGCTCCATACCAATTGTTCCAACCCCAACCATAACCAATACTTGGTCCGTACCAAGAATTCCAACCTAAATTCCAATTCCATCCATAATTCCAATGCGTTCCATAGCCGTAATTGTTCCAGCCCCAATTGTTATTATATATGGTAACATTTGTTGGTTGTGAGTTATTTCCCCAACCAGCATATCCAGAAGAATAGCTTTCGGTATTGTTGTTTTTATTAATTAAGGTATCTGTAGTAGTAGCGTAATTATCTATGTTAGTGAAAATTTCCTCTTGCGTATTATTATCCCTTAAAGAACTGAAATACTCTTTGTATTTATAACTATTATTTGCTGCTCTATTCTCAGTCCCATTATCATCTGAACCGTAAATACCGTCACGATCAGTGTAAGAGCTATTCTTGAAGGAGGTACAAGATGTAATTACACTACTAATTAATCCAATTATTAAATAAATTGAGATTGATTTTGCCGAAAAAAAATAATTAGTTTTCATATCTATACATTTTAATTGTTGTTCATTACAAAATTAGTTAGTTTTGCCGAACTATTTAGTTAAATTTAGTTAAACAATTTTAGTGCCAAATTATTTTATCATGAGCAAGAACTTAACAACACGATCTGAAGATTATTCAAAATGGTATAATGAGTTAGTTGTCAAAGCTGATCTTGCCGAAAACTCAGGCGTTAGAGGCTGTATGGTAATAAAACCCTACGGATATGCAATTTGGGAAAAAATGCAAGCAGAGTTAGATAGAATGTTCAAGGAAACAGGACATGAAAATGCTTATTTTCCTTTATTTGTTCCCAAAAGTATGTTTGAAGCCGAAGAAAAAAATGCAGAAGGTTTCGCAAAAGAATGCGCTATTGTTACCCATTACCGATTAAAAAATGACCCTGACAAACCAGGGAAACTAATGGTTGATCCCAATGCAAAATTGGAAGAAGAACTGATTGTTCGGCCTACAAGTGAAGCAATTATTTGGTCAACCTATAAAGGATGGGTACAATCGTATAGAGATTTACCATTGTTAATTAACCAATGGGCAAATGTAGTTCGGTGGGAAATGCGTACCCGTTTATTTTTACGAACTGCCGAATTTTTATGGCAAGAAGGACATACTGCTCACGCAACAAAAGACGAGGCAGTTGAAGAATCAGAAAAAATGATGCACGTATATGCTGAATTTGCTGAAAATTTTATGGCGATGCCAGTTATAAAAGGGCTAAAAACCGAAACAGAACGTTTTGCAGGTGCCGACGAAACCTATTGTATTGAAGCGTTGATGCAAGACGGAAAAGCCTTGCAAGCGGGAACTTCTCACTTTTTAGGGCAGAATTTTGCTAAAGCATTTGATGTTAAATTTGCAACTGCCGAAGGAAAGCAAGAATATGTTTGGGGAACTTCATGGGGAGTTTCAACCCGATTGATGGGTGCGCTTGTAATGACGCATTCCGATGATCAAGGATTGGTTTTGCCACCAAATTTAGCTCCGATTCAAGTGGTTATTGTTCCAATTTATAAATCGGACGAGCAATTAGAGGAAATTTCTACTGCCGTAAATATCGTAATGTTGGCTTTAAAAAAATTGAATGTTTCTGTAAAATATGACAATAGAACTACTCAAAAGCCAGGTTTTAAATTTGCCGAGTGGGAATTGAAAGGCGTTCCGATTCGAATTGCTGTTGGTCCAAAAGATTTAGAAAACGGAACTTTTGAGGTGGCTCGAAGAGATACTTTGTATAAAGAAGTTGTTTCTAATGAAGGAATTGAAATCTATATCAGCGATTTATTAGCGCAAATTCAGAAAGATTTATTTGATAAAGCATTAAATTATCGGGATACCCACGTTACAGAAGTCAATAGTTTTGAAGAGTTTAAATCGATTTTAGACAACAAAGGTGGCTTTGTATCAGCACATTGGGATGGAACACCTGAGACAGAAGAAAAAATTAAGGATTTAACCAAAGCTACCATAAGATGTATCCCTTTGGACAGAATAGAAGAGGCGGGAAGCTGTGTTTTTACTAGCAGTCCATCAGTTGGAAGGGTATTGTTTGCTAAGGCGTATTAAAAAAAGCGAAAAAAATATACATCAGCTATTGCTCGAATAAAAAATAGTTGTATTTTTGCATCCGCATTACAAAAGCTCGGTCCGTTCATCTATCGGTTAGGATCTCTGGTTTTCATCCAGGAAAGGGGGGTTCGATTCCCCCACGGACTACAAGTTTTAAAATTAATGTGCTATAATGGTCCGTTCGTCTACCGGTTAGGACACTTGGTTTTCATCCAAGAAATGGGAGTTCGATTCTCCCACGGACTACAAATTAGTTGTAAATAAGTTTTGTAAAATTCAAACTTGTGTCTCGAGTTTTTGTTTTATTAGTTAAAACCAAAGTGATTGTGTCAATAATTGTGGGAGGTTTTTCTTTTTTAACTGATATTTTATAAATAATTTAAAAAACACAAGTAAAATGGCAAATCATAAGTCAGCTTTAAAGAGAATTAGAAGTAACGAAAAGAGAAGAGTATTAAACAGATACCAACACAAAACAACTCGTAATGCTATCAAAGCATTAAGAATTGCTACTGATAAAACAGATGCAACATCTAAATTATCAAGTGTTATTTCTATGATCGATAAATTAGCTAAGAAAAATATCATTCATGATAACAAAGCTTCAAATTTGAAATCTAAATTAACTAAACACGTTGCAAAACTGTAATTAGTAAATCACTTTTATACACAAAAGCTTCCGACTATTCGGGAGCTTTTGTCGTTCATAGCACTTTTTAAATACCTAAAAAAGAATTTTACCCATTAATTTAACGTTAAGAATATAGCTATAAAGTCACTATCCATAAGGAAAGAAGGCGGTACTCAATAATTAATGAGGATTATGTGAAAATAAAGTGTACCTTTGCACCCATTAAAAATCACAGATGGAATCTATTAGAAACATTGCAATTATTGCCCACGTCGATCACGGTAAAACAACTTTGGTTGATAAAATTATGTATCACTGTCAGTTATTTCGTGACAACGAAAACACAGGTGACTTAATCCTTGATAACAACGACTTAGAGCGTGAAAGAGGGATCACAATTACTTCAAAAAATGTTTCTGTAGTTTACAAAGGAACAAAAATCAACATTATCGATACTCCTGGTCACGCCGATTTTGGTGGTGAAGTAGAGCGTGTATTGAATATGGCTGATGGCGTTTGTTTGCTAGTTGATGCTTTTGAAGGGCCAATGCCACAAACCCGTTTTGTATTACAAAAAGCACTTGATTTAGGTTTGAAACCTTGCGTTGTAATCAATAAAGTAGATAAAGAAAACTGTACTCCTGAAGAAGTTCACGAAAAAGTTTTCGACTTAATGTATGAATTAGGCGCAGAAGAGTGGCAGTTAGATTTTCCAACTGTTTACGGGTCTGCTAAAAATAACTGGATGTCGGATCATTGGGACAACATAACTGACAATGTGGAAGCATTATTGGATATGGTTATTGAAAATGTACCTGCCCCAAAAGTTTCTGAAGGAACACCACAAATGTTAATCACTTCATTAGATTTCTCAGCATTTACAGGCCGTATCGCTATTGGTCGTTTGGAAAGAGGTGTTTTGAGAGAAGGAATGCCAATCTCATTGTGTAAAAGAGACGGTGTAATAATGAAATCCCGGATTAAAGAATTACACACTTTTGAAGGTTTAGGTCGTAAAAAAGTTCAAGAAGTAGTTGCTGGAGATATATGTGCAATTGTAGGAGTTGAAGGATTTGAAATTGGAGATACAATCGCTGATTTTGAAAATCCAGAAGCGTTACAAACTATTGCTATTGATGAGCCAACTATGAGTATGTTGTTTACAATTAATGACTCTCCTTTCTTTGGTAAAGAAGGTAAATTTGTAACTTCTCGTCACATTAGAGATCGTTTGACAAAAGAATTAGAGAAAAACTTAGCGATGAAGTTAGGTGAAACTGATTCTGCTGATAAATTCATGGTTTTTGGTCGTGGCGTATTGCACTTGTCTGTTCTTATTGAAACCATGAGAAGAGAAGGATATGAAATGCAAATTGGTCAACCACAAGTTATTATCAAAGAAATTGATGGTAAAAAATGTGAGCCAATTGAGGAGTTAACCATCGATTTACCAGAATCACTTTCAGGAAGAGCGGTAGAGTTTGTAACTTTACGTAAAGGAGAAATGTTGAGTATGGAAACGAAAGGGGAACGTATGATTATAAAATTCAATATCCCATCTCGTGGAATTATTGGATTGCGTAACCAATTGCTTACTGCTACTGCTGGTGAAGCAATTATGGCACACCGTTTTATAGGATATGAGCCTTACAAAGGAGAAATTTCTGGACGTAACAAAGGGTCATTGATTTCTATGGAAAAAGGAAAAGCCATTCCTTATTCGATCGATAAATTGCAAGATCGTGGTAAGTTTTTTGTTGAACCAAATGCTGAAATTTACGAAGGTCAAGTAATTGGAGAAAATTCTCGTGGTGATGATATGTGTGTAAACGTGACCAAAGAGAAAAAACAATCGAATGTTCGTTCTTCCGGAAATGATGAAAAAGCAAGAATTATTCCACCGATTATTTTCTCACTTGAAGAAGCATTAGAATACATTCAAAAAGATGAATATGTTGAGGTTACACCAAAATCTATTCGTTTGAGAAAAATATATTTGACAGAAACGGATAGAAAAAGATTCAAAATCTAATTTTATTTATTTTATAAAAAAAGCCATTCTTTCGAATGGCTTTTTTTATGCATTATTCACAAAATATGAAGGGCAAACCGATTCAGTTTGCCCTTTATATACTTTAAATGCGATTTAATTTCTATTTAAAATAAGAAAATGTTTCGTTATTTTCTATTTTCAATAAACTCTCGTATATCAATTTTATCACATTTTCAACATCTTCACGATGCACCATTTCCACAGTAGTGTGCATGTATCGCAAAGGAAGTGAAATTAATGCCGACGCCACACCGCCATTACTATAGGCAAAAGCATCGGTGTCCGTTCCTGTAACTCGTGACGATGCCAATCTTTGAAACGGAATTTCATTTGCCAAAGCAGCATCTAAAATCAATTCTCTTAAATTATTTTGAACTGCCGGCGCGTAGGTAATTACCGGACCTTTACCAATTTTTATCTCGCCTTCAATTTTCATATCAATCATAGGAGTTGAAGTATCGTGGCAAACATCCGTTACAATTGCAACGTTTGGTTTTATAGTTTTCGTAATCATTTCGGCACCTCGCAAACCAACTTCCTCTTGAACAGAATTGGTTATGTACAATCCAAAAGGCAATTTTACTTTGTTTTCGTGAAGCAAACGAGCCACTTCGGCAATCATAAAACCGCCCATTCTATTGTCAATTGCACGGCAAACAAATTTGTTTTCGTTCATAATCATAAACTCATCAGGATACGTAATTACGCAACCCACGTGAACTCCCATTTTTTCAACAGCCGCTTTATTGTCGCAACCCGTATCAATAAAAAGGTTGCTAATTTTTGGATTTTCCTCTTTATCTCGATTTCGAGTGTGAATGGCAGGCCAGCCAAAAACGCCTTTCACAATTCCGTTTTTAGTGTGAATATTAACAATTTTTGAAGGTGCAATTTGATGGTCTGAACCACCATTTCTGATAACATATATCAATCCGTCCTCCGTAATATAATTCACATACCAAGAAATTTCATCCGAATGCCCTTCAATAACCACCTTGTAAGACGCGTCAGGATTGATAACTCCCACAGCCGTCCCATAAGTATCCGTTATAAAAGTATCCACATAGGGTTTCAAATAATCCATCCAAATTTTCTGTCCTTCTGCTTCAAAACCAGTTGGCGAAGCATTATTCAAATACTGCTCTAAAAAAGCAAGTGAGGTGTCTTTTAATATCGATTTTGTACTCATAAAATATTTTTTTCGCTAATTTATAAATTTGGCATCACACTTGATATATAAAAAGTATATTTTTGACAAATAAATAACGTTTCAAATGAAAATAGTCCGCTATATCCTTTTTTGCCTCCTACTTTCTTTAAGTTCTTTTGCTCAAGTAGTAAAATCAGATACGCTGAAAGTTCAAGAATTTAACGAAGAAAACGACACTATTCTGAAAGCTCCAATCCTTTTGGAAGAAGTTATCATTCACAAATACAAACTTGATCCCGAAAGTAAAAAGCAATTTTTGATTCTTCAAAACCGAGTTTACAAAGTATATCCATTTGCAAAAATCGCTTCCGAAAGATTGACGGGCTTGAATAAAAATATGGCAATCCTAAAAACAAATAGAGACAAACGAAAATATTTCAAAATCGTAGAGGACTATGTCGAGAATGAATTTACCGATAAACTCAAAAAATTGTCCCGTAAACAAGGGCAAATTCTCGTGAAATTAATTTACCGTCAAACTGGTCAAACCACCTACGATTTAATAAAAGAACACAAAAGTGGCTGGAAAGCATTTTGGTCAAACACTACCGCCCGATTATTTGACATTAGCCTAAAAACGGGTTATGCGCCTTATGAAGTCAACGAAGATTACCTCATAGAAACCATTTTAGAACGCGCTTTTAACAGCGGAAGATTGGTAAAACAAGCTCCCGCAACACCAATAGATTATGATAAATTATCCGATTATTGGTTTGCAAAAGCAAGTGATAGTAATAAATAATTTATGGTTCCATTTCTTTTATTCCCTTCTGGATATACTAATTTCACCCTCATAAAAAAGTAAAAATAAAATCTTTAATTTTAAATAAATAAAAAGACACCAAAAAATCTTTTTATTTATTTATTTTTACAATATTAATTAAATATTTGAAAAATGATTAAATACTTTGTAACTATATTAATGTTTAGTTTTTTGGGGTATTCACAATCCAATTACAATAGTCTATCTATTGAACTTTCTTATGGTTATACGGGTACAGTACAGCCCTATTTAACAAAGTATAACACGAGTTTTTCGGGATTTAATAATATTAATATTGCAGGCCGATATATGTTTTCTGAAAAGTTTGGTGTTCGATTAGAATATGTTAACGATCGGTTTATTTCGGATAGCAACAGTAACATTGGAACCTATTTTAATAGATTTGGGGCTCAATTGGTGTATAATATTGGAAAAGATTTGGATTTGTTATATATATCTCATGAAAAGCTGGGATTGCTTACCCATGCTGGAGTAGGTTATACTTTATCAAGACCTGTGGGTAATAATTTTACGGAGCAAATAGGGTCTTTAGTTATGGGTGTTACGCCTCAATTTAAATTGAATAATAAAATCGCTTTATTTACTGATTTTTCTTCTGTGTTAAACTTCAAACAACATTATAGATTTGACGGTTCTTTAATTTCGCCAGATTACGTGCCAACTGTTGGTTTTCATTATAATGTTTCTTTTGGTGTTATGCTATATATTGGAGAGAAAAATTTGCATAATGATTGGTATTAGTTAGTTTTCTGGTTTTATTTATACACTTAACTATACTGCAAAAGCTAAAATATTTTATACATAAAAAAACGGATTAGAGAAAACTAATCCGTAGATTTAAAATTATTACATTTAGTAGCGAGGACGGGAGTTGAACCCGTGACCTCAGGGTTATGAATTGAGTTTTTACTCGATTTTTGCCCCCTTTTATATGCCAAAAAAGATGATTTCTTTAAAAATGGTGTACGGTTTGGTGTACTGTTTTTGTGTACTGTTTTTGAATTAAATTTCGAGTGCAATTTATACTTTTTTTTATTTAAATTATTGTTTTTTCTTAAAAAATCAATTTTGATTATATTGATGTGTTTATGTACATTACACCCTACTTTTTAAAACTTATTTCGTTTATAATGGAAAAAAAAGCCCAAAAATAACATTTTAGTGGAAAATAAAGCATAGTTTTGCTTACATAAAGTAGAACTAATGGAAAATTATATCCCAACGCACCTACAAGAAATTATTTATTCTTCGAGTGATAAAAAAGTAAGAAAGCAAATTGCTTTGCTTGAAAACACCGGTAAAATTAAAAAAATTGCTCCTCGTATTTTCACCTCTAACTTTGTCGATAGCGATGAGGTTATTATCAAAAGGAATATTTTTTCTATACTAGGAAATTTATATCCTGGCTCACTATTAAGCCATCGTTCTGCAATTGAATTTAAACCAACCACCACAGGTCAAATATTTGTTACCTATACCTATACCAAAAAAATTGAATTACCTGGAATAATAATTCGTTTTATGGAAGGTATTGGAGCAATTGAAGGCGACAATTCATTCTCAGGAGAACTATTTGTTTCGCAGCAAGAAAGAGCTTTTTTAGAAAATCTTCAATCATCAAGAAAAACAGGTCCAGAATCTAAAACGATATCAATTTCTGAATTAGAAAATAAACTAGAAAAAATCGCACAAGTAAAAGGGGAAGAGGGACTGAATCAGATTAGAGATAATGCAAAAGTAATCGCCGAGAAATTAGGTATGCAAAAAGAGTTTGAAAAATTAAACAAGCTTATCAGTGCCTTGTTATCCACTCAGCCTTCCAAGATATTATCATCGCCAAGGGCAATCGCTCGAGCATTTGGAAATCCGTATGACCAATCCAGAATCGATTTGTTTGAAATACTATTTATAGAATTAAAACAGAGAGAATTTAAAAACGTAATCGATAAAAACACTTCCAACACTGCTTTTAAAAACTTTGCTTTTTTTGAATCCTATTTTTCAAATTATATTGAGGGAACTCGATTTGAAGTAATAGAGGCCAAAAACATCATCGAAACCGATACACCAATGTTCAATCGCGATGAAGATTCTCACGACATATTGGGAACGTATAAATTGGTCAGTAGTAAAGTTGAAATGAATATTACTCCATCTAAACCTGAGGAGTTCGTCGATATTCTTCAATACAGACACCGATTGCTATTGGAGGCTAGAACATCAAAAATGCCGGGTGTATTTAAAGATAAAAACAACCGTGCGGGTGAAACGTTTTTTGTAGATTTTGAATTAGTAAAAGGGACTTTAATAAAAGGTTTTGATTATTACAAAGCACTTACAGACCCATTTGCAAAAGCGGCTTATGTTATGTTTATGGTTAGTGAAATTCACCCATTTTTAGATGGTAATGGAAGAATCGCGAGAGTAATGATGAACGCTGAATTAGTCAAAGCAGAACAAACTAGAATCATAATTCCTACAGTCTATCGAGACGATTATTTAGGTGCATTAAGAAGATTAACAAGGCAACAAGACCCCTTGGCTTATATAAAAATGCTACAACGTGCACAAGAATTTAGTGCAACCTTAAATGCTGGTACTTTGGAAGAATTAGAACTACTATTGGAATCATCTAATGCTTTCAAAGAACACGATGAAGCTAAATTAAAAATAATGGTACAATAAGAATGTGATAATAACTAGTCTTACCACTACAAGACAAAAAACTACTGCAGCAAACCCATATAAATAATTGGGTAATTTTAAAATGCTCAAGCGTAGGCTAACAGGAGTACTGTTTTTGAATTAAATTTCGAGTTCAATATACTTATTTTTTTATTTCAAATACTTTTTTTTTATAAAATATCGATTGGGATTTTAAATTATGTTCATATGTATTAAACGTTACTTGCTAATAAAATTTGGAATGATTTAA
The DNA here is from genome assembly GCF_040402835.1 of Flavobacterium sp. Taxonomy (GTDB): domain Bacteria; phylum Bacteroidota; class Bacteroidia; order Flavobacteriales; family Flavobacteriaceae; genus Flavobacterium. The sequence goes on from NZ_JBBALW010000020.1 coordinate 40,426, forward strand.
ACGTAACTTTTTCAAGTATTTCTAATATTTTTTTTTACTATTAAGTTTGCCTATTTTGTTATTGGTTAAAATGTATACGATTAATTCAATTACTAACGTCATCTAAATCTGTTAGCTTTTGAAATAGAAAACTATTACGAAAACCAACTTCGTTCAATTATGGATTTGCAATACTTACCCACAAAGACAAGAAATTGAGGTAAAAAAATGAAGTTAAGAATAAATGCTGTAACTAAAAATAATCTTACTCAACTTATTTTGTAACAAATTTTTACTATTTTTGTTACAAATTAAGCAATCCAATAAAGATGCAAAGCACCGAAAAACAAATAAAAGACATTATTTTAAAAACAAAGCGAGGGACATTATTGTTTCCTGAAGACTTCAATAAATATGGTTCTTCGGAAGCCGTACGTTTGGCGTTGCATCGGTTAGAAAAACAAGAGGTTGTAAAAAGAGTGGCACAAGGTATTTATGCAAGACCAATAATCAGTAAATACGTGGGAGAAGTGTTGCCTTCAGCAGAAGTAGTAGCAAAAGGAATTGCCAAAAGAGATAGAATTAGAATAGTTCCAACAGGAGTCTATGCCTTAAACGCTTTAGGATTAAGTACGCAAATACCAATGAAATTAGTATTTCTAACGGATGGGGCACCTCGAGAAATAAAAATAGGAAAACGGTCTATAAAATTCAAAAAAACAACCCCTAAAAATTTGTTAGCAAAAGGAGAAATCAGTAGTTTGGTATTACAAGCATTAAGAGAAATAGGGATAGACAAAACAACCGAAGCCGAAGAAAAAATAATAATCGAACTCCTTAAAAAAGAAAATCCAATTAATTTAGAACACGACATTCAATTGGCTCCAGTTTGGATAAAAAAAATAATGCAAAAAGCACTATAAATGGAAAAAATAAATTTTTATACGTTACCAAAAAACGAAAAAATTAACATCCTACAAAAAACAGGAGATACAATTGGATTGTTAGCTTTCGCAGTTGAAAAAGATTGGTGGGTAATGCAAACATTAAGCATCATATTTGAAATGGAAATTGGAAAATATCTAGTTTTCAAAGGGGGAACATCATTAAGCAAAGCTTGGAATTTAATTGACAGATTCTCTGAAGACATTGATTTGGCTATCGACAGAGAGTTTTTTGGTTTCGAAGGAGAAGTATCAAAACAAGAAATTAGTTCACTCCGCAAAAAAGCGAATAAATACCTGACTGAAATTTTCTATCCTCAATTGATAAATAAATTTAGAGAAAAAGGATTTAACGATATAAGGTGGGAAATTGTTGCTACAGTAAACAGTGATCAAGACCCTGTAATTATTATTTTAAATTACAATAATGAAGTAGAAGTTCCAGGATACATTCAACCGAGAATACAAATCGAAATTGGTTGTCGTTCCTTACGGGAACCCTACACTGTAAAGTTCTTCACATCATTAATAGATACAGAATATCCTGAATCAGATTTTTCGCAACTACCTTTAAACGTTCCTTCGGTAAATCCAGAACGTACTTTTTTAGAAAAGATATTCCTGCTACAAGAAGAATTTCAGAAACCAAAAACTAAAATAAGGGTAGATAGATTAAGCAGGCATTTATATGACATTTACCAATTATCTAAAACAAAATTTGGAGAAATTGCTTTGAATGACAACGAACTTTACGAAACCATTGTAAAACACAGGTATCGATTTACTCGAGTTGGAGGCGTAAACTATAATTTACATCAGCCACAAACTATAAATCCATTACCTATTCCAGAAATTATGGAAGACTGGAAATCCGATTATAAAACATTGCAAGAACAAATGATTTACATTGATTCACCATCTTTTGAAGAAATAATCGATGAGCTAACAAAATTAAAAAATAGAATCAATACTTTCAAATGGAAAATGGAAAGTCAATTTCCTGCACCAAAAAACAATCAGTAATCTGTAGAAATAATTAACATAATTGTTCATCAAAAGGCATTTGCTGGTATTTTGGAAGAATTAAAACTATTATTAGAATCATCTAATGCTTTCAAAGAACACGATGAAGCTAAATTAAAAATAATGGTACAATAAGACACGGACTCTGGATATGTAAAATAAATCCGTAATTTTAGTTAAGCGACATTTTAAAATTATTTTCCTGTTCTCAGAATTTATATGTTCTCGTTTTGCGGTAAAAATAGATGTTATATTTAAAAATTCCTTACTCTAATTCCTTACTCCATAAAACACTAATAAGATTAACTGCCAATAAAAAACCCCTTAACATATAAATATTAAGGGGTTGTAGAGTAGCGAGGACGGGAGTTGAACCCGTGACCTCAGGGTTATGAAAATACCTTGAATATTTTCAAGATGCGAAACCCCCTTTAAAATATAGGTTTTTAAATAATCAATATTGAAAAATCAATCATTTCCTCACTCTGTTTCCTCACTTGGAGCATCTGTTGATTTGATTGAGTTTATCAATTGATTTTAATCTAATTGATTAGAATTCAAATTTCATTATATTTATTGTTAAAGATATCTTTTTTAATCTTCCACATTCTTTATTTTCATCAAAAGTGAATAAGCTCCTTTTATTACAATACTTTCTTTATTAAAATAGTCTGAAAGAATTTCTGTAAAGTTATTTTCAGAGTTTCCAACGATAACTTCTTTCATCTCAAATCGCTTGTTTTGTTTGGCTACAAAAACATAATTTTTGTTTTCATAACTTACGATAGCATCAGATGGTAAAACGTTTGATTGTTGGCTTTTTATTTCAATTTCTGCATTCATATACATTCCCGGTAATAAAGCTTTGTCATAATTGGAAAAATGACACTGCATTTCGGTGCTTCTATTTTCTGAAAAATCTTTGCCAATTAATATGATTTTACAGGAATATTTTTTCTCTGGATTAGTATTGGTGTAAGCTATTAATGATTGACCAATTGCTAATTTATTAATGTCTTTCTCAAAAACAGTTAATGCCAAATGAATGTCGGAAGGATTTACAATTTCAAATAAAATGTCGCTTGGGTTTACATATTTACCTGTATTTACATTGACTTTAGAAATATAACCGCTTATTGGCGAATAGACATTGATACTTTTTGAAATGCTTTTTGCTGACACATTATTTGGATTTATCCCTGCGAATTTTAGTTTTTCGCTATATGATTGCACCATTACCGAAAGCAAATTGTATTCTGCTTGTGCTTGTTGATATACTTTGTCGCTACTAGCTTTGCTTTGGTTCAATTCTTTTTGGCGTTCAAATTCGGCTTTGGCATAACCTATTTTTGCTTTTGCTAATAAGTAATCTTCTTGCAATTGAATGTATTGTTGGTCTTCGACAACGCACAAAACTTGCCCTTTGGTTACAAACATTCCTTCTAACAATTTAGTGCTTTTTAAATAGCCGCCCATTGGTACACTTATAGACACTAAATTTTGTGGAGGCACATCAATTTTTCCATTCAGTTTTAATGTGGCAGAAATTTCTTTTTGCTCTATTTTTCCTGTTTGAATACCTGCATTTTTTATTTGTGCATCGGTAAGTGTTGTAACGTTTTCTATTGTTGGTGTTTCGCTAGTTTCTTCTTGAGATTTTTTGTTTCCGCAAGAAGTAAGGAAAAGAACGGCTGTGATTGTAATGAATATATTTTTCATATTATTTTGATGTTAAGTTAATTAAATTAATTATGGTTTCATTTCCTTTTTTAACTGCTTCAATATAATTACTTTGAATTTCGGTATTTTGATTAATTAGCATTACCCATTCTAAATAATTGATGTCTCCACCAATGAATTTTTTATTAGCGGTATTGGTTACTAAATCTACATTTTTCAAAGCTTTGGTTTCGTAGTATTCGATGGTTGTTTTGTTCTTTTGATATTCTTGCAACAAATTTTGATACTGGTTTTGCAGTTTCAGTTTTTCAAAATTCAAACTGTTTTCAGCAATTTGGGTTTTGGTTTCCAATGTTTTTTTTCTGTTACTGAATGAGGAATTGAATAACGGTAATGCAACTCCAAACTGTCCGTAAACGCCATTATAGCCGTTTTGATTAGCTATATCGGTTTTGAACGTTTGCCAATAGACACCACCAATTAATTCGGGTAATTTTTTAGATTTTTCAAGTGCTATTTCCGCTTTATTTATGGTCACTTCTTGCTCAAATAATTTAATACTTGGGTAATTTGTCGTTTCATTATCGGTAACTTTTTCATCAAAATCCATTTTGATTTTAGCTGAAAAAGGAACAAAATCTTTATCTGCATTTAGTAACATTTTGAATTGAGATAACACAATTTTATAATCGCTTTGGACTTCCTGCAATTGAATTTTTATTTGCCCCGATTGGTTTTCGGCAGTTGCTTTTTCTAAAATATTGCTTTCACCTTTATCAAAACGAAGTGTTGATTTTCGTAAAAATTCAGAATAGATGCTATCGCTTTTTAGCAACAATTTTTCTTTTTCTTTTAGATAAACAAGTTCATAAAATACACGTGTTACCTGCTTGGTTAGTTCCTTTTTTTGCAAAGCTTCGTTCCATTCGCCTGTTTTTGCTTGTGCTACTAAAAGTTGTTTTTGTCTTTTGTAAACCGTTGGGAATTTGATACTTTGCGAAACACCAAGTTTTAGATCATTCACATTACTATTGAATTGACCGTATTCGCTAATAATTCCTGTGTTCGGAATATCATAAGCTATTTTAGTCATTTTTTGTAAATATTCTGAATTGAGTTTTTGGTTTTTAACCTTTAGATTTTTTTGTAAAGCAGTTTCAATTGCTTTATCTAAAGAGATTTTTTCCTGTGCATTAACACTTTGAAAAGAAAAAAACAGTCCTAATAAAATGATTGTTACTATTGAGTTTTTCTTTCTTGATTTCAATTTAATTCCTTTTTCGAACATTATATATAAAATTGGTAAAACAAATAAAGTTAAGAATGTGGCAACAATTAATCCGCCAATAACAACGGTTGCCAACGGTTTTTGTACTTCTGCACCCGAACCATTACTTAATGCCATTGGTAAAAATCCTAATGATGCTACAAGTGCTGTCATTAAAACAGGACGTAAACGTATTCTTGTTCCTTGTAGTACAATTGCTTTTAAATCGGTTTCGCCTGATTTTTTTATGCGGTTGAACTCGGCTATTAATACCAAACCATTTAAAACCGCCACACCAAATAAAGCAATAAATCCAACTCCTGCGCTGATACTAAAAGGCATACCTCGCATTGCCAAAAAGAAAATACCACCAATCATAGACAATGGAATAGCCGAATAAATCAATAATCCTTGCTTTATAGATTTGAAAGCAAAATACAATAAAACCAAAATTAATAATAACGAAATAGGAACAGCAATTAGCAACCTATTTTTTGCTTGTTCTAAATTTTCAAACGCGCCTCCATAAGTACCATAATAACCCGCAGGAAGCTTTAATTGTGTACCGACTTTATCTTGCAACTCTTTTACAATGCTTTGAACATCACGACCACGAACATTAAACCCAACTACAATTCTGCGTTTGGCATCTTCACGTTGAATTTGATTTGGACCTTCGGTAATTTCAACTTTTGCTAATTGCGATAGTGGAATTTGTGAACCGCTCGGTGTTGGAATTAATAGATTTTGAACATCTGCCAAATCTTTTCTTTTTTCTACAGCCAAACGAACGACTAAATCAAATCGTTTTTCGTCTTCATAAATCAATCCTGTGCTTTGTCCTGCAAAAGCGGTGTTAACAATTCGATTGATGTCTTCAATATTCAAATCGTATTGCGCAATTGCGGGTCGATTATAGTCAATTACAATTTGTGGCATTCCTGTAACAGATTCTACATAAAGGTCAGATGTGCCTTTTACAGTGCTTACAATTTTTCCTAATTTGTTGGCATATAAAGCTAAAGTATCTAAATTTTCTCCAAATATTTTGCAAACAACGTCTTGTCTTGCACCTGTCATTAATTCGTTGAAACGCATTTGAACTGGGTATTGAAAACCATAAGAAACGCCCGGAACGGCTTCGAGTTCTTTTGCCATTTTCTCTGATAATTCATCGAAAGTTGATGCTGATGTCCATTCAGATTTATCTTTTAGAATAACCATCATATCACTTGCATCGATGGGCATTGGGTCGGTTGGCACTTCGGAACTTCCTGTTTTACCGACTACTTTTTCAACTTCTGGAAATTTGGCTAACAATATTTTTGCACCTTGAGAAATTGCAGTCATTGAAGTTTGTAGATTACTTCCCGGTAAAACTCGCGTTTCTACTGCAAAATCGCCTTCTTCTAACGATGGCATAAATTCGCCACCCATAAATGAAAGTGTAATGATTGCCAAAACAAATAATGTTAATGTAGTTCCGATAATTATTCTAGGAATTGCTAATGCTTTTTCTAAAAGTGGCTGGTAGAAATTTTCTAATCTAGCCATCATTCTATCCGAAAATGTTTGTTTGTGAGATGCTTTTTTATTCAAAAATAAAGAGGTCATCATTGGAACATAAGTCAATGACAAAACAAAAGCACCAAACAAAGCAAAGGCGATGGTTTGTGCCATTGGCAAAAACATTTTACCTTCAATACCTCGCAGAGTGAAAATTGGAATGTAAACAATCAGGATAATTAATTCCCCAAAAACGGCAACATTTCGCATTCTTACCGAAGTTTCTAAAACAGTTTTGTCCATTTCGTTTTGCGAAATTTCTCCTTGCTTTCGACTGTGTAAACTGAATAAACAGGCTTCAACAATAATCACTGCACCATCTACAATCAATCCAAAATCTAATGCGCCTAAACTCATTAAATTTCCGCTTACGCCAAACAAATTCATTAAAATTACTGCAAACATCATAGCCAACGGAATAACCGAAGCCACAATTAAACCTGCTCGTACATTTCCTAAAAAGAAGATTAATACTAAAAGCACAATAATTGCGCCTTCCAAAAGGTTTTTACCAACGGTAGAAATAGAATTGTTTACCATTTTGGTACGGTCTAAAAATGGTTCTACAACCACTCCTTCGGGCAATGTTTTTTGGATTTGTGCAATTCTTTCTTTAATGTTTTTGATAACAATATTACTGTTTGCGCCTTTTAGCATCATTACCACTGCACCCGAAACTTCGCCTTTTCCGTTGTAAGTCATTGCTCCATAACGAATAGCACTTCCGATGCGAACATCGGCAACATCACGAATAAATAATGGACTTCCGCTATTGGTGTTTTTAATAGAAATGTCTTTTATGTTTTCGATTGTGTTGATTAATCCTTCACTTCTGATATATAAAACTGTTGGACCTTTTTCAATATATGCACCACCTGTATTTTGATTGTTTTTTTCTAAAGCTGTGAAAACATCTGCAACGGTAATGTTATAGGATTGCAATTTATTTGGGTCGATAGCAATTTCAAATTGTTTTAGTTTACCGCCAAAACTACTCACTTCAGCAACACCTTCAACGCTTAATAATTGACGGCGTACAATCCAATCCTGTATGGTTCGTAGTTCGACAGCATCATATTTTTTTTCGTATCCTGTTTTTGCCCTAACTACATATTGATAGATTTCGCCCAAACCCGTAGTTACAGGTCCCAATGTAGGCAAACCAATACCTTTTGGAATTTGGTCTTTGACCGCACTTAGCCTTTCGGTTACTTGTTGCCTCGCCCAATAGACGTCGGTTGCATCATCAAAAACAATAGTTACCACCGACAATCCGAAACGAGAAAAACTACGAATTTCTTTTAGTCCGGGAATGTTACTATTGGCTAGTTCGATTGGAAAGGTAATTAAGCGTTCAATATCGGTTGCGCCCAATGATGGTGCGGAAGTGATTACTTGAACTTGATTATTGGTAATATCGGGAACGGCATCGATGGGTAATTTGGTAAATTGATAGCTTCCATAACCGATAAGCGCAACAATAAATAGCCCAACAATGAGTTTGTTTTTTATTGAAAATTCTATGATTTTATTCAGCATAACTTTGATTTTAATGAAAATTGATAAAAGTACCGTTCGCTAAAAATAAATAGCAAATAGCATTTCAATACCTAATCAGAAATAGTTTGACTATTACTAATTAATTATTATAAAAAAAATCATTAAATCAATTTGGGTGGAAGCCAAATGCAGGCAAAAACATTAGAAGTGTAAAATTCTCTGTGATAAGGCACAGTATTGTTTAGTGCAATACTTATTGGTTTTTTGAATAAAATAGTAGACTGGTTTTCAAAAGCAATAACCGTATTTACGGGTGTATTGATTGTTTTGAAAGGTAAGTTTTGATGCTCGTCGTGTTTGTCGGTATCAGAATGTTTGGGATTGTTATTGTAATGACTTTTTACAAAATCAAGAAATGAAATATTGTGTTCATCTTCGTGGTCGTGATGTTCTGTAAAATGTGCTATTAAGTTTGGTAATTTCAATAATTGTCCAATTTCTGTGTTGGCACAAAGGAACATAAATAGGAACGATATTGCGATTGTTTTTCTCACGGTGTAAAAATAGGATTTTTTTATTACTTCGTAGTAAAAATAAAATAGGATTACAAATTATGAAATAGATTTAAATATTTTAACAGATTAAATCCATATTTCCACCCCGATTTAATTGCTGAATTATTAATTTTCTTCTGTTTTTGTCATAATACTTCCTCACTTGAAAAAATCTCATTTTTTGTAGTGATAGTAAGGATTAAAGTCTTTAGATACTTCAACTTCCTCACTGAAGAATTTTTTTATTTTTTCATTAAAACCCGTAAAAACCCCCTTAATACCTAAATATTAAGGGGGTTGTAGAGTAGCGAGGACGGGAGTTGAACCCGTGACCTCAGGGTTATGAATCCTGCGCTCTAACCGACTGAGCTACCTCGCCATTTTTGCGGTTATTTGCATTTTGAATGCGGGTGCAAATATAAAACATAAATCAGATGTTGCAAATATATATCGAAGAAAAAAAAATATATTTTAAAATGCTTTTTTATTCGTAATTTAATCTATATATTTCCAAAAAATATTACAAGATAACATGGATACTAAAGTAAAATACGAATTTGAATTCCCTTTAAACGCATCTCCTCAATTATTATATCAATATATTTCTACACCTTCCGGACTTTCTGAATGGTTTGCCGATAATGTAAATTCTAGAGGTGAATTTTTCACATTCATTTGGGATGGCTCGGAAGAAAAGGCACGTCTTTATTCAAAAAAAACAGATGAAAAAGTAAAATTTAGATGGATTGACGATGACAATAAAGATACTGATTTTTATTTTGAACTTCGTATTCTTGAAGATGAAATCACAAAAGATGTTTCTTTGATGGTTACAGATTATGCTTTGGAAGAAGATTTAAGCGAGGTAAGGTTGCTTTGGGAAAGTCAAATTTCTGACCTAAAACACGTGATTGGCTCTGTTTAGATGTTCGTAATTTAGTCTTATATTTGTCACGCATTAAGCGTGACTTTTTTTATATGATAAACTTCAACGGAATTATTACTTCATCAGAAACTAATTTATTGGTTAATAATCGTGCCTTTCTATATGGCGATGGTGTTTTTGAAACCCTAAAAATAATTGACAATAAGATTCTTTTTCTCGAAGATCATTATTTTAGATTAATGGCTTCAATGCGCATTGTAAGGATGGAGATTCCAATGAATTTTACTATGGAATATTTTGAAGAGCAAGTAATAAATTTAGCTACTGCCAATGGTTTACAAGCTTCCGCAAGGGCTAGAATTACTTTTTATAGAAATGAAGGTGGTTATTATTTGCCAAAGCAGCAGTCGGTTTCTTTTTTGATAAATTGCGTCGCTATTGAAAACACAATCTATTCCAACGTGACAAGGATATATGAAGTAGATTTATATAAGGATTTTTATGTTGCCAAGCAATTGCTTTCCTCCATTAAAACGACCAATAAAATCATCAATATCACTGGAAGTATTTTTGCGAACGAAAACGGATTGGATAATTGCCTGATACTAAATAATGACAAAAACGTAATTGAAGCATTGAACGGCAATTTATTTATGGTTTTTGAAAGTAAATTGATTACGCCGCCGATTTCAGAAGGTTGTTTGAACGGAGTAATGCGAAAGCAAATTTTAGGTTTGGCTTCAAAAATTGAAGGTTTGAAAGTAGTTGAGGAACCTATTTCTCCTTTTGACCTTCAAAAAGCAGACGAATTATTTATTACCAATGTTATTTTTGGAGTTCAATCGATAACTAAATACCGTAAAAAGGAATTTAGAATTGCCGTTGCCAATGAATTAGTAAAGCGATTGAATGCGCAAATTGGGTTTGCATAATCCTATACTTTATTTCTAAATATTGAATAATAAATAATTATGATCTTTGAAAATATTTTATTGGATTAAAATAAAAGCAATAAAAAAAGCCACGCATTGCGTGGCTTTTTAAAATCCTTAGAAACTAATTTCTAATTATTTTTTTGCAGCTGGAGCAGCAGCTGGAGCAACTGGAGCAGCTTCAACTGGAGCAGCAGCAGTAGTGTCAGCAACTACAGCAGTAGTGTCAACAGCAGGAGCTTCAACAGCAGGAGCTTCTACTGGAGCTTCTTCAGCTTTTTTACAAGAAACAGTTGCTAAAACAGCAACAAATGCTAAACTTAAAAGTACTTTTTTCATCTTACTTAATTATAAAAGGTTAATTATTAATTCGATGCAAAGATATAATTTTTTTAATATGTAAAAATTATTTTTTAATTTTTTTTCAAAAAAAAAGCATTCTTTTGCAACTGTTAAAATATTTAACAATTACTATGCCAAAAAATAGTAATCTATAAAATAAAGTTAATTTTTTATTTTTATAAAGCACATTCACGAAAAATCCAAAAGTGTCAAACAACCTCTCTTTATTTAGAGAAATAATAATTCATTTGGATTCTATATGTAATTGTAAATAATATTTCGAAAATTTTTACTTTCACCTTTAATTTACAACAGTCTATTTCTCTTTTTAATCTATCTTTGCGGCTTTTAAATTTCACTCGTCAAATATGATTACAGTTAACGATATCTCCGTTCAATTTGGAGGAAGTACCCTTTTTAGTGATGTTTCTTTCGCTATAAATGAAAATGATAAAATTGCCTTAATGGGTAAAAACGGAGCTGGAAAATCCACATTATTAAAAATAATTGCGGGTCAAAGTAAGCCTTCAACGGGTACTATTTCTGCTCCAAAAGAAGCTATTATTGCCTATTTGCCGCAACATTTATTGACCACAGATGGCGCAACCGTTTTGGAAGAAACTTCCAAAGCTTTTGGCGAAATTTTTTCTATGAAAGCCGAAATAGACGAAATCAATGAGCAATTAACGATTCGTACCGATTATGAGAGTGATGCCTATATGAAGTTGATTGAAAGAGTTTCTGATTTAAGCGAGAAATTTTATGCAATAGAAGAGGTTAATTATGAGGCCGAAGTCGAGAAAATTCTTATTGGATTAGGTTTTGTTCGTGAAGATTTTACACGTCAAACATCGGAATTTTCTGGTGGATGGAGAATGAGAATCGAATTGGCTAAAATCCTTTTGCAAAAACCAGACTTGATCTTATTAGACGAACCTACAAATCACATGGATATCGAGAGTATTCAATGGCTAGAGGATTTCTTGATAAATGCTGCGAAAGCTGTTGTTGTGATTTCTCATGATAAGGCTTTTGTTGACAACATTACCAATCGTACCATAGAAGTTACGATGGGAAGAATTTATGATTATAAAGCCAAATATTCTCATTATTTAGAGCTCAGAAAAGATAGAAGAGTGCACCAACAAAAAGCATATGATGAGCAACAGCGCATGATTGCTGACAACAGAACTTTTATTGACCGATTTAAAGGCACTTTTTCTAAAACCGATGCAGTTCAGTCTCGTGTTAAGATGTTAGAAAAACTAGTAATTGTTCAGGTTGATGAAGTAGATACTTCGGCATTAAAATTAAAATTTCCTCCAGCAGCTCGTTCGGGACAATATCCAGTAATAGTTAAAGATTTATCAAAATCCTATGGTAATCATGTTGTATTTGAAAATGCAAATTTGGTTATTGAACGAGGACAAAAAGTAGCTTTCGTTGGAAAAAATGGTGAGGGAAAATCGACAATGATCAAAGCCATTATGAAGCAAATCGAAATCAATAGCGGTAGTTTAGAAATTGGTCATAATTCCCAAATCGGCTATTTTGCTCAAAATCAAGCTGCTTTATTAGATGAAACCGCTACTATTTTTGAAACTATTGACAATATTGCTGTTGGTGATGTACGAACAAAAATCAAAGACATACTCGGAGCTTTTATGTTTCATGGTGATGATGTTACCAAGAAAGTAAAAGTGCTTTCTGGCGGAGAGAAAACCCGTTTGGCGATGATAAAATTATTGTTAGAACCAGTAAATTTATTAATTCTTGATGAGCCTTCTAATCATTTAGACATGAAAACTAAAGACATCATTAAAGATGCCTTACGTGATTTTGACGGGACTTTAATTCTTGTTTCTCATGACAGAGATTTCCTTGACGGACTAGTTACAAAGGTTTTTGAATTTGGAAACAAACGTGTGAAAGAACATTTTGAAGATATTGCAGGTTTCCTTGCGCACAAAAAAATAGAGCATTTGAGAGAAATCGAGAAATAATCATATTCATTTTTGCGAATTTTAGTAAGAAATTCTGTTTATAATTTTATAATTTTCGCATTTAAAATCAGCTATCTTTGCACACTTAATAAAACGTAACATTGAACTTAACACAATACACGAAAGAGTTTTCTTATAATCTCAAATTAGCATACCCCGTAATTCTTGGGATGTTAGGGCATACATTAATCGCAATTGTTGACAATATTATGGTTGGAAACCTCGGTTCTACTGAGTTGGCAGCCGTTTCATTGGGAAGCAGTTTCGTTTTTATTGGGATGTCAATAGGAATTGGATTTTCAACAGCAATTACGCCACTTGTTTCTGAAGCGGATGCCGAAAAAAATGATAAGAAAATCCGTTCTGTTTTTCATCACGGATTATTATCCTGTACGGTTTTAGGAGTAGTTTTGTTTAGTCTAATAGTTTTGGCTAAGCCAATAATGCTCTTAATGCACCAACCAAAAGAAGTGGTCGATTTAGCAGCTCCTTATATTGATTGGGTTGCATTTTCATTAATTCCAGTAATCATTTTTCAAGGATACAAGCAATTTGCCGACGGTTTGTCAAGAACTAAATATTCTATGTACGCTATTTTATTGGCTAATGTCGTTCACATTTTCTTTAATTACATGTTGATTTATGGCATTTGGATTTTCCCGAAATTAGGAATTTTAGGTGCGGCTTTAGGAACCGTAATTTCCAGAATAATGATGGTTGTTTTCATGCATTTCATCATGCGAAACAATAACCAATTAAAACCCTATTTCAAAAATTTTAGTTTTAAAGAAATTAAAAAATCAATGCTTAGAAAAATTGCTAATCTAGGAATTCCTTCTGCCATGCAAATGCTTTTTGAAGTCGCTCTATTTACAGCAGCAATTTGGCTTTCAGGATCAATTGGTAAAACCAGTCAAGCCGCAAATCAAATTGCACTTACATTAGCTACTACAACTTTTATGTTTGCAATGGGTCTTAGCGTTGCTGCCACTATTCGTGTGGGAAATCAAAAAGGCTTAATGGATTATAAAAAATTAATCATAGTAGCAAGATCAGTATTTTTATTAGCAATTATTGTAGAAACTATTTTTGGGATATTATTCGTGGTTTTTCATAATTTCTTGCCTCATTTATTTCTAAACATGAACAATGTTTCTCAAGTAGTTGAGAATAAAGAAGTTATTTTTATCGCTTCTAAACTACTTTTGGTAGCTGCTATTTTTCAAATTTCCGATGGAGTTCAAGTAGTTGTTTTAGGAGCTTTACGGGGTTTGCAAGACGTAAAAGTACCAATGTACATTACCTTTGTAGCCTATTGGGTTGTAGGCTTCCCTATCTCATATTACCTCGGAAAATACACTGAATTAGGAGCTGTTGGAATTTGGATAGGACTTTTAGCAGGGCTAACAACCGCAGCATTATTTTTGTATATTCGCTTTCACATACTAACAAACAAACAAGTGCTTAAAAACTTGTCATTAAAATTGTAAAAAAATGGTAATATTCTCAGTAATTATTGGAATTATTTTGTTTTTAATAGGGTCAACCCTGAAAAACAACGCCTCGCCTTTAACAAAATTCGCAGGTTTATTTAAAATTGGAGCCGTTTTTGTAATCGCAATTGGATTATTTTCTTCTATGTTCAAGCAAATTGATGCAGGAAAAGTTGGAGTACAATCGCTTTACGGAAATGTGCAACCCGATATTCTAGAAAGTGGATTGCACTTAATAAATCCATTATTAGACGTAACCGATTTTGATATCCAAACCCAAAATTATACCATGTCGGCAATTCATTCTGAAGGGGCTCAAGAAGGCGATGATGCCATTCGAGTTTTATCTAACGATGGATTAGAAGTGGTTATTGATTTAACGGTTTTGTACCGTATTTCTCCATCAGATGCTCCTAAAATTTTCAAGCAAATTGGGGTGAATTTTTCAGATAAAATCGTTCGCCCGGTAACAAGAACTCGAATTCGTGATAACGCTGTTTATTATGACGCGGTTGCTTTGTATTCAACGAAGAGAAATGAATTCCAACAACGAATTTTTAAAAGTATTGAAGATGATTTCAAAAAAAGAGGTCTTGTTTTAGAACAATTGTTAATCCGAAATATTAATCTTCCAGCCTCTGTTAAACTATCAATTGAAAGTAAAATTAATGCCGAACAAGATGCTCAAAAAATGACTTTCGTACTTCAGAAAGAAAAACAAGAAGCAGAACGTAAACGTGTAGAAGCGCAAGGAATCGCTGATTATCAACGTATTATATCTATGGGATTAACAGACAAACAATTGCAATACGAACAAATAAAAGCACAAAAAGAATTGGCTGCCTCTCCAAACACAAAAATCATTTTTATGAATGGAAAAAATACGCCAGTGATTTTATCAGATAAATAGTTTTTAAAAGCTAATTTGGTTATTCGCACCTCCGATTTTCAAATAACCAAATTATCGAATAACCAAATTAACAACAAATATGGAATTACCTAAATTTTTACTCGGCGACAATACCGATTTTCCAGAAGATATTTTCATCATACACCTCGATTATCCAAGATTTATTATCAATCTAAAAGATGATGAAGTAGAGTTTATTGAAGAAGCAGAAGACCTTGATGAAGCTGAACTTAATGCTGAAATGGAGGGTTTAATTGAACTCGCCAATGCGTTTTATGATCGTGAAATGGAACGGTACGAAAAGGAATAACACCTTTTTTATCAACACAAAAGTTGCAATAGAAATTTTTTTTGTTGCAACTTTTTTTATTTTCAGCAGCTCTTTCCAGCTTTCCGTTCCAAGTCCTCGTTCAAAAAGTTGTTT
>NZ_JBBALW010000021.1:0-40051 GCF_040402835.1 Flavobacterium sp.
AAGTCCTTTTTTTTAGTATGTTTTTTTTGGTATTATAATCTTAATTGAATTTCGTTTTGAATTTTATTAATTTCATCCATAGAATTAGAAGTGTAAACTTTAGACACTTTGTTTTTTCCTTCAAAATGTTTAAGGTTTAAATTATAATATCCACCATATCTTTTAGAAAAATAAATTCCAAATCCAATTATTCCCAAAGTGACGACACCCATACCTATTTTTTGAATTGGAGTTCTTTCTTCGTAATTTTTATAACCTCTATAATCTGTTGGACTACCGTTTGCACCTTCCCATATTTCTACTTTTTGTCCAATTTGAATTGAAAATAAAAATGCAAAAAGATAAATCAAATAAGGTATTCTGTTGTATGAAAAAACACTATAACCTTTAATTTTATCGTAATTTATGGTTAAGTATTTTGTATCATTCGTATTAAATATTAAATTATTAGTTTCAGTTAATAACTTATTTTCTTCAAATCTAATTTTTGAAGTTTCATTTTTAAATTCCATAAATATTAATTTTTAAATCTGTAAATATATAAATTTTTAGATTTAAAAACAACCTTATACTTTTGTCAGTTCGCTATCGTTCGGGTGCAATCTGTGCCCACAAGGAATCACACACAACTTTGCAAACCCAATTATGAAAATATAGACGTTCAAATTTAGCCTCCGATAGTAGCGGCATCCTGTTGTGGCGTCCCGAAGCTTCGGGACGCCACAAGAGATACAGCGAATAGCGGGTGGAATAGTGAGGGAAGATAAAATCGTGTGCTCCTAAAGAAAAATAACAGCCTGATTTTGAAATTCAACAACTTTCTCGGGAAATGAATTTTAGGTATGTTACTCCGTCAGTTTTATATAAGGAGAATTGTTGCGCTGAAATTTTGGTTGAAAATGGCTGAAACGAGCTGCATATAAAATTAGATATCGAGTAATTCATCGATAAAATTTGCTCGAAAACGTTGAATATCAATATTTTTGCAAAAAAAACACACACAAATGATTTTCGTATTACAATAAAGTTTACATTTGCCTCATTATAAATTATTATTATTTTTACAATGCGTACAGGTACAGTTAAATTTTTCAATGAATCAAAAGGTTACGGATTCATTACAGACGAAGAAACAGGAAAAGACATTTTTGTGCATGCTTCAGGAATCAGAGCGGAAGAATTACGCGAAGGTGACAGAGTTAGCTACGAAGAAGAAGAAGGAAGAAAAGGTAAAGTTGCTGCACAAGTTGCAGTACTTGAAGACTAAAAATATATATATTTTTGTTACCTAAAGTGTAAACGTTCCGGATCATTTCGGAACGTTTTTTTTTGGATTATCCCCAAATATTTTGTCGAAATAACAAATTCTGCCATAGAATTTTCCGACAAATTAAAATAGCTTGACAAACTCCCAAATCAAGCGTTATTTATAATCAATAAAAATTAAAAAAATATATCGATGTAGCTACAACAAATTTTTATTATTTCGTTGCTAAATCAATAATTGAAAGTTATCTTTGCGGGTAAAATCAAAGGTTAAAACATTTACTATGCAATCAAGTTTATCCAGTTATTTTCCAATACTAATGCAAATGCTGTTAGCGGTTGGATTCGTTGTGGGAATGATCATAATTTCGGGGAAATTAGGTCCAAAAAGATCGTCTACTTCTAAGGATAAAAACTTTGAATGCGGAATAGAATCTGTTGGAAATGCCCGTATTCCTTTTTCGGTAAAATATTTTTTAGTTGCCATATTGTTTGTGCTTTTTGATGTTGAGGTTATTTTCTTATATCCTTGGGCAATCAATTTCAGGGAATTAGGAATGGAAGGAATGGTTAAAATGGTACTTTTTATGTTTTTGCTTTTGGTAGGGTTTTTCTACATTATCAAAAAGAAAGCGTTGGAGTGGGAATAAATAATTTAAGATTTTTGATTTCAAATTTTTTGATTTCAAATTTCTTTAAAATACAATATTGATTTAAAAAATGATTTTGATTTCGGTTTTTAATATTCTGAAATCTAAATTCTAAAATCTTTAATAAAAATGACTGAATCTAAAACAAATATGGTTGAAGCACCTGAAGGGGTTGTAGGAGAAGGGTTCTTCGCTACAAAACTGAATGATGTTGTGGGATTAGCAAGAGCAAATTCACTTTGGCCTTTGCCATTTGCAACTTCTTGTTGTGGAATTGAATTTATGGCTACAATGGCTTCGCATTATGATTTGGCACGTTTCGGTTCGGAACGAGTGAGTTTTTCTCCTCGTCAAGCGGATATGCTAATGGTGATGGGAACAATATCAAAAAAAATGGCTCCTATTTTACGTCAGGTATATGAACAAATGGCCGAACCTCGTTGGGTAATTGCTGTTGGAGCTTGTGCTTCTTCAGGCGGAATTTTCGACACATATTCTGTGCTTCAAGGAATTGATAAAGTGATTCCAGTTGACGTATACGTACCTGGCTGCCCTCCAAGACCAGAACAAATTGTTGATGGCGTAATGAAATTGCAAGAATTGGTTAGATCTGAATCGGTAAGAAGAAGAAGTTCCCCAGAATACCAAGAATTATTAGCTTCTTATAATATAAAATAATGGCTTTAGATACCACTCAAATTCAAGATAAATTAATTGCAACATTTAGCGGAAGCGTTTTTAATTTCACTCAAGAAAAATCTATTTTTTCACTTGAAGTGGCTTCCGATAAAATCACTGCAGTTTTACTTTTCCTTAAAAATGACGAAACCTTGCGTTTCAATTTTCTAACTGATTTATGCGGAATTCACTATCCTGAAAACGATGAAAACCATCAATTCACGGTAGTTTATCATCTCCATAATTGGATTGATAATGTGAGAATCAAAATCAAAACCTATATATCAGGCACCAATCCAGAAATAAAAACAGTTTCAAATATTTTTCTTTGTGCCAATTGGATGGAAAGAGAAACCTACGATTTTTATGGAATAAATTTTATTGGTCATCCACAATTAAAACGTATTTTGAATATGGATGAAATGATTTCTTTTCCAATGCGAAAAGAATTCCCTTTGGAAGACGGGGGAAGAACCGATAAAGACGACCGTTTTTTCGGTAGAACAATAGACAATTGCTAAAAACACAATATATAATTTTTCACATTAAATAAATGTCAGAACTATTATTACCACCAGAGCATCGATATGCTGAAATTATAAAAAAACGTCAAAATGAAGACGGAAGCGAACTTTCGGTTCTTAATTTAGGACCAACGCACCCGGCGACACACGGTATTTTCCAAAATATTTTGTTGATGGATGGCGAGCGAATTTTGGAAGCCGAACCAACCATTGGTTACATTCACAGGGCTTTTGAAAAAATTGCAGAAAACCGACCTTTTTACCAAATTACGCCTCTTACGGATAGGATGAATTATTGTTCATCGCCTATCAATAATATGGCTTGGTGGATGACATTAGAAAAATTATTAGACATTGAAGTTCCCAAAAGAGCACAATATTTAAGAGTTATTGTAATGGAATTGGCGAGAATTACGGATCACTTAATTTGCAATTCCATTCTTGGAGTTGACACTGGAGCCTATACCGGTTTCTTGTATGTATTTCAATTTAGAGAAAAAGTATATGAAATCTACGAAGAAATTTGTGGTGCCCGTTTGACAACAAATATGGGAAGAATTGGTGGTTTCGAAAGAGATTGGTCGCCAGAAGCATTCCGCAAATTGGATGTGTTTTTAGAAGAATTTCCAATTGCTTGGAAAGAATTTGAAAACCTATTTGAAAGAAACAGAATTTTCATTGATAGAACCGTAAATGTAGGGCCGATTTCTGCTGAAAAAGCAATTTCTTACGGATTTACAGGTCCAAATTTACGTGCTGCCGGAGTCGATTATGATGTTCGTGTGGCGCAACCGTATTCATCTTACGAAGATTTTGATTTCATTGTTCCTGTAGGAAAATCAGGTGATACTTATGATCGTTTTTGCGTTCGTAATGCTGAAGTTTGGGAAAGTTTGAGCATCATTCGTCAAGCATTAGCAAAAATGCCTGCTGGAAATGACTTTCACGCCGATGTTCCCGATTATTATTTGCCACCAAAAGAAGACGTTTACCATAATATGGAATCCTTGATTTATCATTTCAAAATTGTAATGGGCGAAGTTCCTGTTCCAGTTGCCGAAATATATCACGCTGTTGAAGGTGGAAATGGAGAATTAGGATTTTATTTAGTAACCGATGGAAGTAGAACGCCATACAGATTGCATTTCAGAAGACCTTGTTTTATTTATTACCAAGCTTATCCTGAGATGATTAAAGGCGCATTATTATCTGATGCGATTGTTATTTTGTCGAGTTTGAATGTTATTGCTGGAGAATTAGACGCATAAAAAAATTATAAATTTTGAATTATAAATTATAAATGACACGATTTCATTTCAAATTTAGAATTCAGAATTCAAAATAATAAAAAATGGAACATAGACATTACAAGCAGGAAATAAATATCACAGAAACATTGATGGTTCGCATCAATGAGTTGATAAGTCATTATCCTGAAGATAAAATAAAATCGGCATTATTGCCTGTTTTACACGAAGTTCAAGACGCTCACGACAATTGGTTGAGCTTGGAATTAATGGACAAAGTGGCCGAAATTTTACGCATCAAACCCATTGAAGTTTATGAAGTTGTTTCGTTTTATACGATGTACAATCAAAGACCAATTGGGAAATATATGTTTGAATTTTGTCAAACTTCGCCTTGTTGTTTGAATGGTGTGGAGGATTTGATGGATTATACTTGTGAGAAATTAGGAGTAAAAGTAGGCGAACCAACAGCTGACGGACTTTTTGAAGTGAGAGGCGTTGAATGTTTAGGCGCTTGTGGTTATGCCCCAATGATGCAATTGGGTGATTTCTATAAAGAGCATCTTACCAAAGAAAAAATTGATCAATTGATTGTTGATTGTAAAGAAGATAAAATTACGTTACACGATATATAATATGTCACAAAAAATATTATTAGACAAAATAAATGTTCCGGGAATTAGAACCTACGAAGTCTATCGCCAAAATGGTGGTTACGCTTCTGTGGAAAAAGCTATGAAAACAATGACCCCAGATGAAGTTGTGGAAGAAGTGAAAACTTCGGGACTTCGTGGTCGTGGTGGAGCAGGATTTCCAGCAGGGATGAAATGGAGTTTCATTGATAAAAAATCGGGAAAACCAAGACATTTAGTTTGCAATGCCGATGAATCAGAACCGGGGACTTTCAAAGATCGCTATTTGATGGAATTTATTCCTCATTTATTGATTGAAGGAATGATTACTTCTAGTTTTGCATTAGGCGCAAATTTATCTTACATCTATATTCGTGGTGAATATATGTGGATTTATAAAATATTAGAAAGAGCCATCGCCGAAGCAAAAGCTGCTGGTTGGTTGGGGAAAAATATATTGGGAACAGGTTACGATTTGGAATTATACGTTCAAATTGGAGCTGGAGCCTACATTTGTGGAGAAGAAACCGCATTAATAGAATCGTTGGAAGGGAAAAGAGGAAATCCGCGAATCAAACCGCCATTTCCTGCAGTTTCAGGACTTTGGTCAAACCCAACCGTGGTAAATAATGTAGAAACTATTGCGGCTGTGCCTTGGATTGTAAATAATTCAGGTGCTGATTATGCTAAAATAGGAATTGGTCGTTCTACAGGAACCAAATTAATTTCGGCTTCGGGACACATCAAAAATCCGGGAGTTTATGAAATTGAATTGGGGTTAAGCGTTTATGAATTTATGAATTCTGATGACTATTTAGGAGGAATGAGTTCTGACCGACCATTGAAAGCATTTGTTCCTGGAGGAAGTTCTGTTCCTGTTTTGCCAGCACATTTAATTTATAAAACTGCCAACGGTGAAGATCGTTTAATGTCTTATGAATCGTTAAGTGACGGGGGATTTGTATCAGGTTCAATGTTGGGTTCAGGAGGATTCATTGTTTATAATGATACGTCTTGTATTGTAAGAAATACATGGAATTTCTCAAGATTTTACCACCACGAAAGTTGCGGGCAATGTTCGCCTTGTCGAGAAGGAACGGGTTGGATGGAAAAAGTTTTACACCGAATTGAAAACGGTCACGGGCGTGAAGAAGATATCGATTTGCTTTTGAGTATCCAAAGTAAAATTGAAGGAAATACGATTTGTCCATTAGGTGATGCAGCGGCTTGGCCAGTGGCAGCAGCGATTCGTCACTTTAGAGATGAATTTGAGTATCATATTCGTTTCCCAGAAAAAATTAAAAACAGAGATCACTTTGTTGCCGAGCCTTTTGTTAAGTCGAAAGTTGTAATGTCATAAAGTCTTAACGAAATAGAAAAGTAGTACCTAAATTTTCAGATGAATTTTCACAGTTAAACAATTTGAAACTTTAAACCTGAAACTTTAAACCAAATAAAAAATGAAAGTAACTATAGATGGTCAAGCGATTGAAGTAGCGCCCGGGACAACAATCCTGCAAGCAGCACGTATGATTGGTGGCGAAAGCGTCCCTCCAGCAATGTGCTATTATTCTAAATTAGAAGGTAGCGGTGGAAAATGCCGTTGTTGTTTAGTGGAAGTTGCCAAAGGAAGCGAAGCCGATCCAAGACCAATGCCAAAATTAATGGCTTCTTGTGTAACAGGATGTCAAGACGGGATGGAAATTAACAGCAATTCATCAGAAAGAGTAATAGCAGCGAGAAAATCGGTGACGGAATTCTTGTTGATAAATCACCCGTTGGATTGTCCAGTTTGCGATCAAGCAGGAGAATGCGATTTGCAAAATTTAAGTTTCAAACACGGAAAATCAGAAACAAGATTCGTTGAAGAAAAAAGAACCTTTGAGCCAGAAGATATTGGTCCAAACATTCAATTGCATATGAATCGTTGTATTCTATGCTATCGTTGTGTAATGGTTGCTGATCAATTGACAGACAATCGCGTGCACGGAATTATGGACAGAGGCGATCATTCCAATATTTCAACGTGTCTTTCAAAAGCAATTGACAATGAATTTTCAGGAAATATGATTGATGTTTGTCCTGTTGGTGCGTTAACCGATAAGACATTCCGATTCAAATCGAGAGTTTGGTTCAACAAACCTTATAATGCTCATAGAGATTGCGATAAATGTTGTGGGAAAACTACTGTTTGGATGTTTGGTGACGAAATTCAAAGAGTTACAGGTAGAAAAGATGAATTCCACGAAGTTGATGAATTTATTTGTAATGGCTGTCGATTTGATCACAAAGAAGTTTCGGATTGGGTTATTGAAGGACCTCGTAAATTCGAGAAAGATTCCGTAATCAATCAAAATAAATACTACAGAAAATTAGAAACGGTTCAAATTGCTACGGAATCTGGAATTCTAAAAGGAAGAGACCAAGACCGTAAAAAAATTAGTATGCCAGCTGTTCCATTGAGTAAAGAGGAAAATCAAGAATTTCAAAAAGGCAATCTTTAGATGATGGATACTACAATAATAATCGAAAAAAGTGTCATCATCTTTGTTGTTTTTGCAATTACAATGTTGATGGCGATGTATTCTACTTGGGCGGAACGTAAGGTTGCCGCTTGGTTACAAGACAGAATTGGTCCTAATAGAGCGGGTCCGCTTGGATTATTACAACCACTTGCTGATGGAATGAAATTATTCGCAAAAGAAGAATTTGAACCAAATACTCCCAATAAATTTTTATTTATGGTAGGGCCTGCAATTGCTATGAGCACTGCTTTAATGACGAGTGCAGTAATTCCTTGGGGCGACAGATTTCATCTTTTTGGACGAGATGTTTTATTGCAAGCAACCGATATTGATGTGGCTTTATTATACATTTTCGGAGTTGTTTCTGTGGGTGTTTATGGAATTATGATTGGTGGGTGGGCTTCAAATAATAAATTTTCATTGATTGGAGCGGTTCGTGCTGCTTCGCAAATGGTTTCTTATGAAGTGGCGATGGGACTTTCGATGATTGCTCTTTTGATGATGACGGGAACGTTGAGTTTGAGAGAAATTTCGGCGCAACAAGCAGGTATGAATTGGAATGTTTTTTACCAACCGGTATCATTTTTAATATTTTTGATTTGTGCTTTTGCAGAAACCAACAGAACGCCTTTTGATTTAGCGGAATGTGAAACCGAATTGATTGGTGGGTATCACACCGAATATTCTTCTATGAAAATGGGATTTTATTTGTTTGCTGAATATGCAAATATGTTCATTTCTTCAACTATTTTAGCGGTTTTATTCTTCGGGGGTTATAATTATCCTGGAATGAGTTGGGCGGTTGAAAATTGGGGTGTGAATATTGCTAACGTAATAGGAATTGCTGTTTTATTTGCAAAAATATGTGGATTTATCTTTTTCTATATGTGGGTTCGATGGACCATTCCAAGATTTAGATACGATCAATTGATGCATTTGGGATGGAGAATTTTGATTCCATTATCGATTGTGAATATTATGATTACGGGAATTGTGATTTTAAGACACGAAATAATTTCGTTTTTAGGATTTTAAAATAGAAATTGAGGTGGTCACAGATTGTGACCAGTTAAGAAATTTTCTGGTAAAAATCGCGGTAAATATCAATAAATTGAGGTGGTAACAAATTGTGACCACCTCAAGAAAAAAAATAACAATATATGAGCCAAGAATTAATTATTACAGAAGAATTTATAATGGGCAAAATCTTGCTTATAAGGGATAAAAAAGTAATGGTTGATTCAGATTTGGCTACGCTTTATGGAGTTACAACCAAGCGTTTAAATGAGCAAGTTAAACGAAATATAAAACGCTTTCCAAGTAATTTTATGTTTCAGTTGACCGAAATTGAAAAAACATATGTGGTCGCAAATTGCGACCACCTCAAGAAGTTAAAATTTTCGTCATCTTTGCCATATGTTTTTACAGAACACGGAACAATGATGTTAGGAAATGTATTAAGCTCGGATAGAGCAATTGAATTTAGTATTAAAATTGTAGAGGCATTTATTAAAATGAGAGAATTTCTAACCAATAATTTAAGTGTAAAACTTGAAATTGAGGAAATTAAAAAGAAGTTAATGAATCACGACAAGAATATTGAACTGGTTTTTAATTACTTGGATGAAATGATGGAAAAGCAAGATAATAAAGAGGAAAGAATCAAAATTGGGTACAAAAAATAATAATTAAACGAAAAACATAATAAAGACCCGAAATCCCTAGCCCTGATTGCAGTGAAAATCCCACGCTTTTTAGCGTGGATTGAAACGGAAAGCAGGATTAAGCTTCAAATAAAAAAATAAAAATGTCAATAGAAAGTATATCCTTATCGGGAAGAAAAAAAGTGGTTTCCAACAAGGAGATGACTTTTTTGGAAAGTATGTATCTGGTTGCGATTATTAAAGGTTTGTTTATTACAATCAGACATTTATTTCGCAGAAAAGTAACGATTCAATATCCGGAGCAAGTTCGGGAAATGAGTCCAGTTTATCGTGGACAACACATGTTGAAACGCGATGAAGAAGGGCGCGAAAACTGTACTGCTTGTGGATTGTGTGCATTATCTTGTCCTGCGGAAGCCATCACGATGAAGGCGGAAGAGCGCAAGGCGAACGAATTGCATTTGTACCGTGAGGAAAAATATGCGTCGATATATGAGATAAATATGTTGCGTTGTATTTTCTGTGGATTGTGTGAGGAAGCGTGTCCTAAAGATGCGATTTACTTGACAATTTCGAAAGAATTGGTTCCTTCAAGTTATGAAAGAGAAGATTTTATTTTTGGAAAAGACAAATTAGTCATGCCATTGGATGAGGCAATGAAAAATGCTCAACTTAAAAACGCAAACTAATGTCAGCACTACTTATAATTTTTTGTGTATTAGCAGCGATAACTTTATCGACGGCTTTTTTGACGGTTTTCAGTAGAAATCCTATACACAGCGCTATTTATTTGGTGATTTGCTTTTTCTCGATTGCTGGTCATTATTTATTATTAAATTCTCAATTTCTGGCAATTGTTCATGTTATCGTGTACTCGGGAGCGATAATGATTTTGTTTTTATTTACGATAATGTTGATGAATTTGAACAAGGAAAATGAAGTCCACAAACCTCGAGTTACGAGATTGGCGGCGGTGATTTTGTTTTGTTCGACATGTTTGATTTTAATTGCAATTTTCGTAAATTCTAAACCTATCGTTGGAGAATATGACGCTACTGGTAAGGATTTCCAATCAATTAAAAAATTAGGAAACGTACTTTTGAACGAATATATGGTGCCTTTTGAATATGCTTCCATTTTGCTTTTGGTGGCGATGATTGGAGCAGTTTTATTGTCTAAAAGAGAAAAAATAGAAAAATAATATGAATAATATTTTGAATCAAATAGGTATTGAAAACTATATATTCCTAGCGGTTATACTTTTTAGCATTGGCGTATTTGGGGTTTTATACAGACGAAATGCCATTATCGTGTTTATGTCAATTGAAATTATGTTGAACGCTGTGAATTTACTTTTTGTGGCTTTTTCAAAGTACCATCAAGATGCCCAAGGACAAGTTTTTGTATTTTTCTCGATGGCGGTTGCTGCTGCAGAAGTTGCGGTAGGTTTGGCAATATTGGTTTCAATATTTAGAAATTTAGGCTCGATTGATATCGATAATTTGAAAAATTTAAAAGGATAATTTAATGGAAACTAATTTAGCTTTAGTCTTAGTATTGACTCCTTTTTTAGGATTTATATTAAATGTATTCTTCGGAAAAAGTATTGGAAAAACAGTTTCCGGAACAATTGGAACACTTTCGGTAGTGGTTTCATTTGCGGTTACACTTTATTTTTTCTTACAAATAAATGAAACTAATCGAGTGATCCAAATCAATTTATTCGATTGGATTTCTTTCAGTAATTTCAGTGTAAAATTTGGATTTCTTTTAGACCAATTATCACTTTTATGGTTGTTATTTGTAACCGGAATTGGATCGTTAATTCACCTGTATTCTATCAGTTACATGCACGATGACGAAAATATGCACAAGTTTTTTGCCTATTTAAATCTGTTTATATTCTTTATGATTACCCTTGTAATAGGAAGTAATTTATTGGTAATGTTCATTGGCTGGGAAGGCGTTGGACTTTGTTCGTATCTTTTAATTGGATTTTGGTATAAAAACCAAGATTTTAATGATGCTGCAAAAAAGGCTTTCATTATGAACCGTATTGGCGATTTAGGATTGCTTATCGGAATTATTATTATTGCAAGTTTATTCAATACTACTGATTTTGTTGCGCTTAAAGCACTTGTGCTTCTTGGAACAAATGGAGTTGCGAAATTTTGGATTGCGGGTGCGGCCTTAGCATTATTTATAGGTGCTTCAGGAAAATCAGCGCAAATTCCTTTATACACTTGGTTGCCAGATGCCATGGCGGGACCAACACCAGTTTCAGCATTAATTCATGCTGCAACAATGGTAACGGCGGGTATTTTCATGATTACAAGATTGAATTTCTTGTTTGATTTAGCACCACAAATTCAAAATCTAATCGCTATAATTGGCGCAATTACAGCTTTGGTAGCCGCTACAATTGGATTAGTTCAAAACGATATCAAAAAAGTATTGGCCTATTCTACCGTTTCACAATTGGGGTTAATGTTCCTAGCTTTAGGTCTTGGTGCTTATGAAGTTGCCGTTTTCCACGTAATCACGCACGCCTTCTTTAAAGCGTGTTTGTTCTTGGGTTCGGGTTCTGTAATTCACGCCTTGCACGGCGAACAAGACATGAGAAAAATGGGCGGATTGAAAAAAGCAATGCCAATTACATTTATCACCATGTTAATTGCTTCTTTAGCGATTTCTGGAATCTTTCCCTTTGCCGGTTTTTGGTCGAAAGATGAAATTTTAATGACGGCTTTTCATACTGATATTCCACTTTGGGTTATTGGTTCTATCGCTTCAATTATGACCGCTTTCTATATGTTTCGATTAATGTATCTTACATTTTTCAAAGAATTTAGAGGGACAGAACATCAAAAAAGTCATTTGCACGAATCTCCAAAATTAATCACATTGCCATTGGTGATTTTAGCAATTCTTGCCACGTTTGGAGGATTAATTAATTTTCCAGGAAGCAATTGGTTGAACCATTATTTAGAACCAATTATTACAAAAACAGGACACGAAACGGGTCTAGGAACTACAGAATATATTTTGATGGGAATTGCATTAGTTGGAGCCATTATTGGAATCTCAATTGCATTTGCAAAATACATTAAGCAAAGTCAAGTTCCTTCTGAAGATGCTGAAATTACGGGTATTGCTAAAGTTTTATACAATAAATATTATCTTGACGAAGCCTATACTATTGTTTTTGTGAATCCAATAAATGCCGCTTCCCGTTTCTTTAGAGACGTTTTGGAAACTTCGTTATCTTCATTTGTATATGGATTTGGAAAAGTCACAGAAGCCATTGGAACGCAAGGAAAAAAAGTACAAAGTGGAAGCATCGGATTGTATCTTTTTGCTTTTGTTTTGGGCATTTGCGTAATACTAACCTGTTTATTTATAGCTCAATAATTATACTATGAATGTATCTCTTATATTAATTATACTTTTAGTTGGCGCATTTGCAACGTTTTTAGCGGGTGATAAATTCGCTTCAAAAGTAGCCTTATTCTTTAGTTTGGCAGCATTAGGTTGTTCAATAGTATTGTTGAATCATTATAATTCTGGTCAAGATATCAGCGTTTTAAGTCCATGGATTTCAAACCCTAAAATTTATTTAATTTTAGAAGCCGACGGTCTTTCTATAGCTATGCTTTTATTAACAGCCGCTTTAACGCCAATTATCATCTTTTCCTCTTTTGGAAACGACTATAAAAACAGCAAAAGTTTTTACGCTTTAATCTTGTTTATGGCATTTGCAATGACAGGGACATTCTTGGCAGGAGACGGAATTTTATATTATATTTTCTGGGAATTATCATTAATACCAATTTATTTCATTGCACTACTTTGGGGAAATGGAGATGCCGAAGAACGTAAAAAAGCAGTTATAAAGTTCTTTATTTTCACTTTGGCAGGTTCGTTATTTATGTTGGCTGCTTTCGCTTATTTATATCAAAAAACACACAACTTCTTACTGGTTGATTTGTGTATGGTAAATTTAACAGTAAAAGAACAATTTTGGATATTCATGGCCTTCTTCATGGCGTATGCAATAAAAATTCCATTAATACCATTTCATTCTTGGCAAGCAAGTGTCTATCAAAAAGCACCAACTGTTGGAACGATGCTATTATCAGGAATTATGCTGAAAAT
Organism: Flavobacterium sp.; assembly: GCF_040402835.1. Lineage (GTDB taxonomy): Bacteria > Bacteroidota > Bacteroidia > Flavobacteriales > Flavobacteriaceae > Flavobacterium. Next base: position 13,342 of record NZ_JBBALW010000021.1, read on the forward strand.
GGGATTGTACAGCGTAATTCGTTGGCAATTGCAAATTGCACCATTAGCAGCAAAACAATACATTTACGTATTTGTAGCCATTGGAATCGCAGGTACAATCTATGGTTCGATCGTTGCGTTACGACAAAAAGATTTAAAAAGATTATTGGCTTATTCTTCCTTAGCCCACGTTGGATTAATTGCCGCTGGCGCTTATACCTTAACAATTGATGGTTTGCGAGGCGCAGTTCTTCAAATGATTTCTCACGGATTTGTTATAGTAGGTTTGTTTCTTGCTGCCGAAATTATCTTCCGCAGGTACCAAACAAATACCATTTCTGAAATGGGAGGAATACGTTCACAAGCACCAAAATTTACCTCGTTTTTTATGCTTTTGGTTTTAGCATCTGTAGCATTGCCCCCAACATTTAATTTTATTGGAGAATTTACCTTGCTTTATAGCATTTCTCAAATCAATCTTTGGTATGCTGTTTTAGGCGGAACTACCATTATTTTAGGAGCGTATTATATGTTGAAAATGTTTCAAACATCGATGTTGGGAGAAACAAACACAAAAATATTTTCTGATATTACACTAAACGAAGGAATTTCATTGACAGTAATTGTTGCTGTTTTGTTCTTCTTCGGATTGTATCCAAAACCAATTTTAGACTTGATAACACCAAGTTTAGAATCGATTATGGTTAGCATCAACAGATTCGGTTAGGCATTTAAATAAAAAATTCAATATAATAATAGTATAACGATTTAAGACTTTGAAGCAAATCCATTCTTCAAATTCCGAAATCTAAAATTTAAACAATGAATACATTAATAGCAATAATAGGATTAGGTGTTTTATGCCTTTTATTTGAAATCATGAATTTCAGAAAAGCCATTATTCCAGTAACAATTATTGGTTTACTTGCCATATTAGGACTCAACATCTCCGAATATAATTCGCCTGCAACCTATTATAATAATATGATTGTAGTTAGCAAATTCTCGGTTGCTTTTTCTAGTTTATTCATTGTACTAACGATTTTCTTGGTGGCATTAAGTCATAATTTTTATGAAAACCAACAATCAAAAATCTCAGATTTCATCGCTATAAAAATATTTTTATTGTCAGGAGCAGTTGCAATGGTATCTTTTGGGAACCTTTCCATGTTCTTTTTAGGAATCGAAGTATTGTCCATTTCACTTTACGTTTTAGCTGCGTCAGACCGAAGCAGCATCAAAAGTAATGAAGCCGGTTTGAAATATTTTCTAATGGGATCTTTCGCTTCGGGAATATTATTATTTGGAATTTGCCTTATTTATGGTGCAATGGGAACATTCGACATCACCGAAATCAGTGAATATACCCAATCTGCTGAGTTGCCATCTTGGTTTTTCATCGGAATTGTATTGCTAACCATCGGAATGTTATTCAAAATTGCAGCCGTACCTTTTCACTTTTGGGCACCCGATGTTTATGAAGGTTCGCCAGCATTAACAACAGCCACAATGAGCACCTTGGCAAAAGTGGTGGCCATGGCCGCATTATACAAACTATTAACGGCAATGAACGTAGAAATTACCAACGGATTCCAAATCGTAATTGTTGTGATTTCTATTGCTTCGATGACCGTTGGAAACATTATGGCATTAAAACAAACTAATGTAAAACGGATGTTGGCATTCTCAGGAATTTCACACGCCGGATTTATGCTAATGGTTTTATTGAGTGCCACAACCGCCGCAGGAAGTCTGTTGTATTATGCTTCAGCATATGCTTTAGCAGGAATTGCGTCGTTCAGCGTAGTGCTTTATGTGTGTAAAAACAAAGGAAACGAAAACATCGCTAACTTCAACGGTTTAGGAAAAACCAATCCAATCTTAGCGGCAGTTCTTACCGCATCCTTGTTATCAATGGCGGGTATTCCTGTATTTGCCGGGTTTTTCGCTAAGCTAATGTTATTCACCCAAACCATTCAAGCAGGTTATTTAATCGTAGTTATTGCAGCAGTAATTAACTCAATTATCAGTGTGGGTTACTATTTCAAATTAATTTTGGCCATGTACACCAAAGAGCCAGAGGAAGCCACCGCAAAAACACCATTCGTTTTCTATGCCGTAGCCGTAATCGCCATCGTTTTGAACATCATTATCGGACTGTTCCCGTCGTTAATAATTGATGTTTTAGCATAAAATATTTTTTCACAAACCATTATACAAAACCATCAGAGTCACTTTTGATGGTTTTTTCTTTTGGAGCAAACGATTTCATTTTACCTCACCATTCCCCCGCCATTCGCTGTATCTCTTGTGGCGTCCCGACGCTTCGGGACCGCCACAAGAGGATGTCGCTACTGCCCGACCACCGGCAGGAAGGTCGTGGATAAGTAAAAACGTTTAGATTTTCATAATTGGCAGTTTAGATAAAGCTAGCGAAAGATTGATTTTTATGACGAATGATGGCGATATTGTAAACAAAATACTTCGTGCTCGAAACAATCACGAAAAGGAATATACAGTTACGGTAAACAAGCCAATAACAGCGCAATTTATTGAAAGAATGGGCAACGGAATCCCTATTTTGGATACGATTACAAGAAAATGTAAAGTAGAACAAATCAGTCAATTTATATTTAAAATTGTTTTGACACAAGGATTAAACCGTCAAATTCGTAGAAAGTCGGACTATTTAGGTTATGATGTGGTGGCGCTAAAACGTATTCGAATTATCAATATTTCATTGGATATTCCAATGGGAAGATTTCGTGATTTGACCGATGCAGAAATCCTTGAATTGAACCAACTTATTGAACCTAATAGCAAAACAGATGAAGCGAGTTTGCCAAAAATCGAACCTGTAAAACGAAGAACAGAATTTATCAAAAAAGACGATCCAAGATTTAAAAATCGAGGAGATTATTAAATAAAAAATCCCATTCTTATAGAATGGGATTTCCTTTTTACTTCTTACTTATAAATTCGTAATACAATGCTTTTGACAAGAAGTTTTTGTTTTGCTCATATTCTACATCCCCATGACTATCAAAATCATTTATGTAAGGAATTGATGAATCAGGAAAATATTGTTGACGATATTCTTCATTATAATTTAAAGTTTTCAAGAATTTGGGTTCTACTCCATTATTTACAGAAATATTATAAGATGTAATGATATTTCCCCAGTTAATAAAACTACATAACAATATCAAACCATATACACACCATAACATCTGATTAAAAAGAAAAGCATTTGTCTTTTGATTTTTAATTTTATAAAACGTAAATCCCAATCCAATTAGAGTTAAAACCAAAAAAGCGTATACTCCTAACCTTTTATATGTCAGCCCAAAATGAAGAATGTATTCTGTGTTTTTCACTACTGAACTTATTATTAATACTGCATTTAGGATAACCCAAATCTTAGCCAAACATTTTAAAAAGTTAGCTTTGGCATCAAAATTAAATCCTCTTTTAAAGTAAAATAAAATCACTCCAACTGCCATTATTATTGATATAATCACGGCGTTTACTCTATCGTGAGTTGCGGCGCTTAGTGCACTTGTTAATTCTTCCTTGAAAAATTGCTCATAATTATAGGTTCCTATAAAAACCAAAAGCATTAGGTTTAAAAGCACTAACGAAATCTCACCACTTTTACGCTCAAAATCAATATCTAAAAAAGAAAAACTAGGCGTAAAATCTTCCTTCGTTTCAGTTGAAAAATCGTTATTTAATAGATGGCTTTTAGAATATAAATATTCTGGAACCCAGTAATTCCAATAGCTGAAAGAAAAATAAAATCCTAAAATTGTAATGAATACTAAAGGCCAGAAATCGATATCCAACTCATAGTCTAATAATCCTGAAAAAGTATCACTTCCGTAAGAATAAGCTATAAAAAACAGCAAAATAAAACCGAATGGAATTAAGACATACGCGATTAATTTTTTGGTTCCATTATTATCAATTTTTGCTTGGGGCAACCATTGATTGAATAAAAAAGGTATTCCTAATGAAGTGATTCCAGTAATAATTAATGCTGGAATGGATTGAATGATTTTTAGTTTATTAATTTCATTTTGAAATTGCAGAAAAATCAAAGAAAAGAATAATGCTAAAAAAGAAAAGAAGTCAGCATACCAAGCAAATGCAAAACAAGAAAAAAGCGAACAGACAAATAATGTCTTAATCAAAATACTCTTTTTTTTGAATCGTATAAAAACCAAAATAGCCAATATAATTCCGAATAAAGCTAGATTAACTCCAATTGATTCATTGTAAAAAAGGAAAGAAAAAATGGCTGTGCAGCCTAAAATTAAATGGTGTTTTTTCATAATTAAAATATTAAAAGTACTTTGTTTTTCAAAGTAAAAAGGTAAAAAAATTAGTTATTAGTTCTCATTATTTTTTCAAGGCTGCTAATATGTTCTTTAAAAGCAGTTCGCCCATTATTAGTTAGTCGGTATGATGTTTTTGGTTTTTTATCAACAAATTCTTTTTTAATTTCAATATATCCTCCCTTCTCTAAAGCAGATGAATGACTTGCCAAATTACCATCTGTAATGTTTAATATCGTTTTCATCTCTGTAAAGTCAATCCAGTCATTAACAATCAACACAGACATAATACCCAATCTAACTCGGCTTTCAAAATCCTTATTTAACTTATCAATGATTCCCATTTAGGCTTTTATTTATGTTTTTTATACATTATAATTCCATAAACAATATGCAAAAAACCAAAACCAACAATCCAAAAAACAAGTCCCATTCCAAGATAAAAAAGGGAAATACACCCTAAAATCAGTTCACAATAGCCCAAATATTTAATATCTGAAAAAGTATATTTTTCAGCATTCAATAGAGCTAAACCGTAAAACAATAAAGTAGCTGGAGCAATTAATCCAAAAGAACCATGATATAAAAGTGAAGCACAAAAAATTCCACCAACGATTAAAGGAATTGCTAAATTCAATAACATGTTTTTTGTAGCATTCGTCCAAATTGGTAAATTATACTTTTTACTTTTTCTTATGGTAAAAAATATTCCAAAAGTAAAAGCCAATAACAAAACTATAAAAGCAATTATAGCTAACTCTATAATTAAATAATTACTGAATGATTTCAAATTATTATCAAAATAGTTAATTCCATTATTATCTAATAAATAGAAAGTATATACCGCTCCTATTACTGCAGAAATTCCTGCAAAAACGCCTGATAGTCCACTTAACGAAATAAATCTTGAGGAACGCTCCATCATGGATCGTATATGAGATAAATCTTCTTGATGCTTTTGATTCATAATTAAAGTACTTTGAAATGCAAAGCTAATAAATATATTTAGAATACAAAATATAAATATTGTTTTTTTACTTAATAAATTAGAATGAAATGGATTATTGAATTAATTAAGCCTTAAAAAAAGTAGTTTAAGGCTTAATTATTATTTACCAGCTAATTTTCTTTGTTCTCTTGCCAACAATGTATTTTTTAATAGCATTGCAATGGTCATTGGACCAACACCGCCCGGAACTGGAGTTATGAAAGATGCTTTTTTGCTTACATTTTCAAAATCAACATCACCTGTAATTACATATCCTTTTTCAGAAGTTTCGTCAGCAACTCGAGTAATACCAACGTCAATTACAACGGCACCATCTTTTACCATTTCTGCTTTTAGATAATTTGGAACTCCCAAAGCCGTAATAATAATATCGGCTTGAGTGGTAATTTGCGCTATGTTTTTTGTATAACTGTGCGTTAATGTAACGGTAGAATTCCCTGGAAATCCCTTTCTTCCCATCAAAATACTCATCGGACGACCTACAATATGGCTACGACCAATAACAACAGTGTGTTTTCCTTTGGTTTCAACATTGTAGCGTTCTAATAATTCTAAAATTCCAAAAGGAGTTGCAGGTATAAAAGTGGTCATATCCAATGCCATTTTACCAAAATTCTCAGGATGAAAACCATCGACATCTTTACTCGGATCAACAGCCATCAAGACTTTTTGAGTGTCAATTTGGTCTGGCAAAGGCAATTGAACTATAAATCCATCGATGTTGTCGTCTTCGTTTAACTCCTTAATTTTTTGAAGTAATTCGGTTTCGGAAGTCGTACTTGGCAAATTTATTAGTGTCGATTCAAAACCTACTCTTTCGCAGGCTTTAACTTTGCTTCCAACGTAAGTTAAACTTGCGCCGTCATTTCCAACGATAATTGCAGCCAAATGAGGCACTTTCTCGTTGTTGTCTTTCATCTTTTGTACTTCGGCCGTAATTTCGACCTTAATATCTTCAGATACTTTTTTTCCGTCTAGTAGTTGCATTGTTGTTGTTTGTAAAGTTTAAAGTTTAAGGTTAAAGGTTTAAAGTTCTTGATAGAACGAAAAAATTAAGCTAAAAACGGTTGTTGTTGTTGTTATGAAAAGTTTAAGGTTTAAAGTTTAAAGTTCTTGACAGAACGGAAAAAATTAAGCTAAAAACGGTTGTTGTATGTTATTGTTTTTTTTGACTTTCGACTTTCGACTTTAAGACATTCGACATTTTATTAAGACATTTGACTTAAAAAACTACCTCATTCCAGGCATTCCTCCCGTCATTCCGCCCATCATTTTCATCATGTTTTTTCCGCCAGGGCCTTGCATCATTTTCATCATTTTGCTCATTTGGTCAAACTGTTTCATCAATTGATTCACTTGTTCGATTTTAGTTCCGGAACCTTTTGCAATTCTGGTTTTTCTTTTCATATCAATAATTGCGGGCTTTGTTCTTTCTTTTGGCGTCATGGAATGAATAATTGCCTCAATGTGTTTGAAAGCATCATCTTCAATTTCTACATCTTTCATTGCTTTTGTAGCTCCGGGAATCATTCCGACTAAGTCTTTCATGTTTCCCATTTTTTTGACTTGCTGAATTTGAGAAAGGAAATCATCAAAACCGAATTCGTTTTTGGCAATTTTCTTTTGAATTTTTCTCGCTTCTTCTTCGTCATATTGCTCTTGCGCTCTTTCAACCAACGACACAACATCACCCATTCCAAGGATTCGTTCCGCCATACGTTCTGGATAGAAAATGTCAATTGCTTCCATTTTTTCACCAGTTCCTACAAATTTAATAGGTTTGTTAACCACCGATTTTATAGAAATAGCAGCTCCCCCACGAGTATCACCGTCTAATTTGGTAAGGATTACCCCATCAAAATTTAATATATCATTGAATGCTTTTGCAGTATTTACCGCATCTTGTCCCGTCATTGCATCAACTACAAATAACGTTTCTTGAGGTTGAATTGCTTTGTGAACACGTGCAATTTCATCCATCATTTGAGCATCAACAGCAAGACGACCAGCGGTATCGACAATTACAACATTGTACCCTTTTTCTTTGGCATATTTAACTGCATTTTGTGCAATTTCAACAGGATTATTGTTTCCTAATTCAGAATATACTTCAACACCAATTTGACTTCCTACCACGTGCAACTGATTGATTGCCGCAGGACGATACACATCACACGCAACTAAAAGTGGATTTTTATTCTTTTTAGTTTTAAGAAAATTAGCTAATTTCCCCGAGAAAGTAGTTTTTCCAGAACCTTGCAAACCCGACATCAAAATTACGGTTGGCGCTCCAGAAAGATTAATTCCCGCAACTTCACCACCCATTAATTCGGTTAGTTCGTCTTTGACTAATTTAACTAATAATTGTCCCGGTTGTAAAGTCGTTAATACATTTTGTCCGATAGCTTTTTCTTTTACTTTTGTAGTAAAATCTTTTGCTATTTTAAAGTTAACATCGGCATCTAATAAGGCACGGCGAACTTCTTTTAATGTTTCGGCAACATTAATTTCTGTTATTTTTCCATGTCCTTTTAGTATATGAAACGCTTTGTCTAATTTATCACTTAAATTATCGAACATAATTGTACTTGTTTATTGAAATGCAAATATAAGATAAAGTTGGAAAGCGTCAAAGGTTCAAAGTAGCAAAATTAAAGTTGATTTATTGGAACAATTAAAATCTTAAAAAGATTTGGAAATTAATAATTAATTCAATTTATTTGAAAGGTATAAATTAATAAAAATAAATAATTATGAAAGTTAAATTTTTAGTAATCACTTTTGTGTTGATAAGTATTTCTTGTTTTTCACAATCGCCTTTGAGTATTGAAAAAGATTTTTGGTCTGGTATTGCAATTCATCAAAATGGTAAAAAAATAAGCATAGATGAAGCTAAAAAAGTAGTAAACAATTCGGAAATTGCTATGAAATTAAATGATGCTCAATTTAATAGAACAATTGGAGCAGTTATTTCATATCCTTGTGCTTTCGCCTTTGGATATACAATTGGACTTTCAACAGGAAATAATGATAGAGTAAAACCCAATTGGACTGTAGGCGGAATTGGAGCTGTTGGAATGATAATAGGAATAATATTAGAAGGAAAAGGAAATAAGCAACTCAAGGAAGCTGTAGAAACTTACAACAATGGTATTTCTAAAAACACGAGTTCAATAAACCCAGAATTTTTCGTAACTTCCTCCGAAAATGGCATCGGAATCTCCATGCGATTTTAAAATAAAACTACATTCTCTCTGGAACTTGAATGCCTAAAAGTTGGAACGCCGATGCAATGGTGTCGGCCACTTTTTTAGACAATTGTACTCGGAATATTTTTTCCACCAAATCATTGGAACCTAAAATAGGCACCGCTTGATAGAACGAATTGTACTCGCGAACCAAGTCATAGGTGTAGTTGGCAATTAATGCAGGGCTGTGATTTTGCGCCGCATTTTGAATTACTTCCGGAAATAATTCCAATTGTTTCAACAATTCTTTTTCCTTTTCGTGCAAAGTTTCTATGGCTGTTTTTGCATAAAAATCGAAGTTGGCTTTGCGAATAATCGATTGGATTCTCGCATACGTATATTGGATAAATGGCCCTGTATTCCCAGCAAAATCAACGGATTCTTCGGGGTCAAATAGGATTCTCTTTTTAGGATCGACTTTCAAAATGTAGTATTTCAAGGCACCCAAACCGATGGTGTTATATAATTTGGCTTTTTCTTCGGCAGAATAGCTTTCTAATTTCCCTAAATCTTCGGAAATTTTCTGAGCCGTTTCGGTCATTTCATTCATCAAATCATCCGCATCGACAACAGTTCCTTCGCGACTTTTCATTTTACCAGAAGGTAAATCTACCATTCCATACGACAAATGAAATAGGTTTTTAGACCACTCGAAACCTAATTTTTTTAAGATTAAAAACAGGACTTTAAAATGATAATCTTGCTCGTTTCCAACGGTGTAAACCATACCGCCAACGTCTGGGAAGTCCTTTACACGCTGGATTGCGGTTCCAATATCTTGTGTCATATATACGGCAGTTCCATCCGAACGAAGGACGATTTTTCTGTCCAAACCATCGGGAGTCAAATCAATCCAAACCGAACCATCAGAATCTTTCTCGAAAATTCCTTTTTCCAACCCAATTTGAACGACATCTTTTCCTAATAAATAGGTGTTGCTTTCGTAGTAATAACTGTCAAAATCAACGCCTAAATTCTTGTAAGTTATTGCAAAACCATCATAAACCCATTGGTTCATCGTTTTCCAAAGTGAAATAACTTCAGCATCGCCAGCTTCCCATTTCAATAGCATTTCTTGTGCTTCAAGGATAATTGGCGCTTGCTTTTTAGCCTCATCTTCCGATTTTCCTTCGCTCATTAATTGCGCAATTTCTTCATTATAGACTTTGTCAAAAGCAACATAAAAATTACCAACTAATTTATCGCCTTTCAATCCTGAATTTTCTGGAGTTTGTCCGTTTCCGAATTTTTGCCACGCCAACATTGACTTGCAAATATGAATTCCTCGATTGTTGACGATTTGCGTTTTATACACTTTTTTTCCTGATGCTTTGATGATTTCGGCAACAGAATATCCTAATAAATTGTTACGAACGTGCCCTAAATGCAAAGGTTTATTAGTGTTTGGCGAAGAATATTCGACCATAACCGCTGCTTCATTTGGATTTGGAGTTACAAAACCAAATTTAGGATTGTCTTTTATTTCATTGAAGAATTTCAGATAATATGCATCTGAAATCACAATATTTAAAAACCCAGAAACCACATTATACGTTTTAACTTCCGAGATATTTTCTACTAAATAGGTTCCGATTTTGTTTCCCAATTCAACGGGATTGCTTTTTATAACTTTCAGTAAGGGGAAAATTACCATCGTAATATCTCCTTCAAAATCCTTGCGTGTCGATTGAAATTCGATTTTGTCAATTGCTACATCAAATAGCGATTGGATTGCTTTTTCAATTGATGGCGTAAGTAGTTGCGATAATGTCATTTTTGGTATCTTATTTTAAGTGGTCAAAGATAGTTATAATGTGGGAATTTGAAAATTGAAATTTTAAGATATTTTAGAAACAAAAAATCCGCCTTGAAAATATCAAAACGGATTTTTTAAATAGTATTGAAATTGTGTTTATTCCGTTGTATTTAGTTTACTATTTTTTCGGCTATAGCCAAAATAAATTACTAAACCTATCAAAAGCCAAATCGTAAAATAAATCCAATTCCAAACACTTAGTTCCGCCATCATATACAAGCAAGAAATTAATCCCAATAACGGAATTAGCGATAAATTTTGACGGTACGACCAAACTGTTAATCCTAACAAGGTAATTATGAAAATCCACATTGGAATTTTATGCTTAAAAAGACTGAAACCCGTTTCAAATTTTTGAGAATCTGAAATTGGTAATGCTTTAATAACCGCTTCATACTGCGTTTTATTATCATAGTATTTGCTCAAAATAACTTCCAAATCAGGTTGCGAAGTGGTGCTGTTATTTTTATCAAAACCAGCCAAATAGGAATAAACCAATTCCGATTGTGTTTTGTCCAATGAAGTTACAATATCCTCAGGACTATTAATTTTCTTTTCATTAGTAATGAAATCCATCGTGCTTTTAGTGTTGTATTTAAAAGCATAAAATAATCCTGCCACTAATAAAACTGGAATAACAAATTTTGAATTCACGTACGGCGTTTTGAATTTCCCACGAGGAATATCTGTTTTATTTTGCAATACCAAAACCCCCGCACAAACCAATACAAACGCAAATAAAGTTCCAATACTGCATAAATCTGTTACCATTGTAAGGTTCAAAAACAACGCTGGAATGGCTACGACAAATCCTGTTACAACCGTTGCATACGATGGCGTTTTGAATTTTGGATGCACTCTTGAGAATTTTTTCGGCAACAATCCATCACGGCTCATACTCATCCAAATTCGAGGTTGTCCCATTTGGAATACCAATAAAACGCTCGCCATTGCTATCACCGCAGAAACACCAATTATGGCGGACATTACTTTTAAATCTAATTTTTCGAATACAAATAATAATGGATCTCCGACATTCAGTTCAGAATAATGAACCATTCCAGTGAGTACTAATGCAATTGCAATGTATAAAACCGTACATATTATTATCGCCCACATCATTCCACGAGGTAAATCTCGTTGTGGATTTTCGCATTCTTCAGCAGTTGTAGAAATGGCATCAAAACCAATATAAGCAAAAAATACAGCAGAAACACCTTTCAAAATTCCACCAACGCCATTTGGTGCAAAAGGTTGCCAATTGTCAACATCTACATAAAAAACACCGACAGCAATTACCAATAAAATGATGCATAATTTCACTAAAACCATTGCATTACTTGCATTTCGTGACTCTTTCATTCCACGATATACCAATGCCGTAATTAAAACAATAATTCCCAAGGCAGGTAAATCTGCAACAATGTGGAAGTTTCCAATTACTGGAGAAGTCGTCCAAGCCGTATAAGCCGCTTGCATTCCTGAACTCAAATTTTCAAAGGATTTTCCGCTTTGCATTAAAGCCGTTGCATCCTTGAAACCATTGGAAGCGGTCAAATAATCCATTTGAACCCAATCGGCTAAAACTTGCAAATGCAAATCATATTTATGGTTCAAATTATTTATAATATTATTCATTAAACTAGTGAAATAATCACTCCACGAAATGGCAACTGTAATATTTCCAATTGCATATTCCATAATTAACGCCCAACCAATAATCCAGGCGATTAATTCTCCAAAAGCAACATAAGAATAGGTATACGCACTTCCCGAAACAGGTACCATCGACGCAAATTCAGCATACGCAAAAGCGGCAAAACTACACGCAATTGCAGTAAATAGAAACAAGAAAATTACAGCGGGACCACCATCAAAACTTGCTTTTCCAATCGTACTAAAAATTCCAGCACCTATAATTGCAGCAATTCCAAAAGCAGCTAAATCTCTAGTTTTTAAATGCTTACCAAGAGAATTATGTCCGTCGGCTTCGTTTTTAGCTACTTGCTTTAATATGTCTTGAACTGTTTTTTTTCGAAATAAATTGGAGAAATTCATGGTATTTATTCTGTATGACTAATTTAAATAATTAACGCTTTGATAAATTATAAAAACAAATATATAAAACTTAGCGATATTTAAATTGAAGAAGCTCAAAAATTGATTAAATAAAAAAGGTGAACTGTTGCCAGATCACCTTCTTAAAAACAAATTAGATAGTAATTAAATTATACTAAATCATAGCGGTCAAGGTTCATCACTTTGGTCCATGCAGCAATAAAGTCAATAACAAACTTCATTTGCGCATCGCCACTTCCATAAACTTCTGCAATCGCTCTTAACTCTGAATTAGACCCAAAAATAAGATCTACTCGTGTTCCAACCCATTTGATTGCGCCAGTTTTACGATCGGTGCCTATAAATGCATCATCAGATTCTGAAACCGCTTTCCAAGTTGTGCCCAAATCAAGAACATTTACAAAGAAATCGTTAGTTAAAAACTCTGGATTTTTTGTAAAAATACCCGTTTGAGAAATATCAAAGTTGGTATTTAAAACTCGCATACCTCCAACAAGAACAGTCATTTCAGGTACTGTTAAAGTTAATAATTGCGCTTTATCAATAAGCATTTCTTCTGCCGAAATGGTATATTTTGTTTTAACATAGTTTCTAAATCCGTCTGCTTGAGGCTCTAGAACTGCAAATGATTCTACATCCGTTTGTTCTTGCGATGCATCGGTACGTCCTGATTTAAATGGCACTGTTACATCGAGGCCTGCATTTTTTGCTGCCTTTTCAATACCTGCACTTCCTCCTAATACAATTAAGTCAGCAATTGAAACTTGTTTGCCTCCTTTATTAGCGCTGTTAAAATCTTTTTGTATGGATTCAAGCGTATTAAGTACTTTTTGTAGTTGCGATGGATTGTTAACTTTCCAATCTTTTTGAGGTTCCAAGCGAAGACGACCACCATTGGCACCACCACGTTTGTCTGAACCACGGAAAGTGGATGCTGCTGACCAAGCTGTTCCTACCAATTGTGAAACAGATAAGTCTGAAGCCAAAATTGTAGCTTTTAACGAAGCTATATCATTTTCGTCAATTAATTGATGTGTTACTGCTGGAATAGGATCTTGCCAAATTAATTCTTCAGTAGGAACTTCAGATCCTAAATAGCGTGCTTTTGGACCCATATCACGGTGTGTTAACTTGAACCAAGCTCTAGCAAATGCATCATTAAATTCAGCTGGATTCGCTAAAAAGCGTCTTGCTATTTTTTCATATGCAGGATCAAATCTTAGAGATAAATCGGTCGTCAACATAAACGGTTGATGACTTTTTGTTGGGTCGTGTGCATCGGGAACCAACCCTGCTCCTACCCCATTTTTTGGTCTCCATTGGTGTGCACCTGCCGGACTCTTTGTTAATTCCCACTCATATCCAAATAAGTTTTCTAAATAATTATTGCTCCATTTAGATGGCGTTGTAGTCCATGCACCTTCTAATCCACTGGTAATTGTATCAGCACCATTTCCCGTTCCAAAACTATTTTTCCATCCTTTGCTTTGCACTTCTATACCTGCTGCTGCTGGTTCTACACCCACATACTTATCTGGATTTGCTGCACCGTGGGTTTTTCCTAATGTGTGTCCGCCAGCACTTAAAGCTACCGTTTCTTCATCATTCATTGCCATACGAGCAAAAGTTTCACGAATATCATGAGCTGCCAATACTGGGTCTGGATTTCCGTTGGGTCCTTCTGGATTTACATATATTAATCCCATTTGAACTGCGGCAAGTGGCTGTTCTAATTCGCGTTCGCCATTATAACGATTGTCGCCTAACCACTCTCGTTCCGAACCCCAATAAATATCTTCGTTTGGTTCCCAGACATCTTCACGTCCACCAGCGAAACCAAAAGTTTCAAAACCAGCCGACTCTAAGGCGCAGTTACCCGCTAATATAAATAAATCAGCCCAAGAAATTTTTAGACCATATTTTTGTTTGATAGGCCACAATAACAAACGTGCTTTATCTAAGTTGGCATTGTCTGGCCAGCTATTTAATGGAGCAAAACGTTGCGTTCCTGCACCAGATCCACCACGACCGTCGGCAATACGATAGGTGCCGGCACTGTGCCACGCCAATCTTATGAATAATCCACCATAAAAACCATAATCGGCCGGCCACCAATCCTGAGAAGTAGTCATTAAATCATTGATATCTTGTTTTAAAGCAACATAATCTAAAGAATTGAACTCTTCGGCATAGTTAAACGTCTCACCCATTGGATTGGATAACGAAGAATGTTGGCGTAATATATTCAATTTCAACTGATTTGGCCACCAATCACGGTTTGTTGGAGAAGATCCTGCAGCTTGTTTCGCATGAGTACCACCACCACCAGAAAAAGGGCATTTGCTTTCTCCGTTCACGTTGTAGGATGTAGTGCTCGGGTTTGTTTTATTTTCCATATTGTAATTAATTTTATAATTTATAATACAAATTTACAAAGTTCTATCTATGTAAAAAAATATTTTAATAGATAAAAACTATAGTTTTAAGTTGAAATACTATACTAAAATTTTAAAAAAAAAATAAATCTCTAAACCTTTGGATACTGTTAAAGTAAAATTTAGATGAAAGCCCCAAGCAAGCTAAATTAAAATTAAACAAAAAAACAATTTGTTAAAAACTATCGTTATTTAAGGTGTAAAACCATTTTTAAAACAATTTATTGATTTATTTGTCCTTACTAATTTTTTTTAAATAAAACAGCAACCCCGATTTTAAATTAACAATCATTCAACAATTGTTAATTAATCAAAATCGCATGTTATATAGCAACATATTCAAAATATATTAATAGATTTGAAAACTGATGAGAAATAATTAGAAAATACTTAGTTCCATCACTTACTGTAATCACTAACTATAATAGATTTAACCGATGCTTAAAAAAACACTGTCCCTACTTACTTTATTCCTCTTAATTTTTATGTCTTCAGAGACATTTGCTCAAAACAGAAAAAAAACTAACGCAGAAGTTCCTATTGCTGCAAAAATGGATGCCAAACCAAGCGACACTAAGAAGGAGCCTAAGCCTTACAAAAAAGTAATTGATTCAACCGCAATAACTCAAAGAGGATTGATCGATGTGCATAAAATAGACAATAAATATCTTTTTGAAATTCCCGAATCCTTATTAGGAAGTGAAATTATGACAATTACTCGATATTCTAAAACACCCGCAGGAGGTGGGATTTTTGGAGGTGAAGAAATCAATAGGCAAGTAGTTCGATGGGAAAAAGGATTGAACAATAATATTCTCCTTCGCTCCATTACTTATGTTATTATGTCTCCCGATGAAGACAAACCAATGGCACAAGCAGTTAAAAACTCCAATTCAGATCCAATTATTGGAAACTATGATGTACTTGCATATAAAAAAGATGAGTCAGGAAAAATCACAGGCTATGTAGTTGATTTAACACCAACATTTGATGCTGATGTTCAAACTTTTTCGTTAGATCCAATTAAAAAACAGTTATTAAACATTCAAACGTTTCAAAAAGACAAATCATTTATCTCTAAAATAAGTAGTTTTCCAATAAATACTGAAATTAGAAGTGTAAAAACATTTACTACCACACCACCAAAAATTAACACAACACCAACTCCGAAAATTGGAGTTGATTTACCAGCTGCTTTGGATGCGGGAGTAATTACGTTAGAAATAAATACGTCAATGATTTTATTGCCTAAAAAACCGATGCGCAAACGAGAATTTGACGCTCGTGTTGGATTTTTCGCAAATCAATTTGATGTTTTTGAAGAAGAATCTCAAAAATCAGATACCAAAGTTTTTGCAGTTAGATGGCGTTTAGAGCCAAAATCTGAAGAGGATGCTCAAAAACAAAAAAAGGGAGAATTAATCGAGCCCTTGAAACCGATAGTATATTATATTGATCCAGCCACTCCCGAAAAATGGAAACCATTTATCAAGCAAGGTATAAACGATTGGCAGGTTGCCTTTGAAAATGCAGGCTGGAAAAATGCAATTCGCGGAGAATATTGGCCAGAAAATGATCCAACAATGAGCTTAGAAGATGCCCGTTTTTCTGTGTTGAGATATTTTGCAGCAGATATTCAAAATGCTTATGGACCAAATGTTCACGATCCTAGAAGTGGTGAAATTTTAGAGAGCCATATTGGCTGGTATCACAATATCATGAGTCTATTACGGAACTGGTATTTGATCCAGACTGCCGCAGTAGATCCAGCTGCAAGAAATAAAAAGTTTGATGATAAATTAATGGGAGAGTTAATTCGTTTCGTTTCTTCACATGAAGTGGGTCATACATTAGGATTGCGTCACAATATGGGAGCAAGCTCTGCCACTCCTGTTGAAAAATTAAGAGATAAAGAATACCAAAGGTTAAACGGACACACCTCGTCTATAATGGATTACGCTCGTTTTAATTATGTAGCGCAACCAGAAGATGGCGTTACTAGCTTGTTTCCTAGAATTGGAGATTATGACAAATGGGCTATTAAATGGGGTTACTCGTATTTTGAAGATACAAAAACTGAAGCAGAAGAAAAAGCATTTTTAAATGAAATGACTAAGGAAGCTTACAAAAACCGTCGTTTATGGTTTGGGTCTGAATCTAGTCCATACGATCCTAGATATCAAACAGAAGATATTGGTGACAATGCAATGAGAGCCTCTGAATATGGCATTAAAAACCTAAAAAGAATTCTGCCAAATTTATTGAAATGGTCTAAAGAAGATGGAGAAAGTTACGCTGAACTTGACGAACTGTACGGCGCACTTACTGGACAATTTAGAAGATATATGGGTCACGTTACTAAAAATGTTGGTGGAATCTATGATAGTCCAAAAACATATGATATGACGGGTGACCAATTCCAAGTCGTTCCAAAGAGCATTCAAAAAGATGCCGTAACATTCTTGAACACACAATTATTTAATACTCCTAAATGGCTGTTAGACCAAAGCATTCTTTCAAAGATTAATCCAGAAAATGGTGTTGAAGCTATCAAAGCAATGCAGGATGCTACACTAAATAGCTTGTTTGCAGGAGATCGAATGGTTCGACTTTTAGAATCATCCTCTATAAATAAAGACAACTATTCAATAGATGAATTAATGAATGATTTGAATAAAGGAATTTTCACTGAATTGAAAAACAAAAATTCTATTGATATCTTCCGAAGAAATATCCAAAAGTTATACGTCGATAAGATGATTGAATTACTAAATCCTCGAATAGCAACTGTAAGATCTGTTCCTGTGGGAGTAACTTACGGATATAATACTAGAACTGTCAATCTAGCTCAAACCGATTTGCCTTCTATTGTTAGAGGTCAGCTTATCAATTTAAAAAATGATTTAAAATTGTCCGTTTCAAAAATGACTGACCGATTGAGTAAATATCATGTACTCGATTTGATATCTAGAATTAATATGGCTTTAGATCCCAATAAAAAGTAAATTGAGATAAAAATTAGAAATCTACTAAAAGTAGTTATAAAAATAAAAGAGGCTGTTCTTATCGAACAGCCTCTTTTGTTATGTAATCCCACTAAAAAGCGGGATAAGCGATTCACATCACGACAAAAGCGTGAGTTCTCTACTTATTTAACTTCTTCGTAGTCTACATCTTGAACATTGTCACCTTGCGCTTCTTGTGGTTGCGCTTCAGCTTGCTGACCTTGTTCTCCTTGAGCGTACATAGCTTCTGTAGCTACTTTCCAAGCTGCATTGATATTGTCTAATCCTGATTGGATTGCTGTAATATCTTGAGACTGGTGTGCCATTCTCAATTCTGTCAATGCATATTCGATTGCTGTTTTGTTGTCATCAGATAATTTATCACCTAATTCTTTCAATTGGCTTTCCGTTTGGAAAATCATTCCATCAGCTTCGTTCAATTTTTCAACTCTTTCTCTTGCGATTTTATCTGCTCCAGCATTTGCTTCAGCATCTTTTTTCATTCTTTCGATTTCTTCAGATGTCAATCCAGAAGAAGCTTCGATACGAATATCATGAGATTTTCCTGTTCCTTTGTCTGTTGCAGAAACTTTGATGATACCATTCGCATCAATATCAAAAGTAACCTCAATTTGAGGAACTCCTCTTGGCGCTGGTGGAATACCGTCTAAGTTAAAACGACCGATAGTTTTGTTATCAACTGCCATGGTTCTTGCACCTTGAAGAACGTGTAGTTCAACTGTTGGTTGAGAATCTGCAGCTGTAGAGAATATTTGTGATTTTTTTGTTGGAATAGTTGTATTCGACTCAATTAATGTAGTCATAACACCACCCATAGTTTCAATTCCTAATGATAAAGGTGTAACGTCCAATAACAATACATCTTTTACATCTCCAGAAAGAACTCCACCTTGAATAGCCGCTCCAATTGCCACAACCTCATCAGGATTTACACCTTTTGACGCTTTTTTACCAAAGAATTTTTCAACTTCTTCAGCAATTTTTGGCATACGTGTAGAACCACCAACTAAGATCACTTCATCAATATCAGAAACAGATAAACCTGCATCTTTCAACGCTTTTGCAACTGGTGCCATAGAACGTTTTACTAATGAATCCGACAATTGCTCAAATTTAGCTCTTGTCAATTTTTTAACTAAGTGTTTTGGTCCTGAAGCCGTAGCAGTAACGTAAGGCAAATTGATTTCTGTTTCAGCAGAAGATGACAATTCGATTTTCGCTTTTTCAGCAGCTTCTTTAATCCGTTGTAATGACATTGGGTCAATACGCAAATCTATTCCTTCTTCAGCATTGAATTCATCTGCCAACCAGTCAATGATTGTTTGGTCAAAATCGTCTCCACCTAAATGTGTATCTCCATTTGTTGACAATACTTCAAAAACTCCGTCTCCTAATTCCAAAACAGAAATATCAAAAGTACCACCACCTAAATCGTAAACAGCAATTTTTTGATCTACTCCTTTTTTATCTAAACCGTATGCTAACGCAGCAGCAGTAGGCTCGTTGATAATACGCATTACTTTCAAACCAGCAATTTCACCTGCTTCTTTCGTAGCCTGACGTTGTGCATCGTTAAAGTAAGCTGGAACAGTAATAACTGCTTCCGTAACGGTTTGACCTAAATAGTCTTCAGCCGTTTTTTTCATTTTTTGAAGTGTCATTGCTGACAATTCTTGTGCCGTATACAAACGACCATCAATATCTACACGAGGTGTATTGTTGTCTCCTTTTACTACAGAATACGGAACTCTTTTGGCTTCAGCTGTAATTTCAGCGAAAGAATGTCCCATAAAACGTTTGATAGAAGCAACCGTTTTCGTTGGATTGGTTACCGCTTGTCTTTTTGCAGGATCTCCAACTTTGATTTCACCGCCTTCTACAAAAGCAATTACAGATGGCGTTGTTCTTTTTCCTTCTGCATTAGGAATTACAACTGCTTCATTACCTTCCATTACAGAAACACAAGAGTTGGTTGTTCCTAAATCAATTCCAATTATTTTACCCATTTTAATTCTATTTAAATTTAATTTTAATTTCTAAACTCAATTTCCTTAAGTCAATCTTTGTGCCATTGTATCTTTACGTTATAATTGTCAGTTTTCAATATAAAGTAATAATTAAAATTATGACATTCTGACACAATGGTAATCTACTTGTGCTGAAACCAATTGGAGCCACCATCAAAATAGGCTTTGAATTTTGAATTTACAGGAGTTCCGTGCATTACATTCTGGTAATAATATTTTCGTAAAACATAGTTAAATATACCCATGTCTCCGGTAAAGGCTGTGGTATTATCAAAATTATAAGCTTCATGGACTTTCCAAATTGATTCGATTAAGGGTTTGATTATTTGAATATTACCACCTATTATTCCACAATTTAATAATTGATGTGATTGAAATGCAGACTCAATTTCAGAGTAATCATCTATACGAGTTCTTAAATGGGAGCCGTGAAGTTGCATCCATTCATTATTCCAAATCGTTTGTTCGTCACCACAAAAAACAAAATCAGAATTTTCGACGAATAAAGGTTGGATAAATGGATTTTTTAAAACCAGAACGTCAGAAACATCTGTAACAAATAAGGAATCTATTTTATCGAAGTATTTATTTAAAAATTGACAGTATAAAGAATACCTAAAAACATTTGGATTAAAACGAATATCATGTATTATTTTAATAAAAATAAGATGGTTAGATTGGTATTTTGATAGCGTTGAATCAGAAAAATTATTATGAAAAATAATGGCTTGAAGATTCAATTTTGAAATTGATTCGGCCCATTTTTCAATAATTGAAAAATCGTCATCTAAAAGCACTTGATTTCTATTTACATCGTAAACACCCGTAATATGGCACCCCAATATAAGTTTATTTGACAATTGAAGGTTTGGAGGAATTTTCAATTAACTCAAATTATTTGATTTAACTTTTGCGCTTATGCTATTTGGATTATTTCTGTAATATATATAAGTTCTTAAATCCAACTTATCAACAAAATACATTTTTTCTGCACGTTCGTAAAAATGAGCGTCAGCTCCGTACATATTAATAAAATTTAAGTTTTTAAATACCTCTTTTTTTCCAAATAAAGTTGCGAAAAGTATGCAATCATCCACATGAACAACTTCATTTGGATTAAAACGATCTGGCACATAATAATCCGATTCTTTATTTACAACCGTTTCTGTTGTTGAAGCAATAAGATCCAACGAATTTATTTCAGACAAACACAATTCCAAGTGATTTGTTTTGTATTCATCATCAGCATCTATTACTGTAATGTAGTCACTATTAGTAAGTAAAACCCCTCGGTTTATTGATTCCGATTGGCTACAATTTTTATGACGTATGTAAGTAATTTTATTTTCATTTAGAATTGCATATTCTAAAATTGATTGATTAGAGCCATTAGTACTTCCATCGTCAATTATTAATAATTCAAAATCTTGGAAAGTTTGATTTAATACCGAATCAATAGCCCTTTTTACCATATTAAATGGAGTATTATAAACTGACATAATAACTGCTACTTTATGTATTTTTTTCATAAAATGAATAAAAACCAAAAATAACTACTTAAAAAGTAGAATTATGAAATAACATATTAAATAATAAACAACAAATTGATAATTGAATGCACTAAAAAAATGTCTGTTTTGGTTCAACACATATTGAAGTGCTTGTTATTTTTAGTTTTTGTAAACCCAACTTATTTTTGCACCAGATGCAATTTGAAATTAGAATCTGAAATAAATTCAAATTGATAAAATAGAAAATTTAAGGTTAAAATACCGTTGCTCGCATGAAGGGTGGCAGCGGAAATCCTCTGTGGAGCAAAGCGCAACAGAAATTGCAGCGAACGACCTGACCCGAAGTTTTTACGAAGGGGCATGCCCAAAAAAAGCTACAATTTCTTTCTATCTGCTACATATTTCGTTAATATCAGACCATATTTTGATTTTGCAACTTTTGGTGACATCGATTTTTGAATGGTATCCAAATACTTAATCGTTGCATCATTAATTTCAGATATAGCTATATAAGGCGCTACTTCATACTCTTTATTGGTTACCGCAAAATTAATTGCATAAAGGTATTTTCTCTTTAATATGCCATTGGATTTTTCATCAATTGAAGCAATTAAATTGGTTTGTTTATTCTTTAACGCTTTTATTTTTGCAACGGTAAGTTCTAATTGTTGGTCGTTGTATTTGGAACTTATTTTCTTGAAATTTTCATATAATTCATTGTTCTTGGATCCTGTTACGACTGCTTTTGAATAAAAATATTCCAGTTCGGTAGCGATGTTGATTTTTCCTGGCTCTGCAAAAAACATCAAATTATTGTCTCCAGAATTCGTTTCTCCACGGTCTAAAAATAAGTACAACATTTCTGGTGATTTCAAATTTATATTGCTTTCAAATGCCGATTTTCCATCAATTTTTATACTGTCTAAAGTAACATACGTGCTATCACCCGATTTTTTTAAATACAAAGTTCCTTTTTGCAACCCTTTGATATTTCCTGTAATTTGTAAGTTGGCATCGCCATTTTTACTACAAGAAGATATTATAAATAGAGAGAAAATGGCAATAATTGAATTTTTCATAGTTTGTTATTTGAGCGCAAAATAAAGAAATTATCTTCAAAATACGGTAAATCCAAAGATTTATTATGCTTTTATTTTAGTAGCCAGTTTTGGTTTATAATCTTTCTATGTGTAATTTTTTGAAGCTGCACTTTGTTTTTTTGTCACAAATTTCTACAGATTTTCTAAATAAAAAATTTGTGATAATTTGTGAAATTTGTGTTTAACTTTTTCAAATCCTTTTGCTCGTTCCAAGTTTATAAATCTCTATAACAAAAAAACTCCTTAATTTCAGGAGTTTTAATCTAATCAAGTTTATTTTTTATATAATATTTACCGTCTAAGTCTTCGTCGAATTCGTCAATTTTAATTGGTTTTGGTTTTGGCTTTCCAGCATTTGCTTTCTTTTTCCATAACTCAAATTTATCTGTCGGAAGTTTCTTTTTCATAATTTCAAGAACTTCTTTTTCTCCCAATCCAAATTCCTTTTTAATTATTTCAAAAGGATTTCGTTCTTCTAAAGCTAAACTTATCAATTTTTCGTTTTGAGCCCAAGTTAATTCAATATTTTTACTCTTTTTCATTATTTTGAAAATAAATTCGGTGATGTATTTAGTTAGTAATTGTTTTTATACTTCAATATTAATAAAAAAAACAATACCTTTTTAAGTTGCAATTACTTTTTTTAATTTTTTATTGTTTTCCAAATGATTGCAGTTTTTGGAATGGTATTTTCAATAAATTTCCGACTCTATTATTTTTTTCTAATTCCATGTGTGTATCAATTCCATAGACAATGTCATCTCTTTTAATCGTTGAAAATGTTCCAAAAAGTCTGTCCCAAATTGAAAATATATTTCCATAATTGCTATCGGTGTGCGGCATAATATAATGGTGGTGCACTTTATGCATGTCTGGCGAAACGATGACATAACTTAGTAACTTGTCAATTTTAACAGGTAAAGTAATATTGGCATGGTTGAATTGCGAAAGCACTACTGAAGCCGATTGGTATAAAAAAACCATCCACATTGGGGCACCTACAATAACAACTGCCAATGTTGTAAATACAAATCGGACAATACTTTCTCCAGGGTGATGGCGGTTCGCAGTAGTTGTATCTACCCAAATATCCGAATGATGCACTAGGTGAAATCGCCATAAAAACTTTACTTTATGCTCTACAAAATGAACCAAATATGCCCCTATTAAATCCAGCAATAGCAATCCAATAATCAGATAAATCCAAGTATTTATTCCCGATACGAGTTGCAAAATTCCAAAATGATTTTCTACAGTCCATTTAGAAGTCCAAAGCAAGATAAATGCCATCAAGAAGTTCACGATTATAGTAGTTATCGTAAAGAAAATGTTGATTCCTGCATGCTGCCATTTTTTATATTTCAGCATAAATAAAGGATTTATTGTTTCTACCAACCAGAAAAAAGCAATTCCTCCTGTCAAAATCAATGCTCTGTGTACCGAAGATATTGTTTCAAAATAATGGATTATCTCGTTCATTTTTTTTATAAATGTAGTAATACTACTCGTTATTTCAAATTAATGCAATAAAAAAAGGACTAATCCCTAAATAATTAGTGTAATTTACACAATAGTACGAAAGGTCAAATTAATTCTCGAACCAATAGGCTTTGCGGTTTTAGGAATTTGGTGTTTCCAAAAATGCTGTGTTGTTCCTTTCATCAATAATAAACTTCCATGTTCCAAAAGAATTTTTAATTTCAAATTTTTGTCTTTATTATGTTGCAAATGAAAGTACCGCTCTGCTCCAAAACTAAGTGACGCAATTACAGGATTTTTCCCTAATTCCTTTTCGTTATCGGCATGCCAACCGTTGCTATCTTTTCCATCGCGATACAAATTGAGTAATAGAGTTGTGAATTCGGTTGCTGAAACGGCTGCTACTTTCTGTTTTAAATCCAAAAGTACCGTATTCCAAGAATGGGGTTGCATTATTATATTAGAATAGGAATACGATTTTCCATCATTGCCGAAAAGTGCTGTTAAACGGGGTTGAGCATGAACTTTTCCATATACTTTGATGGCGTCTTGCTGCCAAGGAATGCTCTGAAGTAATTCTTGAAATAATAAATCTGATTGTATCACATCAATAAAATGCGGATAATAAACGATTTCTGCATCGGGTACATTGAAATAAATAGGTTTTGATGTATTTTCAAATAGCGATTCCAATATTAAGAATAAAATTTTTGAGTTTAAGCACCTTTATTATTGGTGAAATGCTTTGTTAAATAAATAGAATTTACACCAAATATAAAAATATTAGTAATTATTATCGGCCAGGAGGTTTCCAACATAAATCCATAAACAATGAAAAGAATAGCACCAACAGAATTTATAGTTCTTAAAGTGATAATATTCTTCATAAGAAAGGAAATCATGAGTACTAGAGATGCTAAATAACCTATCCATTCAGTGGGTGTAATATTAAACATGTGCTATTAATTTAGTTTATAAATGTATTTTATGATTAATGGTATTTCTTAAAACGAACTTACCGTTTTTCTAATTGCGACTAATTTGATCATCAAGGCTTCAAAATAATCTAAATGCAACATGTTGGCTCCGTCACTTTTTGCATTGGCAGGATCAAAATGTGTTTCGATAAAGATACCGTCAACACCTATGGCAATTCCAGCTTTCGCAATGGTTTCAATCATGTCAGGGCGACCACCGGTAACTCCCGCTGTTTGATTGGGTTGTTGCAGCGAATGGGTAACATCGAGAACGGTAGTTGCGTACTGTTGCAGCGTTGGGATTCCACGAAAATCAACTATCATGTCTTGATACCCAAACATCGTTCCTCTGTCGGTAACCATCACATTTTGATTGTGACAATCCAATACTTTTTGAACCGCATGTTTCATACTTTCTGGACTCATGAATTGTCCTTTTTTCAAGTTTACTACTTTTCCAGTATTGGCTGCGGCCACAACTAAATCGGTTTGGCGCACTAAAAAAGCTGGTATTTGCAATACATCTACATATTCCGCAGCCATTAAAGCATCTTCATTGGTGTGTATATCCGTTACCGTTGGAACCCCAAAAGTTTCAGAAACTTTTCGTAAAATTTTCAAGGCTTTCTCATCTCCAATTCCTGAAAAACTATCAATTCTAGAGCGATTTGCTTTTTTGAACGACCCTTTAAACACGAAAGGGATTTCTAATTTATCGGTAATTCCTACTAATTTCTCAGCGATTCTCAAAGCCATTTCTTCGCCTTCAATAGCGCAAGGCCCTGCCAATAGAAAAAAGTTACCGCTATTAGAATGTTTTATTTGTGGAATTGTATGTATGTTCATAGTATGATTTTATTGCTGCTGCAAATATAGTTATGAATTATGAATTATGAATTATGAATTGTTATGTTTTAGTTGTGCATATTTAGGTTTTGGATTGTCAATACGGTTGGTGCATCCTATTTTTTAACTCGAAAGGCGCAAATGGGAAATTAATTATGAATGATGAATTATAAGTTATGAATGCTTGGAATTGTCTTTTTTAAATTCTATCTTGAGACTTTAAAACTTTCGACATTTCTTGGTCTATCATCTATTCGTCTTTTATTTAACTAGTCCAAATCCAATTGGCACGAGCAAATCTCCTTTTTCGTAACTATTCAAATAGAGTTTTACCGGCTGTTTTAGTCCAACCCAAGTTACTTCATAAATAGCAAGAAAACCGCCACCCATTTCACTGTTTTTTGTAGGAAACGGACAACAAACCTCTATTTTTTTAAAGAATAATTTCTCGCCTTTAGGCCCAGTCAACGCATTCAAATAGCGTTGTGGGTTGATTGCTTCGTCTTTGGTATTTCTATAAAAAACATTGATGGGGTAATCTTTATTATAACCATATTTAGGGTCATTGCTAAATTGTGTAATTACAAAAGTATTATTTGCAGTCAATTGTGGAATTGATGCTTTATCATTTACATTTTTTAAGGTCGATTTTGTACTCACACACGAGACCGCACTAATTAGAATTGCGATTAGAAGAGCTATGGATTTAATTTTCATTTTACAGTTGTTTTTTTTAATGCTATAAAGATACTATTTTTGTTAAAATTATTAAAATGAATTTTCTCTTTGGATATGCTAACTTTACCCGCATAAAAAGTTAAGAATAAAAACCTTAATTTTA